>NZ_JBIAUP010000008.1:0-359485 GCF_042892945.1 Streptomyces sp. NPDC001678 | reverse complement strand
AACGCCCGGTTACATTCCGAACCCGGAAGCTAAGCCTTTCAGCGCCGATGGTACTGCAGGGGGGACCCTGTGGGAGAGTAGGACGCCGCCGAACTATTATTCAAAAAAGCTCTGATGTATGAACCCCGGTTCATGCGTCAGAGCTTTTTTGTTTTCATGATGAACTACCTGGCGTCACGTCCGGTTAACGTCGTGTGGGCAGCATCCCCGGCATGCGGACTGAAGAGAAGCTGGTCGCCGCGGGTGTGGGGGCGGGGAGCGAGGTCATCGTTCCTTCGTATGCGACTGCTGGGGCTGCCGAGGCCGTTCGGAGGGTCGGAGCCCTCCCCGTCTTCGCTGACATCGATCCCGTCACCTTCTGCCTCGACCCGGTTTCCGTGGCCGGCGCGGTGACGTCGCGTACCGCCGCCATCGTGCCCGTCTCCCTCTTCGGGCACCCGGCCGACCTGGCCGCCTTGCGGCAGGCAGCCGTCGACGGCGCCTTGCTCGTCCTCGAACACACCGAACACACCGAATGCGTCGCACGCATCGACCATGTGGACCTCCACCGGCGCCGGGCCAACGCCGCCTACCTCGATGCCTGTCTCTCCGGAGTGGTGACACCCGCGACCGCCCCCGGGTACGTGCACCGCTACGACTCCTACGTCGTCCGCGTCCCCGGCAACGGCCGGCCCGACCGGGACGCCTTCGCCCGGGCGCTGCGAGCCCGTGGCGTCCGGTGCCACGTGCCCGTACAGACGCCCGTGCACCGGCTGCCGTCGTTCATGCGGGAGTTGAAGCTCCCGGAGACGTTGAGGCTTCCGGAGACGGAGCGGGCCGCCGACGAATGTCTGGCCCTGCCCATGGACGAGGCCTCGTCGCGCCGGGAACTCCAGCGGCTCGTATCGGCCTGCAACTCTCTCGGCGGATTGCTCCCCGCTGCCGCCTAAGCCGTCTGAGCCACCTGAGCGGCCCCGTCCGGCGGTCAAAAGCCAGTGCGAACGTGGGGTATGCTTTATCTCGTTGCCGGCCCCAATAGCTCAGTCGGCAGAGCGTCTCCATGGTAAGGAGAAGGTCAACGGTTCGATTCCGTTTTGGGGCTCTGAAAAAGAAGGCCCCCGCCATTCGGCGGGGGCCTTCTTCGTTTATCGGTCCTGACGCTCCGGCACCCGCATGGCCAGGATGGCCATGTCGTCGGAGGCGGGCTCGGCGGCGAAGCGTTCCACGGCGCGGAGAACGCGTGCCGCGACCGCGCCGGCCGTCAGGCCCGTACACGTCGTCAGAACGTCCGTCAGGCCGTCGTCGCCGAGCATGCGTGTGCCCTCCCGGCGTTCGGTGACGCCGTCCGTGACGCACAGCAGGACGTCTCCCGGGTCGAGGGTGACGGTCTGCTCGTACAGCTCCAGGTCCTCCATGACGCCCAGCAGCGGCTGCGGGTCCGCCGCGGGCTCCACGGTGCCGTCCTGGCGCAGGCGCAGCGGCAGGGGGTGGCCGGCGCAGACGACCTTGAGGAGCGCGCTGCCGTCGGGCTGTGGGCGCAGCTCCCCGTAGAGGAGGGTGAGGAAGCGGCTGCGGGCGCCCTCGTCGAGGATGGCGGCGTTGAGGCGCTGGAGGACGGCGGGGCCGCCGAAGCCCTCGCGGGCGAGCAGGCGCAGGGCGTGGCGGGCGAGGCCGGTGACGGCGGCCGCCTCCGGGCCCGTGCCGCAGACGTCGCCGATGGCGAAGCCGTAGGCGCCGTCGCGGATGGGGAAGACGTCGTAGAAGTCGCCGCCGACCTCGTTGCCCTCGCCGGCCGCGCGGTAGATGACCTCGACCTCCACGCCGGGGACGTCCGGGAGCTCGGGCGGCAGGAGGCTGCGCTGGAGGCTCTGGCTGATGGCGGTGCGTTCGCTGTAGAGGCGGGCGTTGTCGAGGGCGAGGGCGGCCCGGCGGGAGAGGTCCTCGGCGAGTTCGAGGATCTCCTGGCGGAAGTGGTCGTCGCTGGGCTTGCCGAGGGTGAGCATGCCGATGACGCGGTTGCGGGCGACGAGGGGCAGGACCACGGTCTCGCCGCCGACGGCGGCAGCCGTGGCGAGGGAGGGGCCGGGGGCCGGGATGTCGCCCGTGGCGTCGGGGAGGCCGAGGCTGCGCAGGGAGGTGCGCAGGGCGGCGGCGTGGGCGGCCTCGGTGGGGGCCGTCCAGACGCGAGCGCCGGGGGTGGGGACCGGGTCGGGCGGGGCGACCTTGGACAGCAGGGCTTTGAGGCCGTCGATGCGGTCCTCGTCCTCGTGGAGGACGTAGGAGAGCTCGGGGTCCGAGCTCTGGTCGGCGATCGTGTAGACGGCGCACCAGGTGGCCAGGGTGGGGACGGTCATCTGGGCCATCAGGGCCAGGGTCTGGTCGCGGTCGAGGGTGCCGGCGAGGAGGTCGGAGGCCTCGACGAGGAAGGAGAGCGAGCCGCGGCGCAGCCGCTCCAGTTCGCCGAGGCGGGCCGACTCCACGGCGAGGGCGATGCGGTCGGCGGCGAACTGCAGGCGCAGTGCCTCCTCGTTGCCGTAGCGGCGGGGGGACTCGGCGGCGACGCCGAGGGAGCCGGTCAGGCGGCCCTCGACCTTGAGGGGCACGGTGACGACGGAGCGCATGCCGGTGTCGGCGAGGAGGGGGACGGCGCCGGGGACGACGCTGAGGTCGTCGTGGACGGCGGGCATCCGGGCGGAGCCGTAGCGTCCGGTGCCGGCCTCGACGGGGACGCGGGCGAAGCGCTGGCGGGTGGAGGGCAGGCCGGTGGAGGCGCGGACCTCCAGTTCGGTCTCGTCGTCGGTGGCCAGCAGCAGATAGGCGGAGTCGCCGTCGAGCATGTCGCGGGCGCGCTCGACGGTGCGCTGGAGGAGGCCGTCGAGGTCGTCGGGGGCGGGGGAGCCGATGAAGACCTCGAACGGGTCCGTGGCGGCGCCGCGCTCGCTGGTGGAGGCGTCGGAGCCGGTGGCGCGCTGCGGGGTCTGCAGGACGGCGCGCTCCTCGTCGCGGACGAGCAGGCAGACGGTGGAGGGGGCGCCGGCGTTGTCGCGGACGCGGAGGTGGGAGGCGTAGACGGGGACGATGCGGCCGTCGGCGCCCCTTATGCCGTAGGAGCCCTCCCAGCGGGAGAGGCGCAGGGCTTCCTCGATGCCGGTGGAGGTGCCGGGGGTGTGCGGCCAGGCGGCGAGGTCGGTGAGGGGTTTGCCGATGATCTGCTTGGCGCTGAAGCCGAACAGTTCTTGGGCGTCGTCGTTCCAGGCGCTGAGGGCGCCCTGGTGGTCGATCTGGACGACGGCGACGCGGACGCGGGCGTCGGCGACGGGCAGGGCCTCCGCGGGAAGGGCGGGGCCCGCGGAACGGGTGCCGGCCGGGCGGTCGGGCAGGTCGAGGCGGAACCAGACGGTCTTGTGGGTGGCGGTGTACTCGACGCCCCAGCGGGTGGCCAGGGAGGCGCACAGCAGCAGTCCGCGGCCGCCCTCGCGGTCGAGGCCGCCGAAGGCGCGGCCGGGGCTCTGCACGGGCAGCTCGCGCTCGGGGTAGCGGTCGGCGACCTCGACGCGTACGCCCGTGCTCATCCGGACGCACAGCACCTCGGCGGCGGTGCCCGCGTGGACGACGGCGTTGGTGACCAGCTCGCTGGTCAGGACGACGGCGTCGTCGATGACGTCGAGGAAGCCCCAGCCCTGGAGAGTGTCCCGGACGAAGGCCCGGGCGGCCGCTACCGAGCGCCCGACCGGCTCGAAGGTGGCGGCAGCCCGCGCGGTGATCACAGGTCTCCTCATCAATGTCTCGGCGATCTGCTCACCCATGTGCAGCGCCCCTCCTTGCCCGGCCGGATGCCAGGTTACTTACCTCCGCCGTGTATGCGGGTGCCGGTGCACAGGGATTCCACACTTGGGGGTGCCGGTGGACCGTGTGCGATGCTGCCGACTGTTATGGCCTGGTTGGGCCGGGGTGAAACACTGGGAAAGCTCGAAGCGGAAGCCCGACGAGGATGATCGAACCTGCGGGAGGGACGACGGTGGAGTCTGGCGCGACGGCGCGGGCCGCAAGCACGCGCGCGAAGGGCGGACGGGCCCGGCCCAACGGGACGATCGAGGTGGACGCCGGTGCGCTGCACCGGCTGCTCTCGGCCCTGGAGGCGATGCGGGACGGGAACTTCCGCAAGCGGCTGACGGTCCCCGGGGACGGGGTGATGGCCGAGGTCGCCGCCGTCTTCAACGAGGTCGCCGACCGTAATCTCCAGCTCACGGGCGAGCTGAACCGGGTGCGGCGGGTCGTCGGACGTGAGGGAAAGCTCACGGAGCGCCTGGAGCTCGGCGCCTGCGAGGGGTCCTGGGCGGCGGCGATCGACGCCTGCAACGCCCTGGTGGACGATCTGGTGCGGCCGGTGTCCGAGGTGGGCCGGGTGCTGTCGGCGGTGGCCGAGGGCGATCTGGAACAGCGGATGGATCTGCGCTCCCAGGGAGCGGACGGTTCCGCGCATCCGCTGCGCGGCGAGTTCCTGAAGGTCGGGCGTACGGTCAACGGGCTGGTCGACCAGTTGTCGGCGTTCACCGACGAGGTGACGCGCGTGGCGAGCGAGGTCGGTACCGAGGGCAAGCTCGGCGGGCAGGCCCGGGTGCGGGGTATGTCGGGTTCGTGGAAGGACCTGACGGACTCCGTCAACACGATGGCGTCCCGGCTGACCGCTCAGGTGCGTGATATCGCTCTCGTGACGACGGCTGTCGCGAAGGGCGATCTCTCCCGGAAGGTCACGGTGCATGTGGCCGGGGAGATGCTGGAGCTGAAGAACACGGTCAACACGATGGTGGACCAGCTGTCGTCGTTCGCCTCCGAGGTCACGCGGGTGGCCCGTGAGGTGGGTACCGAGGGCGAGCTGGGCGGTCAGGCGCAGGTGCCGGGCGTCGCCGGCGTCTGGAAGGACCTGACGGACTCGGTCAATCTGATGGCCGGCAATCTGACGGCCCAGGTGCGCGGGATCGCGCAGGTGACGACGGCGGTCGCGAACGGCGACCTCTCGCAGAAGGTCACGGTGAGCGCGCGCGGTGAGATCGCGCAGCTGGCCGAGACGATCAATCAGATGACGGAGACGCTGCGCACCTTCGCCGACGAGGTGACGCGGGTGGCCAATGAGGTCGGTGCCGAGGGCCGGCTGGGCGGTCAGGCGCAGGTGCCGGGTGCGGCGGGCACGTGGAAGGACCTCACCGATTCGGTGAACACCGCGTTCCGCAATCTCACCGGCCAGGTCCGGGACATCGCCCAGGTGACGACGGCGGTGGCGAACGGCGATCTGGGCCAGAAGGTCACCGTGGACGTCTCCGGCGAGATGCTGGAGCTCAAGAACACCGTCAACGGGATGGTCGACCAGCTTCAGTCCTTCGGTGCCGAAGTGACGCGGGTGGCCCGGGAGATCGGTGTCGAGGGCGAGCTCGGCGGGCAGGCGGCGGTGCCGGGTGCGGCGGGCACGTGGAAGGACCTCACCGATTCGGTGAACACGGCCTTCCGTAACCTCACCGGCCAGGTGCGCAACATCGCCCAGGTGACGACGGCCGTGGCGAACGGCGACCTCTCGCAGAAGGTCACCGTGGACGTCTCCGGCGAGATGCTCCAGCTGAAGAACACCGTCAACGGCATGGTGGACCAGCTGTCGTCCTTCGCCGACCAGGTGACGCGGATGGCGCGGGACGTGGGCACGGAGGGCCGGCTCGGCGGCCAGGCGCGGGTGCCGGGCGTGAGCGGCACCTGGAAGGAGCTGACCGACTCCGTCAACTTCATGGCGGGCAACCTCACCTCCCAGGTGCGGCAGATCGCCCAGGTGACCACGGCGGTGGCGCGCGGCGACCTGTCGCAGAAGGTCGACGTGGACGCGCGCGGCGAGATCCTGGAGCTGAAGAACACCATCAACACCATGGTCGACCAGCTCTCGGCCTTCGCCGAGCAGGTGACCCGGGTGGCCCGCGAGGTGGGTACGGACGGCCGGCTGGGCGGTCAGGCGCAGGTGCCGGGAGTGGCGGGCGTCTGGCGTGACCTCACCGACTCGGTGAACGGCATGGCGGAGAACCTGACCGCGCAGGTCCGCAACATCGCTCAGGTCGCGACGGCGGTGGCGCGCGGTGACCTCTCGCAGAAGATCGACGTGGACGCCCGGGGCGAGATCCTGGAGCTGAAGAACACCCTCAACACGATGGTGGACCAGCTGTCCTCGTTCGCCGAGCAGGTCACACGGGTGGCCCGGGAGGTCGGCACCGAGGGCATCCTGGGCGGCCAGGCGGAGGTGCAGGGCGTCTCGGGCACCTGGAAGGACCTCACGCAGTCGGTCAACTTCATGGCCAACAACCTGACGTCCCAGGTGCGCAACATCGCCGAGGTGACCACGGCGGTCGCCAAGGGCGACCTGTCGAAGAAGATCACGGTCGATGCCAAGGGCGAGATCCTCGAGCTCGTCACCACGGTGAACACGATGGTCGACCAGTTGTCGGACTTCGCCGAGCAGGTCACCCGGGTGGCCCGAGAGGTGGGTACGGAGGGTCAGCTGGGCGGTCAGGCGCGGGTGCGGGACGTCACCGGCATCTGGAAGGACCTCACCGACAACGTCAACCTGATGGCCAGCAATCTGACCAGTCAGGTCCGCAGCATCTCGCAGGTCGCGGGGGCGGTCGCCAACGGCGACCTGACCAAGAAGATCACCGTCGAGGCGCGCGGCGAGGTGGCGCAGCTCGCCGACACGGTCAACACCATGGTGACCACGCTGTCCTCGTTCGCGGACGAGGTCACGCGCGTGGCGCGCGAGGTGGGCACCGACGGCATCCTCGGCGGCCAGGCGCGCGTCCCGGGTGTGAGCGGCACCTGGAAGGACCTCACCGAGTCGGTGAACTCGATGGCGTCCAACCTGACCGGCCAGGTCCGCAACATCGCGATGGTGACCACCGCCATCGCGCAGGGCGATCTCACCAAGAAGATCGACATCGACGCGCGCGGTGAGATCCTCCAGCTGAAGACGACCATCAACACGATGGTCGACCAGCTGTCGTCCTTCGCCGACCAGGTGACCCGGGTGGCCCGCGAGGTGGGTACCGAGGGCCAGCTCGGGGGTCAGGCTCGGGTGCGTGACGTGGACGGCACGTGGCGCGACCTCACAGAGTCGGTGAACGAGATGGCGGGCAATCTGACCCGGCAGGTACGGGCCATCGCGGAGGTGGCCACCGCGGTGACCCGCGGAGACCTCAACCTCAAGATTGATGTCGACGCGGCCGGCGAGATCCTGGAGCTCCAGGACAACATCAACACGATGATCGCCAATCTCCGCGAGACCACCCTGGCCAACAAGGAACAGGACTGGCTCAAGGGCAACCTCGCCCGGATCTCCGGCCTGATGCAGGGCCGCCGCGATCTGGAGGACGTCGCCGGGCTCATCATGAGCGAGCTGACGCCCGTGGTCTCCGCGCAGCACGGCGCGTTCTTCCTGGCGATGCCGACGGGCCCGCACGAGGGGGAGGGCGGCGCGGACGCCTACGAGCTGCGGATGCTCGGCTCGTACGGCTACTCGATGGGGTCGATGCCCACGTCCTTCCTGCCGGGCGAGTCGCTGATCGGCACGGCGGCCAAGGAGAAGCGCACGATCCTGGTGGAGAACGTCCCGCCGGGCTATCTGAAGATCGCCTCCGGGCTGGGCGAGGCGCCGCCGGCCCATGTGATCGTGCTGCCGGTGCTCTTCGAGGGGCAGGTCCTCGGTGTGATCGAGCTGGCGTCCTTCCAGCCGTTCGCGCAGATCCAGAAGGACTTCCTCAGCCAGATCGCCGAGATGATCGGCACCAGCGTCAACACCATCAGCGTCAACACCAAGACCGAGGTGCTGCTCAAGCAGTCGCAGGAGCTCACCGAGCAACTGCGCGAGCGGTCGGCGGAGTTGGAGAACCGGCAGAAGGCGCTGGAGATCTCCAACGCCGAGCTGGAGGAGAAGTCCGAGCGCCTGGCGCGGCAGAACCGCGACATCGAGGTGAAGAACACCGAGATCGAGGAGGCCCGGCAGGTGCTGGAGGAGCGGGCGGAGCAGCTCGCGGTCTCCATGCGCTACAAGTCGGAGTTCCTGGCCAACATGTCGCACGAGCTGCGCACGCCGCTCAACTCGCTGCTGATCCTGGCCAAGCTGCTGGCCGACAACGCCGAGGGCAACCTCTCGCCGAAGCAGGTCGAGTTCGCCGACACGATCCACGGGGCGGGCTCGGATCTGCTCCAGCTGATCAACGACATCCTGGACCTGTCGAAGGTCGAGGCGGGCAAGATGGACGTCAGCCCGACCCGGATCGCGCTCGTCCAGCTCGTCGACTACGTGGAGGCGACCTTCCGGCCGCTGACGGCGGAGAAGGGCCTGGACTTCTCCGTGCGGGTCTCGCCGGAGCTGCCGACCACGCTCCACACCGACGAGCAGCGGCTGCTGCAGGTGCTGCGCAACCTGCTGTCGAACGCGGTGAAGTTCACGGACACCGGCGCGGTCGAGCTGGTGATCCGCCCGGCCGGAGCGGAGGTCCCGGACAGCATCCGGGAGCAGCTGCTGGAGGCCGGGTCGCTGAGGGACCCCGACGGGGAGATGATCGCCTTCTCGGTCACCGACACCGGCATCGGTATCGCGCAGAGCAAGATGCGTGTCATCTTCGAGGCGTTCAAGCAGGCCGACGGCACGACGAGCCGCAAGTACGGCGGTACGGGCCTGGGCCTGTCCATCAGCCGGGAGATCGCGCGGCTGCTCGGCGGTGAGATCGACGCGGCGAGCGAGCCCGGCCGGGGCTCGACCTTCACCCTCTACCTGCCGCTCAACCCCGGAGAGCTGCCGCCCCAGGGCTATCCGCAGCCGGGCGGGGAGGGCCTCGTGGCCGCCGGGCAGGAGTCGCCCGGTGGCGGGCACGGCGCGGCGGAGGGCGACGCCTCTCCGGCGCGGCAGGCCGCGGGGCTCTTCCTGCGCCGTCGCCGGGCGGCCCAGGCCGCCGGGCGGGCGGCCGCCCCGGCCCGGGACGGTCAGGGCGACGGGGCGGTGCCGGGCGCGCGGCTGCCCGGCGCGCCGTCCCCGGAGCTTCCGGCGGGCCGGCCGCAGCCGGCCTTCAGCGGGGGCGAGTTCACGCTCGGCGGCTTCGGCGCCGGCGCGGACACCGGCTACGGAGGCGGTTTCAGCGGCGGGTTCAACGGCGAGAAGGTGCTGATCGTCGACGACGACATCCGCAATGTGTTCGCCCTCACCAGCGTGCTGGAACAGCACGGGCTGTCGGTGCTCTACGCGGAGAACGGCCGCGAGGGGATCGAGGTGCTGGAGCAGCACGACGACGTCGTGGTGGTCCTGATGGACATCATGATGCCGGAGATGGACGGCTACGCCACGACGGCGGCGATCCGCAGGATGCCGCAGTTCGCGGGGCTGCCCATCATCGCGCTGACGGCGAAGGCCATGAAGGGCGACCGGGAGAAGAGCATCGACGCCGGAGCGTCCGACTATGTCACGAAACCTGTGGATACTGACCATCTTCTTACGGTGATGGAGCAGTGGATGCGCGCAGAGTGACGGAATCTCGTTCACTCTTTGACAATTTGCTGACTCAGTGTGGCCGAAGGCGTGTGGGGGCGCGGTATTCGGGGAACCTTCTGGTCCCCCACCGCGTTTCTGCTACGTGCACAGTGACATCGCGGTGACAGGGTGTGGCGACGGGCGGGGTGCGGCTACCATGACCGGCACAAGGACGGGCGGCGCAAGGGAGTCGTCCCCCGGGGCGGCGCCCGGTGCTTCTCCCGGCTCCGCGAGCCGGGGAGACCCCAAGCCGGGACGAGGAGGACGGGGCATGGTGCAGAAGGCCAAGATCCTCCTGGTCGATGACCGGCCGGAGAATCTGCTGGCGCTGGAGGCCATTCTCTCCGCGCTCGATCAGACGCTGGTACGGGCATCGTCAGGGGAGGAAGCGCTCAAGGCGCTGCTGACGGACGACTTCGCGGTGATCCTGCTGGATGTGCAGATGCCCGGCATGGACGGCTTCGAGACCGCGGCGCACATCAAGCGGCGGGAGCGGACCCGGGACATCCCGATCATCTTCCTCACCGCCATCAACCACGGCCCCCACCACACCTTCCGGGGCTACGCGGCGGGCGCGGTCGACTACATCTCCAAGCCCTTCGACCCGTGGGTGCTGCGCGCCAAGGTCTCGGTCTTCGTCGAGCTGTACATGAAGAACTGCCAGCTGCGCGAGCAGGCCAGCCTGTTGCGCCTCCAGCTGGAGAACGGCGGTCACTCCGGCCGCACCGGGGTGCTCGAGACCCAGGAGCCCGCCGGGCTGCTCGCCGAGCTCTCCGCGCGGCTCGCCGCCGTCGAGGAGCAGGCCGAGGCGCTCTCCAAACAGCTGGACGAGTCCGCCGACGCGGCTGCCGTCGCCACCGCCGCCCATCTGGAGCGCAAGCTCACCGGACTGCGGCGCGCCCTGGATGCGCTGGAGCCCGGAGCCGGCAGCGGCGCCAGCCCCGTCCCCTCGCAGACCTGACCGCGCTCTTGCCGCCCGGTCGCTCCGGCACGGCGGCGGCCGGGGTTTGACGCTGTGTCACCCCCGTCACTACGGCCAGTCGACACGAACGGGTGAACGCCCGACCGCACGTGTACCGCGGCGCCGACACCGGTAACCTCGGCACCATGGCCTCACGTACGTCCGGCAAGGGTTCCCAGAGCGCGGCGGGCACCTCCAAACAGCGCGCCGGGCGCGCAGGGGCCCCTGCCAAGAAGACCGCCGCGAAGAAGTCCCCGGCCCGGCCCGCGAGCCGGCCGCCCGCGCGCAAGGCGCCGGCCAGGAAGGCCGCCGCCAAGCGCCCGCCGGGCGGTGCCCGCAAGGTCGGGCGCGGACTCGCGCACGGCGCCGGGAGCATCTTCCGGGGCGTCGGCCGGGGCGCCAGGGGGCTCGACCCCGCCCACCGCAAGGACGGGCTCGCGCTGCTCCTCCTCGGCCTCGCCCTCATCGTCGCCGTCGGCACCTGGTCCAGCCTCGACGGACCCGTAGGCGACCTCATCCGCCTGTTCGTCACGGGCGCCTTCGGCCGCCTGGACCTCGTCGTACCGATACTCCTGGCCGTCATAGCGCTCCGGCTCTTCCGCCACCCCGAGCGGCCGGAGGCCAACGGACGGATCATCATCGGCCTGTCCGCGCTGGTCCTCGGCATCCTCGGACAGGTCCATGTGGCCTGCGGATCGCCCGGCCGCGGCTCCGGCTGGCAGGCCGTGCGGGACGCGGGCGGCATGATCGGCTGGGTCGCCTCCAAGCCCCTGCTCTTCACGGTCGGCGAGATGCTCGCCGTACCGCTGCTGGCGCTGCTCAGCGTCTTCGGGCTGCTCGTGGTCACGGCCACCCCGGTCAACGCCATCCCGCGCAGGCTGAGGGAGCTCGGCATAAGGCTCGGGGTCATCGAGCCGCACCCCGGGGAGTACGGACACGAGGCCGTCGCCGGATACGCGGACCACGACGACTACGACGACGAGTGGCGCGCCGCCCCCGCCCGCCGCCCTCGGCGCACCGCCGCGACCACCGGCCCCGACCAGGCCGAGGAGGAGGCGCTCGAGCGGCGCCGCAAGCCCCGCCGCGCCGCGCCGGCCCCCGCGGGGGACCGGGAGCCGGACGCGGTGGACCTCGCCGCGGCGGCCGCCGCGGCCCTGGACGGGGCCGTGCTCCACGGCGTCCCGCCGACCCCGCTCGTCGCCGACCTCAGCAGCGCCGTCTCCGGCGCCGCCACGGACGGCGCCCGGGCCGGGAGCGGGCGCGCCGCCGGGCGGAAGAAGCCCGCCGCGGAGGAGTACGCCGACCACGCCGCGAGCCGTCCGGCCGGACCGGCCAGCGTCCCCGACCTGACCAAGCCCGCGCCCGAGCCCGTGCCCGGCGGTCTGCCCGCGCGTGCCGAGCAGCTCCAGCTCGCCGGTGACATCACCTACGCGCTGCCCTCGCTCGGCCTGCTGGAGCGCGGCGGCCCGGGCAAGACCCGCAGCGCCGCGAACGACGCCATAGTGGCCTCGCTGACCAACGTCTTCGCGGAGTTCAAGGTCGACGCGGCGGTCACCGGCTTCACCAGGGGCCCGACGGTCACCCGCTACGAGGTCGAGCTGGGCCCGGCCGTCAAGGTCGAGCGGATCACCGCGCTCACCAAGAACATCGCCTACGCCGTCGCCAGCCCCGACGTACGCATCATCAGCCCCATCCCCGGCAAGTCCGCCGTCGGCATCGAGATCCCCAACAGCGACCGCGAGATGGTCAACCTCGGGGACGTCCTGCGGCTGGCGGACGCCGCCGGCGACGACCACCCGATGCTCGTCGCGCTGGGCAAGAACGTCGAGGGCGGCTACGAGATGGCCAACCTCGCGAAGATGCCGCACATCCTGGTCGCCGGTGCCACCGGCTCCGGAAAGTCGTCCTGCATCAACTGCCTGATCACCTCGATCATGGTCCGGGCGACCCCCGAGGACGTCCGGATGGTGCTGGTCGACCCCAAGCGCGTCGAACTGACGGCCTACGAGGGCATCCCGCACCTGATCACACCGATCATCACCAACCCCAAGCGGGCCGCCGAGGCCCTCCAGTGGGTCGTGCGCGAGATGGACCTGCGCTACGACGACCTGGCCGCCTACGGCTTCCGGCACATCGACGACTTCAACGCCGCCGTGCGCGCCGGGAAGGTCACCCCGCCGCAGGGCAGCGAGCGGGAGCTGTCGCCGTACCCGTATCTGCTGGTGATCGTCGACGAGCTCGCGGACCTGATGATGGTGGCCCCGCGCGACGTCGAGGACTCCATCGTCCGGATCACCCAGCTCGCGCGCGCCGCCGGCATCCATCTGGTGCTGGCCACCCAGCGGCCCTCCGTCGACGTCGTCACCGGCCTCATCAAGGCGAACGTGCCCTCCCGGCTCGCATTCGCCACCTCCTCCCTCGCCGACAGCCGCGTCATCCTCGACCAGCCGGGCGCCGAGAAGCTGATCGGCAAGGGCGACGGCCTCTTCCTGCCCATGGGCGCCAACAAGCCCATCCGGATGCAGGGCGCCTTCGTCACGGAGGGCGAGGTCGCCGCGATCGTCCAGCACTGCAAGGACCAGATGGCGCCGGTCTTCCGCGACGACGTCACGGTCGGCACGGCCAGGAAGAAGGAGATCGACGAGGACATCGGCGACGACCTCGACCTGCTGTGCCAGGCGGCCGAGCTGGTCGTCTCCACCCAGTTCGGCTCGACCTCGATGCTCCAGCGGAAATTGCGTGTGGGATTCGCCAAGGCGGGCAGACTCATGGACCTGATGGAATCGCGCAACATCGTGGGCCCCAGCGAGGGCTCCAAGGCGCGTGACGTGCTGGTGAAGCCCGATGAGCTGGACGGCGTGCTCGCGATCATCCGAGGAGAGGACCAGGCCTAGCGGCCGGGCGGCGGCAGCTGGAAAAGATCCCTGGTCAACCGTTTCTCTCGGGCTCGGGCGGAGTTGAGCGAGAGGGGAGGGGCGATGTGCCACCGTCGTGATCGCAGAGCCTTCTGATGGCCTACAAAGACCGGCTTCCCGCTTGCCCGACCGTTTCGCATGCCCCCTAGACTGAATCTCCAGCAGGTGGCTGCACGCTCGAAAGGCGCCCACGTGTCCATCGGCAACTCTTCAGAGGACGACCGGATCCCCGGCTCCGAGGAGGACCGGCAGGAGGACCGGCCCTCCGTCGGACGAATCCTTCAGCAAGCCCGAATCGGTGCCGGACTGACCGTGGACGAGGTCAGTTCCACCACCCGCGTACGCGTTCCGATCGTCCATGCGATCGAACAGGACGACTTCACCCGCTGCGGTGGCCGGGTGTACGCGCGCGGGCACATCCGCACCCTCGCGCGCGCCGTCGGCCTGGACCCCGTGCCGCTCGTCGCGCAGTACGACGCCGAGCACGGCGGGCGCCCCGCGCCGACCCCGGCGGCCCCGCTCTTCGACGCCGAGCGCATCCGGCCCGAACCCCGGCGGCCCAACTGGACCGCGGCGATGGTCGCCGCGATCGTCGCGGTCGTCGGCTTCGTGGGCTTCACGCTCTTCAACGGCGGGGCCAAGAGCGGTCCGGTCTCCGCCGACCCGGCCTCCGGCAAGCCGTCCACGGCGTCCAGCGCCAAGGCCGGCCCCGGCAAGGCGAAGACCGACCCCAAGGCCGAGCCCAAGGCCGGCCCCAAGGGGGAGGCCTCGGCGAGCGCCATCGCCGGCGTCCCCGGCAACAAGGTCACCGTCAAGCTCACCGCCGAGAACGGCCAGACGTGGATGTCCGCCAAGGACGGCAACGGCAAGCTGCTGGAGGAGGGCGTCCTGGCCCGGGGCGGGTCCAAGACCTTCACCGACGACAAGCGCATCGACCTGGTCCTGGGCAACGCCGGAGCCGTGCAACTGTTCGTGAATGGCAAAGAGGTCAAGAACCTGGGCTCCGATGGCCAGGTCCAGCGCCTGAGCTACACCCGGGGAGACCCTTCGGCGGGCTGACCTGCGGCGGAACCCGCCGCAAAGGCCGCCGCGACGGGCGCGAGGAGCTTGTGGGTGATCAGGCTCTCCGCGCCCGTCGGCCACTCGGCAGCGGATGCGGCGCCGGGACAAAGTAGGCTGAGCCCTATGCCCGAACGCCGTACCGTCGCTCTTGTCACACTTGGCTGCGCCCGTAACGAGGTGGACTCGGAGGAGCTGGCAGGCCGCTTGGCGGCGGATGGCTGGGACCTCGTCGAGGACGCCGCCGATGCCGATGTGGCCGTCGTCAACACCTGCGGTTTCGTCGACGCCGCGAAGAAGGATTCCGTCGACGCCCTCCTGGAGGCCAACGACCTCAAGGAGCACGGCCGCACCCAGGCCGTCGTGGCCGTCGGCTGCATGGCCGAGCGCTACGGCAAGGACCTCGCCGAAGCGCTCCCCGAGGCCGACGGCGTGCTCGGCTTCGACGACTACGCCGACATCTCCGACCGGCTCCAGACCATCCTCTCCGGTGGCATCCACGCCGCCCACACCCCGCGCGACCGCCGCAAGCTGCTGCCGATCAGCCCCGCCGAGCGCCAGGAGGCGGCCGGTGTGGCCCTCCCCGGCCACGCGCAGGACACCCCTCCGGAGGACCTGCCCGAGGGCGTCGCCCCGGCCTCCGGGCCGCGCGCCCCGCTGCGCCGCAGGCTGGACAGCAACCCCGTCGCCTCCGTGAAGCTCGCCTCCGGCTGCGACCGGCGCTGCTCCTTCTGCGCCATCCCCTCCTTCCGCGGCTCCTTCATCTCGCGCCGCCCCTCCGACGTGCTGGGCGAGACGCGCTGGCTGGCCGAGCAGGGCGTGAAGGAGATCATGCTGGTCTCCGAGAACAACACCTCCTACGGCAAGGACCTCGGCGACATCCGTCTGCTGGAGACGCTGCTGCCGGAGCTGGCGGCCGTGGACGGCCTGGAGCGGATCCGCGTCAGCTACCTCCAGCCGGCCGAGATGCGGCCCGGCCTGATCGACGTGCTGACCTCGACGGAGAAGGTCGCCCCCTACTTCGACCTCTCCTTCCAGCACTCGGCCCCGAAGGTGCTGCGGGCCATGCGCCGCTTCGGCGACACCGACCGCTTCCTGGAGCTGCTCGACACCATCCGCGGCAAGGCGCCGCAGGCGGGCGCCCGTTCCAACTTCATCGTCGGCTTCCCCGGGGAGACCGAGGAGGACGTGGCCGAGCTGGAGCGCTTCCTCGTGGGCGCGCGACTGGACGCCATCGGCGTCTTCGGGTATTCCGACGAGGACGGCACCGAGGCCGCCACCTACGAGAACAAGCTCGACCCCGAGGTCGTCGCCGAGCGGCTGGAGCGGATCTCCCGGCTGGCCGAGGAGCTGACCGCGCAGCGCGCGGAGGAGCGCATCGGTGAGACGATCGAAGTACTCGTCGACCGCGTGGACGACGAGGACGGAGTGATCGGCCGGGCGGCCCACCAGGCGCCGGAGACCGACGGCCAGGTGCTGCTCGGCACGGACCACCGGCTGGAGCCCGGCCGGATGGTCACGGCGAAGGTGGTGGCGAGCGAGGGCGTGGACCTTGTCGCCGAGCCGCTCGGGATCGAGGGCGGGTGTACCGAGGAGGCGGGCAGATGAGCGGACTCCCGGCCTCCGCCACAGGAGGTCCGGCCCCGGCGAAGGGTGTCCGGCAGGCCGGGTTGTGGAACATCGCCAATATCCTGACCATGGTGCGCCTGCTCCTGGTGCCCGGGTTCGTCTTGTTGATGCTGCACAACGGCGGCTATGACGAGGCCTGGCGTTCCTTCGCCTGGGCGGCGTTCGCGATCGCCATGATCACCGATCTCTTCGACGGTCATCTCGCGCGGACGTACAACCTGGTCACCGACTTCGGCAAGATCGCCGACCCCATCGCCGACAAGGCGATCATGGGCGCCGCCCTGATCTGTCTCTCCGCCCTGGACGACCTGCCGTGGTGGGTGACGGGCGTGATCCTCTTCCGCGAGATCGGCATCACGCTGATGCGCTTCTGGGTCATCCGGCTCGGGGTCATCCCGGCCAGCCGGGGCGGGAAGCTGAAGACGCTCGCGCAGGGCGTGGGCGTGGGCATGTACATCCTGCCGCTGGTCGGCCCGCTGGCGACCTTGCGCTTCTGGGTGATGGCGGTCGCGGTGGTGTTGACCGTCTCCACCGGCCTCGAGTACATCGGGCAGGCGTTCCGGCTGCGGCGGGCCGCGCGGGCGCGGGAGTCCGGGCGGTGAGCGGCCCGGGGGGCGGGCCGGCGGCCGAGGCGCTCGCCGCGCTGGAGGCACGCGGCCACAGCCTCGCCGTCGCCGAGTCGCTCACGGGCGGGCTGGTCGCCGCGGAGCTGACCGCCGTACCGGGCGCCTCGCGCACGGTACGGGGCTCGGTCACGGCCTACGCCACCGAGGTCAAGCGCGACGTGCTGGGCGTGGACGGGCGGTTGCTCGCCGAGCGCGGCGCCGTCGACGCGGACGTGGCACGGCAGATGGCGCACGGCGTACGGGCCGTGCTGGGCGCGGACTGGGGGCTCGCCACCACGGGGGTGGCCGGGCCCGAGCCACAGGACGGCAAGGCCGTCGGCACGGTCTTCGTGGCCGTCGAGGCACCGGACGGCACCGCCGCCGTACGGGAGCTGTCCCTGGACGGCGACCGGGCGGGCATCCGGGCCGAAAGCGTACGAGCGGTCCTCGCGCTGCTCGTACGCGAACTGGCAGGGAACGCGGGGGCAAAGGATACGGAACACAACGGGGGGAATTGATGTTTGCAGCCCTGAGTGAACACGACATAGCTCCCCGCACGGCCGCACCCCGAGGCGGTACGGTGGGGCGTGAAGGAACCGGATTCGCGGTCCAAGGAGGGAGCCACCGATGATTCTGCTCCGTCGCCTGCTGGGTGACGTGCTGCGTCGGCAGCGCCAACGCCAGGGCCGCACTCTGCGCGAGGTCTCCTCGTCCGCCCGGGTCTCGCTCGGATATCTCTCCGAGGTCGAGCGCGGGCAGAAAGAGGCGTCCTCCGAGCTTCTCTCCGCAATCTGCGACGCTCTGGACGTTCGGATGTCCGAGGTCATGCGCGAGGTGAGCGACGAGCTGTCGCTGGCCGAGCTGGCGCAGTCGGCGGCGGCGAGCGAGCCGGTACCCGCGCCGATGCGGCCGATGTTCAATTCGGTGTCCGTGACGTCCGTGACGGGCGTTCCGGGGGAGCGCGTGACCATCAAGGCCCCGGCGGAGGCCGTGGATGTGGTCGCCGCCTGATCCGGCCTGAGACGGTCCGGAGCACCACCGTTCCCCAGAAAGATCCCGGTCGGACGATCTGACCGGGATCTTCGCGTTGTGCGGGCTTCCCCGGGCCCTGGTGCAATGGTGAGGAGAGCGGAGGAACCGGAGCAATCCGGTCGTTCTCCGTGCCTTTCCGGAGCAGTCTGTGGAGCGCAGTCTGTGGAGCGCAGCAGTCTGTGGAGCCGTCTGTGGAGCAGGAGGAACGCGGATGTCTGTGGTGAAGAGCCCGCTGTCCGAGCCGGACCGCAAGACCGTCGGAGACGCCCTCCAGGGCGCGCTCGTGGACCTCGTCGACCTCTCCCTCGTGGCCAAGCAGGTCCACTGGAACGTGATCGGCCCGCGCTTCCGCTCCATCCACCTCCAGCTCGACGAGGTCGTGGCCAGCGCCCGTACCCACGCGGACACGGTCGCCGAGCGGGCCTCGGCGCTCGGCGTCTCCCCGGACGGCCGGGCCGAGACGGTCGCCAAGACCAGCGGCATCGCCACGATCGGCGGTGGCTGGACCAAGGACACCGATGCCGTACGGACCCTTGTCGACGCGCTCGACGCCGTGATCACGCGGATGCGCGAGCGCATCCAGGCGACCGGCGACCCGGACCCCGTCACCCAGGACATCCTCATCGGCCTGACGGGCGACCTGGAGAAGCACCACTGGATGTTCCAGGCCGAGAACGCCTGAAGCACGCGATGCTCCGGGGAGACGAGCCCGGGCGCCCGCCGCCCCTGGGGCCGCTCGGCTGGGCGGTGGGAAGCCTCCTGACCGGGGTGTGGTGCTGGGCCGTCCTCCGGCTGCTGCTCCAGCCGGGCCGGGCCGGATTCGTGGAGGGGCTGGTCGCGGCCGGGGGCTGGGGGCTGAGCCTGCTGCCGGTGCACTGCACGCCCCGGACCCGGGCGGACGGCGGGGAGAGCGGAGCGGCCGGAGGGGCCGTCCTGCGGGCGCTACGGCGGTGGTGGCGCGGAGGGGCACGGCACTGAGCCACCCTTCTGCCTGCCCGGGCTGTCGGGCCGCTGGCTGCCCCCGGCCGTCGGGCTGCCCACCGGTCGTCGGGCTGCCGACGGCCCTTTGGGCGTCGAGCCGCCGGTTGCCTCCCGCTCGTCGGGCTGCCGGCGCCGTCGTTCAGCCGTCGGTTCACCCGTTCGGATGAGTGGCGGTAGGCCGCGGGTCAGCCGGTGGGTGGGGGAGGGCCCGTCTGGCAGTGGGGGCACCAGTAGGTCGTCCGCTCCCGGCCCTCCGGCCCCTGGCCGGCCACCAGGACGGGCGTGCCGCAGCGCCGGCACGGCCGGTCGGCCCGTCCGTAGACCCACAGACCGCGATCCGGGCGGGCATCGGCCGTGGTGATCCGGGAGACACGGGACTTGTTGGCCTCCAGCAGCTTCTTCGCCAGCGCCACCAGCCGCTCGGGGGCGGGCACGGACGCCATGGGCAGCCAGGGGGTGACCCGCAGCAGGAAGCACAGCTCGGACTTGTAGACATTGCCGACGCCCGCCAGATTGCGCTGGTCGAGGAGGGCCTCGCCGACCGTGCGCCCGGGGTCCGAGAGCAGCCGGCGGACGGCTTCCTCCGCGTCCCAGTCGGGGCCGAGGAGGTCGGGGCCCAGATGGCCGACCAGCGTGGACTCGTCGGTGGTGCGCACCAGGTCCAGCACGGGGAGGCGATAGCCGACGGCCGTACGGTCGGCGGTGGCCAGGACGGCCCGGATCTGGTGGTGCGGGCCGCCGCGCGGGCGCTCACCGGTGGCGTGGACGCGCCAGGAGCCGTCCATGCCGAGGTGGGAGTGGAGGGTGAGGCCGCCGCCGAGACGGGTGAACAGGTACTTGCCGCGTGGGACGACCTCCAGGACCTTGCGGCCGGTGAGATCGGTGGTGGCGAGCCGGGGCACGCGCAGGTCGCTGCGGATCAGCGCCTCGCCCGCGAGGGCCTGGTGCAGGACCCGCGCGGTGCGCCAGACGGTGTCTCCTTCGGGCATACGGCGACTCCTTCGCGATACGGCCCATGATGCGGCGTGGGTCAGGGCGCGCGCAGGCGCAGCCCCCGTGGTGTGGCGTGGAAGCCCGCCGCCTCCAGCACGGCCCCGAGCGGGGAGGACAGGGCCGGGGCGCCGTTGACGCGCTCGACGGTGACCGTGCCCAGCGCGCCGGCGTGCGCCGCTTCGGCCAGGGCCGCGGCCGCCTCGCGCACGGCGGGGTCGTCGGCGGTGGCCTCCGCGCCGGGCTCCTGGGGCCAGGCCAGGACGGTCTTCCCGCCGCGCTCGACGTAGAGCGTCAGCGCGCCGTCGAGGAGGACGACCAGGGCACCGGCCTTGCGGCCGGGCTTGTGGGTGGCGCCTGCGGGCGGATCGGGCCAGGGCAGCGCGGCGCCGTAGGCGTTGGCGGGATCGGCGGCGGCGAGGACGACCGCCCGGTGCCGGCCGTCCCGCGTGCCCGCCGATCTGTCCTCCCAGGGAGCGGCGCCCCCCGGTGCGCCGGAGCGCTCCCGGGCCGTACTGGCGGCGCGCAGCCGGTCGACCGCGCCGTCCATGGCGAACTGCGCGGCGCCCAGACCCTCGACGACATAGCCCCGGCGGGCCTGGCCGCTCTCCTCGAAGACGGACAGCACCCGGTAGGCCGCGGCGAAACCGCCCTCCACCCCTTCGGCGGCGACAGCCCCCCGGGTCACCACGCCGTGCCGGTCGAGCAGCGTCCGGGCCAGGGCGTGGGCCCGGTGCGTGACGTCGGGCGCGCGCTCGGGCAGCAGCGACCAGCGGCCCGCGACCGTGGGCGGGCCGCCGCGCGAGGCGGTGGGCCGGAGCCCCGGGCCCGTCCGGGCGAGGACGGAACCGTAACGGCCGCGCGGGACGGCCCGTTTGGCGCGGTGGGCGGTGGAGCCGGCCGTGCGGCCGGAGCCGAGCAGCGAGCGCAGCGGCGCGAGGGTGTCATTGGTCAGCCGGCCGGACCAGGCGAGATCCCAGAGCGCCTCGGCGATACGGGCGTCCGTGCCGTCGGTGCCGTCCGCCGCCGCGCTCGTGGCGCGCACCTGCTCGGCGATCTGCCGGAAGAACAGACCGTAGCCACCGGCGAGGGCGTCCAGCACGGCCTGGTGGAGGGGGGAGAGCTCCAGCGGATGCGGGGCGGGGAGGAGCAGGGGGGCCGTGTCGGCGAGCAGCAGCGAGACCCAGCCGTCCTTGCCGGGGAGGGCGCCCGCGCCGGCCCAGACGACCTCGCCCGCCGCCGTGAGCTCGTCGAGCATGGCGGGGGCGTAGTCCGTCACCCGGGAGGGCAGGACGAGCTTCTCCAGCGCGGACGCGGGCATCGGGGCGCCCTGCAACTGCTCGACGGCGCGCAGCACTCCGTCGACGCCGCGCAGGCTGTGGGAGCCGACGTGCTGCCACGCGGGCAGGAACGCGGCGAGCGTGGCGGGCGGCACGGGCTCCAGCTCGTGCCGCAACGCCGCCAGGGAGCGGCGCCGCAGCCGGCGCAGCACGGCCGCGTCGCACCACTCCTGGCCCAGGCCGGCGGGGTGGAACTCGCCCTGCACGATCCGGCCGGCGGCCGCCAGCCGGTGCAGCGCGCCGTCGGTCACCGCGGTGCCGAGGCCGAACCGGGTGGCCGCCTGAGCCGAGGTGAACGGGCCGTGGGTGCGGGCGTAGCGGGCGAGGAGATCGCCCAGCGGGTCCTTGACGGGCTCGGTGAAGGCCTCGGGGACGCCGACGGGCAGGGCCGTGCCCAGGGCGTCCCGCAGCCGCCCGGCGTCCTCGACGGCGGCCCAGTGGTCCTCGCCGGCGATCCGGACGCGCAGGGCGCGGCGGGCGTCGGACAGCTCCCGTGCCCAGCCCGGCCCGGCGCCGCGCGCGGCCAGCTCGGCGTCGGTGAGGGGGCCCAGCAGCCGCAGCAGATCGGCGACGCCTTCGGCGTCCTTGGCGCGGCGGTCCTCGGTCAGCCACTGCAGCTCGCGCTCCAGCTCGGTCAGTACGTCGGCGTCGAGCAGTTCGCGGAGCTCGGCCTGGCCCAGCAGCTCGGCCAGCAGCCGGGAGTCGAGGGACAGGGCGGCGGCGCGCCGCTCCGCGAGCGGGGAGTCGCCCTCGTAGAGGAACTGGGCGACGTAGCCGAAGAGCAGCGAGCGGGCGAACGGGGACGGCTCGGGGGTGGTGACCTCCACCAGACGGACCCGGCGTGCCTCGATGTCGCCCATCAGCTCGGTCAGGCCGGGGACGTCGAAGACGTCCTGGAGGCATTCGCGGACGGCCTCGAGGATGATCGGGAACGAGCCGAACTCGCTCGCCACCTGGAGCAGCTGGGAGGCGCGCTGGCGCTGCTGCCACAGCGGTGTGCGCTTGCCCGGATCGCGGCGCGGCAGCAGCAGGGCGCGGGCGGCGCACTCGCGGAAGCGGGAGGCGAACAGGGCCGAGCCGCCCACCTGGTCGGTGACGATCCCCTCGACCTCGCCCTTGTCGAACAGGACGTCGGCGGCGCCGAGGGGGGACTGCCCGGCGTCGTACGCGCCGTCCTGCCGGGCGGGCTCGGTGTCGAGCAGGTCCAGGCCGAGCAGGTCGGCGTCGGGCAGGCGCAGGACGATGCCGTCGTCGGCGTGCATCACCTGGGTGTCCATGCCGTACCGCTCGGAGAGCCGGGCGCCGAGGGCCAGCGCCCAGGGGGCGTGCACCTGGGCGCCGAAGGGGGAGTGGACGACCACCCGCCAGTCGCCCAGCTCGTCGCGGAACCGTTCGACGACGACGGTCCGGTCGTCGGGCACGTGCCCGCAGGCGCGGCGCTGCTCGTCGAGGTAGGACAGGACGTTGCCCGCGGCCCAGGTGTCGAGGCCGGCGGCGGTGAGCCGGTCGCGGGCGGCGTCGGGCGTCAGCCCGCCGATCTCGCGCAGGAACGCCCCGAGCGCGCGCCCCAGTTCGAGCGGGCGGCCCAGCTGGTCGCCCTTCCAGAACGGCAGTCTGCCCGGGGTGCCGGGGGCGGGGGTGACGAGGACGCGGTCACGGGTGATGTCCTCGATCCGCCAGGAGGTCGTGCCCAGGGTGAACACGTCGCCGACGCGGGACTCGTAGACCATCTCCTCGTCGAGCTCGCCGACCCGGCCGCCGCCCTTCTTGGGGTCCGCGCCGGCCAGGAAGACTCCGAAGAGGCCTCGGTCGGGGATGGTGCCGCCGGAGGTGACGGCGAGCCGCTGCGCGCCGGGGCGCCCCGTGACCGTACCGGCGACGCGGTCCCATACCAGGCGGGGGCGCAACTCCGCGAAGGCGTCGGACGGATAGCGCCCGGCGAGCATGTCGAGGACGCCGGAGTAGGCCGACTCGGGCAGCGCCGCGAAGGGCGCGGCCCGGCGCACCAGGGCCAGCAGCTCCTCGACGTCCCAAGTGTCCATGGCCGCCATGGCGACGACCTGCTGGGCGAGGACGTCCAGCGGATTGGCCGGTACGCGCAGGGATTCGATGGCGCCGCGCCGCATGCGCTCGGTCACCACGGCCGCCTGCACCAGGTCGCCCCGGTACTTGGGGAAGACGACGCCGGTGGAGACCGCGCCCACCTGGTGGCCCGCGCGGCCCACCCGCTGGAGCCCGGAGGCGACCGACGGCGGCGACTCGACCTGGACGACCAGGTCCACGGCGCCCATGTCGATGCCCAGCTCCAGGCTGGAGGTGGCGACGACGGCCGGCAGCCGGCCCGCCTTGAGGTCCTCCTCGACCAGGGCGCGCTGCTCCTTGGAGACCGAGCCGTGGTGGGCGCGGGCGAGGACGGGCGGCGCGCCCTTGGCCGGGCCGGACCCGCCCATCAGCTCGGCGGGGGAGTGGTGCTCGGGCAACGGGGCCCCGGTGGCCCGTTCGTGGGCGATCTCGTTGAGCCGGTTGCACAGGCGCTCGGCGAGACGGCGGGAGTTGGCGAAGACGATCGTGGAGCGGTGGGCCTGGACGAGATCGGCGATGCGCTCCTCGACGTGCGGCCAGATCGACGGCCGGTCCTTGCCGTCGCCGCCCTCCTGCACGGGCGAGCCGCCGAGCTCGCCGAGGTCCTCGATGGGCACGACCACCGACAGGTCGAACTCCTTGTCGGACGGCGGCTGGACGATCTCCACCTTGCGCCGCGGCGAGAGGAAACGGGCCACCTCCTCCACCGGGCGCACGGTCGCGGAGAGGCCGATGCGCCGGGCGGGGCGCTCCAGCAGGACGTCGAGGCGCTCCAGGGACAGCGCCAGATGCGCGCCCCGCTTGGTCCCGGCGACGGCGTGCACCTCGTCGAGGATCACGGTCTCCACGCCCGTCAGCGCCTCCCGCGCGGCGGAGGTGAGCATCAGGAACAGCGACTCGGGCGTGGTGATCAGGATGTCCGGCGGCCGGGTGACCAGGGCACGGCGCTCGGTCGCCGGGGTGTCGCCGGAGCGGATGCCGACGCGGATCTCGGGCTCGGGCAGCCCCAGCCGGGCGGCCTCCTGGCGGATGCCGGTCAGGGGGCTGCGCAGATTCCGCTCGACGTCGACGGCGAGGGCCTTGAGCGGGGAGACGTACAGCACCCGGCAGCGCTTGCCGCGCTCCGCGGGCGGCGGGTCGCTCGCCAGCCGGTCGAGCGAG
Source organism: Streptomyces sp. NPDC001678 (assembly GCF_042892945.1). Taxonomy (NCBI): domain Bacteria; kingdom Bacillati; phylum Actinomycetota; class Actinomycetes; order Kitasatosporales; family Streptomycetaceae; genus Streptomyces; species Streptomyces sp. NPDC001678. Next base: position 335,198 of record NZ_JBIAUP010000008.1, on the reverse strand, counting down.
GCGAGGAAGGCGGCCAGCGTCTTGCCGGAGCCGGTGGGCGCGACGACCAGGACGTCCGAGCCCTCGCCGATGGCCCGCCAGGCACCGGCCTGGGCGGCCGTGGGCGCGGAGAACGCCCCCGTGAACCACGAGCGGGTCGCGGGGGAGAACGCGTCGAGAGCCGAGGCCGGGTCCGGGGCCGCCGTGTCGTTCGCCATGCCCCCCATCGTGCACCGCACCACTGACAATGCCCCGGACGCGCAGGTCAGCGGTGGTTCCGGGGGTCCGGCGACCGGGGCCGGGGCCAGCGGCCCGGGGTCCGGGGGCCGGGCGGGGCGAGGGGGCTAGACGGGGCGGCCGTACGCGCGCAGGGCCAGCAGGGCGTCGATGGTCACCATGGGCCTGCACTCGAGGACCGTGCCCGGGGCCCAGGCCCGCCAGCGGACCGGCCAGCCGCCGTCCTCCTGCTGGGCGGCGGCGAGGAAGTCCAGCGACCGCGCCATCTCGGCGTCGGAGAACCAGGCGCGGGCCAGCGATCCGGGCGTGCGCGCGAAGTCGTGCGGGAAGTGGTACTCGCCGGGCGCGTACCCCTCCGGCAGGGGATGGTCGGCCGCCCGGTCCGGATCGAGCACGGCCAGCCGCTGTTCCCGCACCGTCCGCCCGATCCGCTCGGCCGCGGCCCGGGCCCGGGCGCGGTCCGGCGCTCCGTCGAGGAAGGCGACGGCCGCCTCGACCTCGTAGGGGTGGGTGCGCGCTCCCCGGCCGAGGGCGTCGACGGCGGCCCAGCAGAAGTCGGTGGCCCGGAACAGCCAGGCGTGCCACACCTCGTTGCGGTGCAGCAGGCCGACCACGGGGCCGGTGGCGAGCAGATCGCTGGGCGGGTCGTCCACCAGCGGGATCCAGGGGGCCGCCGGATACCCGCGCAGCGAGGGGTGGAGGGCGGGCAGCGCCCCGTCGGGGGTGGAGACCGCCGTCAGGTAGCGGCACACGGGCTCCACCCGCCGGTCGCGGCAGCGCCCGATCTCGTCGAGCACGCGCAGGGCGTGCGCGGTGTGCAGCGGCTGGCTCACCGGGCCGCGCAGATCCGGCTCCAGGGCGTGGCCGAATCCACCGTCGTCGCCCGCGTACGCGTCGAGGGCGGCCTCGACGGCGGCGGCGTGCCCGGCCAGGAAGTGGAACGCGAATCTCCGCTGTTCCAGGACACGGGCGGTCAGCCAGATGAAGCGCTCGGCGCGGGCGGTGGCGGATGATCCGGACGGTGCCATGGACAAGACCGTAGGGCGCGGAGCGCCGCCGGTCAGCGGCTCATGGTCGGCTGCACTCTCAGGGGCGGGATACTGGGCGCATGCGGTTGACGGTCTTCTGGCAGCGAATGGCTGACTATTTCGGCGCGGCGTACGCCGACTCCTTCGCTCGTGATCATGTGATGTCCGAACTCGGCGGGAGGACCGTGCACCAGGCGCTGGACGCCGGCTGGAACGCCAAGGACGTCTGGCGCGCGGTGTGCCGGGCGGTGGAGATCCCCGAGGACCGCCGCTGACCGTGTCCGGACGGCGGCCGCCGACCGGCCGCCGACCGGACACCTCAAGGATTTCGTCCGATAAGCCACACTTGCTCCGTGGCAGCGACAGACGACACCGCCCCCGACGACTCCCGGCCCTCCCGGCCCGACGGCGCGCGGATGCCGCGCTGGCTGCCCAGGGCGGTGGTGGTCACCCTCGCCCTGTTCGCGTGCTTCCAGTTGGCCGGGTGGGCCTTCCACCAGCTCACCGGTCTCCTCGTCGACATCCTGGTCGCCTTCTTCCTCGCGCTGGCCATCGAGCCCGCCGTGGACCGGATGGCCGCGCGCGGCATGCGCCGGGGCCTCGCGACCGGTCTGGTCTTCCTGGGCGTGGCCGTCGCCGTGACCGGCTTCGTCACCCTCCTCGGCTCGATGCTCGCCGGGCAGATCCAGACCATGGTGGAGAACTTCCCCTCCTACCTGGACTCGGTGATCAGCTGGATCAACCGGACCTTCCGCACCAGCTTCTCCCGCGTCGAGATCCAGAGCAGCGTGCTCCACTCGGACTGGCTGCGGAAGTACGTCAGCAGCAGCGCCGGCGGCGTGCTGGACGTGTCGGCCGCCGTCCTGGGCGGGCTGTTCCGGACCCTGACGGTGGTGCTCTTCGCGTTCTACTTCGCGGCCGACGGGCCCCGGCTGCGCCGCGCGCTGTGCTCGGTGCTGCCGCCGCGGCGGCAGGCGGAGGTGCTGCGGGCCTGGGAGATCGCCGTCGCCAAGACCGGCGGCTACCTCTATTCGCGCGCCCTGATGGCGCTGGTCTCCGGGATCGCGCACTACGTCCTGCTCCAGGTGCTGGGCGTGCCCTACGCCGTGGCGCTCGCGATCTGGGTGGGGCTGGTGTCGCAGTTCGTCCCGACCATCGGCACCTATCTCGCGGGCGCCCTGCCGACGCTGCTCGCCTTCACCGTCGACCCCTGGTACGCGGTGTGGGTGCTGGGCTTCGTCGTGGTCTACCAGCAGTTCGAGAACTATGTGCTCCAGCCCCGGATCACGGCCAGGACGGTCGCCGTCCACCCGGCGGTCGCCTTCGGCTCCGTGATCGCGGGCGCCGCGCTGCTGGGCGCGGTGGGCGCCCTGATCGCCATTCCGGCGACGGCCACGCTCCAGGCCTTCCTGGGCGCGTACGTCAAGCGCTACGAGGTCACGGGGCTCCCGGCGGGTCCGGACGGACGGGGTGGGCGGGGCGGACGAGGCGACGGAGACCCGGGGCCGGGCGGCGCGGAAGGCTGAATTCCGGGGCTGTCCGGCACGCCGGGCGGCGCGCTTGACACCAAAATCGAACATCCATTCTTATGGGTGTCCCGGGTCGCTGGAACCGAGTTATCCACAGGCCCGGAGCGACGCCCGGGCGCATTGTCAGTGGCAGGCGTTAGCGTCGTGGACGTGAAGCGATCGACTCAAGCGAACCGGGTGGAACCCATGGCAGGAACCGACCGCGAGAAGGCGCTCGACGCCGCGCTCGCGCAGATTGAACGGCAATTCGGCAAGGGCGCGGTCATGCGCCTGGGCGAGCGGCCGAATGAGCCCATCGAGGTCATCTCCACCGGGTCGACCGCTCTCGACGTCGCCCTCGGTGTCGGCGGCCTGCCGCGCGGCCGCGTGGTGGAGATCTACGGACCGGAGTCCTCCGGTAAGACGACCCTGACGCTGCACGCCGTGGCCAACGCGCAGCGGGCCGGCGGCACCGTCGCGTTCGTCGACGCCGAGCACGCCCTCGACCCCGAGTACGCCAGAAAGCTCGGCGTCGACATCGACAACCTGATCCTGTCCCAGCCGGACAACGGTGAGCAGGCGCTGGAGATCGTCGACATGCTGGTCCGCTCCGGCGCGCTCGACCTGATCGTCATCGACTCCGTGGCCGCCCTGGTGCCGCGCGCGGAGATCGAGGGCGAGATGGGCGACTCGCACGTGGGTCTCCAGGCCCGCCTGATGAGCCAGGCGCTGCGGAAGATCACCAGCGCGCTCAACCAGTCCAAGACCACCGCGATCTTCATCAACCAGCTCCGCGAGAAGATCGGCGTGATGTTCGGCTCCCCGGAGACCACGACCGGTGGCCGGGCCCTGAAGTTCTACGCCTCGGTGCGCATCGACATCCGCCGCATCGAGACGCTGAAGGACGGCACGGAGGCGGTCGGCAACCGCACCCGCTGCAAGGTCGTCAAGAACAAGGTCGCGCCGCCCTTCAAGCAGGCCGAGTTCGACATCCTCTACGGCCAGGGCATCAGCCGCGAGGGCGGCCTGATCGACATGGGCGTGGAGCACGGCTTCATCCGCAAGGCCGGCGCCTGGTACACCTACGAGGGCGACCAGCTCGGCCAGGGCAAGGAGAACGCCCGCAACTTCCTCAAGGACAATCCCGACCTCGCCAACGAGATCGAGAAGAAGATCAAGGACAAGCTGGGCGTGGGCGTCCGGTCCGGCGCCCCGGCGGAGGAGCCCGCCGCCGACGCCGCGACCGCCGCGGGCGAGCCGGCCAAGTCGGTGCCCGCCCCGGCCGCCAAGTCCACCGGTAAGGCGGCGAAGGCCGCGGCCAAGGGCTAAGGCCCCGTCGTGTCTGATGCACAGCCGTGGCACGGCGACGGGCCCGTGCCACATGAGCCGCGCGCGGACGACCGTACGGGCGGTGGCTCCGCTTCCCCGTCGAGGGCCGGGGCCGGAGCACCACCGTCACCGGAGGAGCAGGCGCGGGCGATCTGCCTGCGCCTGCTCACCGGATCCCCGCGCACCCGCAAACAGCTCGCCGACGCCCTGGCCAAGCGCGGCATACCGGCCGAGGCGGCGGAGGAGGTCCTGTCCCGGTTCGAGGACGTGGGCCTGATCGACGACGCCGCGTTCGCCGGCGCGTGGGTCGAGTCCCGCCACCACGGCCGGGGCCTGGCCCGCCGGGCCCTCGCCCGGGAGCTGCGCACCAAGGGCGTCGACTCCGCGATCGTCGACGAGGCCGTCGGGCAGCTCGACGCGGAGCAGGAGGAGCGCACGGCCCGTGAGCTCGTCCAGCGCAAGCTCCGGTCGACCCGGGGCCTGGAGCGGGAGAAGAGGCTGCGCCGCCTCGCCGGAATGCTGGCCCGCAAGGGCTACTCCGAGGGGCTCGCCCTGCGCGTGGTGCGCCGCGCCCTGGAGGAGGAGGGCGACGACCCGGAGCTGCTCGACCACTATCTGCCGGACGTCTGAGCCCCCTGCCCGGTGCCCTTCGTCAGGGCGTCACGGGCAGCCCGGGCGTCACCGGCAGTCCGGCCGCGCGCCAGGCCCGGAAGCCGCCCACCAGGTCGGTGGCCCGGTACAGGCCCAGCCGGCGCAGGGAGACGGCGGCCAGCGACGAGGCGTACCCCTCGTCGCAGAACACGACCACCCGCAGGCCGTGATCCGTCACCCGCGCCGCGCGGTGCTCACAGGCCGGGTCGAGCCGCCACTCCAGCTCGTTGCGTTCCACGACGAGCGCACCCGGGACCGTCCCGTCGCGCTCCCGCAGCGCCGCGTAACGGATGTCCACCAGCAGCCCGCCGTCCGTCTGGACGGCGGCCGCCTCGGCCGGCCCCAGGCGGTCGAGTTCCGCCCGGGCCTCGGCCAGCAACTCCTCCACCCTCATGCCCACTCCCGCGCCCACTCGACCGCCTCCAGCCGCAACACCTGACCGCTGCGGCTGTACCGGCGCATCATCGGCAGCGGCGGGTAGTACGCGTGCACGGACACCGCGTGCCGCTCCCCCGAGGTGTTGAACACCTGGTGGACATGGTGGGGCCCGAAGGCCCTGCCGTTCCCGTCCGCCAGCAGCCGCTCACGGTCGATGCCGTCCGCCAGCTCCAGCAGTTTCCACCCCTCGGTGGGCAGCCGCGCCGCCAGGGACTGCTCGGTCAGGCTCCCGGCGGCCACGGCGAACGCGCCGTGCGAGCCACCGTGGTCGTGCCATCCGGTGCCACTGCCCGGAGGCCAGCCGATGAGCCACGCCTCGCTGCCGGCCGGCCCCTCCAGCCGGATCCAGGTCCGTCCATGAGGGTCGAGCGGCAGCGAGGCGACGAGACGGGTGTCGCCGGCCGTCCGGTCGGCGAAGTCGAGGAGATCCGCCTGGGACGGCGCCCCGGGGGCGTCCGGCGAGGCGGCGTGCGAAGCGGTCGTGCGTACGGAGGCGGGTGCAGCGGCGGAAGAGGGCGCAACGGAGGAAGCGGGCGCAACGGAAGAGGGCACAGTCGAACCGTCCTGAGTGATCGCGAAGGACGCGCGCGGCGCACTGAGCGCCCGGCAGCGCGGAGGGAAGAGCGGATCAGCAGGACGGACGACAGACACAGCCCGCGTAGCGGACGAGGTCCAGATGGACCCTCCGCCAGAAACGCGAGCCGCCGTCAGTCACGTTGCGGAGTCAACCATGGCGACAAGTGCCGGTCAACGGTTGGCCGTAGCCTCACTGGTGGATTCGCCGGGGCTCGTCGCGCCCGCGCGCACCGCTTCCGCTGGCGCCCCGGTGTCACCGGCGGCACCGCCCCGTGCCGCGTCCGCGCACGCGTACAGCTCCGCCGCCCGCACCCCCGCCAGCGCGGCCACCAGCCGGCCGTCCGGCCGGACCACCAGCACGGTGTGGGCGTCCGCACCCGGATACCCCTCGGTGACCAGCAGTTCCGCCGCCATGGGCAGGGCCGAGACGGCCGCCGCCAGCCCGGGCATGAGGCCCGCGCCCAGCCAGTGGCGGCGCTCCCACACCCCCGTGCCGGGGGCGACGAGGACCACCAGTAGATCGCCGCCCAGCCGGTCGCGCAGCCCCACCTCCGACCCGTCCGGCGCGGTCACCGGCACGTCCACGACCGGCGCCCCCACCGCCGTGCCCACCAGCACTGAGCCCGCGGGGGGCGCGGCCGGCAGCAGGGGCGTACGGGAGTGGACGGCCGGCGCGCCCAGCAGCCCGTGCCCCAGGTGGCCTTCCGTCAGCAGCGCGTCATGGGAGCGGGCGGCGCCCGGCACGAGCGTGCGCCGCACCGTCCGCCAGCCGCCCTCGCCGCGTACCGCCGGCAGCGTCCGGTCGGCGGTACGCAGCCGGGCGGCGACGGCCTCCCGGCGCTCCGCCTGATAGCTGTCGAGCAGGGCCTCGGAGGCGCCGTGGTGCCAGGCCAGTGCCAGCTTCCAGGCGAGGTTCTCGGCGTCCAGCAGCCCTTCGTCGACACCCTGGGTGCCCAGCGCGCCCAGCAGATGCGCGGCATCGCCCGCGAGGAAGGCGCGTCCGCAGCGCCAGCGGCGCGCGAGACGGTGGTGCACGGCGTACACGCCGGTGTCCAGCAGTTCGTACGCCGGGACGTCGCCGCACCACGCCGTCAGGGAGTCGCCGACCCGGGCGAGCAGCGCGTCGGGGGTGACCAGCCCGCCGTCGGGGGGCAGCGGCCAGTCGAGCCGCCAGACCCCGTCGGGCAGCGGACGGGCCGTCACCTCGTCGCCGCGCGGCGGTGACCGGTGCAGCACGGCCTCGCCCGGCCAGGGCAGTTCGGCGCGGAGCGCGGCGACCGCGTACCGCTCTACCGCCGTGCGTCCGGGGAAGCGTGCCCCGAGGAGTTTGCGGACGACGGAGCGGGCGCCGTCGCAGCCGATGAGATAACTGCCGCGCCACACCGTGTGGTTGTCGCCGTCGTTGTCGCCGCGGGTGTGCACGGTGACGCCGGAGGAGTCCTGCTTGAGGAGGGCCACACGGCTGTCGTGGACGACGCGGACGTCCGCCTCGCAGGCGAGCGCCGCCCGCAGTTCGCGCGTCAGGGCGTGCTGGGGCAGATGCAGCGGAGACGGTTCTGCTGCCGGGTCGGCGTGTCCCTCGTCCCCCGGGTGCTCCTCGGCGCCCTTCAGGTCCTCGAACTCGGCGGGTTCCACGGCCTTCCCGGCGCCGCCGGGCGGCGCGAACGGGATCCGCGCCACCTCCGTCCGGCGCCGCAGCGTGCGCCAGCCCGCCCAGCGGGTCCCCTCCGAGGTGACGCACCCCAGCCGCTCCAGCAGCGCGGCGGTGTCCGGCCGCAGCACGACCGTACGCGCCAGGCGACGCTCCTGTGGCAGACCGGTCTCGTCGGGCGACTCGTCCAGGACGGTGACGGGCACCTCGTGCCGGGCCAGGGCCAGGGCCAGGGTGAGCCCGACGGGCCCGGCCCCGACGACGATCACCGGGTCCACGGCGCGGCCCCCTCGCCCCCGGAACGGACGGTGACCTCGCCGTACGCGAGGCGCGTACGGGACGTACGGGGACTGGCAGGGGGAAAACGGTGCGCGATCACAGAACGTATGCAACCCATTGCCGGTGCGTGCGTCAAGTGATCAGAGGCGCCGTCACGGCGCGCCGAAGGCGTGCGCCCCGCCGGTCCGGTGCGACCGACGGGGCGTCAACCGCCGTCCGGTCAGCCGTTCCCGGCGGCGTCCGCGCCGGAGGCTCCCGCCGTCGACTCGGTGCCCGGCACCGCGCCCGCGGCGGGCATCGCCGGCGGCCTGCCCTTGCGGGAGCGCTGTGTGCGCCGTTCGACCCATGTGGCGACGGAGGACAGCGCCAGACACAGCAGGATGTAGATCGAGCCGAAGACGATGACCATCGGGATGAAGGCGTAGACGCCGTTCACGGGCGGGGTCTGCTGGGCGAAGGCCTTGCCGACGAACAGCAGTTCCTCGTAGAGGATGATGAAGCCGAGCGAGGTGTCCTTGAGGGTCACCACGAGCTGGCTGATGATCGACGGCAGCATCGAGCGCACGGCCTGCGGCACCAGCACGGCCGTCATCACCTGGGTCTTGCGCAGCCCGATCGCGTACGCCGCCTCGCTCTGCCCCCGGGGGACGGCGTTGATCCCGGAACGGAAGATCTCCGCCTGGACCGAGCCGTTGTAGAGCGTCAGCCCGATCACCAGGGCCCACATCGGGTCGGAAGTGAAGACCGCTGCGTACAGCAGGAAGATCATGATGAGCAGCGGCATGGCCCGGAAGAACTCCACCACCGCCGTGGCCGCCCAGCGCACCGGCCGGTGGTCGGACAGCCGCGCGGTGGCCAGCACGGTGCCCAGCGCCAGCGAGAGGACGGCCGCGATCGCGAAGGTCTTCAGGGTGGTCAGCAGGCCGTCGACGATCCGCTGCTGGGTCTCGGTGTACTCGTAGTCGTCCCACAGCCCGGCCTGGAACTGCCCGGTGGCGTCCAGCCGGTAGACCACGAAGCCGATCAGCCCGGCGATCGCGACGGTGGACAGCGCGCCGTAGAGGCGGTTGCGGGCCCGGGCCCGGGGGCCGGGGACGTCGTAGAGGACGCTGCCGCTCATCGGGCCACCGCCAGTCGGTTCTCCAGCAGCCGGAACAGGCCGCTGATGGTGAAGGTGATGATGATGTAGCAGATCGCGATCCATAGGAAGATCACGTAAATGTTGTAGCCCGAGGCGGCGTTGAGGGTCTTCTGCACCGAGCCGAGCTCGGTGACGTTGAAGCCCGAGGCGATGGCCGTGTTCTTGGCCAGGGCGATCAGAAGGCTGCCGATGGGCGGTATCGCGGTACGGACGGCCTGCGGCAGCACTATCCCGGCCAGCGTCTGCCCGAAGGTCATCCCGATCGACCGGGCGGCCTCCGCCTGGCCCACCGGCACGGTGTTGATCCCGGACCTGATGGCCTCGCAGATGAACGCCGAGGTGTAGCAGCCCATGGCGAGCACGGCGAGCCAGAAGGAGTCCCAGCCCTTCAGGCCCAGCGCCGGCAGCCCCAGGGTGACGGCGAGGAAGAGCAGCACCAGCGGGGTGTTGCGCAGCAGCGTCACCCACGTGGTGCCGAAGACGCGCAGCGCGGGCACCGGAGAGACGCGGAACGCCGCGACGAGGGTGCCCAGCACCAGGGCGAGCAGCGCGCTGAGCACCGTTAGTTCCACGGTGCCGATGAAACCTTCGCGGAACATCGCGAAGTTGTCCGACAGAACGTTCACGTCACTTCTCCGGGTATCGCGAGGCGGTCGTCCGGCACCGCTCGCCGGTCAGTAGCGCTCGATCGCGGGCGGGGTGGAGGCGGGGACGCCCGAGCGGCCCAGCGTGGCGTCGTAGGCCTTCTTCCAGTCGCCGTTCTTCTCGTGCGCCTCGATGGCCTTGTTGACCGCCTCGCGCAGCGCCGTGTCGTCCTTCTTGAGGCCGACGCCGTAGGGCTCCTTGGAGAAGGGGTTGCCGACGACCTTCAGCGCGCCCTTGTTCTCGGCCGCGTAGCCCTTGAGGATCGCGTCGTCCGTGGTGACCGCGTCGACCGAACCGTTGACCAGCTCCTGCACACACAGCTGGTAGCCCTGCTGCGCCTTGGCCTCGGCCACGCCGTACTTGGCTTCCTTGATCCGCTTCAGCGGGGTGGAACCGGTCACCGAGCAGACCTTCTTGCCCTTGAGGTCGTCCGGGCCCTTGATCGAGCTGTCGGCCTTCACCAGCAGGTCCTGCCCGGCGATGTAATACGGGCCGGCGAAGCCGACCTGCTTCTTGCGCTCGTCGTTGATCGTGTACGTACCGACGTACAGATCGACGCCGCCGCTGGCGATCTGCGTCTCGCGCGCCTCGGAGGGGACCGTCACGAACTTGATGTGCGCCTCGTCGAAGCCGAGATCGGCCGCGATCATCCGGGCGATCTCCACGTCGAAGCCGGAGCGCTTCTTGGTGCCGGGGTTCTCGAAGCCCAGGCCGGGCTGGTCCGCCTTGGTGCCGATGGTGATCGTCTTGCCCTTGACCTTCTCGAAGACCGACGAGCCCTTGACGTCCGCGGCGGAGTTCACCGGGTACTTCGGCAGGTCCGCGGCGGCGGAGGCGCCGCCGCTGCTCTTGTCGCTCTTGTCGTCGGGGCTGCCCGACTTGCCGCAGGCGGTGGCGGAGACGGCCAGCGCGACGACGACGGCGGCCGCCGCCGCGGTGTTGCGGAGCTTCATGAAGGACATCCTTTGCGTCTGCGGGACCTCGGGGGCGGTGGAGCGGCGGGGAAGCGCGGTGCGGAGAAGGAAGGGCGGTGCGGAGGGGCGGTGCGGAGAGGAGCGCTGTCGTGAGCTCAGTGGTGCAGGATCTTCGACAGGAAGTCCTTGGCCCGGTCGCTGCGCGGGTTGCTGAAGAACTGGTCCGGCCGCGCCTCCTCGACGATGCGGCCGTCCGCCATGAAGACCACGCGGTTCGCGGCGGAGCGGGCGAAGCCCATCTCGTGCGTGACGACGACCATGGTCATGCCGTCCCGGGCGAGCTGCTGCATGACCTCCAGCACCTCGTTGATCATCTCCGGGTCCAGGGCCGAGGTCGGCTCGTCGAAGAGCATCACCTTCGGGTCCATGGCCAGCGCCCGGGCGATCGCCACACGCTGCTGCTGACCGCCGGAGAGCTGGGCGGGGTACTTCTCCGCCTGGGCTCCCACACCCACCCGGTCCAGCAGGGAACGGGCCGTGGCCTCGGCCGACTTCCGGTCCTTCCTGCGGACCTTCACCTGCCCCAGCGTCACGTTCTCCAGCACGGTCTTGTGGGCGAAGAGATTGAACGACTGGAAGACCATGCCCACGTCGGCGCGCAGCCGTGCCAGCTCCCTGCCCTCCTGGGGCAGGGGCTTCCCGTCGATGGTGATGGAACCGGAGTCCGTCGTCTCCAGCCGGTTGATCGTGCGGCACAGGGTCGACTTGCCCGACCCCGACGGCCCGATGACGACCACCACTTCGCCGCGGGCGATGGTCAAGTCGATGTCCTGGAGCACGTGCAGCGCGCCGAAGTGCTTGTTGACCTTGTCCAGGACGACCAGGGCGTCCGCGGCGGGCGCCACGTCCTTGGTCACCGATATCTCGTTCATCGGCGCTCCTCGCTCCGTCCTCCTCGGTTGGGGAGGACCCTAATGAGCGGCGCAGACCAGCGTCATTACATCTGAGCTGAAATTGAGCATAACGATCCGGACTCAAACGGACACATAGCGTCAGATCGCCGGAACGCCCCGGTCCGGAGTACCGGCTGGATAACGGATGCCCCCGTGGGGGCAGGAACCCCTTGACGTACCGGGAGCGCATCGGCGTGGATGCGGTGATACCGCACCGAGCCGCGCGGAGGGGGCCTATGAGACTGCTGCTCGTGGAGGACGACGACCACGTCGCCGCGGCCCTGTCCGCCGTCCTGGCCCGGCACGGCTTCGACGTCACCCACGCCCGGAGCGGCGAGGAGGCCCTCCGGGCCCTGCTCCCGGACGAACGGTCGCCCTTCGGCGTCGTCCTGCTCGACCTCGGACTGCCCGACCAGGACGGCTTCGAGGTCTGCGGCAGGATCCGCAAGCGCACCACCACGCCCGTCATCATGGTGACCGCCCGCGCCGACACCCGCTCGAAGATCCACGGCCTGAACCTCGGCGCCGACGACTACGTGGTCAAGCCCTACGACACCGGTGAACTGCTCGCCCGTATCCACGCCGTCGCCCGGCGCAATCCGCCCCACGAGAGCGCGCCGGGCCAGTCGCACGCCCCCGAAGGCGACACGAGCGTCATCGGCCTGGGCGCCCTGACCATCGAGCTCCCCAACCGCCGTGTCTGCGTGGACGGCTCGGCCGTCGCCCTCACCCGCAAGGAGTTCGACCTGCTCGCACTGCTCGCCCAGCGCCCCGGAGTCGTCTTCCGCAGGGAACAGATCATCAGCGAGGTGTGGCGCACCAGCTGGGAAGGGACCGGACGCACCCTGGAGGTGCACATCGCCTCGCTGCGCGCCAAGTTGCGGATGCCCGCCCTCATCGAGACCGTCCGGGGCGTGGGCTACAAGATCGTCGTCCCGGTCCGGTAGTCGCGGCACCCCGTGCGCGCCCGACTCCTCCCGCTGCTCATCGTGCTGATGGCGGGCATCCTGATGACCCTCGGCCTCCCGCTGGCCGCCGGCATGGCCGCCGTGCGCCAGCAGCGCGTCGTCGTCGACCGCATCGACGACACCGCCCGCTTCGCCGCCCTCGCCCAGTTCGCCGGCTACCGCACCCCCGAGCCGTCCGAGGCCGGCGGGAGCGGCGACCGGCAGCTCAGCCTCCAGCGCGAACTCGCCCGCTACGAGAAGCTGTACGGCATCCGCGCCGGCGTCTTCTCCCGCGAGAGAAAGCCCCTGACGGTCGCCCCCGCGGGCTGGGTCCTGCCCAAGGCCGGCGAGAGCTGGGCGGCCTTCCAGGACGCGCTGGCCGGGCGTCGCAGCCGCGACCCGGGACAGATCTGGCCCTGGCGCCACGACCGGCTCACCGTCGCCTCGCCCGTCATCCGCGACAGCGACGTCGTCGCCGTCGTCGTCACGGACTCGCCCACCGGCCGGCTGCGCTCCCTCATCCTGCGCGACTGGCTGCTGATCGCGGCCGGGGAGACGGCGGCGATGCTGGTGGCGGTCGCGGCGGCGTTCCGGCTCACCGGGTGGGTGCTCAAGCCCGTACGCACCCTCGACGTCGCCGCCCACGACATCGCCACCGGCCGGATGAAGTCCCGGGTCGTCGCCGACAGCGGACCCCCGGAACTGCGCAGGCTGGCGCGCTCGTTCAACGAGATGGCCGACAACGTCGAGGACGTCCTGGAGCAGCAGCGCGCCTTCGTCGCCGACGCCTCGCACCAGCTGCGCAACCCGCTCTCCGCGCTGCTGCTGCGCATCGACCTGCTGGCCCTCGACCTGCCCGAGGGCCACGGGGAGGTCACCTCGGTGCGCGCCGAGGGCAAACGGCTGGCCCGCGTCCTGGACGATCTGCTGGACCTCGCCCTGGCCGAGCACGCCCCCGGCGACTCCCAGCTCACCGACATAGCCGAGATCGTCACCGACCGGGTGGGCGCCTGGTCCCCGGTAGCCGACCGCGAGAAGATCGCCCTCACCTACCGGGGGCCCGCCGCGGCGACCGGCTGGGCCGACCCCGTCGCCCTCTCCAGCGCGCTCGACGCGATCGTGGACAACGCGCTCAAGTTCACGCCCGAGAACGCCCGTGTCGAGGTCACCGTCGCCGTGTCCGGCGACCGGGTCGACATCACGGTGGCCGACGGCGGTCCCGGCCTCACGGAGGAGGAGCTCACCCGCGTCGGCGACCGCTTCTGGCGCAGCAGCCGCCACCAGAACGTCTCCGGTTCCGGCCTCGGGCTGTCCATCTCCCGCGCCCTGCTCGCCGCCGGCGGGGCCACGCTCACGTACGAGCCGAACAATCCGACCGGGCTGCGCGCGACGATCGCCGTCCCGCGCCATGGCGGCTGAGCCCACACCACGCCCCGGGCACCCGGGCACACGGGGTGCCCGGGGCGTTCGGCGTCGCGACCGCAATCGTCCCCGGAAAGGATGTTTACGGCTTGGCCGACAGGTAATAGCGGCGCGCTCCGGCGTGGAGCTCCAGGGGGTCGGTGAAGATGGCCGTGCGGAGGTCCACTTTCTGCGCGGCGTTCACCTTCTTGCCGATGGGGTCGCGGCTTTCTATGACCGTGCGGGTGACGCTCTCGGCGAGATCCGCGTCGATGTCGTCCCTGGTGACGAGGAGATTCGCGATCGCGATCGTCTGGACGACGCCGGGGGCGTTCAGCTCGGGATAGGCGTCCGTCGGCATCATCGCCGACCGGTAGTAGCGCGTCTGCCGCCCCATCCGGTGGAGGGGCTCGATGAGGTCCCCGAGCTGGACGAGCCTTATCGGCAGCCGCTTTCCCAGTTTGCTGACGGCGTCGGTGGACAGCCCGCCGGACCAGAAGAACGCGTCGAGCTCGCCGTTCTCCAGCAGCCCCGGCATCTGGTCGATGCCCACCCGCCGCGGTGTGATGTCCTTCTCGAGGTCGAGGCCGGCGGCCTGGAGCAGCCGCCGGGTGATCAGCTGCACCCCCGACCCGTTCGCGCCCACCCCCACCCGCAGCCCCGCGAGATCCCGGGTGGACTGCACGGGGGAGTCCTTGCGCACCACCAGCTGCATGTAGTCGTCGTAGAGCCGTGCACACGCCCGCAGCCGTCCGGCGCCCGGCTGCTTGCGGTCCCGGTAGGTGGCCACTGCGTCGGCCGTGGCGAAGGTGAAGTCGGCCTCGTGGTTCGTGAGCTGCCGCAGATTGTCGAGGGAGCCCTGACTGGGCCGCAGCCGCACCCTCAGGGCCGGCAGGTCCCGGGCCAGATTCTCCTTGAGGACCTTGCCGTACCGCTCGTACACCCCGGTCGCCACCCCCGTCGCGACCTTGATCTCATCGGTCGGCGCCGGCCCGCGGCCGGGCGGCCACAACGACCACAGCAGCAGGGCGAGCACGGCGGCCGCCACCGCGCCCGCCCGCGCGGCGCGGCGCCCGCCCGGGCGCGCGAATCGGGGAAGCACGGTCGGATCCTGCCAGCCCGCCGCCCCGCCGACCAGGCCTCGGCGAGGAGCGTCGCGGGGCGGTGATCACGGGGCGGGGCGGCGGGGAGACGGGGGCGGGGAGACGGGTGCCGGGGAAACGCGGGGGCGGGCTGTCCGAGCGACCACGTACCCTGGTCGATTGAGATGAGTGCGAAGACATACGAGGTGCGCACCTACGGGTGCCAGATGAACGTCCATGACTCCGAGCGGCTGTCCGGCCTGCTGGAGGACGCGGGCTATGTCCGCGCGCCCGAAGGCACCGCCGAGGGCGAGGCCGACGTCGTCGTCTTCAACACCTGCGCGGTGCGGGAGAACGCCGACAACAAGCTGTACGGCAATCTCGGCCGCCTGGCCCCGATGAAGACGAAGCGGCCCGGCATGCAGATCGCCGTCGGCGGCTGCCTCGCCCAGAAGGACCGCGACACGATCGTCAAGCGGGCCCCCTGGGTCGACGTCGTCTTCGGCACCCACAACATCGGCAAGCTGCCGGTGCTGCTGGAGCGCGCCCGCGTCCAGGAGGAGGCGCAGGTCGAGATCGCCGAGTCGCTGGAGGCCTTCCCCTCCACGCTGCCCACGCGCCGCGAGAGCGCCTACGCGGCCTGGGTCTCCATCTCCGTCGGCTGCAACAACACCTGCACCTTCTGCATCGTCCCCGCGCTGCGCGGCAAGGAGAAGGACCGCCGCCCGGGCGACATCCTCGCCGAGGTCGAGGCGCTCGTCGCCGAGGGCGTCAGCGAGATCACCCTCCTCGGCCAGAACGTCAACGCCTACGGCTCCGACATGGGCGACCGCGAGGCGTTCTCCAAGCTGCTGCGCGCGTGCGGCCAGATCGAGGGCCTGGAGCGCGTCCGCTTCACCTCGCCCCACCCGCGCGACTTCACCGACGACGTGATCGCCGCGATGGCCGAGACGCCGAACGTGATGCACCAGCTGCACATGCCGCTCCAGTCCGGCTCGGACACGGTCCTCAAGGCGATGCGCCGCTCGTACCGCCAGGAGCGCTTCCTGGGCATCATCGAGAAGGTGCGCGCCGCCATGCCGGACGCCGCCATCTCCACCGACATCATCGTGGGCTTCCCCGGCGAGACCGAGGAGGACTTCGAGCAGACCATGCACGTGGTCCGCGAGGCCCGCTTCGCGAACGCCTTCACCTTCCAGTACTCCAAGCGCCCCGGCACCCCGGCGGCGACCATGGACGGGCAGATCCCCAAGGAGGTCGTGCAGGCGCGCTACGAGCGTCTGGTCGCCCTTCAGGAGGAGATCTCCTGGGAGGAGAACAAGAAGCAGGTCGGCCGGGTCCTGGAGGTCATGGTCGCCGAGGGCGAGGGCCGCAAGGACGACGCCACCCGGCGCCTCTCCGGCCGCGCCCCCGACAACCGCCTGGTCCACTTCACCAAGCCGGACGAGGACGTCCGCCCGGGCGACGTGGTCACCGTCGAGATCACCTACGCCGCCCCCCACCACCTGCTGGCCGAGGGCCCGTCCAAGGCCGTCCGCCGCACGCGCGCGGGCGACGCCTGGGAGAAGCGCAACGCCGCTCCGGCGGAGAAGCCCAAGGGCGTGATGCTGGGCCTCCCGCGCATCGGTGCCCCCGCGCCGACGCCGGCGCCCGCGGCGGGGCCGGGCTGCGGCTGCGACTGAGCGGTCATGAGGGGGGCGGTGTGACGACCTGGGGGCTCGTCGTCGAGACGACGACGGGGTCGGCGGAGCGCAAGCACTGGACGGCCGCCGTCGTCGCCCACGTCGAGGGCACGCGCGAGGAGGCTCTGCGAGAGCTCGAGGCGCGTGCCCGGCGTCACGTACCGCAGCATCCCTTCAGCCCCAGGCGCACCCGCCTGCTGCGCACTGCGGACGGTTTCGCCCAGGTGGTGGACGGGGCGTGGGACACCTTCATCACCCGCTTCAGCGTGGCGGAGCTGCTGTACGACAGCGATCCGCGGCCGCCCGAGCCGGACGATCCGGAGCCCCCGCTGGACGCCTACCGGGACAGGCGGCCGGGGAGCGGGTACGCCGAGCCGTTCCCGCTCCCAGTGCTGAAGCCCCCGCCGCCCTCGCCCGAGCCGGTGCCCGAGCCGTGGGACCCGGCGGAGAAATGGCTGCGCGACGGTCCGGGAAACGAGCCGGGGAAGCCCGGCGACCGCTGATCGCGAATTGCTAGGGTGCGGCCATGCTCGTCGCCGCCGCCGTATGCCCCTGCCCGCCCCTGCTGGTCCCCGACGTGGCCGCCGGGGCCGCGTCCGAGCTGGACGGCCTGCGGGCCGCCTGCCTGGACGCGGTGGCCGTGCTGGCGGCCGCCCGTCCCGACCGGCTCGTCGTCGTGGGCCCCGCCCCGCACGACGGCGACGGCACGTACCCACAGGGTTCCCCCGGGTCCTTCCGCGGCCTGGGCGTGGACCTCGACGTACGGCTCGGCACGGGGGATCCCGCCGGTGAACGCCGGCTCCCGCAGCCCCTGGCCGTCGCCGCGTGGCTGCTGGAGCGTACGGGGTGGGCCGCCGCGCCGGTCGAGGGCCTGGGCGTCGGAGCCGCGCTGGAGAGCGGGCGGTGCCTGGAGACCGGCCGGGAACTGGCCGCCACGGCCGAGCGCACCGCGCTCCTGGTGATGGGCGACGGCAGCGCCTGCCGCACGGTGAAGGCGCCGGGCTATCTGGACGAGCGGGCCGAGCCCTTCGACGCGGAGGCGGCACGGGCCCTGGGAGCCGCCGACACGGCCGCTCTGGCCGCTCTGGACCCCGGGCTGGCCCGTGAGCTCCAGGCGGCCGGACGCGCCCCCTGGCAGGTCCTGGCGGGCGCGGGGGAGGGCGCGGGGCTGAACGGCGCGCTGCTGTACGACGAGGCCCCGTACGGCGTGGGCTACTTCGTGGCCGCCTGGTCGTAGCCCAACCGCGCGCCTGGTCGTAGTCCGGCCGCGCGTCACGGCGCGCACACGCCGACGGCCCGTGGAGCGCGCTCCACGGGCCGTCGGCGACTGAGGTGACGACGAGGGTCAGGAGGCCTCGGAGCCCTTGCCGCCGGCCGGGCCCCCGGGCTTGCCCTCCTGCTCGGCCAGGCGGCCGAGGGCGTCCTTGGCCTTGCCCGTACCGGTCCGGATCTGGCTGCTGTACTTGCCCTTGGTCTTCTCGTCGACCACCTTGGCGGCCTTCTCGAGCCCCTGCTCGATCTTGTCCCCGTGCTGCTGCGCGAGATCGCCGGCCTTGTCCTTCAGCGGGCCTAGCTTGGCCTTGAGATTGTCCATCAGGCCCATGGTGACCGCCCCTCGTCTTTCCTTGCCGAACCTACTTGCGGGCGCCTTCACCGGCCTCGCTGTCGGCCGCCTTCTCCGCCGACTGCTGCTTCGGGATCTCCACTCCCTCGGCCGTCTCGTCCGCGGTCTCCTCGGCCTTGGCCTCGGCCGCCTCCTCCGGCTGCGCCTCGGCCGTCCCGTCGGCGTCGGTGGATTCCGCCGTCGGAGTGGCAGCCGCGGCCTCTTCCGTTGACGCCGAGGACTTCGACGACGACCTGCCGAGAAGCCTTGCAAACACGCCCATATCTACTCCATTACCTTACTGGTGTGAGGGAAATCCCGCGTCGTCAGGGGCGTCCGATGGCGCCGCTCACGCACGCCGGTCCGCGAACCGGCTCTCGGAACCTCGCAACAGGCAACGAACCCGTCTGCGTCGCGTCACGTCGCTCGTTCGTGGGGTGCCCGGGAGGTTTGGGAGACTGAAGCGGTGAGAAACGCAGCTCCCGCACCCCGGGTCATCGCCGTCGTCGGTCCCACGGCGGCAGGCAAGTCCGATCTCGGCGTCGCCCTCGCCCAGCACCTGGGCGGCGAGGTCGTCAACGCCGACTCCATGCAGCTCTACCGCGGCATGGACATCGGCACAGCCAAGCTGACCATGGAGGAGCGGCAGGGTGTGCCGCACCACCTGCTCGACATCTGGGACGTCGAGGTGGCCGCGAGCGTCGCCGAGTACCAGCGGCTGGCCCGGGCCGAGATCGACCGGCTGCTCGCCGAGGGCCGCACGCCGGTCCTCGTCGGGGGCTCGGGGCTCTACGTCAAGGGCACCATCGACGCCATGGACTTCCCCGGCACCGACCCGGCCGTACGGGCCCGGCTGGAGGCCGAGCTCGAGGAGCTCGGCCCGGGCGCGCTCCACTCCCGGCTGGCCGCCGCCGACCCGGCCGCCGCCCGCGCGATCCTGCCCGGCAACGGCCGCCGCATCGTGCGCGCCCTGGAGGTCATCGAGCTCACCGGCCGGCCGTTCACGGCGAACCTGCCCGGCGAGGAGCCCGTCTACGACGCCCTGCAGATCGGCGTGGACGTCGAGCGCCCCGAACTGGACGAGCGGATCACCGTCCGGGTGGACCGGATGTGGGAGGCCGGGCTCGTCGACGAGGTGCGCGCCCTGGAGCGCGAGGGCCTGCGCGAGGGGCGCACGGCCTCACGCGCACTCGGCTATCAGCAGGTGCTCGCCTTCCTGGCGGGGGAGTGCACGGAGGAGGAGGCCCGCACCGAGACCGTCCGGGCCACCAAGCGCTTCGCGCGCCGGCAGGACTCGTGGTTCCGGCGGGATTCCCGCGTCCACTGGCTGAGCGGCGCCGCCGACCGGCGGGCGGAACTTCCCGAGCGAGCGCTGGCGTTGGTCGAACGGGCTATTACAGCCTGATCACGTGATGGCATCGGGACGCTCCGCACGCCATGGGGAGCGTGTCCGACGTGCCATCATCAAGCTTCGATCGAGCCGTGGAGTGCGAGTTGGGAGGGCGCGTGGCGATGGAGGCCGGCCCTCGTGACAGACCGCATCAGCCGCAGTCCTGGGAGGACCTCCCGGCGGCGGCCGGGGGAGAGCCGGACGTGCTGACCCCGGACGGCCCCGAGGACACCGAGGGGACGACGGCGGACGCGACGGCGCCCGCCTCGTTCCGCGAGCTGCGCCCGCCGCGCAGGCTGCGGCTGTGGCAGCTCGCGCCCATCGTCGTGCTGGCCGCCGTCGGCTCGCTGATGTTCGCCTTCCCGCTCGCCTTCGAATTCGGCGACGGCGGGCCCCTCGTCGCCGTGCTCGGCCTGCTCATCAGCTGCTGCGCCGCCGGCTGGGGCGTGATGGCGGCCCGTCGCGTGGGCTACACCTGGCCGGGCCTGCCGCCGCGCGGCTCCGGGCGGCGCCCGGACTGGCGGTACGTGGCCGGGTACACGGCCGTCGTCGCCGTGATCGTTCTCCTCGCCGTCCTGCGCGTGGCACGGCTGCGCTGAACCGCGCCGGGACCGGCCGAAGGCGCCCGGCCGGGGACCCGTACCATCGAAGCGTGAGCACCGCGCAGATCGCCTTCCTCAAGGGTCACGGCACCGAGAACGACTTCGTGATCATCCCCGACCACGACGGGCGCCTGGAGCTGTCCCCGGCCGCCGTCGCGCTCCTGTGCGACCGGCGTGCGGGCATAGGCGCGGACGGCGTGCTCCGGGTCGTGCGCTCCGCCGCGCACCCCGAGGCGCGGGCGATGGCCGCCGAGGCCGAGTGGTTCATGGACTACCGCAACAGCGACGGCAGCGTCGCCGAGATGTGCGGCAACGGCGTCCGGGTGTTCGCGCGCTACCTCCAGGCGGCGGGCCTCGTCGAGGAGGGCGACCTCGCGATCGCCACCCGCGCCGGCGTCCGCCATGCCCACATCGCCAAGCCGGGGCCCGAGGGCGAGCCCGGCGGGATCACCGTCGCCATGGGCCGGGCCGAGCTCCCCGAGGGCGAGGTCACCGTCACCGTCGGTGAGCGCGACTGGCCCGCGCGCAACGTCAACATGGGCAACCCGCACGCCGTCTCCTTCGTCGACGACCTTGCCGATGCCGGGAACCTGTTCGCCGCCCCCGCCGTCGCCCCCGCCGCCACCTACCCGGACGGCGTCAACGTGGAGTTCGTCGTCGACCGCGGCCCCCGCCACGTCGCCATGCGGGTCCACGAGCGGGGCTCGGGCGAGACGCGCTCGTGCGGCACGGGCGCCTGCGCCGTGATGGTCGCGACGGCCCGCCGCGACGGCGCCGACCCGGCCGTCCTGGGCCACCCCGTCACCTACACCGTGGACGTTCCCGGCGGACGCCTGGTGATCAGCGAGACCCCGGACGGCACCGTCGAGATGACCGGGCCCGCCGTGATCGTCGCGGAGGGCGTCTTCGACGCCTCCCGCTTCGCCGTCACCGTCTGAGGCCGCCCGCGGTCACGGTGACGCCTGCCGTCACGGTCTGATGCCTGCCGTCACCGTCTGACCTCCGCACTCACCGTCCGACGCCCGTACGGGCGTCGCGCCACCGTTTGCCGCTCGGCCCGTGTCATGCCTCGGCTCCCTCGAATGGGTGATCCGTTTCACTCTGGGCGAGAGCGGGTGAGCGGTGCGTGATGGGCTCGGTAGCATCAAGCACCGGCCTGGAGGCGTGAGCCGACCGCCGGTCGACGCTGCCGGAGGTGCCCATGGGCGCAGAGGTCACTAACACCGGTGCTCCCGGCCGCAGGCGCGGCCGTCGCATCGACCTGAGACGACTGGGGCGCGCCGCGCTCAGCGGCTCCGGCGCCCGCGGCCGCCTCCCCGATGCCATCGACCACGTCGCCAAGGTCCACCGCGGCCACCACCCCGGGGCCGATCTGGACATCCTCCACCGGGCCTATGTCCTCGCCGAGTCCTCCCACCGCGGCCAGACGCGCAAGAGCGGCGAGCCCTACATCACCCACCCCCTCGCCGTCACCCTGATCCTGGCCGAACTGGGCGCCGAGACCACCACCTTGACCGCGTCCCTCCTCCACGACACGGTCGAGGACACCGAGGTGACCCTCGATCAAGTGGGCGAGGCCTTCGGCGAGGAGGTGCGCTTCCTCGTCGACGGCGTCACCAAGCTGGAGAAGGTCGACTACGGCGCCGCCGCCGAGCCCGAGACCTTCCGCAAGATGCTCGTGGCCACCGGGAACGACGTCCGGGTCATGTCCATCAAGCTCGCCGACCGCCTCCACAACATGCGCACCCTCGGCGTCATGCGCCCCGAGAAACAGGCGCGCATCGCCAAGGTCACCCGTGATGTGCTGATCCCGCTCGCCGAGCGGCTGGGCGTCCAGGCCCTCAAGACGGAGCTGGAGGACCTGGTCTTCGCCATCCTCCACCCCGACGAGTACGCCCGCACCCGTGAGCTCGTCCTCGCCCACGCCGGTCGCCCCGACCCCCTGGAGGCCACCGCGACGCGGGTGCGCGCCGTCCTGCGCGAGGCGGGCATCACCGCGGAAGTCCATGTCCGCCGCCGGCATTTCGTCTCCGTGCACCGGGTGCGGATCAAGCGCGGCGAGCTCACCGGTTCCGACCTGGGCAGGCTGCTCGTCCTGGTCGCCGAGGACGCCGACTGCTACGCGGTCCTCGGCGAGCTCCACACCTGCTTCACCCCGTTCATCTCGGAGTTCAAGGACTTCATCGCCGTCCCCAAGTTCAACCTCTACCAGTCGCTGCACACGGCCGTCGCCGGCGAGGGCGGCCAGGCGGCCGAAGTCCTCATCCGCACCCACCGGATGCACCGGGTCGCCGAAGCCGGCGTCGTCGCCCTCGGCAACCCCTACGCGGCCCCCGACGCCCCCGACGCGCCGGACGGCGAGCGCGTCGACCCCACCCGCCCCGGCTGGCTCTCCCGTCTCCTGGAATGGCAGCGCGCCACCCCCGACCCCGACACCTTCTGGACCTCCCTGCGCGACGAGCTCGCCCAGGACCGCGAGGTCACGGTCTTCCGGGCCGACGGCGGCACCATCGGCCTCCCGGCGGGCTCCAGCTGCGTCGACGCGGCCTACGCCCAGTACGGCGACGGGGCGCACCACTGCATCGGCGCCCGGGTCAACGGCCGGCTGGCCGCCCTCGGCACGGTGCTGCGCGACGGCGACACCCTCCATCTGCTGATGTCCCCCGACAGCGCCTCCGGCCCCTCGCCCGAGTGGCGCGAGCACGCGCGTACGCCGGCGGCCCGGATCGCCATCGACCGCTGGCTGGCCGCCCACCCGGCCCCCGAACCCGCCGCCGACGGCCCGCCGGCGGCGCCACCCGCCCCCGGCCCGCCCCGGACCGCCCCCCGGGCCGCCTCCGCCGCGCGCGACCCCGTCGCCGTCGTCACCGGAGCGGCGGGCGAGAGCGGGCGGGCGGCCGTGAGCGTACGGCTGGCGGGCTGTTGCACCCCCGTACCGCCCGACGAGGTCACCGGTTTCGCGGTGCGCGGCGGCACGGTCACGGTCCACCGCGCCCCGTGCCCCGTCGTGGACCGGATGGTCACCTCGGGACGGCAGCCGGTGGAGGTGCGCTGGCGCAGCCCGGACGGGACGGGCGGCGGGGACTACCGCGTGACCCTGCGGGCGGAATCGTTCAGCAGACCGCATCTCCTCGCCGACCTGACCGAGGCCATCGCGGCCGAAGGGGTCGCCGTCATCTCCGCCGCCGTCGAGCCGCCGTACGAGCAGCGCGTACGGCACACCTACACGCTCCAGCTGGCCGACGCGGCCCAGCTGCCGGAGCTGATGCGGGCGATGCGCCGGGTCCCGGGGGTCTATGACGTCGAGCGGGCGGGCAGGTCGCTGACGGCCCCGCTGTAGCCCCGCTCCCGCCGGCCGGAGGGGCCCCGCTCCCGCCGGCCGGGGGAGCGAGCGGGAAGCGGCCGGGGAGCGGGCCCGCCGGTCGTCCGATACGACACTCGTACCAGCATCCAAGACGCTCGTAAGGGTGGGCCGACGCCGCGCCGCCACCGGCGTGCGGGCGCGCGCTGATAGCGGTGGAGCATGTCGCACTCACCCGCCCCCGGGGAGCGTTCCCCGCAGCGCCGGCGCTTCCCGCGCCGCCGGGCCACCCTCCTCGCGGCCGCGGCGGTCCTGGTCCTGGGCGCCGCCGCGCCGCCGACCCCCGAGGCCCGGGGGATCGGCGACCGGCTCTTCCCCCACCTGGGCAACCCCGGCTACGACATCGCGGCCTACGACATCTCGTTCGTCTACCGCGCCAACGACCAGCCGCTGGACGCCGTGACCCGGTTCGTCGCCCGGTCCACCGCGCGGCTGGACGACTTCAACATGGACTTCACCCACGGCACCATCGCCTCGGTCGAGGTCAACGGCGCACCAGCCCAGTTCACCCCCGCCGGGGAGGACGTGGTCGTCACCCCCACGGAGCCGGTGCCCTCCGGCAGCTCGTTCACCGTCACCGTCCACCACACCAGCGATCCGCGCGGCGGGGGCGAGGGCGGCTGGGTGCCCACCACCGACGGCCTCGTCATGGCCAATCAGGCCGACGCCGGCCACCGGGTCTTCCCCGGCAACGACCACCCCTCCGACAAGGCGCTGTTCACCTTCCGGGTGACCGCCCCCAAGGAGCTGACCGTGGTCGCCAACGGGCTGGCCGCCGGGCGCACCACCGAAGGGGCGAACACCACCTGGACCTATCGCACCCTCCACCCCATGGCCACCGAGCTCGCCCAGGTCGCCATCGGCCGCTCCACCGTGCCCCAGCGCGGCGGCCCGCGCGGGCTGAAGCTGCGGGACGTGGTGCCCGCCGCCGACCAGAAGGCCCTGGAGAGCTGGACCGCCAAGACGCCCGACCAGATCGCGTGGATGGAGAAGCGGGTCGGGAACTACCCCTTCGAGACCTACGGGGTCCTCATCGCCGATGCCTCGACCGGCTTCGAGCTGGAGACGCAGACCCTCTCCCTCTTCGAGCGCGACGTCTTCACCAAGGCCGGCTTCCCCGACTGGTACGTGGAGTCGATCATGGTTCACGAGCTCGCCCACCAGTGGTTCGGCGACAGCGTGAGCCCCCGCGTCTGGTCCGACCTGTGGCTCAACGAGGGCCACGCCACCTGGTACGAATCGCTGTACGCGGAGGAGCGGAAGGGCCGGAAGCTGGTGGACCGGATGCGCGTCGCCTACCAGCTCTCCGACCAGATGCGGGCCGACGGAGGCCCCCCGGCGGCGATCAAGGCACCCGTGCCGGGCAAGAAGATCAGCATCTTCCGGCCGGTCTGCTACGACGGCAGCGCCCTGGTGCTCTACGCCCTCCGCCAGCGGATCGGGACGGCGGCCTTCGACCGCCTGGAGCGCGAGTGGGTGCGCCGCTACCACGACTCCACCGCCACCACCGCCGACTTCGTCGCCCTCGCCTCCGAGGTCTCCGGACAGGACCAGGCCCGGTTCCTCCACCCCTGGCTCTACGAGCGGACGACCCCGCCCATGCCCGGGCACCCCGACTGGAAGACGACCCCGCCGAAACCCGCGTGACGCCCCGGCGGCGGCATGGGAACATCGACGGGTCGGCGAGGCGGCCGTCCCGGGGAATCTCCGGAGCGCGCCGGACGTTGTCGATGCCGTCGGCCCTCGGTGCGAGGGCGGGCACCCCGCACAGTCGTCAATCAAGCAAAGGATCAAATGACCTCCTCTTCTTCCCTTCCCCAGGACCGGCAGGACC
Organism: Streptomyces sp. NPDC001678; assembly: GCF_042892945.1. NCBI lineage: Bacteria > Bacillati > Actinomycetota > Actinomycetes > Kitasatosporales > Streptomycetaceae > Streptomyces > Streptomyces sp. NPDC001678. The sequence continues at coordinate 309,967 of NZ_JBIAUP010000008.1, read as the reverse complement.
GGCAGAGCCTCCCGGAGAGCCTTCGGGCCGACGCCCTGATGGAAGAGGACGTCGCCTGGAGCCACGAGATCGACGGGGAGCGTGACGGCGAGCAGTACGACCGCTCCGAGCGCGCCGCCCTGCGGCGCGTCGCGGGGCTCTCGACCGAGCTCGAGGACGTCACCGAGGTCGAGTACCGGCAGCTGCGCCTGGAGCGCGTGGTGCTGGTCGGCGTCTGGACGTCCGGCACGGTCCAGGACGCCGACAACTCCCTCGCGGAGCTCGCCGCCCTCGCCGAGACGGCCGGCGCGATGGTCCTCGACGGTGTGATCCAGCGCCGTGACAAGCCGGACCCGGCCACCTACATCGGCTCGGGCAAGGCCCAGGAGCTGCGGGACATCGTCCTGGAGAGCGGCGCCGACACCGTCGTCTGCGACGGTGAGCTCAGCCCCGGCCAGCTCATCCACCTCGAGGACGTCGTCAAGGTCAAGGTCGTCGACCGCACCGCCCTGATCCTCGACATCTTCGCCCAGCACGCCAAGTCCCGAGAGGGCAAGGCCCAGGTCTCCCTGGCCCAGATGCAGTACATGCTGCCGAGGCTGCGCGGCTGGGGCCAGTCGCTGTCCCGGCAGATGGGTGGTGGTGGCTCCGGTTCCTCCGGCGGCGGCATGGCCACCCGTGGTCCCGGTGAGACCAAGATCGAGACGGACCGGCGGCGGATCCGCGAGAAGATGGCGAAGATGCGCCGGGAGATCGCGGAGATGAAGACCGGCCGCGACATCAAGCGCCAGGAGCGCCGACGGAACAAGATCCCGTCGGTGGCCATCGCGGGCTACACCAACGCCGGCAAGTCCTCGCTGCTCAACCGGCTCACCGGCGCGGGCGTGCTGGTGGAGAACGCCCTGTTCGCCACCCTGGACCCGACCGTCCGCCGCGCCGAGACGCCCTCGGGCCGGATCTACACCCTCGCCGACACCGTCGGATTCGTCCGGCACCTGCCGCACCACCTCGTCGAGGCGTTCCGCTCCACCATGGAGGAGGTCGGCGACTCCGACCTGATCCTCCACGTGGTGGACGGCTCCCACCCGGCGCCCGAGGAGCAGCTGGCCGCCGTGCGCGAGGTGATCCGGGACGTCGGCGCGGTCGACGTGCCCGAGATCGTGGTGATCAACAAGGCGGACGCGGCCGACCCGCTGATCCTCCAGCGGCTGCTGCGCGTCGAGAAGCACTCGATCGCGGTGTCGGCGCGGACCGGCGAGGGCATCGCTGAGCTGCTGGCCCTGATCGACTCCGAGCTGCCGCGCCCCGCCGTGGAGATCGAGGCGCTCGTGCCGTACACCCATGGCTCGCTGATCGCCCGGGTGCACAAGGACGGCGAGGTGATCTCCGAGGAGCACACCCCGGAGGGCACTCTGATCAAGGCCCGGGTCCATGAGGAGCTCGCCGCCGAGCTCCAGCGGTTCGTACCGGCCGCCCGGCCCTGACGCCGGCGACACGAAGGCCCGCCCCGACCGACGTCGGGGCGGGCCTTCGCTCGTTGTGTGCTTCCGCTCGCTACTGCTTGTTCGCGAACTTCTGGCTCAGCGCGTCATAGACGCCCTTGGCCTCCGGGCCCAGGCGCGGACCCGCCAGCCAGGTGCTGTTGGCCGGGCCGATCGAGGTGTTGGAGACCAGTACCGGCTTGCCGTCCGGGCCGTTGGCGAACCAGCCACCACCGGACGAACCGCCCGTCATGGTGCAGCCGATGCGGTACATCGTGGGCTGCGACGACTCGATGGTCAGACGGCCCGGCTTGTCCACGCAGTCGTACATCTTCTGCCCGTCGAAGGGCGGCGCCGCCGGGTAGCCCCAGGCCCCCATGCTGCTGATGGACTTCACCTGCGGGGTGCTGAAGTCGACGGTGAGGGCGTTGCCGACCGTCTCCTCCAGGGACTTCCCGTTGCCGTTCTCGGACTTCACATGGAGCACGGAGAAGTCGTACGGCGCGCCCGCGCCGCCGGTCTCGGCGCCCTGGGTGATCCACTGCGACGACGTCTGCGCCCAGTCCGCCCACCACAGGCCGTACGGGGCGACGTCCTGCACCGGAGCGCTGTTGACCTGCGCCCCCGGGAGACCCTTGTCGTTGTAGGACGGCACGAAGGCGATGTTCCGGTACCAGCCGCCCTTCTGGCCGGCGTGCACGCAGTGGCCGGCGGTCCACACCAGGTTGGACTTGCCGGGGTGTGCCGGGTCCTTGACGACCGTGCCCGAGCAGACCATGTGGCCCTCGGGGCTGTCGAAGAAGACCTTGCCCACCGGGGCGGCGTTGTTGTGGTACGGCAGACCGACGGCCTTGGCGGTGACCGGACGCGGCTCCGGGTCGGTGACGCCCTGGTCGCTCGCCCCGCTGCCCGGCACGGTGCCGGGGGCGCCCTGGGTGGCCAGCGTCTTGTCGCTGGAGTGGGCGTCCTTCATCGTGTCGGGCTTCCAGTGGCCCTTGATGATGGGGTTGATGAAGTCACGGGCCTCACGGAGCCACTGGTCCTTGTCCCAGTTCTTCCAGGCGCCGTCCTGCCACTTCTTCTTCCACTTGTCCAGGTCCCCCGCGGTGATGCCCTTGGGCAGGCTGGGGAAGTCGTCGCCCTTCTGGCTCGCGGCCGCGCTGGGCTTGGTGTCGCCCCCGGCCTTGTCGTCGGACGGGCCGCACGCGGTGGCCGACAGCGCCAGGACGGCGGTGAGGGCTGCCGCGGCCAGGACAGGCCGCCTTGTCGATGGCATGGAGTGGGCTCCCCCTGTGATCTGTACGTATTGGGTAGCTCATGCCCGCTATGCGCGCGACATGGCGTGAACTTGTCATGCACCGCCCCAGCGAGGGGCAGGCCCCCACTATGCCGGTGCCGGGGGAGACGGGCGCGGGCGGGTCCTCGGTTCCGGAACGAAGGATCTTGCGATCGGACCGTGATCCGCAGCTCGCGGCGTCGTTGGTACGTACGGGGGACGACCGACCATCGTTCAGCGGGCAGGAGGAGGTAACCGAGCCATGGCCCCGACCCGACTACCGCCGCCCGCACCGCCCTTGACGCACCGGCCCGGCCGCTCGGGCGCCCTCCGGCGGCAGCCGGCCCGGGAGCCCTCGGCCCGGACATACGCCCGCTCGCTGCCCGTCGTGCCCGTGCGCGCCCGGGGCCTGACCATCGAGGGCGCCGACGGCCGCCGCTATCTCGACTGCCTCTCGGGCGGCGGCGCCCTCGCGCTCGGCCACAATCACCCGGTCGTGTTGGAGGCGATCCGCGCCGTGCTCGACTCCGGGGCACCGCTTCAGGTCCCGGACCTCGCCACCCCCGTCCAGGAGGCCTTCGCGGACGAGCTGTTCGCGACCCTCCCGCGAGGACTGGCCGACTCGGCCCGGATCCGGTTCTGCGGCCCCACCGCCGCCGAAGCGATGGCCGACGCCTTCCGGCTCGTCCGCGCCGCGACCGGCCGCTACGGACTCCACGTCCTCGCGGACGGCGGGGTGGGCACGACCGGCTGTCCGATCGGCGACGTTCGCGGAGACGCCCCCCTTCCCGCCGGGCTCGTCGTCGAGCCCGTCCTGGGCGACGCGGTGATGCCGCTGCCCGACGAACGGCTGCGACGGCTCCGCGACATCAGCGCGGCGCGGGCCGTGCCGCTCGTCGCCGACGAGACGTGGACGGGGGCCGGGCGCACGGGCGCCTTCTGGGCCGTCGAGCACAGCGGCGTCGTCCCCGACGTCATGGTCCTGTCCCGGGCCATCGGCGGCAGCCTCCCCCTCGCCGTCATCGTCCACCGCGACGACCTCGGCGCCCGGCCGCGCCATCGGGACGCGACCGCGGCCTTCCAGGGCAACCAGCTCGCCATGGCCGCGGGCACGGCCACCCTGCGCCACATCAGGGAGAACGGGCTGGACCGCCGCGCGGCCGTCCTCGGCGCCCGGATGCTCGAACGGCTGCGGCGGCTCGCGCGGGAGCACGAGTGCGTCGCGGACGTACGCGGCAAGGGGCTGATGATCGGCATCGAGGTCACCGACCCCGAGGCCGGCTCCGAGCCCTTCGGGTCCTCCGCGTCCTCAGAGCCCTCCGCGTTTTCCGAGTTCTCCGAGCCCTCCGTGTCCGGTCCGGGGGCCGGTCCCGCGTCCGGCGCGGACGTCCCGGCCTCAGGTCGTCGTACGCCCTCCGCCGGCGCTCTCGCCGAGGCCGTACGGCGGGAATGCCTGCGCCGCGGGCTGATCGTCGGGCTGAGCGACCGCCGCCCCCCGGTGATCCGGCTGCTGCCGCCCCTCACCCTCACCGACGAGCAGGCCGAGGCCGTCCTCGACCGGCTGTCCGACGCCGTCGCCGCGGCCTCCCGCACCGTCCGCCGGCACCCCGCTCCCTAGACCGCCGCACCAGAACTCTCCAGACCGCCGCACTCGACCGCCGAAGGAGGAAGGCGCCGCAGCCCGGCCGGAACGCCGTGACCTGTACGCCGCACCCCGCATGAACGCGTCCCTCCCCACCGACGCCTCTCCCGTCGGCCAGGCCCTGACCCCGGCGCTGCCGCGCCCGCACCGCGGCGCCGGCGAGCACGACCGTCCCGGCGGGCACGGCGCCCGCGCCGAACTGCCCGCCGCCGGACCGCACGGCGTCGCCGAACCCCTGGACGACCCCGACCCGCGAGCCGCAGCGGACGCCGCCGCCGTGGAGAACCTGCTGCGCTGCTGGGTGCGCGAGAACGGCGTCGAGCGTCCCCACGGCGACATCCTCTACCTGCCGCTCAACGCCAGCGGCATCCCGCTGAGCGTTCCGGTGCACTACTGGTCCGCGACCGGCTGGCACCGCTTCGGACGCGTCACACTGACCGGCGGCCCCGACGACGCCCCCGCCTTCGACGCCGTCACCCTGGCCGCCCTCCTCGGCCGGGAAGCCGCCCACCGCGCCGCACAGGCCGGCCGTCCCCCCACCGACGACGGTGGCGAACTGGTCGCCCGCGTCGCCGACTCGGCCCGCCGCACGGCCGTGTTCCTCACCGACCGGCGCGAGCGGCCCGCCGACCCGGACGAGGGCGAGCTCTTCCTCTACGGCGAACAGGCCCTGCTCCTCGGACACCCCCTGCACCCCGCGCCCAAGAGCCGCGAAGGCCTCTCGGACGCCGAGGCCGCGCCCTACTCGCCCGAGCTGCGCGGCCGCTTCCCGCTGCACTGGCTGGCCGTCGACCGTTCCGTGCTGGTCGCCGACTCGGCCTGGACCGAACGCGGCCGCCCCGTCGACGCCACCGCCCTCACGGCCCGCCTCGCCGGACCGGACCTGGAACGGGAGCTGCCGCCCGGGACCGTCCCCCTGCCGGCGCACCCCTGGCAGGCCCGCGACATCCGCCACCGCCCGGAGTTCGCCCGGCTCTTCGACGCCGGGCTGCTGCGCGACCTCGGTCCGCAGGGCGCGCCCTGGTTCCCCACGTCCTCGCTCAGGACCGTGCACCGGCCCGGCGCCCCCGCGATGCTCAAGCTCTCCCTCGGCCTGCGCGTCACCAACTCCCGCCGCGAGAACCTCCGCAAGGAACTGCGGCGCGGCGTCGAGGTGCACCGGCTGCTGCGCGGCGGCCTCGCCGAGCGCTGGCGGGCCGCCGGGGCCGGCGGCCACGGCTTCGACATCGTCCGCGACCCGGCCTGGATCGGCGTCGACGCCCCGGACGGCACCCCGCTGCGGGGGCTCGACACCGTCATCCGGCACAACCCCTTCGGCCCCGGCGACGACGCCGTGTGCCTCGCCGGGCTCGTCTCGCCCCGGCCGTGGGCGGGCCGGCAGGGGGCCACCGGCAGGCCCGCCACCCACTCCCGGCTGGCCGACACCGTCGCCCGGCTCGCCTACCGCACGGGCCGGCCCGCCGGAGCCGTCGCCACGGAATGGTTCCTGCGCTATCTCGAGGCGATCGTCCGGCCCGTCCTCTGGCTCGACGGCGAGGCGGGCATCGCCCTGGAGGCCCATCAGCAGAACACCCTCGTCCTGCTGGACGCCGACGGCTGGCCCGTCGGCGGGCGCTACCGCGACAACCAGGGCTACTACTTCCGCGACTCCCACCGCGCCGCGCTCGAACAGCGGCTCCCGGGCATCGGGCGGGAGAGCGACACCTTCGTCCCCGACGCCGTCGCCGACGAACGGTTCCTCTACTACCTGGGCATCAACAACGTCCTCGGCCTGATCGGCGCGTTCGGCTCCCAGCGCCTCGCCGACGAGCACGTCCTGCTCGCCGCGCTCCGCCGCTTCCTCAAAGAGGTCGCGTCCGGAGCCTCCCCGGCCCGCTCCACCCTGCCCCGGCGTCTGCTCGAGGAACCCGTGCTGCGCTGCAAGGCCAACATGCTGACCGGGCTGCGCGGTCTCGACGAGCTCTCCGGGCCCGTGGACTCCCAGTCGGTCTATGTCACCATCGCCAACCCCCTGGCCACGGCGGCGGGGTGAGCCACGGATGAACGCCGACGACTGCGCCGACACCGTCGACCTCCGGCTGACCGACGAACTCATCGAGCTCATCACCGCCGAGCACGCCGTCCACGACCTCACCGAACCCGCCGACGCCCACCACCCGGAGGGGCCGGGTCGGCCCGGCCCCTCCGGAGGCGCGGGCGACTTCCTGGACGGCCTGGCCGACTGGGGGCCGGTGGGCACCGACGCGGGGCCGTTCCAGCTCGTCCCGGTGCGGATCGAACGCGACCTGCGGCTGGTCACCCAGTGGATGAACGATCCCGCTGTCGCGGCGTTCTGGGAGCTGGCCGGGCCCGGTCCCGCCACCGTCGACCACCTCCGGGCCCAGCTCGACGGCGACGGGCGCAGCGTGCCCTGCCTCGGAGTGCTCGCCGGGGTCCCGATGAGCTACTGGGAGGTCTACCGGGCCGACCTCGACCCGATCGCCCGCCACTACCCGGCCCGGCCGCACGACACCGGGATCCACTTCCTCATCGGCAAGGTCGCCGACCGGGGCCGGGGCCTCGGCACGCTGCTCCTGCGGGCCGTCGCCGACCTGGTCCTGGAGCACCGCCCCTGCTGCGACCGGGTCGTCGGGGAGCCGGACCTGCGCAACACCCCGTCCACGGCGGCGTTCCTCGGAGCGGGCTTCCGGCTGAGCGGCGAGGTGGAGCTGCCCGGCAAACGCGCGGCGCTGATGATCCGCGACCGGGCGCTGCGTGCCGTCCTGTGACGATCACGAGGCTGCGGGGGAGGGCCGGGGGCCGTCGTGGGCTTCCGGGCCGGTCCGGGCTTCCTCGCCGGTCGGGCTTCCTGGCCGGTTCGGGCCTCCCGGCCGGTCGGGGCTCCTCATCGGTCCGGGCCTCATCGTCGGTTCGGGCTTCCTCGCCGGTTCGGGTCTCCTCGCCGGTCCGGGTCGGCCCGTTTGTGCGGCCTGGCCCGGAAAGGCCCAGGACGGACATCGGGCCTCGATGTCAGTGCCGCACCGTAGGCTGAACAGGCTATGACTGCCACCTCCTCGCCCTCCGTCACCGACCTGCTGCACGCCGCCGTCTCCGCCGTCGGCGGCTCCGAGCGGCCCGGCCAGGTCACCATGGCCGAAGCCGTCGCCACGGCCATCGACGACGGTTCCCACCTGCTCGTCCAGGCGGGCACCGGCACCGGTAAGTCGCTCGGCTACCTCGTGCCGGCCCTCGCCCACGGCGAGCGCGTCGTCGTCGCGACGGCGACGCTCGCGCTTCAGCGCCAGCTCGTCGAGCGCGACCTGCCGAGGACGGTCGACGCGCTGCATCCGCAGCTGCGCCGCCGCCCCGAGTTCGCGATGCTCAAGGGCCGCTCCAATTACCTGTGCCTCCACCGGCTCCACGAGGGCGTCCCGCAGGACGAGGAGGAGGGGCTCTTCGACCCCCTCGAGTCGGCCGCGCCCACCAGCAAGCTCGGCAAGGACCTGCTGCGCCTGCGCGACTGGGCGGACGAGACCGAGAGCGGCGACCGGGACGATCTGACGCCCGGCGTCTCCGACCGCGCCTGGGCCCAGGTGTCCGTCACCTCCCGCGAGTGCGTGGGCGCCTCGAAGTGCGCCTACGGCGCCGAGTGCTTCGCCGAGGCGGCCCGGGAGCGGGCCAAGCTCGCCGATGTGGTGGTCACCAATCACGCGCTGCTCGCCATCGACGCGATCGAGGGCGCCCCGGTCCTCCCCGGCCATGAGGTCCTGATCGTGGACGAGGCCCATGAGCTGGTCTCGCGGGTCACCGGTGTCGCGACCGGTGAGCTCACCCCGGGCCAGGTCAACCGGGCCGTCCGGCGGGCCGCCAAGCTCGTCGACGAGAAGGCGGCGGATGCCCTCCAGACCGCCGCGGAGAGCTTCGAGCGGCTGATGGAGCTCGCCCTGCCCGGCCGGCTGGAGGAGATCCCCGAGGATCTCGGCCACTGCCTGATGGCGCTGCGCGACGCCGCGCGCACGGTGATCTCGGCGATCGGCAACACCCGCGACAAGTCCGTCCAGGACGAGGACGCCGTCCGCAAGCAGGCCCTGGCCTCCGTGGAGAACGTCCACGCGGTCGCGGAGCGCATCGTGGAGGGCTCCGAGTACGACGTCGTCTGGTACGAGCGGCACGACCGCTTCGGCGCCTCGCTGCGGGTGGCGCCGCTGTCGGTGTCGGGGCTGCTGCGGGAGAAGCTCTTCAGCGAGCGGTCCGTGGTGCTGACCTCGGCCACGCTCAAGCTCGGCGGTGACTTCAACGGCGTCGGCGCCTCCCTGGGGCTCGCTCCCGAGGGCGTCGAGGGCGAGGACGTCCCGTCGTGGAAGGGCGTCGACGTCGGCTCGCCGTTCGACTATCCGAAGCAGGGCATCCTCTATGTCGCCCGGCACCTGGCCCAGCCGGGCCGGGAGGGCAACCGGACGGACATGCTCGACGAGCTGGCCGAGCTGGTGGAGGCGGCCGGAGGCCGCACCCTGGGGCTGTTCTCCTCGATGCGGGCCGCCCAGGCGGCCGCCGAGGCGCTCCGGGGACGGCTCGACACGCCGATCCTGCTCCAGGGCGAGGACACGTTGGGCGAGCTCATCAAGAACTTCGCGGCGGACACCCGTACGTGTCTGTTCGGCACGCTGTCGCTGTGGCAGGGCGTCGACGTGCCCGGGCCGAGCTGTCAGCTCGTGGTGATGGACCGCGTGCCCTTCCCCCGCCCCGACGACCCGCTGATGAGCGCCCGGCAGCGGGCCGTGGAGGACGCCGGGGGCAATGGCTTCATGGCCGTGGCGGCGACGCACGCGGCGCTGCTGATGGCGCAGGGCGCGGGCCGGCTCGTCCGGGCGTCGGGCGACCGCGGCGTGGTCGCGGTGCTCGACCCCCGGCTGGCGACGGCCCGCTATGGATCCTTCCTGCGGGCCTCGATGCCGGACTTCTGGTACACCACGGACCGTAATCAGGTGCGCCGCTCCCTGGCCGCCATCGACGCGGCGGCCAAGGCGGAGGGGAAATAGCGTGCGTGTAGGCGCGTAGGCGCTTATGCGCGCGACGGTCACGGATATGTCGTGTGACTCGCTGCTTGAGATGCGTCACCGCATAAAAGAAAAAAGACGCGCGAAAAATGTCAGCGCATAAAGAGTCAGCGCATAAAGACGTCGGTGCATAAAGAAGAGCCCCGGAACCGGCGCAGTTGGTCCCGGGGCCCGGTCTTTCGGCGGGTGGTGTCAGACCCGCCGCAATACGGCCACGACCTTGCCCAGAATGGTGGCCTCGTCGCCGGGAATGGGCTGATAGGCGGCATTGTGCGGGAGCAGCCAGACATGGCCGTCCTCGCGCTTGAAACGCTTGACCGTGGCCTCTCCGTCGAGCATCGCGGCCACGATGTCGCCGTTCTCCGCCACGGGCTGGCGGCGGACCGTCACCCAGTCGCCGTCGCAGATGGCGGCCTCGATCATGGAATCGCCGACCACCTTGAGGACGAACAGCTCCCCGTCGCCGACCAGCTGGCGGGGGAGGGGGAAGACGTCCTCGACGGACTCCTCCGCCAGGATCGGGCCACCGGCGGCGATACGGCCCACCAGCGGGACGTACGAGGCGGCGGGCTTGCCGGTGGTGTCGGTGGGCTGCGCGCTCGGCTGGTCCGAGCCGCGCACCTCATAGGCGCGCGGGCGGTGCGGGTCCCGGCGGAGGAAGCCCTTGCGCTCCAGGGCCATCAGCTGGTGGGCCACGGAGGAGGTGCTGGAAAGCCCCACCGCCTGGCCGATCTCGCGCATGGATGGTGGGTATCCGCGCCGCTGGACGGAGTCCCTGATGACCTCGATCACGCGGCGCTGCCGGTCGGTGAGCCCGGAGCTGTCCGCCCGGATGCCGGGGGGCCGTCCTGGGAGCGAGCGGGCCGGCTTCTGCCCCTCGGCGTTCATGGCTGCGTCATTCATCGGGTGTGCCTGGTCGAGTCGGTTCTGGGAGCGGTCCTGGGCGGTGATGGTGGCGCTGTCTGCGGTGGTGGTCACGTCGGCCCCTCTCGAGATGTTCTCCCTAGCTGGACAACGGTAGTTGCTTTCGAAAGGTTGCGCCAAACACACGTTCGAGTGAAATATCGCGGATTGGCTGACTTGATCAGTCGGCAGGGTGTACGGGCAAAGATCAATTCGCCCCATTACGGTACTCTTCGATGCGCGGTTCGCCCGCTCGCGCCGGAGGTCCGTTCGGGTCGCCTGGCGCACGCGCGGACGGTCCGTCCGTCGCCGTCCGAGGGATGTCGGCGGTGTCCGGCGGCGTCGCCGTGCTACGTCCCCAGTGTGTCATCCGCGGCCCTCCCGGCTTGTCTCCGGGCGTCCCGCGCGGGGCCGTGTCCCGTCGGCGCGGCGCGACACGCTAGGGGAGATCCTGGCGGCCGGGCACCAGATCTAGTGGTTTGATGGCGACAGCTACCCACAAGTTGTGGTCGATGCCCCTCCCTGGTCATTCCGGGTCCCGGTCATCGCCTATGCTGGGGGCTGCTCGGCGAGACCCCTGCGGGGTCGCCGAAGCCGGAGAACGCGTACAGCTTTTTCGAGGTTCCTCGAGGGTGAAGGAGGGTGGAGAGCCATGCACTGCCCCTTCTGCAGGCACCCCGACAGCCGTGTCGTCGACAGCCGGACCACCGATGACGGTTGTTCGATCCGCAGGCGCCGTCAGTGCCCCGACTGCTCCCGCCGGTTCACCACCGTGGAGACCGCGTCACTCATGGTGATCAAGCGGAGCGGGGTCACCGAGCCGTTCAGCCGGACCAAGGTGATCTCCGGAGTGCGCAAGGCGTGCCAGGGCCGCCCGGTCACGGAGGACGCCCTGGCGAAGCTCGGCCAGCGGGTCGAGGAGGCGGTGCGGGCCACGGGCAGCGCCGAGCTCACCACCCATGACGTCGGGCTCGCCATACTGGGCCCGCTCAAGGACCTCGACCTCGTGGCATACCTGCGCTTCGCGTCCGTGTACCAGGCGTTCGACTCGCTGGAGGACTTCGAGGCCGCCGTCGCGGAGCTGCGCGAGGGCCTCGGCCGTACCGGGAGCGGCGGCTCCGCCGCGGACCCGGCGGCCCCCGCCGGTGGCGCCGAAGTGCCGGCGCCCGCCGTCGCCGCCGACTGAGCGACGACATCCAGACCTACCCGGGGCGCTGAGCGCCACCGGGTGACAGAACACATCGCGCCCCGGAAGAAAATGGGCGCATATGGGCGTTTTGCCCGTAGAGGGAGGCGGCATGACCGAGACGACGAGCGGCTCTGCACGAGGTTCCCGCTCCAAGGGGAACAAGGGCGGCAAGGGCCTGCGCATCGAACGCGTCCACACCACCCCCGGGGTGCACCCGTACGACGAGGTGGTCTGGGAGCGTCGTGACGTCGTCATGACCAACTGGCGTGACGGCTCGATCAACTTCGAGCAGCGTGGCGTCGAGTTCCCCGACTTCTGGTCGGTGAACGCGGTCAACATCGTCACCAGCAAGTACTTCCGCGGCGCGACCGGCTCGCCCCAGCGCGAGTCCAGCCTGCGCCAGCTCATCGACCGCGTGGTGTCCACCTACCGCAAGGCGGGCGAGGAGCACGGGTACTTCGCCTCCCCGGCGGACGCCGAGATCTTCGATCACGAGCTGACCTACGCCCTGCTCCACCAGGTGTTCAGCTTCAACTCCCCGGTCTGGTTCAACGTCGGCACCAAGCAGCCGCAGCAGGTCTCCGCCTGCTTCATCCTCTCCGTCGACGACTCCATGGAGTCGATCCTCGACTGGTACAAGGAAGAGGGGATGATCTTCAAGGGCGGCTCCGGCGCCGGCCTGAACCTCTCCCGCATCCGCTCCTCCAAGGAGCTGCTCTCCTCCGGCGGCAACGCCTCCGGCCCCGTCTCCTTTATGCGCGGTGCCGACGCCTCCGCCGGAACGATCAAGTCCGGCGGTGCCACGCGCCGTGCGGCCAAGATGGTCGTGCTGGACGTCGATCACCCCGACGTCGAGGCCTTCATCGACACCAAGGTGAAGGAGGAGGAGAAGATCCGCGCCCTGCGCGACGCGGGCTTCGACATGGACCTGGGCGGCGACGACATCACGTCCGTCCAGTACCAGAACGCCAACAACTCCGTCCGAGTGAACGACGAGTTCATGAAGGCCGTCGAGAACGGCACGAAGTTCGGCCTGCGCGCCCGGATGACCGGTGAGGTCATTGAGGAGATCGACGCCAAGGGCCTCTTCCGGAAGATGGCCGAGGCCGCCTGGGCCTGCGCCGACCCGGGCATCCAGTACGACGACACGATCAACCACTGGCACACCTCGCCGGAGACGGGCCGGATCACCGCGTCCAACCCGTGCAGCGAGTACATGCACCTGGACAACTCCTCGTGCAACCTCGCCTCCCTCAACCTCATGAAGTTCCTCCGCGATGACAACGGCAACCAGTCGTTCGACGCCGAGCGCTTCGCCAAGGTCGTCGAGCTGGTGATCACGGCGATGGACATCTCCATCTGCTTCGCCGACTTCCCGACCGAGAAGATCGGCGAGACCACCCGCGCCTTCCGCCAGCTGGGCATCGGCTACGCCAACCTGGGCGCCCTGCTGATGGCCACCGGCCACGCCTACGACAGCGACGGCGGCCGCGCCCTGGCCGGCGCGATCACCTCGCTGATGACGGGTACGTCCTACAAGCGCTCCGCCGAGCTGGCCGCGGTCGTCGGCCCGTACGACGGCTACGCCCGCAACGCCGACGCCCACAAGCGCGTCATGAAGCAGCACTCCGACGCCAACGCCGTCGCCCGGCGCATGGACGACCTGGACACCCCGGTCTGGGCCGCCGCGACCGAGGCCTGGCAGGACGTGCTCCGCCTCGGCGAGAAGAACGGCTTCCGCAACGCCCAGGCCTCCGTGCTGGCCCCCACCGGCACCATCGGCCTGATGATGGACTGCGACACCACGGGCGTCGAGCCGGACCTGGCCCTGGTCAAGTTCAAGAAGCTCGTCGGCGGCGGCTCGATGCAGATCGTGAACAACACGGTCCCCAAGGCGCTCAAGCGCCTGGGCTACCAGCAGGAGCAGATCGAGGCGATCGTCGCCCACATCGCCGAGCACGGCAATGTGATCGACGCCCCGGGCCTCAAGACCGAGCACTACGAGGTCTTCGACTGCGCCATGGGCGAGCGCGCGATCTCCGCCATGGGCCATGTGCGCATGATGGCCGCCGCGCAGCCGTTCCTCTCCGGCGCGATCTCCAAGACGGTGAACCTGCCGGAGTCGGCCACCGTCGAGGAGGTCGAGGAGGTCTACTTCGAGGGCTGGAAGATGGGCCTGAAGGCCCTCGCGATCTACCGCGACAACTGCAAGGTCGGCCAGCCGCTCTCCGCCAAGAAGAAGGAGGAGGAGAAGAAGGCCGAGGCCCCCGCTCCCGCCGTCGCGGAGAAGGTCGTCGAGTACCGTCCGGTCCGCAAGCGCCTCCCCAAGGGCCGCCCGGGCATCACCACCTCCTTCACGGTGGGCGGCGCCGAGGGCTACATGACCGCCAACTCCTACCCGGACGACGGCCTCGGCGAGGTCTTCCTGAAGATGTCCAAGCAGGGCTCGACCCTCGCGGGCATGATGGACGCCTTCTCGATCGCCGTCTCGGTCGGCCTCCAGTACGGCGTGCCGCTGGAGACCTACGTCTCGAAGTTCACCAACATGCGCTTCGAGCCGGCCGGTATGACGGACGACCCGGACGTGCGGATGGCGCAGTCGATCGTCGACTACATCTTCCGCCGCCTGGCGCTGGACTTCCTGCCCTTCGAGACGCGCTCTGCCCTGGGCATCCACTCCGCCGAGGAGCGTCAGCGCCACCTGGACACCGGTTCGTACGAGCCGGCGGCCGATGAGGTCGACGTCGAGGGCCTGGCCCAGTCCGCGCCGCGTCAGGTCGAGCCGGCCAAGCCGGAGCTTCCGGCGCAGCCCGCCGCGGCCGCCCCGGCGCCGAAGCAGGCCCACAACTCCACCGAGCTGGTGGAGATGCAGCTCGGCCTGAACGCCGACGCGCCGCTGTGCTTCTCCTGCGGTACGAAGATGCGCCGCGCGGGCAGCTGCTACCTCTGCGAGGGCTGCGGCTCGACCAGCGGTTGCAGCTGATCATCCTGTGACGATGGGGGAACCGGCCCGTGCCGGTTCCCCCATCGGCTTTTCCGTGGTCATCGGCTTTCCGCGGTCCGTGCGCACAGGTGAATACTGGTGGGGCGATCACGTGAAAGGCGGTACGGGGATGGGGCATTCCATATGGGGCGGCGCCGAGCTGGAGCTCGACGCCTATCTGGCGCGCATCGGGTTCGAGGGGCCCGTCCGGCCGGATCCGGAGACCCTGCGGGCGGTGCACCGACGTCATGTCGCGGCGTTCACGTTCGAGAACCTCGAAGTACTGCTCGGCCGCCCCGTCCTGCTCGATGTGAAGGCGCTCCAGGACAAGATGGTCGCGAGGCGGCGCGGCGGTTACTGCTACGAGCAGAACCTGCTCCTGGCGGCCGCCCTGGAACGCATGGGGTTCGCGTTCTCCGGGATCGGCGCGCGGGTGCGCATGGGCAGCGGGAGCGTGCGCCCGACGACGCACATGGCGCTCAAGGTCGAGGCCGGTGGCGAGGAGTGGCTCTGCGACGTCGGCTTCGGCGGCGAAGGGTTGCTGGAACCGCTTCCCCTACGGGACGGGGCCCGGGTGGATCAGGGGGAGTGGACGTTTGAACTCGGGCGTGAGCAGAAGGACGTACGCGTCCTGCGCTCGCTCCATCCGGACGGCTGGTTCGACCTGTACGCCTTCGGCCCCGAGGAGCGTCACCCGGTCGACTACGCGGTGATGAACCACTACATCTCGACGCACCCGCGCTCGCCCTTCGTCTCGCGGCCGGTGGTCCAGCGAACGGAGCCGGGCCTACGGCGGACGCTCGTGGGTTCGACGCTGACGAACGCGCGTCCTGATGGGTCGGGGGATGAACGTGAAGTCGGTGCCGAGGAGTTGACCACGGTGCTGAAGAACGAGTTCCGGATCGAACTGGACGCCGAGGACGCCGCGACCCTCACCCGCGTGTACCGCGCCGCTACGTGACGTGTGCCACTGCGGTCGCCGTACGATGGGTCGGTGCTGGTCAAGTGGATTCGCTGCACCGTGGTGGACCGCCGGGGGTTCGAGCGGGGGCAGCGGAAATGGGCGGGACTGCTCGGTGAACCGGGATTCCGGGGGCAGGGGGGTGGCTGGAGCCGGGCGCGTCCCGGTGTGGTGCACCTCTTCGGCTTCTGGGAGAGCCGGTCGTTCTACGACTCCTTCATGGCGCGGTCCCACGACAGGCTGGCGGCGGCGCAGGCCGGCACGTTCAGGAACGTCCAGGTGCGGCTCTTCGAGCACCGCTTCGATGTGAAGGTGGGCTTCCGGCCGCAGTTCGGGGACGCGGACGTGGTGCGTTTCGCGCACTGCCGGGTCCATGAGGACCGGGTGGAGCACTTCACGCTGATGCAGGAGAAGGTGTGGAACCCGGCGATGGCCGGGTCGCCCGGGATGCTGCGGGGGGTCTTCGGTGAGGCGCCCGGCCCGGAGTTCCTGGTCCTGTCGATGTGGGACTCCGGGGCGGAGCACGGGAAGTACCGCGAGGACCGGGTGGAGCGGCTCGCCCTGCGGGCGCAGACCGAGGCCGACGTCGCGGCGATCACCGGTGACGTCGTGCAGATAGAGCAGGCGTGGACGGTGTGAGGGCGCGGCCTGCGCGCCTGGGGCCGGGTGCGACCGGCCGTGTCAGTCCGCCATTGTGACGTGGACGCCCGCGGCGACCGCCGTGAGCGCGGCCTCGGCGGCCTCGTCCGCGACGGCGGCGTCGACGGGCTCCCGGGTAATGAACAGCCTGAGGAACAGCGGTGCGGACACGGCCCGTACGACGGCGCCCGCGTCGGTGCCGGCGGGCGCCTCGCCCCGCTCGACGGCCCGCGCGATCAGCGGCCCACAGCGCGCGAAGCGCTCGCGGTGGAAGGCGCGCAGGGCCTCCGCCGCGCGCTCGGACCGGAACGCGGCGGCGATCAAGGCTGTCTGGGTGGCGGCGGTCCCCGGGTCGGTGAAGGCGTCGACGATCCCGTGGGCGAGCGCCTGGAGATCGCCTCTGAGGGTGCCGGTGTCGGGCGGCGTCCAGGTGTCCTCTCCCGCGAGGCCGAGAGCCTCCGCCACGAGCCCGTCGACGCCGCCCCAGCGGCGGTAGAGCGTGGTCTTGTGCACGCCGGAGCGCTCGGCGACGTAGTCGACGGTCAGGCCGGGGTAGCCGTGCTCGACGAGCCCGGCGAGGACGGCGTCGCGCACGGCGGCGCGGGTGCGGGCGGTGCGTCCGCCGGGCCGGACGGTGCCGGGCGCCGAGGTCGAGGAGTCCGCTGCCAAGTGCAACTCCCGTTGCGTTAGTCGGGCGAGGTGTGCCACTCTGAGGGTAACGCGACTTCGGTTGCGTTTGGTGTCGTGTCGAGTCCGATCGCCGGGGGAGCGTGAGGCATGGTCCGGCTGTTGGCTCTAGGGTGGCGGCATGTCACGCCCCCGGCGCATCGTCCTCCTCCGGCACGGAGAGTCGGAGGGCAACGTCGACGACACGGTCTACGAGCGGGAGCCCGACCACGCCCTCAGCCTGACGGCGAAGGGCCGCAAGCAGGCCGAGCGGGCCGGGGGGCCGCTCCGGGAGCTCTTCGGCGACGAGCGGATCTCCGCGTACGTCTCGCCCTACCGCCGCGCGCACCAGACCTTCCACGCGCTGAAGCTCGACCCCGCCCGCGTCCGCGTGCGCGAGGAGCCGCGCCTGCGCGAGCAGGACTGGGGGAACTGGCAGGAACGGGAGGACGTACGCCGCCAGAAGGCCTACCGCGACGCCTACGGGCACTTCTTCTACCGCTTCGCCCAGGGCGAGTCCGGGGCCGACGTCTACGACCGGGTCGGCGCCTTCCTGGAGAGCCTGTGGCGCAGCTTCGAGGACCCGGGCCACCCGCCCAACGTCCTGCTCGTCACCCATGGCCTGACCATGCGGCTGTTCTGCATGAGATGGCTGCACTGGACCGTCGCCGAGTTCGAGTGCCTGTCCAACCCGGGCAACGCCGAGACCCGCATGCTGCTGCTCGGTTCCGACGGCCGCTATCACCTGGACCGGCCGTTCGAGCGCTGGTGTACCCCCGAGTCGTACGGCTTCACCGACTAGAGTTCGCAGCGATGACAACTGACCGATTCCACCGGGCCCTGGCGAGTCTCCAGGGGCTGGCCGTGGGTGACGCCCTCGGCTCCCAGTTCTTCGTCCCCGCCCACTATCCGTCCCTCAAGCGTCGCGAGCTCCCGCCCGGGCCCTGGAGCTGGACCGACGACACCGAGATGGCCTGCTCCGTGCTGGCGGTCCTGGCCGAGCACGGCCGCGTCGACCAGGACGCCCTCGCGCGCTCCTTCGCCGAGCACCACGACTTCGACCGCGGCTACGGTCCCGCGGTCAACAGGATGCTGCGCCTGGTCAGGGAGGGCGGCGACTGGCGCGAGCTGGCCGCCGCGCTGTTCAAGGGGCAGGGATCCTGGGGCAACGGCGCCGCCATGCGCATCGCGCCGCTGGGCGCCTGGTACGCCGACGACCCCGAGCAGGCCACGCACCAGGCCGAGATCTCGGCGTACACCACCCACCAGCACCGCGAGGCCGTGGCCGGTGCCATGGCCGTGGCCGCCGCGGCGGCCATCGCCGCGGGCCCGGCCGGCACCACCGGCCCGGAGGCCCTGCTGGACGGAGTGATCGCGCTCGTGCCGCGCAGCGCGGTCCAGCAGGGGCTGCGCCGCGCCCGCGACATGCTCGACTACGGCGACACGAACACCGTCGCCGCCGTCCTGGGCTGCGGCCGGCGGACCAGCGCCCATGACACCGTGCCCTTCGCGCTGTGGGCCGCGGCCCGCCATCTCGACTCGTTCGAGGAGGCGTTCTGGACGACGGCCCGGGCCGGCGGCGACGTGGACACCACGTCCGCGATCGCCGGAGGAGTGGTCGCCGCGGCGGAACGAGGAGCTCCGCCGGCGGCCTGGCTGGAGTCCACGGAAGCCCTCCCCGCCTGGCTTCCGGCCGCTTCGCGCTGAGCGGACGGAAGGAGCGGGGGCGGGGCGGGACAGCCAGGCCTCAAAGGCGTAACCTTGCAGGCGTCATGCCCTACCAACCGCCTACTCACAGCGTCGAGCGCTCCCTCCGAGCGACGACCGGAGCAAAGATCGTCGCCGGTGTGGACGAGGTCGGCCGGGGCGCCTGGGCCGGTCCCGTCACCGTGTGCGCGGCCGTCACCGGGCTCCGCCGTCCGCCCGAGGGGCTCACGGACTCCAAACTGCTGACGCTCAAGCGGCGCACCGCGCTCGCCGAGCAGCTGGAGTCCTGGGTCACCGCGTACGCGCTCGGCCACTCCTCCCCACAGGAGATCGACGAGCTGGGCATGACGGCGGCCCTCCGGCTGGCGGCCACCCGGGCACTGGAAGCACTGCCCGTACGACCCGACGCGGTGATCCTCGACGGCAAGCACGACTATCTCGGGGCGCCCTGGAAGGTCCGTACGGTCATCAAGGGCGACCAGTCCTGTGTGGTCGTGTCCGCCGCCTCCGTGATCGCCAAGGTGCGGCGGGACGCCATGATGGCCGAACTGGACGAGGAGCACGCCGACTTCTGCTTCCGCGACAACGCGGGCTACCCGTCGCCCGTGCACCGCGCCGCCCTGGAGGAGCTGGGCCCCACCCCGCACCACCGGCTGTCGTGGGCCTATCTGGACGCGCTGCCCCGGTGGCAGCATCTCAAGCGAGCCCGTATCAGCCCCGACGACATGGCCTTGGAGGCCGGCGGTCAGCTCGGCTTCGATTTCTGATCCGGACCGGCGCACAGCGCCACCCGCCGACGCGACTCGCACCGGCGTTTGATAAACATCAACTCATGCCTCTCATCCCCGAGGAGCCTCAGATTCACGAGAGTGTCCCGGGTCCCCGCGCGGTACCGGCCCCCGGCCGGACCGCGGCGACCCCCCGCCCTGTCCCTGGTCCCCGACCGGCCCCCATACGGCCCGGCGGCACCGGCCCGCACCGCGCCCCCGTCCCGGCCCAGCGCGCACCGCGCGAGAAGGCCGCCGGGGCTTCGGCGGCCACCCCGCAGATCCAGCTGATCCCGGCCACCGCCGAGGGCGCCCTGGACGCCGCGGACGAGGCCGTCGACGTCCTGCTCGACAGCGGCCGGGCCCCCGGCGAGGTGCTGGTCCTCACCACCGGCGACCCGCACCCCTGGGCCGCGCACGAGCTGTCCTTCGGCGAGGCGTCCTACTGGGCGCAGCACGACGCCGGGGACGACGTCTTCTACGCGAACGCCGACGCCCAGCGGGTCGCGCCCCGCCCGGTCGTCGTCGTGGCCGTCAACGGCGGGCCGGACGCCGCGGTGGCCGGCGTGCTGCCCGCGGCCATGGCCCGCGCCGGCGCGCTGCTGATCGTCTGCGGTGACCCGCAGCGGGTCAACAGCCTTCTCTCCGTCGGCGCCTGACGGACGCCCACGGCGGCCGGCCACCCGCGAGGGAGCCGTCGGCCGCCGTGGCGTATCGCCTCACCGGGCCACCGTACGACGGTGCGCCTCGGGCGCTCCGCCGCCGGAGCTGAGCGGTACGACCGGATAGGCGGCCGAGCACGGCCTGCGGCCGCTGCGTCCCTCGCCGAGGATCTGCCACCCGGTGCCGGTGAGTGTGATGTACGCGCCGCAACGCAGGCCGTGCAGCGCGCAGGCGTCGCGCAGGGCCCACATCCACGCGCCGTCCTCCTCCGTCCAATGGGACTCGCCCTCACGGCAGTAGAGCAGCACGGCCGTGCGGACGGGTGCGCGTCTGCGCAGATCGTGGGGGATCACCCGGCGCAGCTGGGTGAGGAGCGCGTTGCGCAGCTCCCAGCCGTCGGCCGGGCCCGCGCGCCCGGCGTGCCGGATGAAGGAGGCGCTGGCCACAAGCCGTTCGTCCGGCTGGAAGACGGCGACGACCGCCGTGGACGGCGTCGGCGAGTGCCGGGCGTGGAGCCCGCTGACCACCTCGCGCGGATTGCGCAGCAGGGGCACTCCCGAGGCGATCCAGTCCGTGGGTTCGAGCAGCCTGCCCGGGCGGGGAACCGAGTCGGCGGACGAGGGTGGAGCGAAGCCGAAGGCCATGATTCTCCCTTCGTCTGCACGCCCACGATCCGGGGCGGGAGCTCAGGCAGGGCGTACACCGCGGCATACGGCGCGACAGCGGTCCCGGCGGTCTGTGCGACGGGCGATGGCGAGGGACCCGTCCAATTCTCGCGGCCCCACCCACCGTGCGGCAACGATCAATTGCCGCCAGTGACCGGTATCCGCTGTTCCGGGGCCCGGAGTTCCGGGCCCCCCGCTCGTCTCGTACGTCACCCCTGAACGGCCAGGACCAGAGGGAACACCTCCTTCGCTCCGGAGCGGCGCAGCAGCCTCGCCGCGACGGCGAGGGTCCAGCCGGTGTCGGTCATGTCGTCGACGAGAAGGACCGGACCGCCGGCCGACGCCAGGGCCTCCGCGAGGGCCGGCGGCACGGTCAGCGCCCCGTCCAGCGCCCGCAGCCGCTGGGCGCTGTTGGTGCGCGGCACCCGGGTGTCCACGTCCGTGCCCCCGTACTCGACCGAGCCGAGGAGGGGCATCCGGCCAATGGCGGCGATGCGCTCGCCGAGCGAGCGGATCAACAGCGGCCGGGTCCGGGAGGCGACGGTGACGACGCCCACCGGGCGGGCCGGTGCGTCCGGTGAGCCGGACGCCCAACCGCCCGCTCCCCGGGCCCAGTCGGCCAGCACGGTCACCACCGCGTCCGCAACGTCGTCCGGAACGGGGGCGTCCGGGGACTGCGGCGCGAGAAGAGGACGCAGGCGGTTGCCCCAGCCGATGTCGGAGAGCCGCCCGAGCGCCCGGCCGGGCGCGGCCTGCTCCCCCACGGGGATCCGCCCCTTGAGGTCCACGCCGACCGCGGCCATCCCCGTCGGCCACATCCGGCGCGGCTCCACCTCCACCCCCGGTCGGCCCAGCTCGCCCCGGGAGGCGTCCAGGGCCGCGCCGGAGACGCCGGCGGAGAACCGGGACCCGGCACAGTTGTCGCACCGCCCACAGGGCGCCGCCGCCTCGTCGTCCAACTGCCGCCGCAGGAATTCCATCCGGCACCCGGTCGTCGCCGCGTACTCCCGCATGGCCCGCTGCTCCGCCTCGCGCTGCCGCGCGACCCAGGCGTACCGCTCGCCGTCGTACGTCCAGGCCGCGCCGGTCGAGGTCCAGCCGCCGCGGACCCGGTGCACGGCGCCGTCCACGTCGAGGACCTTCAGCATGGTCTCCAGCCGGGAGCGCCGGAGGTCCACCAGCGGTTCGAGGGCGGGCAGCGAGAGCGGCCGGTCCGCGGCGGCCAGCACGTCCAGCGTGCGACGGACCTGCTCCTCCGGCGGGAAGGCCAGCGACGCGAAGTACTTCCAGATCGCCTCGTCCTCGCGCCCGGGCAGCAGCAGCACCTCGGCGTGCTCGACGCCGCGCCCGGCCCGGCCCACCTGCTGGTAGTAGGCGATGGGGGAGGAGGGGGAGCCGAGGTGGACCACGAAGCCGAGGTCGGGCTTGTCGAAGCCCATGCCCAGCGCGGAGGTGGCCACCAGCGCCTTGACGCGGTTCGCCAGCAGGTCCTCCTCGGCCTGCTGACGGTCGGCGTTCTCGGTCTTGCCCGTGTACGAGGTCACGGTGTGCCCGCGCCGGCGAAGGAACGCCGCGACCTCCTCGGCGGCGGGGACCGTGAGCGTGTAGACGATGCCCGAACCGGGGAGCTCGTCGAGGTGATCGGCGAGCCAGGCCAGGCGGTGGGCGGCGTCCGGGAGCTCCAGGACGCCGAGGCTCAGGCTCTCCCGGTCCAGCGGACCGCGCAGCACCAGCGCCTCCGCCCCTTCGCCCGTCCCCAGCTGCTCGGCGACATCGGCGGTGACGCGGGCGTTGGCCGTGGCGGTCGTCGCGAGCACCGGCACCCCTGGCGGCAGGTCGGCGAGCATGGTCCGCAGCCGGCGGTAGTCGGGCCGGAAGTCATGGCCCCAGTCGGAGATGCAGTGCGCCTCGTCGACGACGAGCAGACCGGTGGCGGCGGCGAGCTTGGGCAGCACGTTGTCGCGGAAGTCGGGGTTGTTGAGCCGCTCGGGGCTCACCAGCAGCACGTCCACCTCGCCCGCCGCGACCTCGGCCTGGACGGTCTCCCACTCCTCGGTGTTGGAGGAGTTGATCGTGCGCGCGTGGATGCCCGCCCGCGCGGCCGCCTCGACCTGGTTGCGCATCAGGGCGAGCAGCGGGGAGACGATCACGGTCGGGCCGCTGCCCCGCGCCCGCAGCAGGGCGGTCGCGACGAAGTACACCGCGGACTTGCCCCACCCGGTGCGCTGGACGACCAGCGCGCGGCGGCGGTCGGCGACGAGGGCCTCGATCGCGCGCCACTGGTCCTCGCGCAGTCTCGCCGTGCCCGTGGCGTCTCCGACGAGACGGGCGAGGACGGTGTCCGCCGAGGTGCGGAGGGCTTCGTTGGTCATGCCCCCATGCAACACGAGGACACTGACAACGCGCGAACCCGGTGGCCGGGCCTGTGGAAAACCCGCACGGAGAGTTCTCCACAGGAGTAGTACGACAATACTTCTGGAGTTATCCACAGGGCTGGCGGGCTCGGACGGCCTC
Source organism: Streptomyces sp. NPDC001678 (assembly GCF_042892945.1). Taxonomy (NCBI): domain Bacteria; kingdom Bacillati; phylum Actinomycetota; class Actinomycetes; order Kitasatosporales; family Streptomycetaceae; genus Streptomyces; species Streptomyces sp. NPDC001678. Next base: position 286,896 of record NZ_JBIAUP010000008.1, on the reverse strand, counting down.
GCGGGACTCTCGGGCCATGACCCACCACAACGAGTCCTCCCGCCCCTCCACCGACTCCTCCGCCGCCCGGGACACCCCGCCGGACGCGCAGATCACGCTGCGCAGCCCGGCCGAACTCGCCGACGCCCTCCCGTATCTGCTGGGCTTCCACCCGAACGACAGCGTGGTGATGCTGGCCCTGCACGGCGAGCGCGGCCGCTTCGGCGGGCGGCTCAGGCTCGGTATCCCGGGCCCGGAGGAGTGGCCCGACGTCAGCCGGCAGCTCGCGGAGACCCTGATCTCGGGCTGCGACAAGCGGGGCTCCCGGCCCGACGGCATCGTCCTGTTCCTGTGCCAGGACCCCGCCGGGGGAGAGACCGGCCGCCAGGTGATGGAGCGGCTCCGCCCGCTGGCCCAGAGCCTGCGCCTGGCCTGCGGAGGACTGGACGTGCCCGTCTACGAGGCGCTGTGCCTCTCCGACGGCCGCTACTGGTCCTACTGCTGCCCCGACGAACGCTGCTGCCCGCCGGACGGCGCGCCACTGACCCCTCCCGGCACCTCGGTCATGGCGGCGGCCGCCGCCTACGCGGGGATCCAGGTGCGCGGAACGCTCCGCGAGATGGAGGCCCGGTACGCCCCGCTCACCGGAGGACGGGCGCTGGAGCAGCAGTCCGCGCTGGACGCGGCCGCCGCCGACCTCGTCCCGCGCATCCTGGCCGGCACCGCCGGCCGGACCGTACGACAGGAGACGCTGGACCTGGTGAGCCTGGTCGTGGGCCGGTTCCACGCGGCCCGGCCCGTCGTCGGCCGGGCGGAAGCCGACGCCCGTGACGACGACCTCCTGGCCGCCGACGAGGCGGCGGCCGTCATCCTCGGTCTTCAGGACCGCACCACGCGCGACCACGCCGCGGAATGGATGGAGGGGCCCCGGGCCCCGGCGGTGCTGCGCTTGTGGCGGGCGCTCGCCCGGCGGTGCGTATCTCCCTATACGGAGCACGCGGCCGCGCCCCTCGCCCTGGCGGGCTGGGTCGCCTGGTCGATCGGCGACCACCCGGAGGCCCGGGTCGCCTTGAGCCGGGCCCTGAGCGCAGACCCGGAATACCTCTTCGCCCAGCTCCTGCACCGCGCGTGCAACGACGGAATGGACCCCGAACACCTCCGCCGCTGCCTGCGCCGCGAACGCGCCGACCGTGCGGTGCACACGGCGGCCCACGCCGAAGCGGCCCGCGCGGCGGCCGCGGACGCCAGGAGCCGGCAGTCCGGCACGACGGCGGGGCCCAAGGTGACGCGGCCCGGCGCGGTGGCCAAGACGGACGTCAAGACGGACCTGGTGGCCATGACGAGCCCGGTGCCGGGGACGGAGACGGCGATGGTGAGGGACATCGCGGCGACGGCGACGGAGGGCAGGGAAGCGGCGGAAGTGGCGGGGACGGCGGGAACGAGGGGAGCGGTGGAGGCGGCGAGGGCGGGGGAAACAGCGGACCGCGCGGAAGAACGGCGACGCCGTGCCCGGTCCGCGACCACCGGCACTGGGCCGGCTGTCGTGGGGCCGGCCCGCGTAGGATCCGCCGATCCGGGCGGCACAAGTGGGCCTGCCGGCCCGGGCGGTACGAGCGGGCCGGGCTCTCCGGCCGGGCCCGTGGGCCCCGCGGGAGCCAGCGGGCCGGCGGGACGGGCGCGTACGCGGCGGCGCGGTGGGCAGCGGGGCGCGCGGAGCCGGTCATGACCCCGGCCACGGAGGGCCACCGTGACTTCGGCGGGCCCGGCGCCGTTCACCTAAGTGGCCGTAATCGTCGTCGACGACCGTCGTCGGCCATCCGGCGGCTCGCTCAGGGCCGCCGGTACCCGGACCGCGAGCACCCAGGGAGCGCAGACACCGTGCAAGGCATCGCCCCCAAAGGTTCTTCGACCCACACGCCCCACTTGGTGCAGCGACCGCCCGAGCAGCGGCGCGGCGGCAGTGCGCGCGCCCAGGGGCCGCAGCCCGTGCACGAGTCGCTGATCTGCGTGGCCCTTCCGGCGCTCGCGATCTCCCGTGCGCACGGGCAGCTCACCGGGCACGGCCTCGACGGGTTCTACCGGAGCGGCCGCAGGCTCTTGGGCACGTGCCGGGTACGGGTCGCGGGGGTCGAGCCGGTGCCCGTGCAGGGGCGGATGGTCAGCGCGGACCGCGCCCGCTTCGTCGGCACGGTGCGCACCCCCGCCGACGCCGGGCCGGATCCGGCCGTCACCGTCGAGCGGTTGCGCGACGCCGAGGGCGTGGAGCGGATCGTCGTTCGCAGTTCGGCGGCGCAGGAGCTGACGCTCCCCGTGGAAGTGGCCCTGGGGACCGACCTCGCCGAGCTGGCCGCGATCGCCGCCGGGGCCGCCGGACCCGAGCTGCCCGCCGACGTGCACGCCTCCGGGCTGCGCTGGTCGGCACCCGGGACGCACGCGGTGCTCACCGCGGACCCGGCCCCGGACGACGTCCTCGCCTCGGCGGGACTGCTGTGCTGGGAGATACGGCTGCCGCCCGGGGGCAGCCGGAGCATCGAGCTCCGGGTCCGCCCGGAGCTGCCCGGTCGGCCGCAGGTACCCGAGTCGGCGGCGCACGGCCGCGGCGGGGCGGCGCCGCCCTGGGGAGAGGCGGAGGCCGCCGGGGACGACCCGCGCGTCGCGGCGCTGCTGGCGACGGCCCTCGGCGACCTCCGCGCGCTCCTCGTCCGCGACCCCGTTCACCCGGGCGACGCCCACCTCGCCGCCGGCATCCCCTGGCGGTGCGGTCAGCTTGCCCCCGCCGAGGCCCTGTGGGCGGCCCGGATGACCCTGCCCCTGGGCGTCCGGCTGGCCGTCGGCACGCTGCGCACCCTGGCGCGTACACAGATCGCCGGCCCGGGGCCCGACACCGGCAGGATCCCCGGGGGGCTACGGCACTCGGGCGCCCACCTGCCCCCCGGGTGCACCGGCGTCGAGGCGACCTTGCTGTTCCCCGTCGTCCTGGCCGAGGCCCGGCGCTGGGGGCTCCCCGAGCAGGAGACCGAGGCCCTGCTGCCCGCGGCCGAGCGGTGCCTGGAGTGGCTGCGGGCTGCCACCGGGGACCGGGTCTACCTCGCGGACCCGGCACCGGGCGGGCCGTACCGCTGCGAGGTCCAGGCGCATGCCCACCGGGCCGCGTCCCTCGGGGCGGATCTGCTGGAGGCGTACGGCCGCCCCGGCGTGGAGGGCCTGCGCGAGTGGGCGGCGGCGCTGCGCCGCCGCTTCCGGGAGGACTTCTGGTCCGAGGATCGCGGTGGCGGGCGGCCCGTGGCCGCGCGCACGGCCGACGGCAGGCGGATACCCCACCTGGGGTGCGCGGCGGCCCACCTGCTGGACACGGGGCTGCTCGGCTCGGGGGAGTACGGCCCGGGGCTGCTCGACCGGGTGCAGACCGAGCAGCTCGCCCGGCTGCTCGGCGGGCCCGCCCTCGACTCCGGCTGGGGGCTGCGCAGCCTGGGGGCGAAGGAGCCCGGGCACAACCCCTTCGGGCACCGCGGGGGAGCCGTGCGGGTCCATGAGACGGCGGTCGCCGTGACCGGGCTGATGACGGCCGGGTACGAGAAGGAGGCCGCAGGGCTGCTCCGGGGGGTTCTGGACGCTTCCGAGTCCTTCGGCCACCGCTTGCCGGAGATGTACGCGGGGGACCAGCGGACCACGGGCGGCGCGCCACTGCCGCACCCGGCGGCCTGCCGGCCCGCCGCCGTCGCCGCCGCCGGCGCGGTCCAGCTGCTGACGGCGGCGGCCGGGGTGCGCCCCGACGTCCCGGCGGGCGGTGTGACGGTCCGGCCGCCACGCTCGGCGCCGCTCGGCGAGCTGCGGTTCACCGGGCTGCGCGTCGCCGAGCGGCCGTTCTCCGTACGGATCAGCAGGCTCGGGCTCGGCATGGTCGAGGAAGCCGCGGCCGGCCTGCAACTGGGGGTGTGAGCGGATGGGTGCCGGGTTCACGGCCGGGCCGCTCATGGGGAGAGCGGAAGAGCCTGTTTATCGTCAGGCAGACGACTATGATCACGATATGCCCTACGACCCGTCGGCCTTCCCGCCCTTCGCAGTCACCGTCGACCTGGTCGTGCTCACCGTGCGACGCCACGCGCTGTGCGCGCTGGCCGTCCGCCGCGGCGAGCCCCCCTTCCAGGGCCGGTGGGCCCTGCCCGGCGGATTCGTGCGGGCCGATGAGGATCTGGCGACGGCGGCCGCCCGGGAGCTGGCCGAGGAGACCGGGCTGCAGGCCCACGACCCGGCGGCGCCCGCGAACGCCAACGCCGCGCACCTCGAACAGCTCGCCACCTACGGCGACCCCAAGCGCGACCCTCGGATGCGGGTGGTGAGCGTGGCCCACCTCGCGCTCGCGCCCGATCTGCCGGCCCCGCGCCCCGGCGGTGACGCGCGCAGCGTGCGCTGGGCGCCCGTCGAGGACCTGCTGGACGAGGTCGGGTACGGGCGCGAGGGCGAGCAGGCCGCGCCGCTGGCCTTCGACCACGCCCGCATCCTCGCGGACGGCGTCGAACGCGCCCGTTCGAAGATCGAGTACTCCTCGCTGGCCACCGCCTTCTGCCCCCAGGAGTTCACGGTCGGCGAGCTCCGCCGGGTCTATGAAGCGGTGTGGGGCGTCGCCCTGGACCCGCGGAACTTCCACCGCAAGGTCACCGGCACCCCGGGATTCCTGGTGCCCACGGGTGGGACGACGACGCGCCAGGGCGGGCGCCCGGCGCAGCTCTTCCGGGCCGGCGGGGCCACGCTGCTCAATCCGCCCATGCTGCGGCCCGAGGCATAGCGCCGACCCCCTGGGGCCCCTGGGGCGCGAAAGCCCGAGGGGAAGCCTGAGAAAGGGCCTCGGCGGGGCCGCCGGAGGGAACACGCAGCGGCACGGGCATCTACATTGCGTAGCAAATAGGACATATCGGGTTACGGTGCTGCGGTACGGTCCCGCCGTCCCGCGAGTGAAGCCATGATCCAGGCCATCGGACTGACCAGCCTCTCCCGCCGCCACCAGCCCCCCGCCGTCGACGACCTCACCTTCGAGGCCCGCCCCGGGCGCGTCACCGTGCTGCTCGGCGAGCCCGGCGCCGGCAAGACCACCGCCCTGCGCCTGATGCTGCGACTCGACGCGGGGCGCGGCGTCGCGCTCTTCCGTGGTCGCACCCTGGACCGGATCCCCCATCCCGCCCGCGAGATCGGTGTCCTCCTCGGGGACGTCCCCGGACACCCCGGTCGCACCGCCCGCGGCCATCTGCGCATGCTCAGCGCCGCGGCCGGGGTCCCCGCGGAGCGCGCGGACGACGTCCTGGAGGTCGTCGGCCTCAGCGGCCTCGCCGACCAGCGCCTCGGCGACTTCTCGCTCGGCATGGACCGTCGCCTCGGCCTCGCCTCCGCGCTCCTCGGCGACCCCCACACCCTCGTCCTCGACGAACCGGCCGGAGGGCTCTCCCCCCGCGAGACCGCGTGGCTCCACGGGCTCCTGCGCGGCTACGCGGCCCAGGGCGGTGCGGTCCTGGTCACCTCGCGCGATCCTGCCGAGGCCGCCCGGATCGCCGACCAGGTCGTCACCATCGACGAGGGGCGTCTCATCGCCGACCAGGAGGGGGTCGCCTTCTCCGGCACCCGGCTGCGCCCCCGCGTCGTCGTCCAGTCGCCCCTGGCGAACCGCCTCGCCCATGTCCTGGCCGAAGAGGCGGACTCGGCGAACGAGCGGCCGGGCGGCCCTCCCGTCGAGGTCGTGCGCGAAGGGGGCAGCCGGCTCCTCGTCTACGGCAGCAGCTGCGCCGTCGTCGGCGAGACCGCCTACCGCCACGGCATCCTCGTGCATCGCCTCGCGGAGGAGACCACGGACACCGGCCCCGTCGCACCGCTGCGGCGCGCCGACGGCCGCGACGCCGACGGCACGACCGCCGACGGCACGACCGCCGACGGCACGACCGCCGACGGCACGACCGCCGACGGCGCGACCGGCGAGGACGGCGCGCCGGACGGATCCGCCGTGCCCAAGGCCGCGGCCCGTTCCGGTGTGCGGCACCGGCTCCCGGCCCCGAGCCCGGCGTGGCCCCTGCGATACGAACTGCGCCGCGCCACCGGCGTGCGCACCGGCTGGGGCGTGGCGAGCGGGGCGCTCGTCGTGTCCGTGCTCGCCTCCGTCCTGCTCGCGCGCGCCGGAGCCGACCCGACGTCGCGGCTGCTCGTCGGCTGGCCGCTCTGGCTGCCCCTGCCGCCGGCCGCCTTCGCGGCCGGTCTCCTGGGCTCGCTCTCCTTCGGCCAGGAATTCCGCTACCCCGCGCTCGCCCCGGACCAGGGCACCGTGCCGCGCAGACTGGGGCTGCTCGGCGCCAAGCTCGCGGTCTCGGCGGGAACCGCCCTGCTCCTCGCGCTGACCGCGCTCGGTCTCGACGCAGCCGCCCTGCGGACCCTCTTCGGCCCGGCCGTCCCCCTCCTCCCCGGCGGCTGGGCGGCCGCGCTCGTGGGCTGGACCTGCCTCGTCCTGGGGTGCGCCTGGGCGGGACTGCTCGCGGCCGGGCTGTTCCGGTCCACCGCGCTCGGGCTGGTGGCGGTCCTCGCCGTACCCACGCTGGTGGTCCCCGTACTGGGCGGCGCGCTCTCCCGGCCCGAGGCCCGGTCGCTGATCGGCCTGCCGGAGCGGCTGCGCTCGGCGGCCCTGGTGCGCTGGCCGTCCGGCGTCGACCAGGGGATCGAGGCAGCGCTGCGCCTGATGTCGCAGCCGATCGGATGGGCGCTCGCGCTGTCGCTGGCGGGGCTGCTCGGCGCGTATGTGCTGACCGTGATCCGCGGGCGGCCCAGGTGAGCGCTGTGCTAGTGCGCTTCGCCGGGCCGCGGCGAACGCAGAGTGACAATCAGCCCGGAGGGGCCGCGGAGAATCCGGCGGATCCATCACTCTCCGCAGTTGGCCAGCCCAGGGAGGCGCCCGATTCTGGCTATTTGAGCGTCAATTGCAAGGTAATGGGCGATCACCCTTTCGTGTGCTTTTCACCAAAGACCTCAAGGGCCTTCGAGGTGTCGCCGACAAAGGAAGCGTGAGTACCCTTGCGCACACCATGATGACCGCGGCTCGCCCCGCCGACTCCGGCCTCGCAGGCCCGGGCGAGCTTGACCGCTACTCCTACGCGGACGCCCCCGGGGCCGACCGCGGAGCCCCGCCCGCCTGGGACGGCGACGCGGAGCTGAGCCGCGCGGGCCGCCGCGCCGCAGGCAGCCGTGGCCGAGGGCTGCACGGCCAGCTCGTACAGCAGCTGGGCCAGATGATCGTCTCCGGTGACCTGGGCGCCGACCGCCCGCTGGTCCCGGAGGAGATCGGGCAGCGCTTCGAGGTCTCCCGCACCGTCGTCCGCGAATCCCTGCGCGTCCTCGAGGCCAAGGGCCTGGTCAGCGCCCGCCCCAACGTGGGCACCCGGGTCCGGCCCGTCAGCGACTGGAACCTCCTCGACCCCGACATCATCGAATGGCGCGCCTTCGGTCCACAGCGCGAGGACCAGCGCCGGGAGCTGTGCGAGCTGCGCTGGACGATCGAGCCGCTGGCCGCCCGGCTCGCCGCCGGTCACGGCCGCGAGGACATCCAGCAGCGCCTCGCCGACATGGCCGAGATCATGGGCCACGCCCTCGCCCAGGGCGACTCCCTCACCTTCACCCGCGCCGACGCCGAGTTCCACTCCCTGCTCCTCCAGGTCGCGGGCAACCGCATGCTGGAGCACCTCTCGGGGATCGTCTCCGCCGCCCTCCACGTCTCCGGCGCCTCCACCGGCGGCTGCGACCGTCCCACCGAGGCGGGCGTCGGGCAGCACCTGCGGATCGTCGACGCCGTCGCCGCCGGGGACGCCGCGGGGGCCGAGGCGGCCATGCGCCAGCTGCTCGTCACCCACCCCGAGGTCGAGCGAGTGGTGCCCGCCCCGCGCGAGCACTGAGCGCGGGACGGGCCCCGCGGACGGGGCGGCGCGTGCGGGGCCGCTCGGCCGGCGCGTGCGTACGAGGTCGTACGCACGCACCGGGCGAGCCGTTCCGCGCGGCCGCCGACGGCGGCAGTGTTCGCGATCTGTCCACTTCAGGGGCCTTTCACCCTGTTTTGGGGTGTGACTCGGGCCACGAGGATTGGGCGTAACGCTCCTTGTGACAGCGCGATGACTAAAGAGGTGGTGGCCGCGGAGGGAATACGCGCCTCGATGGAGGTGCTGTCTTCTCCGCACTACCGCCCACGCGCCGTCGGTTCATCCTTGCCGACGGTCGTCGGCCCGGTCCAGAGCGGACGGGGCCGGAAGCCGTTTCCATCGTTCCGAGAGGTTGTTCGTGTCGGCCAGCACATCCCGTACGCTCCCGCCGGAGATCGCCGAATCCGAGTCTCTGATGGCGCTCATCGAGCAGGGAAAGGCCGAGGGGCAGATCGCCGGCGACGACGTGCGTCGGGCCTTCGAGGCTGACCAGATTCCGCCAACCCAGTGGAAGAACGTTCTGCGCAGCCTCAACCAGGTCCTCGACGAGGAGGGTGTGACGCTGATGGTCAGTGCCGCAGAGGCGCCCAAGCGCACCCGCAAGAGCGTCGCAGCGAAGAGCCCGGCGAAGCGCACCGCCACCAAGGCCGTCTCCTCCAAGACGGTCACGGCGCGGCAGTCCTCCGTCTCGACGTCCACGTCCGCCCAGGGCGCGTACGGCGACGAGACGGACGAGGCCGTGGCGCCCGCCAAGAAGACCGCCGCCAAGAAGGCGACGGCCAAGAAGACGGTGGCCAAGAAGACCGCCGCCAAGAAGACGACGGCCAAGAAGACGGCCGCCAAGAAGGACGCCGACGAACTCCTCGACGAGGATCTCCTCGAGGAGACCCCCACCCCGGGCAAGGGTGAGGACGAGGAGGAGAGCGGCGAGAACAAGGGCTTCGTCCTGTCCGACGAGGACGAGGACGACGCCCCGGCGCAGCAGGTCGCGGTGGCCGGTGCCACCGCCGACCCGGTGAAGGACTACCTGAAGCAGATCGGCAAGGTCCCCCTGCTCAACGCCGAGCAGGAGGTCGAGCTCGCCAAGCGCATCGAGGCCGGTCTGTTCGCCGAGGACAAGCTGGCGAACGCCGACAAGCTGGCCCCGAAGCTCAAGCGCGAGCTGGAGATCATCGCCGAGGACGGCCGGCGCGCCAAGAACCACCTCCTGGAGGCCAACCTCCGTCTGGTGGTCTCCCTGGCCAAGCGCTACACCGGCCGCGGCATGCTCTTCCTGGACCTGATCCAGGAGGGCAACCTCGGTCTGATCCGCGCGGTGGAGAAGTTCGACTACACCAAGGGCTACAAGTTCTCCACGTACGCGACCTGGTGGATCCGCCAGGCCATCACGCGCGCGATGGCCGACCAGGCCCGCACCATCCGCATCCCGGTGCACATGGTCGAGGTCATCAACAAGCTCGCGCGTGTCCAGCGCCAGATGCTCCAGGACCTGGGCCGTGAGCCCACCCCGGAGGAGCTGGCCAAGGAGCTCGACATGACCCCCGAGAAGGTCATCGAGGTCCAGAAGTACGGCCGTGAGCCGATCTCCCTCCACACCCCTCTGGGTGAGGACGGCGACAGCGAGTTCGGTGACCTCATCGAGGACTCCGAGGCGGTCGTGCCGGCCGACGCGGTCAGCTTCACCCTCCTCCAGGAGCAGCTGCACTCCGTTCTGGACACCCTCAGCGAGCGCGAGGCCGGCGTGGTCTCGATGCGCTTCGGTCTCACCGACGGTCAGCCGAAGACGCTCGACGAGATCGGCAAGGTCTACGGGGTGACGCGTGAGCGCATCCGTCAGATCGAGTCCAAGACGATGTCGAAGCTGCGTCACCCGTCGCGTTCCCAGGTGCTGCGCGACTACCTCGACTAGTCCTGACAGCCAGTCCTGACAGAGCGATAGATCGATCGCCGTGGGGCCCGGTTCCTCCTCCGAGGGGCCGGGCCCCGCTGTCTTCCGGGATGCGGTGACCGGCGTGCGGGGTGACGCTGGGTAGGCAAAGAATTTCGCTCCGTCAGGAGGCTGTGTATGCGCGCCCTGAGGTACCCGCTGATCGGAACGGCCGTGCTGCTGCTGGTGGCCCCCGTCCCGGTGCGGGCGGGAAACCGCGGGATCATCGGCGGGCAGTCCGTGAAGGTCGCGGACGTGCCCTGGACGGTGGCTCTGGGGAGCCGTGAGCGGTTCGGCCCCGTGCGGTCGGGTCAGTTCTGCGGCGGTGCCCTGGTGAGCCGTACGACGGTCGTGACGGCGGCCCACTGTCTCAGCCGTGAAGTCCTTGGCGTCGAGATGTCCGAGGCGAAGGACCTGCGGGTGATCGTGGGGCGTGACGACCTGCGCGGCGGCGCGGGGAAGGAGATCGCGCTCAAGGACGCCTGGGTCAACCCCGCCTTCAACCCCGAGACCAACGGCGGGGACGTCGCCGTCCTCACCCTGGCCGAACCGGTCACCGACAGGGCCCCGATCGCCATGGCGAAGGAGGGGGACGCGGCCTACAAGCCCGGTACGGAGGCGGGCGTCTACGGCTGGGGTGACGTGCTGGGCAACGGCGCGTACTCGCCCACGCTGCGGGGGGCGCTGGTGTACGTCATGGACGACGGGACGTGCCGGCAGGCCTACCCGGGCGGCCCCGAAGGGGTCTACCAGCCGTCGACCATGCTCTGCGCGGGGCTGCCGCGCGGTGGCCGGGACGCCTGCCAGGGCGACAGCGGGGGCCCGCTGGTGGCGCGGGGACGCCTCGTGGGGCTGGTGTCCTGGGGGAGTGGTTGCGCCCAGGCGGGCCGTCCAGGGGTCTATACGCGCGTCTCCGCCGTCGCCGCGCTGGTGTGGGCGCACAGTGTCGACCCGGCTCCGGGAGCCGCTCCACCGGCCGCTCCGCCGCCCGCGCAGCCTTCGGTGGCGCCGCCTGCCCGGCCACCGGCCCCGCCGACCGCCCCCTCCGCGTCCCCGCAGGTGGCGCCGCCCGCTCCGGGGGCCGGGAAACGGCCGGGCCGGAGACCGCGATGGGCCTGAGGCCGGCGTCGCCGCCGAGCGCCTGGGGCCGCGGGAGGGTACGAGAGCGGGCGGCCTCCCCGGTGGGGTGGCCGCCCGCGGCTGTCCGGCCCTGGCTGGCCGGACCTCGCTCGTCGTCGGATGCGATGTGTCAGCGCTGCACCGCGCGGACTCAGCGGTCCTCGTCGGACGCGGACGCCGGCACGGCGGTGAGCCGCTCCGTCTCGTCCTGTATTTCCGCGGCGATCTTCTTGAGTTCTGGCTCGAACTTGCGGCCGTGGTGGGCGCAGAAGAGCAGTTCACCGCCGCTCATGAGAACGACGCGCAGGTAAGCCTGAGCGCCGCACCGGTCGCAGCGGTCAGCGGCCGTCAGCGGGCTCGCGGGGGTCAGAACAGTAGTCACGTCGCCTCTTCTCTAGCTCGACGAGCTGTCGTACCAGGGTCAACATCCAACCAGGCCGAAAACGTTCCCGCTCGTGGCTTTTCCTCGAAACTTCCTTTCGAGTGGGCCGGATCTTGACGTTTGGCGGCGAATGAGCCGTATTGCGTGGGCTTACGGTTTCACATCGCTGGGGGTTGTCGTCCTCCCGGCCGGCTTGCCGGGTTGTTCTTGAGGACGTGCCCGGAGCCTAAATGGTTCATGCCTCGAAGGGAACGTGATGTGCATGTCACTCCATCGAGGTATCGAACAAGTGATCGAAGCTCGATTAGCATGGTTGTTCTCAAGGGTGGCGGCACAAAGGCTCTACCTGGCCTCGGTACCCTCTGAACGGCAACTGAGCCACCCATGTGCCCCACTCGGGCCAGACAGAAATTCAGCGAGGAGCGAACCGCGTGACCGCCGAGACGTCCGTGCCGTCCACTGCGTTGCTGACCGGGGCAGACCGGGACGGATCCAACTACACCGCTCGGCACCTGCTCGTCCTCGAGGGCCTGGAGGCCGTCCGTAAGCGGCCGGGCATGTACATCGGCTCGACGGACAGTCGCGGCCTGATGCACTGCCTCTGGGAGATCATCGACAACTCCGTCGACGAAGCCCTCGGCGGGTTCTGCGACCACATCGAGGTGATCCTCCACGACGACGGGTCGGTGGAGGTGCGGGACAACGGCCGCGGCATCCCCGTGGACGTCGAGCCCAAGACCGGGCTGTCCGGTGTCGAGGTCGTGATGACCAAGCTGCACGCGGGCGGCAAGTTCGGCGGCGGCTCGTACGCGGCCTCCGGCGGTCTGCACGGGGTCGGCGCCTCCGTCGTCAACGCGCTCTCCGCGCGGCTGGACGTCGAGGTCGACCGGAACAGCAGGACCCACTCGATCAGCTTCCGCCGGGGCGTCCCCGGCATCTTCACCGAGTCGGGCCCGGACGCCCCCTTCGACCCCTCCGGGGGTCTGCTCAAGGGCAAGAAGGTCGCCAAGGCCCGCACCGGCACCCGCGTCCGCTACTGGGCGGACCGCCAGATCTTCCTCAAGGACGCCAAGCTCTCCCTGGAGACCCTCTACGGGCGCGCCCGGCAGACGGCGTTCCTGGTGCCGGGGCTGACGATCGTCGTCCGCGACGAGCGGGCCCTGGACGGCGGCGAGATCACCGAGGAGACGTTCCGCTACGACGGCGGCATCAGCGAGTTCTGCGAGTTCCTCGCGCAGGACAAGGCCGTCTGCGACGTGCTGCGGCTGTCCGGGCAGGGCACCTTCAAGGAGACCGTGCCGGTCCTCGACGACCGGGGCCACATGACCCCCACCGAGGTCACCCGTGAGCTCGGCGTGGACATCGCCCTGCGCTGGGGCACCGGCTACGACTCCACGGTGAAGTCCTTCGTCAACATCATCGCCACCCCCAAGGGCGGTACGCACGTCACCGGGTTCGAGCGGTCGATCACCAAGACGGTCAACGAGGCGCTCCGGTCGGCCAAGCTGCTGCGGGTCGCCGAGGACGACGTCGTCAAGGACGACGCCATGGAGGGGCTCACGGCGGTCGTGACCGTCCGGCTGGCGGAGCCGCAGTTCGAGGGCCAGACCAAGGAGGTGCTGGGCACCTCGGCCGCCAACCGGATCGTCGCCAACGTGGTCGCCAAGGAGCTCAAGGCGTTCCTGACCTCCACCAAGCGCGACGCCAAGCAGCAGGCCCGGGCCGTGCTGGAGAAGGTCGTCGCGGCGGCCCGCACCCGGATCGCCGCCCGCCAGCACAAGGAGGCCCAGCGGCGGAAGACGGCGCTGGAGTCCTCCTCCCTGCCGGCCAAGCTGGCCGACTGCCGCAGCGACGACGTCGAGCGCAGCGAGCTGTTCATCGTCGAGGGCGACTCGGCCCTCGGTACGGCCAAGCTGGCGCGGAACTCGGAGTTCCAGGCGCTGCTGCCGATCCGCGGCAAGATCCTCAACGTCCAGAAGTCCTCCGTCTCGGACATGCTGAAGAACGCCGAGTGCGGCGCGATCATCCAGGTGATAGGAGCCGGGTCCGGCCGCACGTTCGACATCGACGCCGCGCGGTACGGGAAGGTGATCTTCCTCGCCGACGCCGATGTGGACGGCGCGCACATCCGCTGCCTGCTGCTGACCCTGTTCCAGCGCTACATGCGGCCGATGGTGGAGGAAGGCCGGGTCTTCTCGGCGGTGCCCCCGCTGCACCGGGTGGAGCTGACGCACCCCAAGAAGGGCCAGGACAAGTACATCTACACCTACTCCGACAGCGAGCTGCGACAGACGCTGATGGAGCTGGACCGCAAGGGCACCCGCTACAAGGAGAGCATCCAGCGCTACAAGGGTCTGGGTGAGATGGACGCCGACCAGCTCGCCGAGACCACGATGGACCCCCGTCACCGCACCCTGCGCCGGATCAACATCAGCGACCTGGAGGCCGCCGAGCGCGCCTTCGACCTGCTGATGGGCAATGAGGTCGCGCCGCGCAAGGAGTTCATCACCAACTCCGCCGCCACGCTGGACCGCTCGCGCATCGACGCCTGACGGCCCCCGGGCGGCACACCTGAGGTCCACCCCCGGGTGGAGAGGACATCTCCACCCGGGATCCACCCGGAACCCACCCGTGCTCCGATACGCGCCGGGAGCCGACTCCGTAGCGTGGGACGCGTGGCGATCGAGAACTGGACCGAATGGCCCGCCCGCGAGGCGCTCGCCGGGGTGGGAGTGCCCCGGCGGCGCCAGGTGATGACGTGGGTGGTGCGCGTCGTCCTGGTGGGCGCCTTCCTATGGGGGGTGCTCCGTGAGGACGTCTTCCATGGATGGGGGTACGCCGCGCTCGCGGCCGGCTTCCTGCTCTGCGCCGCCGCCGTGCGGGGGTGCTATCTGACGACGCTCGCCATGCGGCTGTGGCCCTCCGTCGCGCTGCTGGGTGTGCCGGCGCTGGTGGGGGTGGCCGCCCAGGCGGCCGGGTCGCACGCCGCGGCAACGGGGCTGTGGTACGTCAGCGCCGCCATCGCCGTGGAGCGGCTGCCCCTGGGCGTCGGGGTGGCTTTCGCCGGTGTGTGCCTGGGAACATACGCGCTGGTCACCCCCGAGCGGTCGGTGATGACCGCGGTGACGGTCGTGGGCGTGCTGCTGATCGGGTACTCGCTGCGGCTCGACGAGGAGGCCCGGAGCGCCGGGTTCCGGTTGCTGGCCCAGGAGCGGGCCGCCCGGCGGGCCGAGGCGGAGTCGGCGGCGCTGGCCGAGCGCGCCCGTATCGCCAGGGAGATACACGACGTGCTGGCGCACAGCCTCTCCGCCCAGCTGGTGCATCTGGAGGCCGCCCGGCTGCTGATCGAGGGCGACGCGGACCGCCAGCAGATCCTTGAGCGGGTGTCGTCGGCCCGGGGCATGGCGCGCCAGGGCCTGGCCGAGACACGGCAGGCGCTGTCCGCCCTGCGGGGGGAGCTCACGCCGGTGGAGGAGTTCCTGCGGGAGGTCGCGGCGGCCGAGGGGGCGCGGCTGGAGATGGCGGGGGAGCCGCGTGGGCTGCCCGCGGAGGCGGGGCTGGCCGTGCGGAGGGTCGCGCAGGAGGCGCTCACCAATGTGCGCAAGCACGCTCCAGGCGCTCGGGTGGAGATGCGGTTCACCTATCTGGAGCGAGAGGTGGAGCTCTGGGTGAAGGACAGCGGAGCGGAGGGCACGGTCGAGGGGCTGGCGGCCACCGGCGCCGGGTACGGTCTGCTCGGGATGAGGGAGCGCGCCGAACTGCTCGGCGGCACGCTGGAGGCCGGGCCGGCCGGATCGGACCAGGAGGGCTTTGTGGTGTGTCTGAGGGTGCCCACGTGACGGGCGGTACGAGCGGCGGAGCGAGCGGGCAGGGGAGCGCCGCCGGGGAGGGAAGCGCGGGGCCAAGGGCCGCACGGGTGGTGGTCGTCGACGACCAGACCGTGGTGCGCGAGGGGATCGTGATGCTGCTGGGGCTGTTGCCGGGGATCGAGGTCGTGGGTTCGGCGGCGGACGGGCTGGAAGCGGTACGGCTGGTGGCCGAGCACGCGCCCGATGTGGTGCTGATGGATCTGCGGATGCCGCGGTGCGACGGTGTCGAGGCCACCCGGCGGATCCGTGCCGAGTATCCGGCCACTCAGGTCGTGATCCTGACGACCTACGCCGACGACGACTCGCTCTTTCCCGCGTTGCGGGCCGGCGCGCGCGGCTATCTCACCAAGGACGCCGGCGGGGAGGAGATCGTACGGGCCGTCGAGCATGTGATGTCGGGGGAGGCGGGGCTGTCCCCGAAGGTGCAACTGCGGCTGCTGGAGCGCCTTTCCACGGGAGCGGTCCAGCGTCCGCCGGCGGCGCCGTGGCCTCCGCGCGAGCTTCCGGACGGGCTGACGGCGCGTGAGGCGGAAGTCCTCTCACTCGTCGCCGAGGGCCTGTCCAACGGTGAGATCGCCCGCCGCCTCCAGGTCAGCACCGCGACGGTGAAGACCCATATCAACAACCTCTTCGCCAAGACCGGGGTGCGCGACCGGGCCCAGGCCGTGCGATACGCCTACCGGCACGGCATCGCGCGGCCACCGGAGGCCTCCATGTCCTGACGACTCCATGCCCTGGAGACTTCATGTCCGGACGAGCCGACGGGATGTCACCGCCCTGACCAGGCATAGCGATGCTCGGGGCGGCCCGTCTCGCCGTACTTGAGCGTCAGGCTGAGCCTGCCCGACTCCTCCAGCCGTTTGAGGTACCGCTGGGCGGTCGACCGGCTCAGCCCCGAGCGCTCCGCGACCTCGTGGGCCGACAGCGGCTGCGAGGCGTCCGAGAGCACCCGGCGGATCAGGTCGGCCGTCGGCGCCGAGTGCCCCTTGGGCAGGGGCGCGGTGACGGCGGCGGTGCGCAGGGTGCCGAAGATCCGGTCGACCTGGTCCTGCTCCGCCTCCTCGGCGCCCGCCAGGGTCCGCCGCAGCCGCGCGTACGCCTCCAGCTTCACCCGCAACCCCGGAAAGGTGAACGGCTTCACCAGATACTGAAGCGCGCCATAGCGCATGGCCGTCTGCACGGTCGCGACATCACGGGCCGCGGTCACCATGATGACGTCCGTGTGATGGCCGAGTTCCCGGATGCGGCGGATCAGCGACAGCCCGCTCTCGTCCGGCAGATAGTGGTCGAGGAGCACCAGATCGATGCCCCCACGCTCCAGGAGCGCCAGCGCCTGCGCGGCGTTGTGGGCCGTGGCCCGCACCCGGAAGCCCGGCACGCGCATGACATACGCGGCATTGATCTCGGCGACGCGGAAGTCGTCGTCCACGACCAGGACCTCGATCATCTGCTCACTCCTTCGAGGGATCGTGTGCCCGACGCCCGTGTGCCCGTCACCGCTGCTCCCGACGTCAAGGGGTGGAGGGCGTCCGGCAGTTCCACGGTGAACAGCGCGCCGCCGCCGTCCCGTTCACCCGCGCGGGCCGAGCCGCCGTACCGTTCGGCGAGGCGCCGTACGAGCGAGAGGCCCAGCCCCCGGGGGCGGTTCGGCGCGGCCTTCTTGGTGGACCAGCCGTCGGCGAAGACTAGTTCGCGGGCCTCCTCCGGGACACCGGGGCCGTTGTCGGAGACCGTGACCACGGCCGTCGTGCCCTCCGCCCGGATCCCGACCTCCACAAAGGCGTCCGGCCGGTAGTTCCCGGCGGCGTCCAGGGCGTTGTCCACGAGATTGCCCAGCACGGTGACGAGGTCCCGCGGATCCACCACCCGGCCCGGCAGATCCGATTCCTCGCTCACTCGCAGCGCCACCCCGCGCTCCGCGGCGACCGCGCTCTTGCCCACCAACAGGGCGCTGACCAGCGGTTCATGGACCCGCTCGGTGACCTGCTCGGCGGTGGCCCGGTGCGCCCCGGTCACCTCGGCCACGAAGTCGACCGCCTCCTGGTACATCTCCAGTTCCAGCAGCCCGACGAGGGTGTGCAGCCGGTTGGCGTGCTCGTGGTCCTGGGCGCGCAACGCCTCCGTCAGCCCCCGGGTGCCGTCCAGTTCGCGGCCCAGCTGTTCGAGTTCCGTACGGTCGCGGAGCGTGGCCACGGTTCCGCCGTCGGCGGTGTCCATCCGGTTGACGACCAGGACCCGGCCGTCCCGGACGGTGAGCAGGTCCGTGCCGGCCACCCGGCCCGCCAGCACATCGGTGGTCCGGCCGGGCGGGAGGAGGACGTCCAGCGGTCGGCCGAGGGCGTCGGGGCCGATGCCCAGCAGCCGCCGCGCCTCGTCGTTGACGAGCCGGACCCTGCCCTTCCGGTCGAGGGCCACCACCCCCTCGCGGATGCCGTGGAGGATGGCCTCGCGCTCGTCGAGGAGGGCGGCGATCTCCGACAGCGCGATGCCTCGGGTGCGTTTGCGCAGCCGCAAGGAGACGGCCAGGGCCGCCAGCGCGCCGACCGCGAGCGCCGCTCCCGCGTTGGTGAGGATGCCGGGCAGGGCGTGCAGCAGGACGTCGCGCACGTCGTCGTAGGCGATGCCGACCGAGACGGCGCCCACGATCGCGCCCTCCGGTCCGCGCAGCGGCACCTTGCCGCGCGCCGAGCGGCCCAGGGTGCCGTTCTCGATGCCCGTCCACTCGTGCCCGGCCAGGGCCGGGCCGGGATCGGTGCTGACATGCCGGCCGATCTCGGCGGGTGTGGTGTGGGAGTAGCGGATGCCCCGGGTGTCGACGACCACGACGTAGCTGGCGTCCGTCGCCAGGCGGATGCGCTCGGCGGCGGTCTGCACCGGCCCGTCGGGGCTCGGTGGCCCGGCCAGGATGTCGTGGGCGAGCCCGGGCTGGGCGGCGGCCGCCTCGGCGATGGCCAGCGCCCGGTGTTCGGCCTGCTCGTCCAGCTGGGCGCCCAGGGGCGCGAGGAAGAGACCGGCGGTCAGTGCGGTGACACCGGTGGTGATCAGCAGCTGGACGGACAGGGCCTGGGCGAAGACACGCCGGGGCAACCGGGGGCGCATGGAGAGAGCCTTTCGCTTCCGGGCCAAGGGTGTGTACCGAACGTAGCCGGACGATGGCCTCTTGTGTCACCCCCGTGTCACTTTCGTTGTTCTATCGCGAGCAAAACGAGCAGAACAGGCTTCGTACGCTGAAGTCGCACAGCGCACACAAGACTGCCGCTGTGGCGCAGGCCACTCCTAGCCTCCAGCACCGGTCGTCCCGCACGGGCGGCGGGGCCGGACACCCAGGAGCGGAGGCGCCCTATGAACAGCGGCAACCCAGGGGAGAACCCCGGCGGCACACCACGGCCGGCCGTGGCGCCGGCGATCGAGCTGCGCGGTGCGACCAAGGTGTTCCGCACCCCCTCGGGGGCGGACCACACGGCCGTGCGCGATCTCGACCTCACCGTCGCCCAGGGGGAGTTCGTGGCGGTCGTCGGCCCGACCGGCTGCGGCAAGTCCACCACGCTCACGCTGGTGAGCGGTCTGGAGGAGCCCACCGAGGGCGAGGTGCTGGTGGGCGGTGAGCCCGTGACCGGCATCCGGCCCGAGGTCGGCTTCGTCTTCCAGCAGGACGCGGTCTTCCCCTGGCGGACGGTGCTGTCGAACGTGATGGCCGGCCCGCGCTTCCGGGGAGTGCCGAAGGCGGAGGCGCGCGAAAGGGCCCGTGACTGGCTGGGCCGGGTGGGGCTCGCGGCGTTCGAGGACCGCTATCCGCACCAGCTCTCCGGCGGCCAGCGCAAGCGCGTGGCACTCGCCCAGACCTTCGTGGGCGATCCCGCGATCCTGCTGATGGACGAGCCGTTCTCGGCCCTGGACGTACAGACCCGGGCGCTGATGTCGGACGAACTCCTGGAGCTGTGGGGCGGTTCGCGCCCCGACGGCCGGGCCGCCTCCGTCGTCTTCGTCACCCACGACCTGGAGGAGGCCATCGCGCTCGCCGACAGGGTCGTCGTGATGACGGCCGGGCCGGCCACCGTCAAGGAGGTCTTCCCGATCGACCTGCCCCGCCCCCGGAGGGTCGAATCCGTGCGTCTGGAGCCCCGGTTCATCGAGATCTACCGGGAGATCTGGTCCTCCCTCGGCGAGGAAGTCCGTATCACCCGGGAAAGGGGTGCCGCTCATGTCGCCTGAGTCCATCTCCGCCGCTGTCGTCACACAGAAGCGCCCCCAGGGGCGTACGGAAGCGCGAGCGCGTGCGGCACGCAACCACAAGCTGCGGGTCCTCGGCGCGCGCGCCCTGCTCCTAGCCCTCCTCCTGGGCGCCTGGGAGGTGCTGGCCCGTACCGAGGCCATCGACGCCTTCAACTTCTCGATGCCGTCGAAGGTCTGGGACCAGATCGTCCAGTGGACCCTCCACGGCACCCCGCAGGGCTCGCTCGGCGAGCAGATCGCGTACACGCTCTACGAGGCCCTGCTCGGCTGGGTCGTGGGCGTGACGGCCGGAGTGGTCCTCGGTATCGTCCTCGGCCGGGTCCGCTTCCTCGCCGCCGTCCTCGGCCCCTACATCAAGGTGCTCAACGCGCTGCCCAGGATCGTCCTGGCGCCGGTCTTCGTGATCTGGTTCGGCCTCGGGCCCGCCTCCAAGGTCGCCTCGGCCGTGGTGCTGGTCTTCTTCCCCGTCTTCTTCAACGCCTTCCAGGGCGCCCGCGAGGTGGACCGCAACTTCGTCGCCAACGCCCGGATCCTGGGCGCGAGCAACCGGCAGGTGACCCTCCAGGTCGTCATCCCCGCCGCCACCACCTGGATCTTCACCAGCCTCCACGTCAGCTTCGGCTTCGCGCTGATCGGCGCGATCGTCGGCGAGTACGTCGGCGCCGACAAGGGCATCGGCCTGCTCGTCTCCGCCTCCCAGGGCAGCTTCAACACCGCCGGGGTGTACGCGTCGATGGTCATCCTCGCCGTCGTCGCCCTGCTCGCCGAGGGGCTGCTGACCTTCCTGGAGAAGCGGCTCTTCCGCTGGAAGCCCCCGGCGCCCGGCGAGCGCTGACCCCCACCGCGCACCATCCGCCCCACCCCCTCGACCCGACCGTAAGGAACGGAAAATGCGTACGTCCGCCAAGCTCTCCGCGCTGGTCGTCGCCGGAGCGATGTGCCTGTCCCTCTCCGGCTGTGCCGACGAGTCGTCGGCCGACACCTCGGGCAGCGAGTCCCTCAAGGGGGACGTCGTAAAGATCATGGTCGGTGGCCTGGACAAGGTCATCTATCTGCCGGCGGTGCTCACCCAGCGCCTCGGCTACTTCCAGCAGGAGGGCGTGACGGTCAAGCTCCTGAGCGAGCCCGCCGGCGTCCAGGCCACGACCTCGCTGCTCTCCGGTGACGTCCAGGGCGTCGTGGGCTTCTACGACCACACCCTCGACCTCCAGGTCAAGGGCAAGAAGGTGGAGTCGGTGGTGCAACTGGCCCAGACGCCGGGCGAGGTGGAGGTCGTCTCCACCAAGGCGGCGGGCGACATCGTCTCCCCCAAGGACTTCAAGGGGAAGAAGCTGGGCGTGACCGGACTCGGCTCGTCCACCGACTTCCTCACCAAGTACCTGGCGGTGAAGAACGGCGTGGACGTCAGCGATGTGACCCCCGTGGCGGTCGGCGCGGGCCAGACCTTCCTCTCCGCCCTGGACAAGGGCGCCATCGACGGCGGCATGACCACCGACCCGACCGTCGCCCAGGTCCTGGACAAGAACCTCGGCAAGGTCCTCGTCGACATGCGCACCCCCGAGGGCTCCAAGGCGGCCCTCGGCGGGCTCTACCCCGCGTCGAGCCTCTACATGAGCAGCGACTGGGTGAACAGCAACAAGGAGACCGTCCAGAAGCTCGCCAACGCCATGGTGAAGACCCTCAAGTGGATGTCCGAGCACACGCCCGAGGAGATCGCGGCGCAGATGCCCGCCGACTACGCCAAGGGCGGCAAGGACCTGTACGTGAAGTCGATCCGCAGCACCCTGCCGATGTTCACCAAGGACGGCGTGATGCCCGCCGACGGGCCGAAGACCGTCCTCAAGGTGCTCAAGTCCTTCAACCCGAACCTCAAGAACGCCTCCGTGGACCTGGAGAAGACCTACACCACGGAGTTCGTCAAGAAGGCCGGCTGAGAGAAGACCGGCTGAGCCCTGCCGACGAGGGAGGTGATGGCGACGACGTCCATCCGGGCCGGTGTGCCCAGTGCTCGGCCGCAGCTCTCGGGGCGGGGCGGCTCCGCCGCGCCCTGCTCGACCTCGACCCGCCAGGCCCGCCCGTCCGTGTGCGCGACGGTCACGGACCAGCGGGGCGCGGCCCCCTCGGTTTCGGTGACGTCCAGGGCGTCCGCGCCCTCCTCGCCGGTCAGCGCGCGGACGGCCAGCTCGGCGGCCTGTCCGGGGCGTTCCCAGGCGGAGCGGCCCCGGCAGTGCGCGGTGGTGATCCGGCCGTCGCGCGCCGCCTCCAGGGCCTCCTTGACCGCGTGCGCGGTGGCCCGTCCGTAGGCGTAGCCGTAGGGCAGGACGAACAGGGTGGGGGAGAAGCGGTGACCACCGATGTGGGTGACCTCCCAGACCTCCGTGCCTCCCGCTGCGGCCAGCTCGGCGGCGAGCGGACGGCCCAGCAGGGCGCAGCAGCGGTCGCGCTTGCCGTTGGTGCACACCAGGGCGAGGGGATCCCCGTCGTACGGCTCCCACAGCCCGCCGTGCTCGCCCGCGCCGAGCGCCGCGAGGTCCAGCTCCAGCAGTGCGGCCGGGTCGGTGAGGGCGGTCGTACGGATCCAGGAGCGGCCGGGCGCGGTGTGGGCCACGAAGATCCGCTGGAGGGACGGCTCGTGGCAGTCCGCGTGCCGTCCCGGGCGGCGGATCAGGGCGACCCGCACACCGGTGCCCTCGGCGGCCTCGTCGAGGGCACGGCCGACGGCGGGGTCGAGGTGGCTGGAGGTGAGGGCGTTCACGCCCCATGGGCCTGGCTGCTCGATCAGCAGCCAGGTCCGCGCCGGTGCGGCGGTACCGGCCAGCGGCTCGGTCAGCTGTCGGGAGGCGGTCGCGCACGTGCTCACATAGGTGAGCCTAACCTGACCGGGGCCGGTCCCGCGCGCCGAGCCGGTACGGTCGTGGGACGAGCCGACGATATACGGACGATCGTCCGTGCCCTTCTATCCTGAGGCGGGTGGTTTCCGGGCCGGGCGGTGGATCCCGGCCCGTCCGCCGCAGTGGACCGACGATGGAGGCTCTTCCTTGGCCAAGCGACAGATTCCGGTCATCGTGCTGGCGGGATTCCTGGGATCGGGCAAGACGACCCTGCTCAACCACCTCCTGCGGCGCAGCGGAGGCACCCGGATCGGGGCGGTCGTCAATGACTTCGGCAAGATCGAGATCGATGCGATGAGCGTCGCCGGCCAGGTGGACTCCATGGTCTCCCTCGGCAACGGCTGCCTGTGCTGCGCGGTGGACACCAGCGAGCTGGACGGCTTCCTGGACCGGCTGGCCCGCCCGGCGGCCCGCATCGACGTGATCGTCATCGAGGCGAGCGGGCTGGCCGAGCCCCAGGAGATCATCCGGATGATCCTGGCCAGCGACAACGACAGCGTCGTCTACGGCGGGCTGGTCGAGGTGGTCGACGCGGCGGAGTTCGCGGCGACGCGCGAACGCCACCCGGAGCTCGACCGGCACGTGGGCATCGCCGACCTCGTGGTCCTCAACAAGTCCGACCGGATCGGGGACGAGGCCCGCGAGAGCCTGTTGGAGACGCTCACACGGCTGGCCCCGGGCACTCCCGTCGTCCCGGTCTCCCACGGGCGGATCGACCCGGAGATGCTCTTCGACCGCAAGCCCCGCGAGGACCACCTGGAGGCCGTGCGCCAGCTCTCCTTCGAGGACATCCTCCTCACGGACGACGACGAGCACGACCACGACGACGAACGCGACGACAAACACGAGCACGACCACGAGCACGGTGACCACTGCGGGGAGCGGTGCGGCCACGGCGGCCATCTCCACTCCGGCTACGAGAGCGTCGAATTCCGCTCCGACACCCCCATGCACCCCCGGCGGCTCATGGACTTCCTCGACAGCAGGCCCGAGGGCCTCTACCGCGTCAAGGGCTTCGTCCACTTCGGCGTGACGGGCCATCGCGACAAGTTCACCCTGCACGCGGTGGGCGACTTCCTGCGCTTCTACCGGTCGCCCTGGGCGCGTTCCGAGGAGCGCGTCACACAGCTGGTGATGATCGGCAGGGGCATCGACGCCGGCGCCCTGAAGGAGGGGCTCGAAAGCTGCCGGGACACGGCGGCGGAGGCCGCCGAGGAGCACAGCATGTGGGGCGTCCTGCGCTACGCGCAGACCTGACGCGCGTACGGGTGGGGGGACGCGCGGTTCGCGCGTCCCCCCACCCGCGAGGCCTACACCGGGCCGGCCACCACGGCCACCGGCTTCGGCAGCGGCGTACCCGAACCGTCACGGCGCGGGTCGGAGGCCGGCAGCTCGGCGGGCAGACCGGCGGCCGTCGCGGCCCGCGCCGGGGCCGCGCCCGCCCAGGCCAGGACGAGGCAGTCCTCGCCCTTGAGGAAGCGCTGGCAGCGCACACCGCCCGTGGCCCGGCCCTTGCGCGGGTACTGGTCGAACGGCGTCGCCTTCGCCGTGCCCTCGGAGACCGCGCCCGGCAGCCCGCCCCGGGCGCCCGCGACCGTGAACACCACCGCGTCCTCCGCGGGGTCGACGGCCGTGAAGGAGATGACCTTCGCGTCCGGCGACAGCTTCACGCCCGCCATGCCGCCCGCCGGGCGGCCCTGCGGCCGCACCTGCGAGGCCTGGTAGCGCAGCAACTGCGCGTCGTCCGTGATGAAGACCAGGTCCTCCTCGCCCGTGCGCAGCTCGACCGCGCCGACGATGGTGTCGCCGTCCTTGAGGGTGATGACCTCCAGCTCGTCCTTGTTGGCCGGATAGTCCGGGACCACGCGCTTGACCACGCCCTGCTCCGTGCCGATGGCAAGGCCCGGTGAGGACTCGTCGAGCGTGGTCAGACAGACCAGGCGCTCGCCGTCGGCCAGCGTCAGGAACTCGGACACCGGGACGCCGCCCGCCAGGTTCGGCGGGGCCGCCGTCTCCGGCAGCTGCGGCAGGTCGATCACCCGCAGCCGCAGCAGCCGCCCGTCGGAGGTCACCGCGCCCACCTCGCCCAGGGCCGTCGCCGGGACGGCCGAGATGATCACGTCGTGCTTCACGCGCTTGGCGTCGGCCGACGCGTCCACCGGTTCACCCGTGGCCGTACGGGCCAGGAGGCCGGTGGAGGACAGCAGCACCCGGCACGGGTCGTCCGCGACCTGCAGCGGCACCGCCGAGGCCGGCGTGCCCGCCGACTCCAGCAGTACCGTGCGCCGGTCGGTGCCGAACCTCTTCGCCACGTCCGCCAGTTCCGCCGAGACGAGCTTGCGGAGCTCCGTGTCCGACTCCAGGATCCGGGTCAGCTCGGCGATCTCCGCGGTGAGCTTGTCGCGCTCCGACTCCAGCTCGATCCGGTCGAACTTGGTCAGGCGGCGCAGCGGGGTGTCGAGGATGTACTGGGTCTGGATCTCGGAGAGGGAGAAGCGCTCCACGAGTGACGCCTTGGCGGCCGCGGCGTTATCGCTCGATCGAATGATTTGGATGACCTCGTCGATGTCGACGAGCGCCACCAGCAGACCCTCGACGAGGTGCAGCCGGTCGCGCCGCTTGCCGCGCCGGAACTCGCTGCGCCGGCGGACCACCTCGAAGCGGTGGTCGACGTAGACCTCCAGCAGCTCCTTGAGGCCCAGCGTCAGCGGCTGCCCGTCGACGAGCGCCACGTTGTTGATGCCGAAGGACTCCTCCATCGGCGTCAGCTTGTAGAGCTGCTCCAGGACGGCCTCGGGGTTGAAGCCGTTCTTGATCTCGATGACCAGGCGCAGGCCGTGGGCGCGGTCGGTGAGGTCCTTGACGTCGGCGATGCCCTGGAGCTTCTTGGCGCCGACCAGGTCCTTGATCTTGGAGACGACCTTCTCCGGGCCCACCGCGAACGGCAGCTCCGTGACGACCAGTCCCTTGCGGCGGGCCGTGACGTTCTCCACGGAGACCGTGGCGCGGATCTTGAACGTGCCGCGGCCGGTCTCGTAGGCGTCGCGGATCCCGCTCAGGCCGACGATGCGGCCGCCCGTGGGCAGGTCGGGTCCCGGGACGAACTTCATCAGGGTGTCGAGATCGGCGCCCGGGTGCCGGATCAGGTGCCGGGCGGCGGCGACGACCTCGCCGAGGTTGTGCGGCGGCATGTTCGTCGCCATGCCGACCGCGATGCCGGACGAGCCGTTGACCAACAGGTTCGGATAGGCGGCGGGGAGGGCCACCGGCTCCTGCTCGCTGCCGTCGTAGTTCGGCGTGAAGTCGACGGTGTCCTCGTCGATCGAGTCCGTCATCAGCGACGTCGGCGCCGCCATCCGGGCCTCGGTGTAACGCATGGCCGCGGGCGGGTCGTCGTTGCCCAGCGAGCCGAAGTTGCCGTGGCCGTCGACCAGGGGCAGCCGCATCGAGAAGGGCTGCGCCATGCGCACCAGGGCGTCGTAGATCGAGGCGTCGCCGTGCGGATGGAGCTTGCCCATCACCTCGCCGACGACCCGGGCGCACTTCACATGCCCCCGCTCGGGCCGCAGGCCCATCTCGTTCATCTGGAAGAGGATGCGGCGCTGGACCGGCTTGAGGCCGTCCCGGGCGTCGGGCAGGGCACGGGAGTAGATGACGGAGTACGCGTACTCGAGGAAGGAGCCCTGCATCTCGTCGACGACGTCGATGTCGAGGATGCGCTCCTCGAACTCTTCCGGCGGCGGGGTCTTCGTGCTGCGGCGGGCCATCGCGGCTGCTGCTCCTTCGATCGATTGCCGAGGCGGGTCTGACGCCGACCATTGTGGACCGAGCCACCGACAACGCCGACCGCGACCCGTCCGGGGCATCCCCGGCGGTTCGGGAACTTCGCCAGATGTCAGCGCGCTTGCATACAGTGACAGGACTGTTCATCACGCGAGTCGTCGCGAGGCACCGCGGGATCTCAAGAGATCGAAGGGACGTACATGCCCATGGGTCACACGGCCACGCAACAGGCCGGCTCCGGCGGCCTGACAGCGACCGAGCACCGCCTGGCCAACGGCCTGCGGGTGATCCTCTCCGAGGATCACCTGACCCCCGTCGCCGCGGTCTGCCTCTGGTACGACGTCGGCTCGCGCCACGAGGTCAAGGGCCGTACCGGCCTCGCCCACCTCTTCGAGCACCTGATGTTCCAGGGCTCGGCCCAGGTCAAGGGCAACGGCCACTTCGAGCTGGTCCAGGGTGCCGGCGGCTCGCTCAACGGCACCACCAGCTTCGAGCGCACCAACTACTTCGAGACCATGCCCGCCCACCAGGTGGAGCTGGCCCTGTGGCTCGAGGCCGACCGGATGGGCTCGCTGCTCACCGCCCTCGACGACGAGTCGATGGAGAACCAGCGCGACGTCGTCAAGAACGAGCGCCGCCAGCGGTACGACAATGTGCCCTACGGCACGGCCTTCGAGAAGCTGACGGCCATGGCCTACCCCGACGGCCACCCGTACCACCACACGCCCATCGGTTCCATGACCGACCTGGACGCCGCCTCCCTGGAGGACGCGCGCGCCTTCTTCCGCACGTACTACGCGCCCGGCAACGCCGTCCTCGCGGTCGTCGGCGACATCGACCCGGAGCAGACGCTCGCCTGGGTCGAGAAGTACTTCGGCTCCATCCCGGCGCACGACGGCAAGCAGCCCCCGCGCGACGGCCGGCTGCCCGACACCATCGGCGAGCAGCTGCGCGAGGTCGTCCGCGAGGAGGTGCCCTCCCGCGCCCTGATGGCCGCCTACCGCCTGCCCCACGACGGCACGCGCGAGGCCGACGCCGCCGACCTGGCGCTGACCATCCTCGGCGGCGGCGAGTCCTCCCGCCTCCACAACCGCCTGGTCCGGCACGACCGCACCGCCGTCGCGGCCGGCTTCGGCCTGCTGCGCCTGGCCGGCGCGCCCTCGCTCGGCTGGCTGGACGTCAAGGCGTCCGGCGGCGTGGAGGTCTCCGCGATCGAGGCCGCCGTCGACGACGAGCTCGCCCGCTTCGCGGCCGAGGGCCCGACGCCCGAGGAGATGGAGCGCGCCCAGGCCCAGCTGGAGCGCGAGTGGCTGGACCGGCTGGCCACCGTCAGCGGCCGCGCGGACGAGCTGTGCCGCTTCGCCGTGCTCTTCGGCGACCCCCAGCTCGCCCTGACCGCCGTTCAGCGCGTCCTGGACATCACCCCCGCGGAGGTGCAGGAGGTCGCCAAGGCCCGGCTGCACCCCGACAACCGCGCCGTGCTGGTGTACGAGCCCACGCCCCAGTCCGGCACCGACGCCGCCGGCGAGAACGAGGAAGAGGAGGCGGACCGGTGAGCGACGCCGTAGCCGCGAGCACCCAGACCGTGAAGGCCTCGATGGACTTCCACCCGCAGCCCCAGCCCGGCACCGCCACCCCCTGGGCCTTCCCCGCCCCCGAGCGCGGCCTGCTCCCCAACGGGCTGACCGTGCTGCGCTGCCACCGCCCCGGCCAGCAGGTCGTCGCCGTCGACGTCGTCCTGAACGCGCCGCTGGCCGCCGAGCCCGAGGGTCTGGACGGTGTCGCCACGATCATGGCGCGCGCCTTCTCCGAGGGCACCGACAAGCTCAGCGCCGAGGAGTTCACCGCCGAGCTGGAGCGCTGCGGCGCCACCCTCGACGCCCACGCCGACCACCCCGGTGTCCGGCTCTCCCTGGAGGTCCCGGCCTCCCGGCTGGGCAAGGCCATGGGCCTGCTCGCCGACGCCCTGCGCGCCCCGGCCTTCCCGGACAGCGAGATCGAGCGCCTGGTCGACAACCGCCTGGACGAGATCCCGCACGAGCTGGCCAACCCGGCCCGCCGGGCGGCCATGGCGCTGGCCGCCGAGCTCTTCCCGGCCGGCTCCCGGATGTCCCGCCCCCGGCAGGGCGCGCAGGAGACCGTCGAGCGCGTCGACGCCGCGGCGGTCCGGTCCTTCTACGAGGCCCATGTCCGCCCCGCCACCACCACCGTGGCGATCGTCGGCGACTTCACCGGCATCGACCTCGACCGCACCCTGGCGGAGTCCCTGGGCGCCTGGACCGGCACCGCCGCCGAGCCGCTGCCCGTGCCGGCCGTCACCGCCGACGACACCGGCCGCGTCGTGATCGTGGACCGGCCCGGCGCCGTGCAGACGCAGCTCCTCATCGGCCGTACCGGCCCCGACCGCCACGCGAGCGTCTGGCCCGCCCAGATCCTCGGCACCTACTGCCTCGGCGGCACCCTCACCTCCCGCCTGGACCGCGTCCTGCGCGAGGAGAAGGGCTACACCTACGGCGTGCGCTCCTTCGGCCAGGTGCTGCTCTCCGCCCCCGACGGCACGGGCACGGCCATGCTCGCCATCAGCGGCTCCGTGGACACCCCCAACACCGGCCCCGCGCTGGCGGATCTGTGGACCGTGCTGCGCACCCTGGCGGCGGAGGGCCTGACCGAGGCCGAGCGCGACGTCGCCGTGCAGAACCTCGTCGGTGTCGCGCCGCTGAAGTACGAGACGGCCGCGGCCGTCGCCGCGACCTTCGCCGACCAGGTCGAGCAGTACCTGCCGGACGACTTCCAG
The DNA here is from genome assembly GCF_042892945.1 of Streptomyces sp. NPDC001678. NCBI lineage: Bacteria > Bacillati > Actinomycetota > Actinomycetes > Kitasatosporales > Streptomycetaceae > Streptomyces > Streptomyces sp. NPDC001678. The sequence continues at coordinate 257,979 of NZ_JBIAUP010000008.1, read as the reverse complement.
GCGCGGCTGTACGAACGCCTCGCGCAGGCCGGCACGGTGGAGGCCACGGCGGCCGTCGTGAGCGCCTTCCCGGCCGACCGCCTCGTCACCGTCCTCGTCGGTGACGCCGCCGAGATCGCCGAGCCCGTCAAGGCCCTGGGCATCGGCCCGGTGACGGTCATCCCCGCCTGACGGCGGCTCACCACCCCGGCGCGGCGGCCACGCTGCGCCGGGGCCCCTTCGGCGCATGGGTCCGTTGTGACCCATGCGCCTCACTTATGTCCACTTTCAGGCGGTGGTTGTGTGTTGGTCGTGTGGCGTACGTCATAAAAACCCACTTCTGTTTGCTGTTCGAATCTGACGCCGATTAGCGTCAGGCCCGGCAGCCCGCCATTCGGAGCCGTGACCGCGGCCCCGGGCAGCCATCGCCGAGTCCCCGAGGCGTCAGCCGAAGGGGAGCCGGGGACCCAAACGTCCCTGGGGTGAATCGGGCCCCTCTCACGAGGGATCCGTAGGAGACCTTCCTGCTCCGAACCCGTCAGCTAACCCGGTAGGCGAGAGGGAAGGAAAGGAAACAGCCGTAGACATGGCGTTCACCCGTGCCACCGGGAAGCACCGTCGTCCGAGCCGCGCCGCCCGCGTCAGCGCCAACGTGGCGGGCATAGCCACCCTGACGGCCGCCGGCGTCGTCGCCGGTGTCGCCGCCCCGGCCTTCGCCGCCTCCGACGACGCTCAGCGCCCCGAGGACACCGGCCTGACCCAGGCCGTCGTCATCGGTGACGTCATGGCCGAGCACGTCGACGCCCAGGCCGAGTCCCAGCGCAGCGCCGCCGACGAGGCCGCCGCCCGCCTCCAGGCCGAGGAGAGCGCCAAGCAGAAGGCCGTCCAGGCCAAGCAGCGCTACGAAGAGGCCCAGCGCAAGGCCGAGGAGGAGCGCGCCGCCAAGGAGAAGGCCGCCCGCGACGAGGAGCGCAAGCGCCTCGGCGTCTTCGTGAGCCCGATCGACGGCTCCTACGTCTCCACCGCCTACAAGGCCTCCAGCGGCCTGTGGTCCTCCGGCAGCCACACCGGCATCGACATGCACGCCGAGACCGGCACCTCCGTCCACGCCGTGGGCATGGGCACCATCGTCGAGGCCGGCTGGGGCGGCGCCTACGGCAACAACGTCGTCATCAAGATGGCCGACGGCACGTACACCCAGTACGGCCACCTGTCCTCCATCGACGTCTCCGTCGGCCAGACGGTCACCCCGGGCCAGCAGATCGGCCTCTCCGGCGCCACCGGCAACGTCACCGGCCCGCACCTCCACTTCGAGGCCCGTACGGCCCCCACCTACGGCTCGGACATCGACCCGATCGCCTACATGGCGGCGCACGGCGTCAACCTGTAACGACGCGCGGCGACTTCCGAAAGGCCCCGGCCCCCGGCCGGGGCCTTCGTGTTTGGCCAAAAAATATCCATGAAACGGCGGCACCATCGGAAAACGCCCGGGATTGCCATAGAGTCGCCGAACGGACGTCAATCGGCCGTGCTGCACGGAGATTGAGGCATGAGGCGGAGGTAGACCCATGCGGGGCCGTACGTGAGCGGCGACGGCGAAGGGCCGCGCGAGAGCCGTCGTATTTCCACGCACGCGGTGTGCACCGCCATCCGCGACGACATCGTCTCCGGCGCTTTCCCGCCGGGCAGCCGGCTCATCGAGGAAATCCTCGCCCGCCGCTACGGGGTCTCACGGGTGCCCGTGCGCGAGGCGCTGCGCACCCTCGCCTCCGAGGGCTTCGTGACCACCCGCCGGCACGCCGGCGCCTGTGTCGCCGAACCCACCGAGCGCGAGGCCGCCGACCTCCTCGACATCCGGGCCCTGCTGGAGCCGCTGGGCGCCGCCAAGGCCGCGCAGCGGCGCTCCGAGGCCCATCTCAAGGTGCTGCGGGGCCTGGTCAGGCTCGGTCAGGAGCGGGCCCGCGCGGGCCGCTGCGCCGAGCTGCGTCAACTCGGCGACTGGTTCGACGAGACGCTCGCCCAGGCGTCCGGCAGCCCCTCGGTCGCCGGGCTGCTGACCCAGCTGCGCCGCAAGATCGCCTGGGTGTACGCCCCGGGGCCCGTGGTCCGGCCGCTGGAGACCTGGGAGGCGTGCGGGGCGCTGGTGGACGCGGTGGCGCGGGGGGACGTGGAGCGCGCCCGGGAGCTGGCCGCCGTACGGGCCGGCCGTTCACCCGGTGAATTCCTGCTGCGGCGGACCGGCGGGGACCGCGTCCATCCGCCGAAACAGCCCGTAAACACGGCGGGCGTCCGTTCTTAACGAGCGACCGCTATTCCTGGAGGAATAGCGGTCGGGAATTCGTGGCGGTCCCCGGCCGGAGCACGCCGTGCGCGTCTGCGGAGAGCGGCGCGCACGGCGTGTGAAAAGGCCCGTGCGCACGGCCGTGGGATACGGCCCATGGACACAGCGGATCCGCGGACACGGCGACGCGTGGACACGGCGACCCGTGGATACGGCGGCGGGGCCGCAGCGGCCTCCGTCGGCTGCCGCGGCCCCGCCGCACGGTCCCGCCCGGGGAGGGGCGGGCCGGTGGATCAGACGGTCTCCGGGAGCTCCTCGAGCCCCTCGGCGACGAGCTTGGCCAGACGGTCGAGCGCGGCCTCGGCCCCCTCCGCCTCACTGGCGAGGACGATCTCCTCGCCACCCTGGGCGCCCAGGCCCAGCACGGCGAGCATGGAGGCGGCGTTGACGGGGTTGCCGTCCGCCTTGGCGATCGTCATGGGGACGCCGGCGGCGGTCGCCGCACGGACGAAGATCGACGCGGGCCGGGCGTGCAGGCCCTCGGCCCAGCCGACGTTTACGCGGCGCTCAACCATGGTGTTGCCCTTCAAGTCGATATTGGTTGTCTAGACCATTGTGGCACGGGGCGCGCGGTGCCCGATGCGCGCGCCCCCACCGGGGACCTTCGGTCGTTCCCCGTGGGCCGGGCGGCACCGGACCGCTGTCGGTGCCCGGCCTTACGCTGGGCCCATGCAGACGCCGCCCGAGCACGCGTACCCGGCCCACTGGGAAGCCGACGTCGTGCTGCGCGACGGCGGCATCGCCCACATCCGCCCCATCACGCCCGACGACGCGGGGCGGCTGGTCAGCTTTTACGAGCAGGTGTCGGACCAGTCCAAGTACTACCGCTTCTTCGCCCCCTACCCCCGTCTCTCCGACCGGGACGTCCACCGCTTCACCCACCACGACTACGTCGACCGGGTGGGCCTCGCCGCGATCGTGGGCGACGAGTTCATCGCCACGGTGCGCTACGACCGCATCCCCCCGGGCGACGAGGCCGAGGTCGCCTTCCTCGTTCAGGACGCCCACCAGGGCCGCGGCGTCGCCTCCGCGCTGCTCGAGCACATCGCGGCCGTCGCGCGCGAGCGTTCGATCCGGCGCTTCGCCGCCGAGGTGCTGCCCGCCAACACGAAGATGATCAAGGTCTTCACGGACGCGGGCTACACACAGAAGCGCAGCTTCGAGGACGGCGTCGTCCGCCTCGGCCTCGACCTGGAACCCACCGACGCCTCCCTCGCCGTGCAGCGCGCCCGCGAGCAGCGCGCCGAGGCCCGCTCCGTGCAGCGCCTGCTCACCCCCCGCTCCGTCGCCGTCATCGGCGCCGGCCGCGAGCCCGGCGGCATGGGCCGCACCGTCCTGCGCAACATCGTCGCCGGCGGCTTCACCGGACGGACGTACGCGGTCAACCTCGCCTTCCCCGAAGAGCCTTCGCTCCTGGAGCCCGAGGGCGTCCCCGCCCACCGCTCCGTCCTGGGCATCGCCGAGCCGGTGGACCTCGCGGTCGTCGCCGTCCCCGCCGAGCAGGTCCCCGCCGTCGTCGCCGACTGCGGCGAGCACGGCGTCCAGGGGCTCGTCGTGCTCACCGCCGGATACGCCGAGAGCGGGGGGACGGGCCGCGCCCGCCAGCGCGAGCTGGTCCGCCAGGCCCGCTCGTACGGCATGCGCGTCATCGGCCCCAACTCCTTCGGCCTCATCAACACCGCCGACGCCGTCAGGCTCAACGCCTCCCTCGCCCCCGAGCTGCCCGCCGCCGGACGGGTCGGGCTGTTCAGCCAGTCCGGCGCGATCGGCATCGCCCTGCTCTCCGGGCTCCACCGCCGGGCGGCCGGTCTCGTGGGCATCTCCACCTTCGTCTCCGCGGGCAACCGCGCCGACGTCTCCGGCAACGACTTCCTCCAGCACTGGCACGACGACCCCGACACCGACGTCGTCCTGATGTACCTGGAATCCATCGGCAATCCGCGGAAGTTCGCCCGCCTCGCCCGGCGCACGGCCGCCCGTAAGCCGCTCGTCGTCGTCAAGGGCGCCCGGCACGGCGCCGCCGCCCCGACCGGCCACGCCGTGCCCTCCACCCGCATCCCCGACGCCACGGTCTCCGACCTGCTGCGCCAGGCCGGCGTCATCCGCGTCGACACGGTCACCGAGCTGGCCGACGCCGGGCTGCTCCTCGCCTCCCAGCCGCTCCCCGAGGGCCCCCGCGTCGCGATCTGCGGCAACTCCGAATCCCTCGCCCTGCTCACGTACGACGCCTGCCTCACGGACGGGCTGCGGCCCCTGCTGCCCCGCGACCTGACCACGTCCGCCACCCCGGCGGACTTCCGCGCCGCGCTCTCGGCCGCGCTGGCCGACCGGGCCTGCGACGCCGTGGTCGTCACCGCGATCCCCTGGGTCGGCGACACCTCCGCCGCCGACCTCGCCACCGCCCTGCGCGAGGCCGTCGCGACGGCCCCCACCGCGAAGCCGGTGGCGGTGGTCCACCTGGAGATCCCGGGCCTGGCCGAAGCCCTGGCGGCACCGGTCCCGGACCGGGCCGCCGAGGACGCCGGTGATCCGGCCGGCGGTGTGCCGGGAGACGCGGCGCTCCCGGTCGCGGGCGCCGCCGACGGTTCGGGCCGCCGGGACGGGGGCGGTGGCCCCGTCGGCGGGGAGCCCAGGGAGGCGGCGGCGCCCCCGGGTACGGGTGCCCTCGCCGGAGCGGTGCCCCCGGCCGAGGGCGGTTCGGGTCCGTGGTCCGGGAGCCCCACGGCTGGAGAACTGCCGCGCGTCGTGGACGGGGCCACCGGCCGGAAGGCCGCGCCGGTGGACGCCGCCGCAGGCGATCCCGCCGTGCGGATACCCGCCTACCCCGCCGCCGAGCGGGCCGTGCGGGCGCTCGCCGAGGCCGTGCGCTACGCGCGGTGGCGGCGGGACGTCGCCGTGCCCGGGCGCGTGCCCGAGTACGACGACATCGACGAAGAGGGCGCCGCCGCCGACATCGACGTCCTGCTCCGGGCCCACGGCGCCGTCGCCCCGCGCGCCGTGACGCTCTCCGCCCCCGATACCCAGCGCCTCCTTGCCCGCTACGGCATCGCCGTGCTGCCCGCCCTGCCCGCGCCCGACCCCGACAGCGCCGTGGACGCCGCCCGGCGGCTCGGCTTCCCCGTCGCCCTCAAGCCCACCGCGCCCCACCTCCGCCACCGCGCCGACCTCGGCGGGGTCCGCCTCGACCTCGGCGGCGAGGCGGAACTGCGCCGCGCGTACGCGGAGTTGACCGAGCTCCTCGGCAAGCCCGAGGAGCTGAGCCTCGTCGTGCAGTCCATGGCCCCCCGCGGCGTCGACACCGTCGTCCGCGCCGCCATCCACCCCACCGCCGGCGCGGTGCTCTCCTTCGGGCTGGCCGGCGCGCCGTCCCTGCTGCTCGGGGACATCGCCCACCGTCTCGTCCCGGCCACCGACCGGGACGCCGCCGAGCTCATCCGCTCCGTGCGCACCGCGCCGCTGCTCTTCGGCTGGCGCGGCTCCGCGCCCGTCGACACGGCGGCCCTGGAGGAGCTGCTGCTGCGGGTCTCGCGCCTCGTCGACGACCACCCGGAGGTCGTGGGCGCCGACCTGGAGCCGGTGATCGTCGCCCAGCACGGGGTGCACATCCTCGGCGCGACCATCCGGCTGGCCCCGCCCCCCGCCCGCTCGGACCTCGGGCCGCGGAGTCTGCCGCTGTACTGAGTCCCTTGTGCCGAGTCCCCTGTACTTGAGTCCCTGGCCGGGGATCGGCGGCAGCCGGACCCCGTACGCCCCGTAGGATGGGCGTATGGCGAAGACCGGTACGACGACCCAGGGGCTGCGCGCGGCCATCGAGCGCAGCGGCTACTACCCGGCCCTCGTGGCCGAGGCGGTGGAAGCCGCCGTGGGCGGTGAGCCGGTCGTGTCGTACCTGGTCCACCAGGAGACGACGTTCGACTCCAACGAGGTGCGCCGCCATGTCACGGTGCTCGTCCTCACCGGCACCCGATTCATCGTCAGCCACACCGACGAGCAGGCCGCCGACGGCACCTCCCCGTCGCCCTACGCCACCACCTCCACCGAGTCCGTGAAGCTCGACCGGATCTCCTCGGTGGTGCTCAGCCGCGTCGTCGCCAACCCCGAGGCCTACACCCCGGGCACCCTGCCCCGCGAGGTCGTCCTGACCATCGGCTGGGGCGCGGTTTCCCGCATCGACCTCGAGCCCGCCGCCTGCGGCGACCCGAACTGCGACGCCGACCACGGCTACACCGGCTCCTCCACCGCCGACGACCTCAGCCTGCGGGTCAGCGAGGCGGGTGACGGCCCGGACACCGTCCGCCAGACCCTCGCCTTCGCCCAGGCGCTCTCCGAGGCCACCGCGGCGACCACCCGCTGATGTCCCACTTCGCCACGGCGGGCCAGGCCTGGCCCGAGCCCGCCCCGCTCGATCCCCGCTCCGCACCGCTGCCCCGCTACGGCACCGGCTCCCTCGCCGACCTGCTGCCCTCGGTCGCGGCGGGCCTGGGCGTGCCCGGCCTCACCTCCGGAATGGAGCTGGCGCCCGCCGACCGGGTCTGCGTCTTCCTGATCGACGGCCTGGGCTGGGAGCTGCTGCGCGCCCACCCCGACGAGGCCCCGTTCCTCCACTCGCTGCTGGGCACGTCCATGAACGGCACCGGCGCGCCCATGACCGCCGGCTTCCCCTCCACCACCGCGAGCTCCCTCGCCTCGGTCGGCACGGGCCTGCCGCCCGGCGCCCACGGTCTGGCCGGCTACACCGTCGCCGACCCGGCCACCGGGCAGCTGATGAACCAGCTGCGCTGGCGCCCCTGGACCGACCCCCACGCCTGGCAGCCGTACCCCACCGTCTTCCAGCTCGCGGACGCGGCCGGGATCGCCACCTGTCAGGTCTCCGCGCCCGACTTCGAGCACACGCCGCTGACCAAGGTCGCGCTGAGCGGCGGCACCTTCCACGGCCGGCTCTCCGGCGAGGAGCGGATGGACTTCGCCGCCGAGCGCCTCGGCGCCGCGGACCGCTCGCTCGTCTACACGTACTACAGCGAGGTGGACGGCAAGGGCCACCGCTTCGGCGTCGACTCCGAGGAGTGGCGCGGCCAGCTGATGTACGTGGACCTGCTCGCCCGGCGGCTCGCCGAGCAGCTGCCGCCGCGCTCGGCGCTCTACGTCACCGCCGACCACGGCATGATCGACATCCCGTTCGACCCGGAGTCGCGCATCGACTTCGACGAGGACTGGGAGCTGCGCGCCGGGGTCGCCCTGCTGGGCGGCGAGGCGCGGGCCCGCCATGTCTACGCGGTGCCCGGCGCGGCCGCCGACGTCCTGGCCGTGTGGCGCGAGGTGCTCGGCGAGCAGATGTGGGTCGCGAGCCGGGACGAGGCCATCGAGGCGGGCTGGTTCGGCCCGCCCGGCGAGGGCGTCGACGACCGGGTGTACGCGCGGATCGGCGACGTCGTCGCCGCCGCCCGCGACGACGTCGCGATCGTCGCCACGGAGACCGAGCCCAACGAGTCGAAGATGGTCGGCCTCCACGGCTCCATGACGCCCGTCGAACAGCTCGTCCCGCTCCTCGAAGTCCGCTCCTGAGCGAAAGCCCGCTCGCGAGCGGAGCCCGTTCCCCCTTCACCTCCCCCCACGATCAAACGAAAGGCGTCGGCCTTCCCATGCCCGAGCTGGTGTTCTTCTCCGGAACGATGGACTGTGGAAAGAGCACCCTCGCTCTGCAGATCGAGCACAACCGGTCGGCCCGCGGCCTCGAGGGGCTGATCTTCACCCGCAACGACCGCGCGGGTGAGGGCAAGCTGTCCTCCCGGCTCGGCCTGGTCACCGACTCCGTCGAGGCGGGGGAGGGGTTCGACTTCTACGCGCACCTGGTCGCGCACCTCTCGGCGGGCGGCCGCGCGGACTACGTCATCTGCGACGAGGCCCAGTTCCTCGACCCGGAGCAGATCGACCAGCTGGCCCGGATCGTCGACGACCTCGAACTGGACGTCTTCGCCTTCGGCATCACCACCGACTTCCGCACCAAGCTCTTCCCGGGCTCCCAGCGCCTGATCGAACTCGCCGACCGCATCGAGGTCCTCCAGGTCGAGGCGCTGTGCTGGTGCGGGGCACGAGCCACCCACAACGCCCGTACGGTCGGCGGGGAGATGGTCGTCGAGGGCGCGCAGGTCGTCGTCGGCGACGTCAACCAGCCGGAGACCGTGGTCGGTTACGAGGTGCTGTGCCGGCGCCACCACCGCCGGCGGCTCACGGCGGCCGCCGCGCGTGCGGCTGCGCTGTCGCCGGACGTGCTGCCGGTGGACCCCGAGACGGACCCCGAGACCGAGAACGCGCGCTGAACCGGACGGCCGGACGGCCTCGCTAGCGCGCCGTCCGCAGCAGGGTGAAGACCGCGCCCTCCGGGTCCTCGACCGTCGCCGCGTGCCCGGCCGCCGTCTCCGCCGGGCCGTCCACGACCCGCCCGCCCAGCTCGGCGACCCGCTCGGCGGCCGTGTCCACGTCCGCCACTTCGAAATACGTCATCCAGTGCGGATGCCGCAGCGACGGCCCCGCGCCCCGGATCGCCGCCACCGGACGGCCGTCCAGGTGAAGCGTGAACGTGTCGGCGCCCACGGCGCCGGACGACTTCGTCTCGTACCCGAACAGCGCGCGGTAGAACTTCAGCACCGCGGCGGCGTCATGGGTCACCAGTTCGTGCCAGACCGGAGTGCCCGGCGCGCCGGTCGTCCCGGGATCCACCATCCCCCGCCCCTGCCGGACACCGAACGGCGCGCCCGCCGGGTCCGTGGCGAGCACCAGCCGCCCCGCGTCCTCGGCGGCCAGCGGGCCCACGCCGACCGTCCCGCCGGCGCAGTGGATCCACTCCGCGGAGGCGTCCGCGTCGTCGCTCGCCAGATAGGTGGTCCACGCGTTGGCGAGTTGACGATCGGGCGGCAGGCCCCCGATCCCGGCGACATCGTGGCCGTCGACCGTGGCCCGTACGTAAGGGCCCGGGCGGCCGGGCCCCGGGCTGTAGTAGGACCACCCGAACAGCCCGCTGTAGAACTCCTTGGTCGCCTCCAGGTCCTGCACCAGGAGACTGGTCCAGCAAGGAGTGCCCGGTGTCTGCCGCCGGGTGCCCTCGCGGCGCCCGGAGGAGCCCCATACCTCGGTCATAGTCAGTATCTCCTCGGACCATCGTGGTGGCCGCGCGTCCCGCCGGGACACGCGCCCCGGCCGCGCCGGGCGTAAGGGTTCCCGCTGAGCATGCCCGAATTCGCGTTCCGCTTCCGTGTCCTCGGCAGCGCCGTCCAGTATCGATCAGCAACGCGCCTTCTGGCCAGGGGACCGTTCGGAGCAACGGGGACTACGCCAGGATGGGTTCATGGACGTCATCATCACCGCGAAGGAATGGGCGAGCGAATCGGCCGGCGAACGGCCGCCGACGCTCCTGGACATCCGCTACCGGCCGGGCGGCGCGCCCGGCCGGCCCCAGTACGAGGCCGGACACCTCCCGGGCGCCGTCTATGTCGACATGGACGCCGAACTCGCCGCCGAGCCGGGGAAGAAGGGCCGTCATCCGCTGCCGGACACCGCGGCGTTCGGGGCGGCGATGCGCCGGGCGGGGGTGCGCTCCGACCGCCCGGTCGTCGTCTACGACGACGGTCTGGGCTGGGCCGCCGCCCGGGCGTGGTGGATGCTGCGCTGGGCCGGGCATCCGTCCGTGCGCGTCCTGGACGGCGGGCTCGCCGCGTGGACCGCGGCCGGGGGAGAGCTGACGACAGAGGTGCCGGTACCGGCCGACGGCGACTTCGTGCCCGAGCCGGGCGCGCTGCCGGTGCTCGACGCGGACGGCGCGGCCGCGCTGGCGCGGCGCGGGGTGCTGCTGGACGCGCGGGCGGGGGAGCGCTACCGGGGCGAGGTGGAGCCGCTGGACCCGGTCGCCGGGCACATCCCCGGCGCGGTCTCCGCCCCCACGACCGAGAACGTCGCCGAGGACGGCCTCTTCCGCCCGGCCCCCGAGCTCGCGGCGCGCTTCGCGGCGCTGGGGGCGACGGGTGCGCCCGGCGCGGCGGAGGTGGGCGTCTACTGCGGCTCGGGCGTCTCAGCGGCGCACGAGATCCTGGCCCTGGCGGTGGCGGGTGTGCCGGCGGCGCTGTACGTCGGGTCGTGGAGCGAGTGGTCGTCCGACCCGGAGCGGCCGGTGGCGACGGGACCGGAAGCGGGCTGAGCCGCCCGCGAGCCCGGGGGCCGCGAGGCCAGGGCCTGGGGTCGGGGCCGGTTCGGCACCGCCGGGCCGCGCCGCGGCGGCCGATCGCCGTCGCGGCGGAGGGGTGCCCCAGTCCCGCCCTTTCACCGTTTCCTGGGGGCGAGCCCCCAGCCCCCCGGGGCGAGGCTTCGCCCGCCCGCATGGGGGCCGGGGGTTTGCCCCCGGTTTCGGGAAGGGCGGTGCCGAACCGCCCCGGGCCGCGCCAGCCGGATCAGTCCTGCTTCTTCCGCCGCGTCCCGAAAACGATCTCGTCCCAGCTCGGCACCGCCGCCCGCCGCCCGGGGCGGACGCCGTCCGCCTCGGCCTGGCGGTCCGTCGTGCCGATCAGGCGTTCGCGGTGTCCCGCCACCGACCGCGGCATGAGGACGTCCGCGTAGGCGGCCCCGGCGCTGGCGGCCGGGGCCGGGGGCTCCACGGCCTCCGGCTCCTCCGCCGGGGCCTCGGACGGGGGCGCGGGGATCGCGCCGACGGCCGGGGGTGCCGAGGGTGGCTCGGGCACGACCATGTCGCCCCGGAAGCTCGGCACGGCCTCCAGCAGGCTGGTCAGGGAGTCGCGGTCGCGCTCCTTGGGCGCGTCCTCGGCCGGCGCCTCGCCGGAGGGCGCCTCCGTGTCCGCGCCGTCGGCGGACTGCCGGTCGAGGGAACGGTCCAGCGGCCGGTCGCGCGGCAGCCGGGCGATGCGCGGCACGAACGGGAAGGTCGGCTCGGGCGTGTCGTCGGTCTCGCCGATGAGCGCCCGCGCCTCGTCGTCCAGCGCCTGAACGATCCGGCGCGGCGGATCGTAGGTCCAGCTGGCCGCGCGCGGCTCCCCGGCGGCGCGGTAGACCAGCAGGACTTCCCAGGTGCCGTCGTCGCGGCGCCAGGAGTCCCACTGGGCGGTGTCCTTCTCGGCGCCGCGCAGCATCATCCGCTCCGCGACGGTCTCGCCGAGCGGCGGGCCGCTGTTCTCGCCGGGGCGGCGTACGGGCGTCTTGCGGGCCCGCTCCGCCATGAAGGCGCGTTCGGCGAGCACGGGGCCCTCGAAGCGCCGTACGCGCTCCACGGGGATGCCCGCGAGCTGGGCGACCTCCTCCGCCGAGGCGCCGGCCCGGATACGGGCCTGGATGTCGCGGGGCCGGAGGTGGCTCTCCACCTCGATCTCGATCTGGCCGAGGCGTGCGCGGTCGTTGCGCACGGCGGCGCGGAGCCGCTCGTCGATGGGAAGTGTGTACTCCGTGCTGTCCGCAGACTTGAGCACCAGCCGTGTGCCGTCGTTGGAGACTGCCACGACACGCAGTTCGGGCATGGGGACCTCCCGGGTGGTGCCTGCCGACGTCACCTGCGTCGCTGCTTCCGCTAGTCGAGTGTGGCCTGCCCGGGTAGCAGCCTGCCACAACATTGCCGAGTTGACGGGGCGAGAGCCGCCCGGGCCCCTCCCGCCGGATCCGGTGGATTCCGGGCAGCCGAACGGGATATTGGGGCCAGGGCTCGCCACAGTACTCCATTCGGGCCAGCGGGCGTGGATCGGCGCGCCAGCGAAGTTCACCTGCGGCAAGGGAGTTGGAATGCGCCCCTTGGGGCGGGCTCGGCCGGGTCCGGTTCCCGTGGGTGGCGAGGTTCACATAATCGCCCGATTCGGAACTGTTCGCCAGTCTCGAATGTCTCTTCTGGCTATAAGAGGGACTGAAGGGAACAACAGAGGCTGGAGATGGACGACAAAGCCGAAAGTGAGGCAAAAGCCAAGGGCAGGCGTCTGGAGCTGAGCGTCGCACAGGTGGCCGGTAGTGCTCTGGCGGCGGTCGTGGCGGCCCTGCTCGCGGGCAAACTCGGTGTATACGGCACGGTGCTCGGTGCCGGTGTCGTCAGTGTGGTGGCCACGACGGGTGGCACAGTCTTCCAGCACCTGTTCAAACGTACGGGTGAGCAGATACGCGACGTGGCGGGCCCGTCGGAGCCCCGGCTCCGCCAGGTGCCGGTGTGCGACGCGTCCCGCGCCGTGGACCGGGCGCGCTCGGCCGACGCCGCGACGACCGTGCTCCCCGCCGCCGGAGCGGCGTGGGACGGCCGGTCCGAACTGGAGCGCACCCAGCTGCTCGGGCAGGTCGACGCGACGGGCCCGCAGCCGGGGACCGAGGACCGTACGCAACTGCTGCACCAGGTGTCACATCCCGGTGCGAACCCGGCGCAATCCGAGGCGTACGCCGGTGCGTACACCGGCGCGCAGGACGACGCGTACATCCACGGCTGTTCCGAGGAGTTCTCGCAGGGCACGACCCACGGCACCCGGCTGCGCGGCCGCAAGCGCCCGCTGCTGGCGGCCGCCGCCGTATTCGCCCTGGCCATGGGCACGGTGACGGCGGTGGAGCTCGTCTCCGGTTCCAGCGCGGACGGCGACAAGGGCGGGACGACCGTCAGCCGGATCTTCCAGCCGGGCAAGAGCGAGAAGAAGCAGGACCCGGACCCGCCCCAGGCCCCGGACCCCGGCCGCTCGCACGACGGGAACGACGCGGACGCAGGCGAGAGCGGCCCGACCCCCTCGCCGGGCGCGTCGCAGCAGGGCGGCGGCAGCGGTACGGGCAAGCAGACGCCGGACCCGGGGCCGACCCCGTCCACCGGCGGCGGCTCCACGCCGACGCCGACCCCGACGCCGGACGGCGGCTCGTCGCCGGACGCGGGCAAGGGCGGGACGGACGGCAAGGGCGGCGGCACCGGCGGCCAGGGCTCCGGTGGCACGGGCGGCCAGTCCCCCTCGCCGCAGCCCGGCCAGAACGCCGCGGCCGGTACGAGCGCGGGCACGGGCACCGGCTCCGGTACGGGCAAGGTCTCGTAGGGCGGGCCGCGCGGGAACACCACGGGCGCCGGGCGGCGGACCTCCCACGAGGGTGGCCGCGCCCGGCGCCCGTGCCGTCACCCGCCTAGGACCCGCCGCAGATAGGCGTTGCCGAAGACGCGGTCCGGATCCAGCCGGTCCCGTACCGCCGTGAACTCCGCGAAGCGCGGATAGGCGTCCGCCAGATACACGGCGTCGCGGCCGTGCAGCTTCCCCCAGTGCGGCCGTCCCCCATGGGCCGTCATGATCTGCTCGACGGCCGTGAAATACGCCTGGTGCGGGGTACCCCTGTACATGTGTACGGCGATATAGGCCGTATCCCTGCCCGAAGCGGTGGACAGCGGGATGTCGTCCGCCGGGGCCGTCCGCACCTCCACGGGGAAGCTCACCCGCAGCCGCCTGCGCTCGATCATCGCCCGCAGCTCCCGCAGGGCCGCCATCGCCGCCTCGCGCGGCACCGCGTACTCCATCTCCAGGAAGCGCACCCGGCGGGGGCTGGTGAAGACCTTGTAGGGGATGTCGGTGTACGCACGGGGGGACAGGGCCCGGGCGGAGAGCCGGGCGATCCCGGGGACCGTCCCGGGGACGGCCCGGCCCAGCGCGCAGACGGCGCCGAAGACCCCGTTCGACAGCAGTTCGTCCTGCACCCAGGCGGCGGCCCGGCCGGGCGGGGCGGCCGGGCCCTCGACGCGGTTGTTCCGCTTGGTGACGCAGCGGTCGGTGTGCGGGAACCAGTAGAACTCGAAGTGCTCGTTCTCCGCGACGAGCGCGTCGAAGCCGGACGTCACCGCGCCGAAGGACATCGGCTCCTCGCGCGCGGCGAGCAGGAACTCCGGTTCGGCCCGGAAGGTGATCGCGGTGAGCACGCCCAGCGCGCCGAGGCCCACCCGCGCCGCGGCGAACACCTGCGGATGCTCCCGCGCCGAGCAGGTCAGCACCGAACCGTCGGCGGTCACCAGCTCCAGCCCGGCGATCTGGGCGGCGATCGCGCCCGAGTCGCGGCCGGTGCCGTGGGTGCCGGTGCTGACGGCCCCGGAGACCGTCTGCTCCATGATGTCGCCCATGTTCGTCAGGGACAGGCCCCGGGCGGAGAGCTCCTCATTGAGCCGACGGAGCGTCATGCCCGCGCCGACCGTCACGGTCCCGGCGTCCCGGTCGACCGAACGGATGCCTGCCAGGCCCTCCGGGCGTATCAGCAGACCGTCGGTGGCGGCCGCGGCGGTGAAGGAGTGGCCGCTGCCGACCGCCTTCACCCTCAGGCCGTCGGAGGCGGCCCGGACGACCGCCGCGGCCAGCTCCTCCGCGGTCCGCGGGGCCACCGTGCGCGCGGGCCGGGCGGTGACGTTCCCCGCCCAGTTGCGCCATACGTCGTCGTCATGCCTCCTGGTGACGCTGTTCCGCCAGGTGCTGTCCGTCCTTGCCGTCGCCCCCATGGGCGCGCACCCCCACCCGCTCCGGCGCCGGCCGCAGCCGGCGGTATCCGAGGAACGCGCCGACGGCCGCGAGCAGTCCCGCCGCGCCGGACACCGCGTACCCCGCCCGGGCCCCGGCCGCGTCCACCACCCAGCCGGCGGCCGACGAGCCGAGCGCCACGCCGACCGCCAGTCCGGTGCTCGTCCAGGTCATGCCCTCGGTCAGCTTCGCGCGCGGTACGTGCTGCTCGACGAGGGCCATCGTGGTCACCATCGTCGGCGCGATGGCCAGGCCCGCGACAAAGAGCGCCACGGCCAGGAACGGCAGGTTCCCGACCAGTTGGAGGGGGATCATACTCACGGCCATCGCACACACGCCCAGAACCCAGCGGCGGGCGGCGTCACCCCGCAGGTGGAGGAGGCCGAAGACCGCGCCGGCGATGCCGGAGCCCAGCGCGTACACCGCGAGCACCAGGCTGGAGGCCGCCTTGTGGCCCTGCTCCTCGGCGAAGGCCACGGTGACGATGTCGATGGAGCCGAACAGGGCGCCGGTGGCCGTGAAGACCACCACCAGCACCTGGAGCCCCGGCGAGCCCAGCGCGGAGCCCGCCATCTGGTCCGTCCGGGGGTGCGGCTTGGGCTCGGTGGCCCGCTGCGCGGTCAGCCACACGACGCCGATCACCAGGAAGCAGGCCGCCAGCAGCGGACCCGCCTCGGGGAACCAGCTCGTGGACAGGCCGATCGACAGGATCGGCCCGACGATGAACACCACCTCGTCGATGACGGACTCGGCCGAGTACGCCGTGTGCAGCTCGCGCGGCGAGCCGTGGAACAACGCCGCCCACCGGGCCCGCACCATCGACCCCACGCTCGGCACACAGCCCGCGCACGCCGCGAAGACGAACAGCGTCCACTCGGGCCAGCGCTGCTGCGCGCTCACCAGCAGCCCGGCGACGGCCGTCAGCGCGAGGGCCGTCGCCGGGCGGAGTATGCGCCGCTGCCCGTGCCGGTCGACCAGCCGGGAGACCTGAGGTCCCAGGACGGCGGCGGAGAGCGCCAGCGTCGCCGAGACGGCGCCCGCCAGCCCGTACCGGCCGGTCAGCTGGGAGATCATCGTGACGACGCCGATGCCGAGCATCGACAGGGGCAGCCTGCCGATGAGGCCCGCCGCGGCGAAGCCCTTGGTGCCGGGTGCGGCGAATATCGCGCGGTAGGGACTGGACAAGGACGGCTCCCGGGGAGGTCGGCACTGGGGACGGGGCGAGGGTGCCGTAAGGGACGTAGCTGGTCGATACAGCTTACGTGCGCACCTTCGTGCGACGCACCGCCATTTCCCGGCTGTCAGTGGCGGGTGGCAGGATCGGAGGCATGTCGGATCAGCCATCCCACGCCCCCTATGACGCCCTCCTGTTGCTCTCCTTCGGCGGGCCCGAGGGACCGGACGACGTCGTCCCGTTCCTGGAGAACGTCACCCGCGGCCGGGGCATCCCCCGCGAGCGGCTCAAGGAGGTCGGGCAGCACTACTTCCTCTTCGGCGGCGTCAGCCCGATCAACGACCAGAACCGCGCCCTGCTGCACGCCCTGCGCGAGGACTTCGCGACGCTGGGCGTCGACCTCCCGGTCTACTGGGGCAACCGCAACTGGGCGCCGTACCTGACCGACACGCTGCGCCGGATGGTGACCGACGGCCACCGCCGGGTGCTCGCCCTGACCACCAGCGCCTACGCCTCCTACTCCGGCTGCCGGCAGTACCGGGAGAACCTCGCCGACGCGCTGGCCACGCTGGAGGCCGAGGGCCTGCCCCTGCCGCGCGTCGACAAGCTGCGGCACTACTTCAACCACCCCGGCTTCGTCGCGCCCATGGCCGAGGCGACGCTGGCCGCGCTCGCCCGGCTGCCCGAGGAGGTCCGGGCCGGCGCCCATCTGGCCTTCACCACGCACTCCATCCCCACGGCCGCCGCCGACACCTCCGGCCCGGCCGAGGGCCACGGCGACGGCGGCGCCTACGTCGCCGAGCACCTCGACGTGGCCCGGCTCGTCGCGGAGGCGGTGCGCGAGGAGACCGGCGTCGAGGACCGCCCCTGGCGCCTCGTCTACCAGTCCCGCAGCGGCGCCCCGCACATCCCCTGGCTCGAGCCCGACATCTGCGACCACCTGGAGGCGGTGAGCGCCGAGGGCGCGCCCGCCGTCGTCATGGTGCCCATCGGCTTCGTCTCGGACCACATGGAGGTCAAGTACGACCTCGACACCGAGGCCACCGCCAAGGCCGCCGAGCTGGGCCTGCCCGTGGCCCGGGCCGCCACCGTCGGCGCCGACCCGCGCTTCGCCGCCGCCGTCCGCGAGCTGGTGCTGGAGCGCGCCGCCACCGAACGCGGCGAGCGGCCCGAGCGCTGCGCGCTGGGCTCGCTCGGCCCCTCCCACGACCTCTGCCCCGTCGGCTGCTGCCCGGCGCGGGCCCCGCGCCCGGCCGCCGCCGGCGCCGACAGCCCGTACGCGTAAGGAGCCACTGGACCGTGACCGTGAACGACGCCCCCGACGCCCCGGACATCCCCGACGCCCTCAAGGACGAGCTCCTGGCCGTGGCCCTGGAGGCCGCCGACCGGGCCGGCGCGCTGCTTCGCGACGGCCGGCCCGCCGATCTCGGCGTGGCCGCCACCAAGACCAGCCCCATCGACGTCGTCACCGAGATGGACATCGCCGCCGAGAAGCTGATCACCGGCTTCCTCGCGGAGCGCCGCCCCCACGACGGGCTGCTGGGCGAGGAGGGCGCCAGCACCGAGGGCACCAGCGGGGTGCGCTGGGTGATCGACCCCCTCGACGGCACGGTCAACTATCTGTACGGGCTGCCGTCGTGGGCCGTGTCGATAGCCGCCGAGATCGACGGCGAGGCGGTCGTCGGCGTCGTCGCGGCGCCGATGCGCGGCGAGACGTACCACGCCGTGCTCGGGCGGGGTGCCTTCGAGGGGGAGCGACGGCTGCGCTGCCGGCCCGCACCCGCCTTCGCGCAGGCCCTCATCGGCACGGGCTTCGGCTATCTGACGGCCCGGCGTGCCGCCCAGGCGGAAGTGGTGCGCGCGATCCTGCCGGAGGTACGGGACATCCGCCGCGGCGGCGCGGCGGCGATCGACCTGTGCGACGTCGCCTCCGGCCGGCTCGACGGCTACTACGAGCGCGGGCTCAACCCCTGGGACTACGCGGCGGGCGCCCTCATCGCCCGCGAGTCCGGCGCCCTGACGGGCGGCCGCCCCGGGGTCCCGGCCTCGGGCGAGCTGACGATCGCGGCCGCCCCGGGCCTCTTCGAGCCGCTCCGGGCACGGCTGGAGGAGCTGGGAGCCTGGCACGACTAGCCCCGCGGGCGGCTTGGAGGGACGTATGGCGGGGCATGGTGCCCCACCCGCCGTACCCGCCCCGCAAGCGCAGGCGCCCCCGGCACGGGACATCCGTGCCGGGGGCGCTCCGCGCTGTGCGGATCAGAGCTGTGCGGATCAGACTTGTACGCCGTGCTCCGCCGCCAGGCGGTGAAGCTCGTCGAGCTCCGCCTGTTCGACGTCGGCGAGGTAGTCGTCGCCCGTGCGACGGGCGTGGTCGAGGTCGGACCGGGTCATCTCTATGCGCTGCAGAATGCCAGCGGTGAACGCGTCCATGGTGCTGCGCCCCCTCGTCGTGGGTTGGCGGCACGGGGGTGTGCCACGGCGAAAACGATCACTGCGTGGTGTACCCGCGTACGCGTAGGCGTACGGAGAAGCGTGATCGCGGGTGTGCAGACGTCTTCCCCACCCCGGTCCGGGCGGAAACCTGCGGCCGCCGAAGAATCCGGAATCCTTCCCAGGCAGACCGCCAGGCACCCCTTACAGCCGGTTTACCGACATCCGAGGCAGGATGGAGGGACCCATCAGGGACATCACGCCTGCCCACACGGGCCAAGAGGAAGGAACAGCGCCGTGCGCGTACTCGTCGTCGAGGACGAGCAACTGCTCGCAGACGCCGTCGCCACCGGACTGCGCCGGGAAGCCATGGCCGTCGACGTCGTGTACGACGGAGCCGCCGCCCTGGAGCGCATCGCCGTCAACGACTACGACGTCATCGTGCTCGACCGCGACCTGCCGCTCGTCCATGGCGACGACGTCTGCCGCAAGGTCGTCGAGCTCGGCATCCCCACCCGGGTCCTGATGCTGACCGCCTCCGGCGACGTCAGCGACCGGGTGGCCGGCCTGGAGCTCGGCGCCGACGACTACCTTCCCAAGCCCTTCGCGTTCAGCGAGCTCACCGCGCGCGTCCGGGCGCTGGGCCGGCGCACGACCGTCGCCCTGCCGCCCGTGCTGGAGCGGGCCGGCATCAAGCTGGACCCCAACCGCCGCGAGGTCTTCCGCGACGGCCGTGAGGTGCAGCTGGCGCCCAAGGAGTTCGCCGTTCTGGAGGTGCTCATGCGCAGCGAGGGGGCCGTGGTCTCGGCCGAGCAGCTGCTGGAGAAGGCCTGGGACGAGAACACCGACCCGTTCACCAACGTCGTCCGGGTCACCGTGATGACCCTGCGCCGCAAGCTCGGCGAGCCTCCGGTGATCGTCACCGTCCCGGGCTCGGGATACCGGATCTGATCGGCGATGCCCGTCACCCCCACCCCGCAGGCGGTCCCGCAGACCCCGCCGAAGCCCACCTGGGACCCCCAGCAGCCCATCGTCCGCCCGTTCCCCTGGTTCCGTCCGACCATCCGGATACGTCTCACCCTGCTCTACGGCGGGATGTTCCTGATGGCCGGCGTGCTGCTGCTGACGATCATCTACCTGCTGGCGGCGAACGCCCTCGACGTCGGCAGCCAGCCGCTGATCAAACTGACGGGCGGCACCCAGTTCGCGGTCGAGAATCCGAGTCTCTGCCCCCAGCTCGGGGACGTCTCCACCTACCAGGAGGCGAACCACGTCCTGAGCGCCTGCCAGGCGAACCTGCGGGCCATGGCGCTCGACACGCTCCTCAAGCGCTCCCTCCTCGCCCTACTCGGCCTCGCCGTGATCGCCTTCGCCTTCGGCTACGCCATGGCCGGCCGGGTCCTCTCCCCGCTGGGCAAGATCACCCGGACCGCCCGCCGGGTGGCCGGCACGGACCTGAGCCGGCGGATCGAGCTGGGCGGCCCGGACGACGAGCTCAAGGAGCTGTCGGACACCTTCGACGAGATGCTGGACCGGCTGGAGCGCGCCTTCACCGCCCAGCAGCGCTTCGTCGCCAACGCCTCGCACGAGCTGCGCACCCCGCTGGCGATCAACCGCACCCTGCTGGAGGTCAGCCTCTCCGACCCCGGGGCCTCCCCGGAGCTCCAGCAGCTGGGCAAGACGCTGCTGGCCACGAACGAGCGCAGCGAGCAGCTCGTGGAGGGCCTGCTGCTGCTCGCCCGCAGCGACAACGAGATCGTGGACCGCAAGCCCGTGGACCTCGCCGAGGTGGCCTCCCGGGCCCTCGACCAGGCCCGTGGGGAGGCCCAGACCAAGGGCGTGGAGCTGCGCGGCACCCGGCAGCCCGCGGTCGTCCAGGGCAACGGCGTGCTGCTGGAGCGGATCGCGCTGAACCTCGTGCAGAACGCGGTGCGCTACAACACCCCCGACGGCTGGGTGGAGGTCACCACCCAGGCCCTGCCGGGCCAGGCCGTGCTGATCGTGGAGAACACCGGCCCGGTCGTCCCGGCCTACGAGGTGGACAACATCTTCGAACCCTTCCGTCGGCTGCGCACGGAGCGTACGGGCAGCGACAAGGGCGTCGGCCTGGGGCTGTCCATCGTGCGCTCGGTGGCCCGGGCGCACGGCGGGCGGATCACCGCGGAGCCGCGTGAGGGAGGTGGCCTGGTCATGCGGGTCGTCCTGCCCACCTGACCGGTCCGGCCCGGGCGGTGGCCGGGCGAGGGGATCTGCGACAATAGGTCCCTCGCGGGTTCGCTTTGGGCGGAATTCATCCGGTCCGCCCGGCACTGCGGCTGTGTGTGATCGGTCACATACGCAGACTTCCGGCCATCTACTCTCCGTGATCGACAGTCCCGGGAGAACGCCTGAAAAATGGGGGTTTCCGGGGGTCCTGATCACGGGAAGTACACGGAATGGCGTGGCCGCGCACGGCATTTCGACCGTGTACGGTCCCCATCGACACCCGTCCCGATCACCTCTTCAGGTGTGCGGTTGGGTGTCGATTGAGTAACAGACCTTGATGTGAGGCAAAATCTCCGCCTCGGGTCGGGCACAAGTCCGGCCTCTCACGCGTTACGTGCGCTGGAGATACCGCAGACACCCAGAGGGGGAGAGCGACATGGCAACGGACTACGACACCCCACGCAAGACCGATGACGACGTCGACAGTGACAGCCTGGAAGAACTGAAGTCCCGGCGGAACGACAAGTCCTCGTCGTCGGTCGACGTCGATGACTTCGAGGCCGCCGAGGGCATGGAACTGCCCGGCGCCGATCTTTCCAACGAGGAGCTGGCCGTCCGGGTCCTGCCCAAGCAGGCCGACGAGTTCACGTGCATGAGCTGCTTCCTCGTGCACCACCGCAGCCAGCTCGCCGGTGAGAAGAACGGCCAGCCGATCTGCCGCGACTGCGAGTGAGGCGAGGGTCTGCCATGGCAGGCTCGAACCCGTTCCGGAAGCGGCGTTCCCAGCGGCCCGGGCTGACCTCCGGGCCCGTCGAGAACGCCCCTGGCGGCACGGTCGAGGCCGCTGCCGACCCGACCGCCGAGCGAGGCCGTACGGCCTCGCTCGCCGTCGTCGTCGGCCAGGAGGCCGCCGCGCGGCTGCGCAAGGGCGGCCGGGGAGCCCGGGCGGGGCTCACCGCCGTAGCGGACCGGATCATCGCGAACGCTCCACGCATCCCGGTGCGTGATCTCGCGACTCTTCGCACACAGTTCCCCGGCCTCGGGCCGGAGGAGCTCGCGGACAAACTGGTGGCCGGTGCCGTCTACGGCACCTCCACCGTGGGCGCGGGCATCGGGGCGGCGGCCATGCTGCCCGTGCCGCCCGCCATGCCCGCCGAGCTGGCGGCCGAGGTCATCGCCGTGGCCGCCGTGGAGTACAAGCTCATCGCAGAGCTGCACGAGGTGTACGGCGTCCGGGCCCCCGGCAGCGGGCGCCAGCGGGCCGTGGCCTACCTCGGAGCCTGGGCCGACGAGCGTGGCATCGACGTCACGTCCCCCTTGACCGTCAATGCCGCGCTCGGGGGCCAGCTCCGTCGCGAGCTGCGCCAGCGGGTGCTGAAGCGCACCTTCCGCAACCTCCCCAACCTCACGCCGTTCATGATCGGCGCGACCGTCGGCGCGGTGATGAACCGCCGGGACACCAAGCGCCTCGCCGAGAAGGTCCGCGCGGACCTCCGCAATCAGCAGGTCCCCTGGGACGAGCTCGCGGGCACGCCCTCGGAGCCGCCGGACGAGGGTCTGGGCCTGGCCTGACCCGCAGGACCGGCCCACAAGGGCCTCCAGGGACCTCTCAGGGACCTCCCAGGGGCCCGTGTGGCCCTTGTGGGTGACCGCCCCGGCTCCGTAGCCACGCCGGGGCTGCGCGGCCGTCCTTACGCCCGTACGGCCTCGACGGCGGCGGCCAGCCGCTCGGGGAAACGCGTGGAGAGATAGAGGTACGGAGTGGGGTCCGCCGGGTCGGTGACCTCGATCCGCACCGCCGTGGGCACATAGCCGCGCAGCAGCATGAAGGCGCGGGTGTCCGCCTTGTGGGTGCGCCAGGCGCGGGCCTCCTCGGCGTCCAGCACCTGGGGCACCCCCAGCGCCGCGACGGGGATCTTCGCGTCCCCCGCCACCAGGGCGTCGCCGACCACCCGGATCCGCGCGGAGCCGTACGAACTGACCGCCATCGCGGCCAGCGCCGAGCCGCCGATCAGCCCGCCCAGCATCGGCAGGGTGCCCAGCGGCAGCAGGATCAGCGCCATGGCGACGCCGGCCAGGACCGCGATGACCCACCAGGAGCGGGGCGCGGTCAGGCGTTCTTCGTAAGGCTGCATACGCACAAGCTTGGCACGGACGGGACCGGGCCCCGTTCACGCGGGTAAGGTCAGCCCCTGTGAGTGGACGAACGACAGCGCTGACACCGCCGGCCGACGCACGGCCTCCGGTGCGGCACCCCGAAGCCCCCGCGCCCGGAGAGATCATCGGGTCGCACTACGAACACTGCTTCGGCTGCGGCGGCGGTCAGCCGCACGGGCTGCACCTGGAGACGCGCGCCGGCGAGGGGGTGAGCGTCACCGCCGAGTTCCGGGTCAGGGAGGCCCATCAGGGCGCTCCCGGCCTGGCCCACGGCGGTGTGCTGGCCACGGCCCTGGACGAGACCCTGGGCTCGCTGGGCTGGCTGCTGCGCACCATCGCGGTGACGGGGCGGCTGGAGACGGACTTCACGCGTCCCGTGCCGGTCGGCACCGTGCTGCACCTGACGGCCGAGGCCGTCGCGGTGCACGGCCGCAAGATCTACTGCACGGCCACCGGCCGCATCGGCGGCCCGGACGGCCCGGTCGCGGTGCAGGCGGACGCGGTGTTCATCGAGGTCAAGGTCGACCACTTCATCGAGAACGGCCGCAAGCAGGAGATCCAGGCCGCCCTCGCCGATCCCGACCAGGTGAAGGTCGCCCGAGCCTTTGAGGTGAACCCGTGAGCGTCGTGCCCCGTCCGCAGCTGGACGTCCTGATCCGCCGGGTCGACCCCGAGGTGCCCATTCCCTCGTACGGGCACCCCGGTGACGCGGGCTGCGACCTGGTCACCACCGAGGCCGCCGAGCTCGCCCCCGGCGAGCGCGCGGTGCTGCCCACCGGCATCTCCATCGCGCTGCCCGACGGCTACGCGGCGTTCGTCCACCCCCGGTCGGGCCTGGCGGCCCGCTGCGGGGTGTCCATGGTCAATGCCCCGGGCACCATCGATGCCGGGTACCGTGGAGAGATCAAGGTGATTGTGGTCAATCTGGACCCGCGCGAGAGCGTCCGGTTCGAGAGGTTCGACCGCGTCGCCCAATTGGTTGTCCAGCAGGTCGAGAAGGTCCGCTTCCACGAGGTGGCGGAGCTTCCCGGCTCGGCGCGGGCCGAAGGGGGCTTCGGGTCCACCGGTGGCCACGCTGCCGTGGGGAATGGATTCGCTTCGGTCGCCTGCGACCGGGAAGGACAGTGACGTGTTCGGTCGTCGCCGCAAGCGCAGCGAGGACGTTGTCGATCGTATCGACGACGTGGCCTCCGAGGAGTTGACTGAGGACTCCCGGGCCGCAGAGGCCACCGCGGCCGAGAGCCGGATCCGGCTGGAGCCGGGGCCGCGCCCCGACGGTCCGTGGGACGCCTCCGAGGTCGGGGACCCCGCCGAGGGCCGGGTGGACCTGGGCGGACTGTTCGTGCCCGGCGTCGAGGGCATGGAGCTGAGGGTCGAGGTCGCCGGTGACGCCATCGTCGCCGCGACCGTGGTGCTGCGCGACAGCGCCGTCCAGCTCCAGGCGTTCGCCGCCCCCAAGCGCGAGGGCATCTGGGGCGAGGTCCGCGAGGAGATCGCGGCCGGCATCACCCAGCAGGGCGGTGTCGTGGACGAGGTCGAGGGTCCGCTCGGCTGGGAGCTGCGGGCCCAGGTGCCCGTGGCGCTGCCGGACGGCACCCAGGGCGTCCAGCTCGTCCGTTTCATCGGCTGTGACGGTCCGCGCTGGTTCCTGCGCGGTGTGATCTCCGGCCAGGGCGCGGTGCAGCCGCAGACCGCCGGGCTGCTGGAGCAGGTCTTCCGGGACACCGTCGTGGTGCGCGGGGAGTCCCCGATGGCGCCGCGCGACCCGATCGTCCTGAAGCTGCCCGACGACGCGCAGATGGTCGCCGAGGGGCTCCAGCAGCAGGAGGAGCCGGGCTCCCGCTTCGCGGGCGGCGTGGACCGTCTCCAGCGCGGCCCGGAGATCTCCGAGATCCGCTGACGCCCGCCCCCGAGGGGCTCGTTTACGGCCGCCAGGCGGCCGGAACATGCCGTTTCACTGGGCCGGAACCCGTATTACGGGTTCCGGCCCAGTGGCGTTTTCGGAGTGTTTCCGCAGGTCCACGAGGTCTGCGTAAGGATCTCGTCAAGGGGGCGCTAATGGCCGTAAGGGAGGCGTCAACGGAAGTGCTACCGGGCGGTAGTGGAGGTTTCCTCTAGAGGTCCGTTCTTCCGAACCTCTCTAGGAGCACACGATGGCCGATGTGGCCTTCGTCGTCACCACCGTCGCGGTCTTCGTGCTGGTGGCTCTCGTCGCCAAGGGGGTGACGAAGCTGTGACCGCCGAGAACATCGTCGGCCTCGTCGTGGCCGTCGCCCTGCTGGGCTACCTGATCCTCGCCCTCGTTTTCCCGGAGAGGTTCTGAGCACAGACATGAGTCCCGTCCTCTCCGGAATTCTTCAGCTCGTCGCGCTCATGGGCGCGCTGGCCCTGGTCTACGTCCCGCTCGGTGACTACATGGCCCGGGTCTACAGCTCCGAGAAGCACCTGCGCGCCGAGAAGGTGATGTACCGCCTGATCGGTGCCGACCCGAACGCCGAAATGCGCTGGCCCGCCTATCTGCGCGGCATCCTCGCCTTCTCCGCGGCCAGCGTCCTCTTCCTCTACCTGCTCCAGCGGGTCCAGGGCGTACTGCCCAAGTCGCTCTCGCTCGGCTTCACCGCGATCAGCCCGGACCAGGCGTTCAACACCGCCGCCTCGTTCGTGGCCAACACCAACTGGCAGTCGTACTCCGGCGAGCAGGCCATGGGCCACGCCGTGCAGACGCTCGGCCTCGCGGTGCAGAACTTCGTCTCCGCCGCCGTCGGCATGGCCGTCGCCGTCGCCCTCGTCCGGGGCTTCGCCCGCTCCCGCACCGGCGAGCTGGGCAACTTCTGGGCCGACCTGGTGCGCGGCACGGTCCGCATCCTGATCCCCATCTCGGTGATCGGCGCGCTGGTCCTCGTCGCGTGCGGCGCCATCCAGAACTTCGCCGGCATCCACGACATCGGTCAGCTGGCGGGCGGCACCCAGCAGGTCAACGGCGGCGCCGTGGCCTCGCAGGAGGTCATCAAGGAGCTGGGCACCAACGGTGGCGGCTACTTCAACGCCAACTCCGCCCACCCGTTCGAGAACCCCAACGCGTTCACGAACCTCTTCGAGATGTTCCTGATCCTCGTCATCCCCTTCGCGCTGACGCGGACCTTCGGCAAGCTCGTCGGCAACGTCAAGCAGGGTTACGCGATCCTGGCGACGATGGGCTTCATCTGGCTCGCCTTCACCGTGCTGATGATGTGGACCGAGTACGCCGGCCACGGCGCGGCGCTCCAGGCCGCCGGCGGCGCGATGGAGGGCAAGGAGCAGCGCTTCGGCGTCGGCGCCTCCGCGATCTTCGCGACCACGACCACGCTCACCTCGACCGGTGCCGTGGACTCCTTCCACTCCTCCTTCACCGGCCTCGGCGGCGGTATCACCCTGCTGAGCATGATGCTCGGCGAGATCGCCCCCGGTGGTGTCGGCTCCGGCCTCTACGGCATGCTCGTGATGGCGATCATCGCGGTCTTCATCGCCGGCCTGATGGTCGGCCGTACGCCCGAGTACCTCGGCAAGAAGATCGGCACCCGTGAGATCAAGCTCGCCGCGTGCTACATCCTCATCACCCCGACCCTGGTCCTCGGCTTCACCGCGCTGTCCATGGCGCTGTCCACGCCGCCGAACTCGATCCTCAACGGTGCGGCGAACTCGGTGAACAACAGCGGGGCCCACGGCTTCTCCGAGGTCCTGTACGCCTTCACCTCCGGCGCCAACAACAACGGCTCGGCCTTCGCGGGCCTGAACGCCAATACGCAGTGGTACAACACCACGATCGGCCTCGCGATGCTGCTCGGCCGCTTCCTGCCGATGGTCTTCGTCCTGGCGCTGGCCGGCTCGCTCGCCGAGCAGAAGCCCGTCCCCGAGACCGCGGGCACCCTGCGCACCGAGAAGCCGCTCTTCGCGGGCCTCCTCGTCGGCGCGATCCTCATCATCACCGGCTTGACCTACTTCCCGGCCCTGGCCCTTGGCCCGATGGCGGAGGGACTCTCATGAGCACGACCACCCCTGTCCGACCTACGTCCGAGGACCCCAAGGACGTCCAGCCGCACGGCGATCACGAGGCCGGCCGGGTCTCCGGCGGCCTGTTCGACCCGGCCCAGCTGGTCAAGTCCCTGCCGGACGCCTTCAAGAAGCTCGACCCGCGGGTCATGGTCAAGTCCCCGGTCATGTTCGTGGTCGAGGTCGGCTCGGTGGTCACCACCGGCCTGGCGCTGAAGAACCCGGGCGACTGGTTCGGCTGGACGATCACGATCTGGCTGTGGCTGACCGTCCTGTTCGCCAACCTCGCCGAGGCCGTCGCCGAGGGCCGCGGCAAGGCCCAGGCCGACACCCTGCGCAAGGCCAAGACCGACACGGTCGCGCGCCGCCTCACCGTCGACGGCCGGGGCGAGGAGTCGGTGCCCGGCACCGAGCTGCGCGTGGGCGACCTGGTCGTCTGCGAGGCGGGCGACATCATCCCGGGCGACGGCGACGTCGTCGAGGGCGTGGCCTCCGTCGACGAGTCGGCCATCACCGGCGAGTCGGCCCCGGTCATCCGGGAGTCCGGCGGCGACCGCTCGGCCGTCACCGGCGGTACGAAGGTCCTCTCCGACCGCATCGTCATCAAGATCACGACCAAGCCGGGCGAGACCTTCATCGACCGGATGATCAACCTGGTCGAGGGCGCCGCCCGCCAGAAGACGCCGAACGAGATCGCCCTCAACATCCTGCTGGCCTCGCTCACCATCGTCTTCCTGCTGGCCGTCGTCACCCTCCAGCCCTTCGCGATCTACGCGGGCGCCGAGCAGACGATGATCGTGCTGGCCGCCCTGCTCGTCTGCCTCATCCCGACGACCATCGGCGCGCTGCTCTCCGCGATCGGCATCGCGGGCATGGACCGGCTCGTCCAGCGCAACGTCCTGGCGATGTCCGGGCGCGCGGTGGAGGCCGCGGGCGACGTCTCGACGCTGCTGCTCGACAAGACCGGCACCATCACCTACGGCAACCGCCAGGCCGCCGAGTTCGTGCCCGTCAAGGGCACCATGGCCGCCGAGGTGGCCGACGCCGCCCAGCTCTCCTCGCTGTCCGACGAGACGCCCGAAGGCCGCTCGATCGTCGTCCTCGCCAAGGAGAAGTACGGCCTGCGCGAGCGCCACGAGGGCGAGCTCGTCGGGGCCGAGTGGATCCCCTTCACCGCCCAGACCCGGATGTCGGGCGTGGACGTCGACGGCCGCAAGGTCCGCAAGGGCGCGACCGGTTCGGTCCTGGCCTGGGTGAAGGAGCGCGGCGGCACCATAGCCGACGACGCCACCAAGCTCACCGACGACATCTCGCAGGCCGGCGGCACCCCGCTGCTGGTCGCGTTGGAGGACGCCAAGGGCGCCCGCGTCCTGGGTGTCATCCACCTGAAGGACGTCGTCAAGGAAGGCATGCGCGAGCGCTTCGACGAGCTGCGTGCCATGGGCATCAAGACCATCATGATCACGGGTGACAACCCGCTGACGGCGAAGGCCATCGCCGAAGAGGCCGGTGTCGACGACTTCCTGGCCGAGGCCACGCCCGAGGACAAGATGGCGCTGATCAAGCGTGAGCAGGCCGGTGGCAAGCTCGTCGCGATGACCGGTGACGGCACCAACGACGCGCCGGCGCTGGCCCAGGCCGACGTGGGCGTGGCCATGAACACCGGTACCTCGGCCGCCAAGGAGGCCGGGAACATGGTGGACCTGGACTCCAACCCCACCAAGCTCATCGAGATCGTCGAGATCGGCAAGCAGCTGCTGATCACCCGAGGCGCGCTGACGACGTTCTCCATCGCCAACGACGTCGCGAAGTACTTCGCGATCATCCCCGCGATGTTCGCCGTCGCCTACCCCGGCCTCGACAAGCTCAACATCATGAGCCTGGCGTCGCCGAAGTCCGCGATCCTCTCCGCCGTCATCTTCAACGCGCTGATCATCGTGGCCCTGGTGCCGCTCGCCCTCAAGGGCGTGCGCTACCGCCCGATGAGCGCGGACGCCATGCTCCGCCGCAACCTGCTGATCTACGGACTGGGCGGCCTGGTCTCCCCGTTCATCGGCATCAAGATCATCGACCTGCTCATCTCCCTCATCCCTGGCATCGGGTGACTACCGTGAACAACTCCGTACAGAACACGCTCCGTCTGGTCGGCGCCGGGCTGCGCGCCCTGCTCGTCCTCACGGTGGTCTGCGGTGTGATCTACCCGCTCGTCGTCACCGGCGTCGCCCAGGCGGCCTTCAACGACAAGGCCAACGGCTCCGAGATCAAGGTCGACGGCAAGTCCGTCGGATCGGAGCTCCTCGGCCAGAGCTACAACCTCGCGGACAAGAAGGACAAGGACGGCAACCCCCTGCCGGACCCCAAGTACTTCCAGCCCCGCCCCTCGGCGGCCGGCCCCAACACCGAGAACACCCAGTACAAGCTGCTGGTCTCCGGTGCCTCCAACCTCGCCGCCGACAGCAAGGTCCTGCTCTCCAATGTCGAGCAGCGCCGCGCGGACGTCGCCGCCTTCAACGGCGTCTCCCCGTCCTCGGTGCCGGTGGACGCCCTGACGGCCTCCGCCTCCGGCATCGACCCGCACATCTCGCCCGACTACGCCCGGCTCCAGGCCAAGCGCGTGGCGAAGGCCAACGGCCTGCCGGAGGCCAAGGTCGAGAAGCTGGTCGAGGACCACGTCGACGGCCGGCTCCTCGGCTTCATGGGTGAGGAGCACGTCAACGTCCTCCAGCTCAACGTGGCCCTGAAAGAGCTCGCCAAGGGCTGACGCCCCCTCCGGTGAGCCGCGTCCGGCACCGACGGCCCGGCCCCCTCGTCACCTCGCGCGTTCGCGGTGACCGGGGGCCGGGCCGTTCGCCGTTCGTGGCGTACTGTCAGGCCGTCGGCTCGAAGGGGCCGTCGTCAGCCCGCCACCGGCTCCGCCCGGACCCGTGCCGTGGCGACGGTCAGGCAGTCGTCGGCGAAGGTGAACTCGGCGTCGACACGGCGGCCTTCGAGCACATCGGGCATCCAGTGCCCGTTGTCGTCCCACATGGCCCCCAGCGGCAGCGCGTCCACCGGGTACCAGGCGGGTGCGATCTCGTCGCACTCGCGCGGGGTGCCGGTGGCCGTGTCGGTGACGAAGACCGTCACCTCCTGGTCGTGGTCCGGGCGGGCCGGGAAGCGGAAGACGAGCTTCCCCGCCGGCCGCAGCGCCGACTCGGGCACGACCAGCGAGGACTCCTCCCGCAGTTCGCGCACCGCGGCACGCGCCGGGCTCTCCCCGGCCTCCACGTGGCCGCCGAGGCCCACGATGTTGCCCACGCCGAAGCCCCGCTTCTTCCGGCCCAGCAGCACCTCCCGTTCGCCGTCGGCGGTGGTCCGGATCACCAGGCACAGACACATCGGTGTCAAGGTCATGCCCCGCATCATCGCGCACTCCCTGGCGGTACGACCCGCGTTCGCCCCACCTGACCCACCCATACGCGGGGCGGCTCGCGCGTCGAAGGGAAAAGGCGCGGCGTTCCGGCCCGCGGCAGGGCACTGTAGGGGCGTGGCCTCCTTACCTCAGCAGTCCCATGTCGCCTCGCCCGCACCGCACATGATCGTGTGCGGTGACGACGGCCTGGCGCCCCGGCTCGCGGCGGAGCTGTCCGGTGTGCACGGCGAGCGGGTCGTCCTGGTGCTGCCGCCCGCCCGCGACGACCGGCGCCGCCCCGTGGCGGTGGCGGGGCGGGCCGCCGCGCTCTTCGGGCGGATGACCGGCGCGGTCGGACGGGGCGTGAACGGCCCCAACGGCTCGTCCGGTCCCAACGGCTCGTCCGGCGCGAACAGGCCGACGGGTTCCAGCAGGTCGACCGGCCCCAACCGGGCGACCGGGCCCGACGGTTCGTCCGGTGGGGCGGTACGGGTCGTGGAGGCCGCCGAGCCCGACGACGAGGCGCTGACGGAGGCCGGAGTCGAACGGGCCGTCGCACTGGCGCTCGTCCATGACGACGACGAGACGAACGTCAACGCCGCGATGCGCGCCCGGCGGCTCAACCCCCGGCTGCGGCTGGTCATCCGGCTCTACAACCGCCGCCTCGGCCAGTACCTGGAGGAACTCCTCGACCAGGCCGCCCTCGTGGGCGACGCGGACGCCGGGACCACCACGGTGCTCTCCGACGCCGACACCGCCGCCCCGGCGCTGGTGGCCGCCGCCGTGACGGGCACCAGCAAGGCCATCGAGGCGGGGGACCTGCTGCTGCGGGCCGTGGAACGGCCCGCGCCGCCCCCGGGGCGGGACGGGGGCGACGCCGCGCCCGGGACGCTCACCCTCGCCCTGCTCTCGGACGGCGACGGGCCGGTGCTGCTGCCTGACGAGCGGCAGGTGGCGCGGGCCGGCCGGCGGGGGCGCGTCGTGCTGGAGACCGTGCGGTACGCGGCGGCGCCGCCACCGCCGTCCTCGCGGTTCGCGGCGGCGCGCAGTCTGCCGCTGGGTTCGTTCTTCTCCCCGCGGCTGCGCTGGGCGCTGGTGGGGCTGGCGGCGGCCGTGTGCGGGCTGGCGGTCGCGTCGTGGCTGGTGACGGGGGAGGAGCCGGTGCACGCGGCGTATCTGTCGCTGCTGGACCTCTTCGCCATCAACGATCCGGCCATCGGGCAGCCCATGGGGCGGCAGATCCTCCAGCTGCTGTCCGGGCTGCTGGGGCTGTTGCTGCTGCCGCTGCTGGTGGCGGCCGCCCTGGAGGGCCTCGGTACGTTCCGGTCCGCCTCGGCGCTGCCGCGGCCGCCGCGCGGGCTGTCCGGGCACGTGGTGCTGCTGGGGCTCGGCAAGATCGGGGCGCGGGTGCTGGCCCGGCTGCGGGAGCTCGGCATCCCGGTGGTCTGCGTGGAGCGCGACCCACAGGCCCGGGGCGTCGCCCTGGCCCGCTCGCTCCGGGTCCCCACGGTCATCGGCGACATCACGGAGGAGGGCGTCCTGGAGGCGGCCAAGATCGCCGACAGCCGCACCCTGCTGGCGCTGACCAGTAGCGACATCACAAACCTGGAAGCCGTTCTGTACGCGCGAGGCGTCAAACCCGACCTTCGAGTGGTCATGCGGCTGTACGACGACCGCTTCGCCGGCGCGGTCTACCGCACCCTGCGGGACTCCCACCCCCAGGCGCTGACCCGCAGCCGCAGCGTCTCCTCCCTGGCGGCCCCGGCCTTCGCGGGCGCGATGATGGGCCGTCGGATCCTGGGGGCGGTCCCCGTCGAGCGGAAGGTCGTCCTCATCGCCGCCGTGGAGGTCGAGGGCCACGCGGCGCTCGAGGGCCGTACGGCGGGGGAGGCGTTCCGCCCCGGCGCCTGGCGGGTCCTCGCCCTGGGCGGCCCGGAGGGGACGCCGCGCTGGGACCCGCCGCCCGGGCACGTCCTGGGCCCCGGGGCCCGGGTGATCGTGGCCGCGACCCGGGAGGGGCTGGCGGACCTGCTGGGCCGCCGCCCCCGCTCCCGTACGGACGCGGACGGCGGCCGGACCGGCTGAGGGGGCGCGTCGGCGGGCCCCGGCGGCCCGCCCCCGGCCCTCCGTCCTACGCGCTTCCGGTCCTGCCCACCCGCCTCCGGTCCTGCGCGGCGGCCCGGCGTCCACGCCGGCTCACCACACGTCCCCCGGCCGCCAGTCGCAGACGAGCTCGCCCTCCAGGTCCGGCCCCGGCGCGGCCACCGGAAGGACGTAGACGCTCCCGGCCTCCTCCGGGATGCGCCGCATCCCGGACGGGGCGAGGACCGACAGCGGGCCGCGCCACTGGCGCCAGCCCCGGCCCATGTACAGCGTGGCCGCCCCCTCCGAGGCGCCGAGGGCGCCCAGCTCGTACGCGCCCCGCCGCAGCACCCCCTCCAGCGCCGCCATCACCGCCGACGCGAGGCCCTCGCGGCGGCGGTCCGCGCGCACGGCCACGGCCTCGACGTAGCCCGTGCGCAGCGCGCGGCCGCCGTGCAGCAGCCTGCGCTGGACCAGGGAACCGTGGGCGAGGAGGACGCCGCCCTCCCACACCGTGGCGTGGATGCCGCACAGCGCGTGGTCCCAGTCGTCGTCCGAGAAGCGGCCCTCGAAGGAGTCGTCCAGCAGGGTGCGGATCGCGGCCAGTTCGGCGGCGGTGAGGTCGGAGGTGTGAGCGATGCGCGGCTCGGGCATGGGGCGGGGCCTCCTCGCGTCGGCGGGGGTGGTGGATCGGTGCGCCGGGGTCCCGGCCGCGTCATTGTCGCCGGGGCGACCGGAGCGCCGCACCGGGTTTCCGCGCACCGGGCTTCGCCGCCCGGGCTTCACCGCCCCCGGCCGCCGTCGCGCCTCCGACCTGCGGCGGGCGGTCACGGCCCGACGCGTCAGGACTGCGTCAATACCTGCCGCCCGACCGGCTACCGCCCGAAATGTCCAAAACCCTGGCCGTAAGGTCGTGAATACGCGACAGCCTGCACACCGTCGCGACTCGTGAAAGACAATAGGGGCCATGGGACGCGGCAACCTCCGGATCTACCTCGGCGCGGCACCGGGCGTCGGCAAGACCTACGCCATGCTCTCCGAAGGGCATCGCCGGGTGGAACGTGGCACCGACATCGTGGTCGGCTTCGTGGAGCACCACGGCCGTCCGCGCACCGAGGTCATGCTCCACGGCCTGGAGGAGGTGCCCCGGCGGGAGCTCGTCTACCGGGACTCGCGCTTCACCGAGATGGACGTGGACGCGATCCTCGCCCGCCGCCCCGCCGTCGCCCTCGTCGACGAGCTCGCCCACACCAACGTCCCCGGCTCCCGCAACACCAAGCGCTGGCAGGACGTCGAGGAGCTGCTCCAGGCCGGCATCGACGTGATCTCCACCGTCAACATCCAGCACCTGGAGTCGCTGGGCGACGTGGTCGAGTCGATAACCGGCGTCCGCCAGCGCGAGACCGTCCCCGACGAGGTCGTGCGCCGCGCGGGCCAGATCGAGCTGGTCGACATGTCGCCGCAGGCCCTGCGCCGCCGCATGGCACACGGCAACATCTACAAGCCCGACAAGGTCGACGCGGCCCTCTCCAACTACTTCCGCCCCGGCAACCTGACCGCCCTGCGCGAGCTGGCCCTGCTGTGGACGGCCGACCGGGTCGACGAGTACCTGCGGCAGTACCGCACCGAGCACGACGTCTCGACCATCTGGCACGCCCGCGAGCGCATCGTCGTCGGCCTCACCGGCGGCCCCGAGGGCCGTACGCTCATCCGCCGCGCCTCCCGCATGGCCGCCAAGGGCTCCGGCAGCGAGATCCTCGCGGTGTACATCGCCCGCAGCGACGGGCTGACCTCCGCCTCGCCGAAGGAGCTGGCCGTCCAGCGCACCCTGGTCGAGGACCTGGGCGGCACCTTCCACCACGTCATAGGGGACGACGTCCCGGCCTCGCTGCTGGAGTTCGCGCGCGGGGTGAACGCCACCCAGATCGTGCTCGGTTCCAGCCGCCGCAAGACCTGGCAGTACATCTTCGGGCCCGGCGTGGGCGCGACCGTCGCCCGCGACTCCGGCCCCGACCTCGACGTCCACATCGTCACCCACGACGAGGTCGCCAAGGGCCGCGGCCTGCCCGTGGCCCGCGGCGCCCGGCTCGGCCGGGGGCGGATCGCGGCCGGCTGGCTGGTCGGCGTGGCCGGCCCGGCGCTGCTCAGCCTGCTGCTGACACGGATGGTCCCGGACCTCGGGCTCGCCAACGACATGCTGCTGTTCCTGTGCACGACGGTCGGCGCGGCCCTGCTCGGCGGCGCGTTCCCGGCGCTGGCGTCGGCGGCCTTCGGCTCGCTGCTGCTCAACTACTACTTCGTCGAGCCCGTCCACCAGTGGACGATCACGGACAGCAAGAACATCGTCGCGATCACGATCTTCGTCTTCGTGGCGATCTCCGTGGCGTCCGTCGTCGACGTCGCCGCGCGCCGCACCCACCAGGCCGCGCGGCTGCGCGCCGAGTCGGAGATCCTCTCCTTCCTCGCCGGCAGCGTCCTGCGCGGCGAGACGAGCCTGGAGGCCCTGCTGGAGCGGGTCCGCGAGACCTTCGCCATGGAGTCGGTGGCACTGCTGGAGCGCGCCAGCGAGGTCGACCCCTGGACGTGCGCGAGCAGCGTCGTCACCAACAGCGGCAAGCCCCTGCTGCGTCCCGAGGACGCGGACGTCGACATGCCCGTCGGCGACAACATGGCCCTCGCGCTCTCCGGCCGGGTGCTGCCCGCCGAGGACCGCCGGGTGCTGGCCGCCTTCGCCGCGCAGGCCGCGGTCGTCCTGGACCGGCAGCGGCTGGTGGACCGGGCGGAGGAGGCCCGCACGCTCGCCGAGGGCAACCGCATCCGCACGGCCCTGCTGGCCGCCGTCAGCCACGACCTGCGGACCCCGCTGGCCGGCATCAAGGCCTCCGTCACCTCGCTGCGCTCCGACGACGTCGCCTGGTCGGAGGAGGACGAGGCCGAGCTGCTGGCCGGCATCGAGGACGGCGCGGACCGGCTCGACCACCTCGTCGGCAACCTCCTCGACATGTCCCGCCTCCAGACCGGCACCGTCACCCCGCTGATCAGGGAGATCGACCTCGACGAGGTGGTCCCGATGGCGCTGGGCGGCGTCCCCGAGGGCAGCGTCGTCCTCGACATCCCCGAGACGCTGCCGATGGTGGCCGTCGACCCCGGCCTGCTGGAGCGGGCCGTGGCGAACATCGTGGAGAACGCGGTCAAGTACAGCCCCGACGGCTCCCGGGTCCTGGTGTCCGCCAGCGCCCTGGGGGACCGGGTCGAGGTGCGGGTCGCCGACCAGGGGCCCGGCGTCCCGGACAGCGCCAAGGACCGTATCTTCGAGCCCTTCCAGCGTTACGGCGACGCGCCGCGCGGCGCCGGCGTCGGCCTCGGTCTCGCGGTCGCCCGCGGCTTCGCCGAGGCCATGGCCGGCACGCTGGCCGCCGAGGACACCCCCGGCGGCGGGATGACCATGGTCCTGACCCTGCGGGCGGCCGCCGGCCGGCCGCCCGTACGGCCGGACCTCCCGGCCCAGGCCACCTCGTGAGGCCCGGGCCGGGGCACGGCCCCCGTAGCAACCCCGACGGAATCCCGGGCCCCCGTGGCGGTGCCCGCATGAACAGCAGAGGTGGTTCAGCATGAACCGGGTGCTCGTGGTGGATGACGAGCCGCAGATCGTGCGCGCGCTCGTGATCAACCTCAAGGCGCGGAAGTACGAGGTCGACGCCGCGCCCGATGGCGCCACCGCACTCCAGCTCGCCGCCGCGCGCCACCCCGACGTGGTCATCCTCGACCTCGGCCTGCCCGACATGGACGGCGTCGAGGTGATCAAGGGCCTGCGAGGCTGGACCCGGGTGCCGATCCTGGTGCTCTCCGCCCGCCAGACCTCCGACGAGAAGGTCGAGGCGCTCGACGCGGGCGCCGACGACTACGTCACCAAGCCGTTCGGCATGGACGAGCTGCTGGCCCGGCTGCGGGCCGCCGTGCGGCGGGCCGAGCCGACGGGCGTGTCGGCGGCGGGCGACGACGCGATCGTCGAGACCGAGGGCTTCACGGTCGACCTCGCGGCGAAGAAGGTCAACCGCGGCGGCAAGGACGTACGCCTCACGCCGACGGAGTGGCACCTGCTGGAGGTGCTGGTACGCAATACGGGTCGTCTCGTCAGCCAGAAGCAGCTGCTCCAGGAGGTCTGGGGGCCGTCGTACGGGACGGAGACGAACTACCTGCGGGTATACATGGCCCAGCTCCGCCGCAAGCTGGAGCTCGACCCCTCGCACCCCAAGCACTTCATCACGGAGCCGGGGATGGGGTACCGGTTCGAGGTGTGAGCGAGGTACGAGGGGGACCGCGCCGGGAGCGTCGGGACTGATCCCGTCCGCGTGGGCCCCCGGTACGCTGGGGACATGAGTGCCGTACCCCGTTCCGAGAAGCCGACCGGCCGTTTCCGCCGGATGCTCGACCGGCTGTCGTCCTCCCAGGAGGAGCTCCACCACGCCGAGCTTCAGCAGGACACGGAGGCCACGGGCTGCACCCGAATCTGCGACTGCGACGACCGTGACATCGTCAAGGTCACCGGCACGCTGCGGACGGTCACCCTCCGGCCCCGTGCCGGGGTGCCCGCGCTGGAGGCGGAGCTGTTCGACGGCTCGGCCGCGCTGGACGTGGTCTGGCTGGGCCGTCGTTCCATCGCGGGCATAGAGCCCGGCCGTAAGCTGATCGCTTCCGGCCGGATCTCGATGAGCCGTGGCCGGAGGGTGCTGTTCAATCCCCGATACGAACTCCGACCGCTCGGACAGGAGTAGCCGTTGCCGTCCTTCGACAAGCCGACGGATCAGCAGGAAACGACGCCGGACGCGCAGGGCGCGGACTCCAGGGCGGCCACCGAGGCCGCCCTCTTCGAGGCCTTCGGCGGCGTGCGAGGCATGGTGGAGACCACCGTCCCCGGTCTGGTCTTCGTCGCGATCTACACGGTCAAGCGCGACATCCACGTCGCGGCCATCGCCGCGCTGGGCCTCTCGCTCCTCCTGGGCATCGCCCGCCTGGTCCGCAAGGACACCCTCAAGCACGCCTTCAGCGGTGTCTTCGGCGTGGCCTTCGGCGCGGTCTTCGCGATGATGTCCGGCGACGCCAAGAACTTCTATCTGCCGGGCATGCTCTACACCCTGGGCCTGGCGGTGGGATACATCGTCTCGGCCGTGGCCGGCTATCCGCTGATGGGCCTGATCCTGGGCCCGGTGTTCAAGGAGAACCTCTCCTGGCGCACCCGCAACCCCGGCCGGAAGGTCGCCTACACCAAGGCCAGCTGGGCCTGGGGGCTGATCCTGCTCGCCAAGTCGGCGATCCTCTTCCCCCTCTACTGGTGGGGTGACGTCACCCAGCTGGGCTGGGTGAAGGTGGCCCTGGGCATCCCGCCGATGCTGCTGTCGGTCTATCTGACCTGGATCTTCCTCTCCAAGGCCCCGCCGCCGATCGACGTCTTCGCGGAGATGGAGGCGGCCGAGCGCGCGGAGCGCGAGCGCGAGGCGGAGGCGACGGCCCGCTGAAGTCCGGTGCGGTTCGGTAGCGCCCCGAAGTCACGGACTTCCAGCGGAGCGCTCAGCGCGCTCAGTGGCGCTGGTCGGCCGGTCCCTCGGCCCGGGGAAGGCCGGCGATGATCAGGTCGAGGGCGAATTCGAATCGCTGGTCGAAGCTGTCGGGGCCGACGTACGGCAGGACCTCGGCCAGGGCCGGGTAGCTGTCGGCCGGGGCCTGCTCCGGGAGGAGGGCCGGTGCGCTCTCCTGGGCGGCCTGCTGTTCCTGGGTGAGGCCCAGGGTCAGGTAGAAGATCGTCCAGTGGGTCCACGCGGCCGTACGCGGCGAGTGGCCGGCCGCCAGCAGGGTGGCGACCACGGTGTCGGCGTAGCGCAGCGTGCGGGGCTCGGCGGCGAAGACGCCCGCGACCATTCTGGCGGCGTCGCGGTGGGAGAGCAGTGCCGTGCGGCAGCGGCGGCTCAGTTCCTTGAGGCGGTCGGGGAACGCCTCGGGCAGTGGCTCGTCGAGACAGTGCGCGAGGAGTTCGTCGGAAGCCAGTTCGAGCAGGCGGCCCTTGCTGGAGGCGTGCCAGCGGACAGTGTTGTGCTGCACGCCGAGCCTGGCCGCGACGGCGCGCATGGTCACGCCGTCCAGTCCGTGCTCGTCGAGGACCGCCAGCGTGGCGGCGACGATCTCGCCCCGTGTCGTACCCATCCGTTGCGCCTTCCCGGTCGGCTTTGGCATCCCTGCTGCCCAACCTCTGTTTCCCAACCCTGTTGTCCAATGGACAATCCTAGGGCATGCTCACTCTTGTCCAGCGGACAAGAGTGAGAGGTTGTGGTTGTCATGATCGACGTGCTCATCGCCGGGGCCGGCCCGGTGGGGCTCTGGCTGGCCGCGGAGTTGCGTCTGCACGGGGTGGAGGTGACCGTCGTGGAACGCCGGGCGGCGCCGGACGGACGGTCGCGCGCGGTCGGCATGCAGGCCGGCACGCTGGACACCTTCGCCACCCGCGGACTCGCGGAGCGGTTCATCGAACGCGGCACCCCGGTGCCGACCGGCCACTTCGGGGCGGCGACCACCCGGCTGGACTTCTCCACGATCGGCGCGGTGCACCCGTTCATGCTGGCGCTGGGTCAGTCCGTCACCGAACAGCTCCTGGAGGAGCACGCGGTCGCCGTGGGCGCCCGGGTGCTGCGCGGGGAGGAGGTCGTCTCGCTCACCCAGGACCCGGACGCCGTCGAGGCGGTGATCCGGGCCGGCGGCACCCACCGGACCGTGCGGGCCCGCTGGGTGGTGGGCTGCGACGGCACCCGCAGCGCGGTGCGCCGGGCGGCCGGCATCGACTTCCCCGGTCAGGACACCACCCTGACCGGGTGGCTCGCCGACGTCGAACTCGACGATCCGCCCACCGCTCCGCTCGGCGCCACCGGGCCGGCCGGTTCGTTCCTGGCGGCCCCGATCGGCGACGGCGTCCACCGGCTGGCGGGCCTCTCCACGGCGACCATGCGCCACGGCGTCGACGAAC
Source organism: Streptomyces sp. NPDC001678 (assembly GCF_042892945.1). Taxonomy (NCBI): domain Bacteria; kingdom Bacillati; phylum Actinomycetota; class Actinomycetes; order Kitasatosporales; family Streptomycetaceae; genus Streptomyces; species Streptomyces sp. NPDC001678. Next base: position 218,691 of record NZ_JBIAUP010000008.1, on the reverse strand, counting down.
CGCTGACCCTGGAGGAGGTGCGCGAGCAGACCCGTACGCTACTGGGACGGGACCTGGGCATCCGCGACCCCCGGTGGCTGTCGCGCTACGGCAACGCCACCCGCCAGGCCGCGCGGTACCGGGCCGGACGGGTGCTGGTGGCCGGGGACGCGGCGCACATGTTCTTCCCGGCCGGTGGGCAGGGCATGAACCTCGGCATCCAGGACGCCACCAACCTGGGCTGGAAGCTGGCCGCCGCCCTCCAGGGCCGGGCGCCCGACGGACTGCTCGACAGCTACGACACGGAGCGCCGGCCGGCCGCCCGCGCCGTCATCGACAACACCCGCGCGCAGCTCGCCCTGTTCGCCGCGGCGAGCCCGGAGCAGATCGCGCTGCGCGAGGTCTGGTCCGCCGCGCTGGCCGAACCGCGGACCAACCGCCAGTGGGCCCGCCGGATCGCCGGCTTCGACGACCCGCTCCCCGTCGGCACCGCACCCGGCGCACACCCGCTGAACGGCACGCGCCTGGCCGGCCTCGCCCTGGACGCGGTCGACGGGTCCACCGCCCACGCGTTGATGCACCACGGCCGGCCGCTGCTGCTGGACCTCGACGGGATGCGGACTCCGTGTTCCGCACGCGGTCTGGAACAGCGGACGGTCACCGTCAACACCGAAGCAACGGATCCGGTCTGGCGGGACGTCACCGCCGTTCTGATCCGACCGGACGCCCGGATCGCCTGGGCCGGCACCGACACCGACCCGCAGCGCCGGGCCGCGGACTGCCTCACCGCCCTGCGCGCCCTGTGCCGCTGAGCGCGCTGGGTGAGCCCACCTACCGGACAGCGCCGGCCCATCAGTGCGATGGGCCGGCGCTTCCTGCGTCCGGCTGTCAAGGCCGGGGCTATTGGGTGGCGTTGCCTTTCCGGGCCTTCAGCTTGTTGATCAGTCGTTCCGCGTGTTGCCGGGGGTGAAGGGGCCCTCGTCGGCGAACCGCCGCAGCCAGCGGGCGAAGGTGCGGGCATCCTCGCGAGGCCAGGAGTGGAGCGAGTCCTCGATGCGGGAGGCCAGCCGTTCCCTGGTGGTGCGCACTGCGTCGCGGCCCTCGTCGGTGAGGGCGAGCAGGGTCGCACGGCCGTCCGCGGGGTCCGGTTCGCGCCGCAGCAGGCCGGCCTGCTGCAGCCGGTCGGCCCGCCGGGTGACGGTGGTGCGGTCGAGTCCGATCTCGCGCCCGAGGTCGGCGGCGCTGCAGGAGCCGGTTCGAGCCAGACCGCTGAGCACGGGGTAGGTGGAGGCGTCGACCGTCTCTCCCAGGCCCTCGGTCAGCTGTGCGTAGAGGTGGTCGCGCGTGCTCCGTCGGAGGAGCAGTCCCAGCGCGTCGGCGATCTCATTTCCGGTCCCGTTTGTCACGCCCCCAGATTAGCGTGCGCGGAGCACGCTTTATGCGCTACTGTTGATGCGTGCTTCAGGCACGCATTATTCGTTCGGCGCACCACGTCGACGGTCACGGCAAACAGGAGGAAGACCTATGTCTCGCACCGACATCAGCACGGCCCTCACCGATCTGCTCTTCACCCCGGGACTCGATCTGGATGCGGCGGCCGACCGCCACTTCGCCCCTGACTACCGTCAGCGCACCGACGGCCGGTGGGACGACCGGCAGGAGTTCCTGGCGCACATCGCCCACCTGCGCCAGGTCGTGGCGAGCGGCTCGGTCCAGGTGCACGACGAGCTCGTGGACGGCGACCGGTACGCCGACCGGCACACGGTGAACGTCACCAAGAACGACGGAGCCACCGTTCGCATGGAGGTCTACCTCTTCGGGGAGTTCGCGCCCGACGGGCGCTTTCGCCGGATCGAGGAGACCACTCTCATGCTCGAAGGCGCCGCAGACGACCGCAATCTCGGCAGCGCTCGCTGAGCGGCCACCGCGAAGCCGGCCGGAGCGGCCACGGTCCGGACCGATAGGCCGTATGGCGCGACGCCAGCGCAACTGACCGATCTGGAGGGACCGGTCTGGAGGGGTAGTTCATAGGGCCGTACCCGCCGATCGGCGAGTACGGCCCGTACCCCGATCATCGCGAGATGGTGATGCCGGCCTCGGCGATCGACCGGCTGGCCGAGGAGTTCTTCCATACGGGCGAGATCGTCCTGCGGGCAGCCGCGCTCTGCCGCGAGGGCGGCGGTCTCCGTCTCCAGAAGCCGGCGGAAGGCGCACGGATCGCGCGTCCCCTTCAAGGTCACGGGCAGGATCCGGTATCCCGAGCGGGGGAGCGCAGAGACCAGCCCATCGCGTTGCAGCCGGGTCAGGGCCTCTCAGGCGGCGTATGGCGGCCGTCGCCGCCGAACTCGACGGCTGCCCACGCAAAACGCTCGGCTGGGAAACCCCGGCCGAGCGCCTGCGTGAACCACTCGCGGCCCGCCCGATTCCCGGGCGGCCCTCGGCGTACGTGGTGGGTCCGTACGGACCGGACTCAGTCGGCAGTGGCCTCGCGGCGCGCCGACAGCAGGTCCTCCAGCTGCTCCTCACGAGCCGGGGCGGCCACGAACAGCAGCTCGTCGCCGGCCTCCAGCGCGTCCTCCCGGTTGGGGGTGAGCACGCGGTTGCCACGGATGATGGTGACCAGCGAGGTGTCCTCCGGCCAGTCCACGTCGCCGACACGGATGCCGGCCAGCGCCGACTCCGGCGGCAGGGTGAGCTCGACGAGGTTGGCGTCGCCCTGGCTGAAGCGCAGCAGCCGCACCAGGTCGCCGACGCTCACGGCCTCCTCGACCAGCGCCGACATCAGACGCGGGGTGGAGACGGCGACGTCCACGCCCCAGGCCTCGTTGAAGAGCCACTCGTTCTTGGGGTTGTTCACCCGGGCCACGACCCGGGGCACCCCGTACTCGGTCTTGGCGAGCAGCGAGACGACCAGGTTGACCTTGTCGTCACCGGTCGCGGCGATGACCACGTTGCAGCGCTGGAGCGCCGCCTCGTCGAGCGAGGTGATCTCGCAGGCGTCGGCCAGCAGCCACTCCGCCAGCGGCACCCGCTCCACCGAGATGGCCGAGGGGGCCTTGTCGATCAGCAGGACCTCGTGCCCGTTCTCCAGCAGCTCGCCCGCGATGGAACGGCCGACGGCCCCGGCACCCGCGATAGCGACCCTCACAGCATTGCTCCGTTCGCTTCTCCGCCCACGCGGCGAACGCGCGCGTCGTACTCCGTCTGCGGCTGAGCGGCCGCGTGTGCGTCGCTCACCGGTGACCCTCCTCAGGCCCCTGGGAGAAAGCCGCCTCGACCTTCTCGAGCTCGTCGGTGCGCATCATCACGTGCACCAGATCGCCCTCCTGAAGCACCGTGGAGGACGTGGGCAGCATCGCCTCGCCCAGTCGGGTGAGGAACGCCACGCGCACCCCGGTCTCCTCCTGGAGGGCGCTCACCTTGTGGCCGACCCACGCCTCGGCGATGGGGACCTCGGCGAGCTGCACACCGCCGCTGGGGTCGCGCCACAGCGGCTCCGCGCCCGACGGCAGCAGTCGCCGCAGCATCTGGTCGGCGGTCCACCGCACGGTGGCCACGGTCGGGATGCCGAGCCGCTGGTAGACCTCGGCACGGCGGGGGTCGTAGATACGGGCCGCCACGTTCTCGACGCCGAACATCTCGCGGGCCACCCGGGCCGCGATGATGTTGGAGTTGTCGCCGCTGCTCACGGCGGCGAAGGCGCCGGCCTCCTCGATGCCCGCCTCACGCAGCGTGTCCTGGTCGAAGCCGACGCCGGTCACCCGGCGCCCGCCGAACCCGGAGCCCAGACGGCGGAAGGCCGTCGGGTCCTGGTCGATCACGGCGACCGTGTGGCCCTGCTGCTCAAGGGTCTGCGCGAGGGCCGAGCCCACTCGCCCGCACCCCATGATCACGATGTGCATTACGCCTGCCCCAAGCTCCGGACTACCGCGCTGACCTGCACCAACACCCTGCTCACAACTTTCTTCCTCGACTCACGGCCCCACGGGCGGGGGCCCGAGGGTACGACGCGATGTGCTCGATGGGAGTTTTGTCCGCACCGGGCGCATGCCACCACCGTATCCGCACCCCCCGGACGACCGGGCGCCAGGACCTCCGACCGAGCCTTCGATCAAGCCTTCGACCGGGCCTCCGGCCAAGCCCGTGGCCGGGCCTCCGACCGGGACCGTCGCGGGCGCCGGGGCCCCGCGACGCCCCACCCCGGGGCGGGCTCGGCGGGGGTTCCGTACCCCTCCCGGGGCCTCCGAACCGGGGTGACGTGAACCCCATCCCCTTGAAGGGACGAAAGGCGTGCGCAAGCATGTTCGGGACTCGTGACGGAGATCGGACGCACGGTCATGTACGCGGTTAGGATGATCCGCGTATTCCGCTTCTGGACGGGACGTCAGGGTGCCGACCTGTCCCTCCGACCGCAAGCCCCCTTCGTCCAAGAGGAATTGATGTCTGATCACATATCCCAGGTGGTGATCTGGTGTCTGGTCGTCGCGGTGGCCGCCGTGGCGGTTCTGCTGACCCGTCAGCGCTCGATCACCGCCGGACTTCGCAGGCGCGTCGCCCAGCTGGAGGAGAGCGTCCAGGCACGTGACGAGGAGATGGGGCATCTGGTCGGTGTCCGGCTGCCCGCCGTCGCGGACGCCGTCAGCCAGGAGGTGCCGCTGCCCGGGCCGCTCGACGCGCGGCTCGCCGGCACCCTCTTCGCGCAGCGCCTCCAGGATGTGATGGACCTCTTCGCCCAGGCCGTGGAAAAGGCGCAGAGCCGGGCGGACCAGTCCGCGAAGGCCGCGCTCAAGGCTTCCATGCGCGCCCTCCAGGGGCTGGCGCACGAGCAGCAGCTGGCCATCTCGGAGATGCAGGAGCGGCACGACAACCCCGACGTCCTGCGCGATCTGCTGGAGATCGACCACGCCAACGCCCAGTTCGGCCGGCGCGCGCAGGCCATCGCCGTGCTCTGCGGCTCCTGGCCCGGCCGGCAGCGCGTCGCCTCCCCGCTGACCGATGTGGTCCGGGGCGCCACCTCCCGGATCCGCGACTACCGCCGCGTCCGGGTGCACGGCGGCCAGAACGAGCTCGCGGTCGTCAGCCGGGTCGTCGAACCCGTCGTCCTCGCCGTGGCCGAGCTCCTCGACAACGCCGCCCGGCACTCCCAGCCCAACACCATCGTCGAGGTCAGCCTCCAGCCGGTGCACAACGGCGCGTGCGTCGTCATCGACGACGCGGGCGTGGGCATGGACGGCCGTGAGATCCAGGAAGCCGTCGCCATGCTCTCGGGCCGGCGGGCGGTGGACGTCTCCCGCCTCGGCGACCCCCCGCAGTTCGGCTTCCCCGTGATCGGCGTGCTCGCCGCGCGCTACGGCTTCAGCGTCTCGGTCGACACCCGCTCCCCGTACGGCGGTGTCCGCGCCGTCCTGTTCCTGCCCTCCGCGCTGCTCACCCAGCTGGAGCTGGACGGGCCCGGCACGACACCCCTGCGGGAGCGCGGACGGGACGAGGAGGCGCGGCACACCCCGACCGTGCCCGCCCCGCGCGGCCCCTCCCGGCCGCGCACCCGCCACCCGGAGCGCACCCACGCACCGCAGGAGCCGCCCGCGTACGGCGCCGGCGCGAACCGGCCCGCCGAGAGCACCGGCACCCCGCACCCGACCTCGCACTCCGCCCCGCACACCACCCCGCACACCACGCCGGACCCGCCCGGCACCGGCACCTCTTACAACGCCGGTACCGCTCACAACGCTGGCACCTCTCACAACGCTGGCACCTCTCACAACGTCGGCGCCCCGCACGACGCCGGCAACGTGCCCGACACCGGTACCTCGCACACCAGCGGCACCACGAGCAGCGCCGACGATGCCCTCGGCGCCGGTGCCCCGCACACCCCCGGCACCGCACACAGCACCGGCACCCCGCACCCCGCCGGCACCCCGCACATCACCGGCTCCACCGCCGGCGGGCTGCCCAAGCGCCGCCGCAGGCAGCCCGCGCCCGGACAGCAGCGCCACTCCCGGCCGGCCGCGCCGATGCCGCCCACCGACCTCCCCCCGGAGCGCTCGGCGGAGGAGACCGCCCGGCGCATGGGCGCGTTCGCCCGCGGCACCCGCACCGGCCGCACCGGTGAACACCACTTCCCGCCACTGCCCGGCGCCCCCGGCAGCGGAACAGGAACCGGGAGCGGGGCCGGCCCCGTTCCCGGCCCGCAGGCCGACGCCCACGCCCCCACGCCCGTAGAAGACGAAGGGAACCCGCACGCGTGAACGACCACATGAACAAAGAGCTGGGCTGGATGCTGGACGAGGTCGTCAAGATGCCGGAGGCCCGGCACGCGATCCTGCTCTCCGCCGACGGCATGCTGCGCGCCCACTCCCAGGGCATCGACCGCGACGAGGCCGAGCGCCAGGCGGCCGCCCTCTCGGGGCTGCAGTCCATCAGCCGCTCCACCACCGAGTTCTGCACCCACCCGCGGAACCAGGACAGCCCCTGGCGGCAGACGCTCATCGAGTTCGCCCACGGCTATGTCTTCCTCATCGCCGCCGGCCCCGGTGCCTACCTCGCCGTCTCGGCGAGCGAGAACGTCGACATGGAAGCCGTCACCTACCGCATGCAGAAGACCGTCGACCGGCTCGGCAAGGAACTGGTGAGCCCGCCCCGGCAGGGCACGGGCGCCTGGCAGGGCGGCCCGGGCAGCCAGGCATGACCCCGCCGGCGCCGCGCCGCGACAAAGGGCTGGTCCGCCCTTATGTCGTCACCGAGGGCCGCTCCCATCCCACGCGCAACACCTTTGACCTCGTCACCCTGGTGATGGCGCATGAGGACCGGCCGCTCGGCGGCCTCAGTCCGGAGAAGCACGCCCTCATGGAGCTCTGTCTCGGCGGCGCCCTGTCCGTCGCCGAGATCGCCGGCCATCTGATGCTGCCCGTCAGCGTCGTCAAGGTGCTGCTCGGCGATCTCGTCGACAGCGGCCACCTCTCCACCCGGGCCCCCATCCCCTCGGCAGAGCTGCCCGAGGCCCAGATCCTCCAGGAGGTGCTCGATGGACTCCGCGCTCGCCTCTGACGGAGCCGTCTACCTGCCCCGTACCGTCCGGACCGCGGCGAAGATCCTCGTCGTGGGGCACTTCGCGGTCGGCAAGACCACCTTCGTCGGCTCGCTGTCGGAGATCCGGCCGCTGCGCACGGAGGAGACCATGACCCAGGCCGGCGCGCTCGTCGACGACCTGGCCGGCATCGACGGCAAGACCACCACGACCGTCGCCATGGACTTCGGCCGGCTCACCCTCAGCGAGAGCCTCGTCCTCTATCTCTTCGGCGCGCCCGGCCAGCAGCGCTTCACCCGGCTCTGGCAGGACATGACCCATGGCGCGCTCGGCGCGCTCGTCCTCGCCGACACCCGGCGGCTGGACCAGTCCTTCGAGGTCATGGGGCTGCTGGAGGAGCTCGGGCTGCCGTACGCGGTCGCCGTCAACCACTTCGACGGCGCCCCTTCGTACCCCGACGAGGAGATCCGCGAGGCCCTGGACCTCCTCCCGGAGACCCCGCTGATCACCTGTGACGCCCGTGACCGGGTCTCGTCGACCCGCGCCCTGATCACCCTCGTGGAATACCTCAGCGCCCGCATCGCCCAGGAGCACGTGTGACCTTCCGCCCGGACGCACCACCCCCCGGGTGCCCCGCGCACCAGGCGCCGCCCACGCCCCACCCCTCGCCGCCCTCCGCCTACACCCCGCTCTACGGACGCGACTTCGCCGCCGACCCGCACGCCGTCTACCAGCGGCTGCGGCAGTACGGGCCCGCCGCGCCCGTGGAGCTCTCCCCCCGGGTCAGGGCCACCCTCGTCACCGACTACCGCGCCGCGCTGGAGGTCCTGCGCAGCCCCGACCGGTTCGTCAAGGACGCCCGCCACTGGCGCGCCCTCGCCGACGGCCGTATCGAGGCGGACAACCCGGTGGTGCCGATGATGGCCTACCGGCCCAACTGCCTGTTCTCCGACGGCGACCACCACCGCCGCTACCGCCAGGCCGTCGACGACAGCCTCGCCCGGATCGACCCCAACGCCCTGCGCGGCTACGTCGAGCGCAGCGCCGACAGCCTCATCGACCGCTTCACCGCGCTCGGCGAGGCCGACCTGCTCGGCAGCTACGCCAAGACCCTTCCACTGCTGGTCTTCCAGCAGCTCTTCGGCTGCCCGCCCGAGCTGGGCGACCGGCTCGTCGAGGGCTTCTCCGGCATCTTCGACGGCGTCGAGGCCGAGCGCGCCGACGCCCTGATCACCAGCAGCCTCCTGGAGCTCATCGCCCTCAAGCGCCGGCAGCCCGGCGCGGACGTGATCTCCTGGCTGATGGCCCACCCCGCCCAGCTCAGCGACGAGGAGATGCTCCATCAGCTCGTCGTCCTGATCGGCGCGGGCACCGAGCCCCAGCAGAACCTGATCGCCAACGCGCTGCGGCTGCTGCTCTCCGACGACCGCTTCGCCGGCGACCTCGCCGGGGGCAGCCTGCCCGTCGACGACGCCCTCGACGAGGTCCTCTGGCTCGACCCGCCCATGGCCAACTACGCAGTCCACTACCCCCTGGCCGACGAGAGCCTCGGCGGCGTCCCGCTGCGCGCGGGCGAGCCCGTGGTGGTCAGCTTCGCCGCCGCCAACACCGACCCCGCCCTGCGCACCGGCCACCCGGCCGGCAGCCGCGCCGGGAACCGTGCCCACCTCGCCTGGAGCGCGGGCCCCCACCACTGCCCCGCCAAGGACCCCGCCCGGCTCATCGCGGCCGCCGCCGTCGAGCGGCTGCTGGACCGGCTCCCGGACCTGGAGCTGGCCGTGCCCGCCGACCGGCTCGTCTGGCGGCCCGGCCCGTTCCACCGCGCGCTCACCGCGCTGCCGGTGCGCTTCCCCCCGTTGCCCGTCCCCGTGCCGGCGCCCCCGCCCGTACACCCCGGTATGGCCCCCCACCCTCAGCCGTCCACGCCGACCCCGGCCGAGACCTCTGGAGACCGCCGATGGACCGCCCCGCATGCCCCGTCGTCATCGATCCCGCCGGCCGTGACATCCATGGCGAAGCCGCCCGTCTCCGGGCCCTCGGGGAAGCGGTCCCCGTGGAGCTCCCTGGGGGCGTGGTGGCGTGGGCAGTGACCAGCCAGCCGCTGCTCAAGCGGCTGCTGACCGACCCGAGGGTCTCCAAGGACCCGCACCGGCACTGGCCCGCCTGGATCAACGGCGAGATCTCCCCGGAGTGGCCGCTCTACACCTGGGTCGCGGTGACCAATATGTTCACCGCCTACGGAAGTGACCACAAGCGGCTGCGCACCCTCGTCGCCAAGGCGTTCACCGCCCGCCGCACCGCCGCCCTGCGCCCACGGATCGAGCGGATGGCTGCCGACCTCCTGGACCGCCTCGACGCCACCCCGCCCGGTGCGGTCGTCGACCTGCGCGAGGAGTACGCCTACCCCATCCCCATCCAGGTCATCTGCGAGCTCTTCGGCGTCGAGGACGAGACCATGCGGGAGGGCCTGCGCCGCTGCGTCGACTCGATCTTCCACACCTCGGCCGACCCCGAGGAGGTGACCGCCACCTACAGCGAGCTCTACGCCCTGCTGCGCGCCCTCGTCGCCCTCAAACGGGAGACCCCCGGCGACGACATGACCAGCGTGCTGATCTCCGCCCGCGACGAGGAGGACGGCAGACTGGGCGAGCAGGAGCTCGTCGACACCCTCCTGCTGATGATCGGCGCGGGCCACGAGACCACCGTCAACCTCCTCGACAACGCCATCCACGCCCTGCTCACCCACCCCGAGCAGCTCGCCCTCGTCCGTGACGGCAAGGCCGGCTGGGACGACGTGATCGAGGAGACCCTGCGCGTCCAGGCACCCGTCGCCAACCTCCCGCTGCGCTACGCGGTGGAGGACATCGAGCTGGACGGGGTAGCGGATGGGGGAGGGGACGGGGGAGTGGGCAGGGGAGTGGTGCTGCGCAAGGGCGATGCCATCGTCGCCGCCTACGCCGCCGCGGGCCGCGATCCCGGCCTCTACGGCGACGACGGCGATCGTTTCGATGTGATGCGTGCCACCAAGGAGCACCTCTCCTTCGGTCACGGAGTGCACTTCTGCCTCGGCGCCCCGCTGGCCCGGCTGGAGGCGGCCGTCGCGCTGCCCGCGCTCTTCGCCCGCTTCCCCGAGATGTCGCCGGCGGTGGCTCCGGAGGAGCTCAGCCCGGTGGAGTCCTTCATCTCCAACGGCCACCGCGCGCTGCCGGTGAGGCTGCGACCGTAGCCGGCATTTGAACAGCCCTTTACCCACCGGGAGTGATCGCGTAGCGTACGCAGGATCGACTCCCGGTGGGTAGCGGGTGGGCGATACCCATACGGAACCCTTACGATCCTCTGCGTGTCCAAACTGACCGACCTGCCGAAACGGATCCTCATCGGCCGGGCGTTGCACAGCAACAAGCTGGGAGAAACCCTTCTCTCCAAGCGCATCGCCCTCCCCGTCTTCGCCTCCGACCCGCTCTCCTCCGTGGCGTACGCGCCGGGCGAAGTGCTCCTCGTGCTGTCCGTGGCGGGCGTGTCCGCCTACCACTTCAGCCCATGGATCGCGGTGGCGGTCGTCGTGCTGATGTTCACGGTGGTCGCCTCGTACCGCCAGAACGTCCACGCCTATCCGAGCGGCGGCGGCGACTACGAGGTCGCCAACGTCAACCTCGGCCCCAAGGCGGGCCTGACCGTCGCCAGCGCCCTGCTCGTCGACTACGTCCTGACCGTCGCGGTCTCCATCGCCTCCGGCATCGAGAACCTCGGCTCCGCCATCCCCTTCGTCGTCGAGCACAAGACCGCGTGCGCCATCGCCGTGATCGTGCTGCTGACCCTGATGAACCTCCGGGGCGTCAAGGAGTCCGGCAAGCTCTTCGCGATCCCCACCTATGTCTTCGTCGGCGGCGTCTTTGTGATGATCGCCTGGGGTGCCTACCGCGGCCTGATCGCGGGCGACACCATGAAGGCCCCCACCGCCGACTACACGATCAACGCCGAGCACACGGGTCTCGCGGGCTTCGCCCTCGTCTTCCTGCTGCTCCGCGCGTTCTCGTCCGGCTGCGCCGCGCTCACCGGCGTCGAGGCGATCAGCAACGGCGTCCCCGCCTTCCGCAAGCCGAAGTCCAAGAACGCCGCGACGACCCTGGCCCTCATGGGCGGCCTCGCCGTCACCATGTTCTGCGGCATCATCGGCCTGGCCCTGGCCACCAAGGTGCGGATGGCCGAGAACCCGGCCACCGACCTGCTGAAGAACGGCACACCGGTCGGCGACGGCTACACCCAGAACCCGGTGATCTCGCAGGTCGCCGAGGCCGTCTTCGGCAACGGCTCGTTCTTCTTCATCGTGCTGGCGGCCGCCACCGCGCTGGTGCTGTTCCTCGCGGCCAACACCGCGTACAACGGCTTCCCGCTGCTCGGCTCGATCCTCGCCCAGGACCGCTACCTGCCGCGCCAGCTCCACACCCGCGGCGACCGGCTCGCGTTCTCCAACGGCATCGTGCTGCTGGCCGGCGCCGCCGCCGTCCTGACGTACATCTACGGCGCGGACTCCACCAAGCTGATCCAGCTGTACATCGTCGGCGTCTTCGTCTCCTTCACCCTGAGCCAGACCGGCATGGTCCGGCACTGGAACCGCCTCCTGCGGTCCGAGACCGACCCGGCCCAGCGCCGCCGCATGATGCGCTCCCGGGCGATCAACACCTTCGGTGGCTTCCTCACCGGCCTGGTCCTGGTCGTCGTGCTGGTCACGAAGTTCACCCACGGCGCCTGGGTCGCCATCGTCGGCATGGTGATCTTCTACGCCACCATGACCGCCATCCGGCGCCACTACGACCGGGTCGCCGAGGAGATCGCCGCCCCCGACGAGCCCGGCGACGAGACCGTCCGCCCCTCCCGGGTGCACTCCATCGTCCTGGTCTCCAAGATCCACAAGCCCACGCTGCGGGCCCTGGCCTACGCCAAGCTGATGCGCTCCGACACCCTGGAGGCCGTGAGCATCAACGTCGACGCGGCCGAGACCAAGGCCCTGCGCGACGAGTGGCAGCGGCGCGGCATCGACGTCCCGCTGAAGATCCTCGACTCGCCCTACCGCGAGATCACCCGGCCCGTCATCGACTACGTCAAGGGCCTGCGCAAGGAGAGCCCGCGCGACGCGGTCAGCGTCTACATCCCCGAGTACGTGGTCGGCCACTGGTACGAGCACCTGCTGCACAACCAGAGCGCCCTGCGCCTGAAGGGCCGGCTGCTCTTCACCGCCGGCGTGATGGTCACCTCCGTGCCGTGGCAGCTGGATTCCTCCGAGGCAGCCAAGCGACGCGCCCGCAAGCGCGCCGAGTGGAACGCGCCGGGCTCGGTGCGCCGGGGCCCGGTGGGGGAGCAGAAGAAGGAAAAGGCGGCGACGCGCAAGTAGCGGCACGGGGCACCGATGTCACTGACGGGGTGCGGCGGGACGTAAACTGGACGGCTGTTGTCCAGGGGGTCCCCCGCACCCCTTTCTGCACTTCTTTCTGTACTTCCTTCCTCTACTTTCTGGAGTCGACCGCAATGCAGCACGAGACCGAAGCATCGCTGGTCGGCCATGACTACGAGGTCGAGGTCGGCCCGGTGGCCCACGGCGGCCACTGCGTGGCCCGCACGGAGTCGGGCCGGGTCCTGTTCGTACGGCACGCGCTGCCGGGTGAGCGGGTGATCGCCCGGGTAACGGAGGGCGAGTCGACGTCCCGCTTCCTGCGAGCGGACGCGGTACAGATCTTGGAACCCTCCAAGGACCGCGTACCGGCCCCCTGCCCCTTCTCGGGCCCGGGCAAGTGCGGCGGTTGCGACTGGCAGCACGCCAAGCCGGGCGCGCAGCGCCGCCTCAAGGGTGAGGTGATCGCGGAGCAGCTGATGCGCCTCGCGGGCCTGACGCCGGAGGAGGCCGGCTGGGACGGCACGGTGATGCCGGCCGAGGGCGACAAGCTCCCGGCGGGCCAGGTCCCGGCCTGGCGCACCCGCGTCCAGTACGCGATCGACGCCGAGGGCCACGCGGGCCTGCGCAAGCACCGCTCGCACGAGGTCCAGGTCATCGACCACTGCATGATCGCGGCGCCGGGCGTCAGCGAGCTGGGCATCGAGAAGCGCGAGTGGCCGCAGATCGCCTCGGTCGAGGCCATCGCCGCCACCGGCTCCCACGACCGCCAGGTCATCCTCACCCCCAAGCCGGGCGGCCGCCTGCCCATCGTCGAGCTCGACAAGCCGGTCTCCGTCATGCGCATCGGCGAGCGCGACAAGCAGGTCCACCCCGTCCACGGCCGCGCCTTCGTCCGCGAGCGCGCGGACGACCGCACCTACCGCGTCGGCGCCGGCGGCTTCTGGCAGGTCCACCCCCAGGCCGCCGACACCCTCGTCAAGGCCGTCATGCAGGGCCTGATGCCGCGCAAGGGCGACATGGCCCTCGACCTCTACTGTGGCGTCGGCCTCTTCGCCGGCTCCCTCGCCGAGCGCGTCGGCGACAAGGGCGCCGTCCTCGGCATCGAATCCGGCAAGCGCGCGGTCGAGGACGCCCGCCACAACCTCCGCGACCTGGACCGCGTCCGCATCGAACAGGGCAAGGTCGAGTCCGTCCTCCCGCGCACCCGCATCGACAGCGCCGACATCATCGTCCTGGACCCGCCGCGGGCTGGTGCGGGTCGGGAGACGGTGCGGCACCTGGCGACGCTGGGCGCGCGGCGCATCGCGTACGTGGCGTGCGACCCGGCGGCCCTGGCACGGGACCTGAAGTACTTCGCGGAGGAGGGGTACGCACCGGTGACGCTGCGGGCGTTCGACCTGTTCCCGATGACGCACCACGTGGAGTGCGTGGCGATCCTGAAGCCGGTCGAAAAGGTTCGCTGAGAGTATGCCGAGGCATTGCCTCCGTGTGAAAACCGGCGCGGAGGCAATGCTGTGCTGCACATGACGACGCCGATGAAGCGTGGGTGCCTCAGGGGAGCCGCCGCCGGGCTCTGACCCGAGCCCACGACATGGACGACACGATTCGGCCATGGTGCCTGTGGCCCTGGTCGGCAGCCACGATGTCGCTTTTCAGCGAGATAAGATCACCGGAACCGATTGCGGCCCGACGGGCTTCCTGCTGAGGACATGCCCCCACCCGCACGAGTCACTCGTGCCCTGGGGGAACCACCTCGTGTCCATGCTTCTGCTGAAGTTGTCGGCGCAGGATCTGCTCACTCTGAATTCGCGTCGTCGTATGGTGCCGCACCTCGCTGCTCGCTGGAGGCATTTCCGGGGCGCCGACGCCTCGGAGACGGAGCGGGCCGCGTGGGCGGAGAGCCTGGTGAGTCTTGCGAACGACCTGGTTGCCGCGGGACGCGGGAATGTGGAGATGATCGTCGAGTGCGCCGCCACGGTCGACGAGTCGGACCGCCCGGGTGATCCCCGGCTCATCGATGTCGTTCTGGTCGGCCGTCACCCGGAGGAGAACGGGCCGTCCGTGCAACTGGTCGAGCTGAAGCGCTGGTCGACCGTGACCAGGGTGGAGCAGGCCACTGCGGATCTGGTGCGTGTACCGGGCATGAACGACAGCAAGAAACACCCAGCTCTGCAATTGCGTGAGTATTACCAGGCGTTCACGAGCGCCAGAGGCCCGTTCCAGGGACTCGACTTCGCCTGCGGCGGCTTTGCCTATCTGCACAACGCTACGGACGACTCCGTGCGTCCCCTGCTCGATGTGGACGCGCCGACAGGTTCCTACGCCCGGGTGTATACGGGCGACCGGCGCGCACAGCTGCTGTCCGACCTCCGGGAACATTTCGCCGGGGACGGCGCCGCCTCTGTGGCCGAGACGATGCTGCGGAGCATGGGCTTGCGCAATACCCCCCTGCTCGACGCCATGATCCGGTCCCGCGGAACCGACACCGTATTTACTTTGCGCGGGCGGCAGAAGGAGGTCGCCGACCAGGTAATGGAGACGGCTTCCAAGGCCCTCCCGGACCCTCGATACCCCACCTTGGTCCCGGACGAGCGACGTGTGATCTTCCTGGTGACCGGTGGCGCCGGAACCGGGAAGAGCGCGATCGGCCTGCAGATCAAGGAGGAACTGGAGGCCCAGGGCCGCACGGTCAACTACGCGAGCGGCAGCAGGGCCTTCAACGGCGCGCTCCAAGAGCACGTCGGCTACGGAGACCGGGAGTTCAAGGAAACGTTCACCTACTTCAGCAACTTCGTCACCCCACCGGATCCGCCGCTGGACGTCCTGATCTGCGACGAGGCTCATCGTCTCCGCGACCGCTCGACCAACCGCTTCTGGAAGCCCGAGGACCAGGGGACCGGTCCTCAGGTGGACGAGCTTCTCGCAGCGTCCCGTCTGACGGTGTTCTTCCTGGACGAAGGCCAGTCCGTGCGACCGAACGAGGTCGGCACTGTCGGTCTGATCGAGGAGGCTGCCGCGCGACACGACGCCCGGCTCGTCAGATACGGACTCCGTGAGCAGTTCCGGTGCGGTGGCAGCGACGCCTACGTCCGTTGGGTACGCGCGATGCTCGGTGTGACCGACGAAGCGCCCGAACGGTGGACACCGGATGGACTGATGCACATCGAGGTAGCGGACACACCTGAGGAACTTGAACGGATCATCCGTACGGAAGCACTGGCCGGTGCGTCCGCGCGCATGGTCGCGGGCTACTGCTGGCCTTGGACGAAGCCGCTCGGCGCGGAGAGACGGCTGGAGGCGGACGTTCGTATAGGCGACTGGCACCGGCCGTGGAATGCCGACAGCGACAGTTACTGCAAAGACGGGGTGCCCCCGTCAAGGATCTGGTCCGTACACGAGAACGGACTCGGGCAGGTCGGCTGCGTGTACACAGCGCAGGGTCTCGAATGGGACTGGTGCGGTGTGATCATGGGCGAGGACATGGTGCGCCGCGAGGGCCAGTGGGTTTTCCGCCGGGGCAAGGAGCGCAAGGATCCGGAGTCGGGTATCAAGAGCGTCGCTCAACCCGGCTCATTCGACCCGAAGGTGAAGGCCGGCAGCGTCGATGACGAGGAATTCGCCAGGCTTGTCCGTCAGGCGTATCACGTGCTGATGACCCGGGCCAGCCGCGCGACGGTGCTTTACTCCACGGATGAGGAGACCCGGGCCTACCTCAAAAAGCTCGTCGGCGAGCTCGAGATTCACGGACTGCGTCCTACTTGGGAGAACTTGCCGGCAGAGGCGCGCAGGCCGCATCTGCCCCGGCCCAGCAGAGGAGTGCGTGGCCGAAGGGGCCGGAAGGCGCCTGGCTCGAAGAAACCTGATCTGCGGCTGTTCTGAGGGAGGTTGCTGGGGGAGTGGAGTGGCGGGCTCACCGGGCCCGCCACCTGCCTGCGTCAGAAGAGCAGGCTCGCAACCGACGTCAAGGTCGTCACCAGAAGATTGGAGACGACTCCGACAGCGATCTCGTTCAGGACCTCGCGGATCCGTTCACGACGCGCAGGCTTGTACTCGACCGGGTCCATGACCACTCCAAAGCAGTGAGTTCGGAATGGTAGGGGGACGCCCTACCGGGCATCCACGCTCGCGTCATGTGTCACCACATGACGGGCACAACCACTCCTCACCCACGGCCCATGGGAGCAAGCACATGAACCGCAGCCCGTACCCTCCGGGAAGGTGTGCAGCGCGCTGATCTTATCTCGTGGGCTGCATCCGCGTGTTGCGGTTTTCGAAGGCGGCTCGATGCCGCGATCGCGTAGCTGCCCGCGGCATGTCGAAGGCTATCGGTTTCTATAGAGCCGGAGGGATCAGGGAACGGAGCTTCTCGCGGGTCTCCGGGTCCGTCGAGTAGATAACCGTTCCGATCATGCCCCGGGTGAGCAGCACCTTGTAGGTGTTGCGGACGAGGCGGTCGACGTCCTCGTCCGCTGTGGCCTTGGTGAAGGCTGGGTCCTTCGACGCGGTGCGGTCGACCACCCAGCGGTCGGTCCGCCAGACCAGGTCCGGTCCCATGATCACGCCCGACCAGTCGTACTCGAAGCCCTGCGCGGTGTAGACACAGCCGACCTGCCCGAACCCGGCAGGATCGGTGGCCCAGAGCGGCGCGGGCGGTGCGCCGAGGAGGGCGCGGTCTCCGTAAAGGTTCCACGGCCTCGCCCAATCGCCGATCGTCACGTCGGCGGGTAGGGCGGACATGTTCGGAGTGATCTTTGTCGTCCATTTCCAGCAATAGCCGGCGGACATCCGGGCGCCGTAGTCCTCAGCCCGTCGTGAGGCGAGGAAGTCCTCCAGTTCTTGTGGGCTGTCGGCGGTCAGCAGTTGCACCTTGCCGTCCGGCTCCCACACGGCAGGCCTATCGCCCTCCAAACCGAGCAGGCTGGTCACCCAGCTCAGGTAGGCGTCACTGCCGCCGCACCGGAACTGGCTGTCCAGCTCGAGCACCGTGCACGCCAGCCCCTGTTCGGCGGCGGCCTCCCGGATCTGATCCACTGTGCCCATTTCGCCGGGGCGCACCACCTGGTGCTGGTCCAGCAGGAACACCGGAACACGCGCAGCGTCCATCAGCTCTGCCACCTGTGCGCGACCGGTACGCAGCGCAGCCCTGGTGTACCGATTGGCGGAGGTCTTACGGAGACGGTGGGCTTCGTCGCAGATGAGCACGTCCAGATCGTTGGGCTCGGCCTCCATGAAGCTATTGAAATAGCGGAAGAGCTTCTGGACCTCGGGCTTCCGGGCGCCTGCGATCTTGCGCATCGTCTTCGTGAACGACTGCGAACCGGTGGCGTGCAGGGCGGGGATCCCACGTCGGTAGAGATCGCCGAGCAGGGACAGGGCGATCACGCTCTTGCCGGAGCCCGGACCTCCGGCTACCACGACCACCTGCTTGCGGTTGGACCGCCGGGCCCGTCGAACGGCCGACATCACCGTTTCGTAGGCAAGCCGCTGTTCGTCCAGCAGGACGAACTGTTCCCGGTTGCGGACCTCTTCGGCGGCAACAGCCATCAGTTGCTTCGACGGCCGGAGCTTGCCCTGCAGCAGCGCGTCGGCTGCCTCGGCGCCAGGCTTCTCCGCCAGCCGGGAACGCAGGTAGCTCAGGAAGGCACCGCGCTGGTCACCGGTGAACATCCGGCCCCGGTCATCCTCCGTGACGGCGCGCAGCCCGGCCACCCCGAACTCGGTCGCATTGTGCAGGTAGGCCACCCCGGTGACCGACTCCGGGATCCGCTCCAGCGCCCCGTTGAACGAGATCAGGTAGTCGCAGTAGCCGCGTACCTGCTCGATCGGGTTGAGGACCGGCTCCGAATAGGCGGGAACGCGGCACCGCAGCGGATCGTCATCCTCGGGATAGGCCTCGCTCCACTGCTTGAGCTCGACCACCATGTATGACGGTTCACCGGTGGCCGGATGCACGCCGGCCAGTATCACGTCCGCGCGCTTGCTGGTGAGCGGCAGTCCGTACTCCACAAGCACCTCGACCTCACCGAGCCCGGCTTCCACGAGCGCGTTGGTCAGCGCGGGGAGGCTCCGCTCCCAAGAACGCACTTCCGACGGCTGAGGCCGGTGGCGGTGCTTGTGCAGGAAGTTCTCGGTCAGGAGTTCCGCCAACCGTCCCTCGAGATGGGTGCGGTTGGCCAACGATGCCGCGGACTCACGGAACAGCAAGAAAATGCCCCTAGGCAGCACGAAGTAGCTCGTGCGGGTGGGGGCATGTCCTGTGGTTCCGCGAGAAGCGGAGCGGAAGCCCGTCGGGCCGCTGAGATGGTCTTTACCATCCTAGGACAGGGTGTGGATCACGTATGAGGAGCGTGGGTCCCGATGTCGCCAGGGTCACCGATAGGCCGGACGGGCGCAGAGCGCCGTAGTGAGCGAAGCGACGCGTCTCGCAAGGGTGGCAGCGTTCCTCGCGGTCGGCCGTATCTCCGGTGACAGCTCGGGAGAGCCGGTGAGCCGTAGCGATGGCATCCGGCCGCCCAATGCCGTCGCGCGGAGCCCGTACATGAGATCAGCCGACATCCGCGAGGAGGTCCGCCAAAGCCACCTCTTCCTCGACCCGTACCTCCAGCTCGCCCATGGCCTGCGCCAGCGCAGGGTCCCAAGGGGACGCGACCGGCGTGCCCGTCAGAGGCGGCAGCTCTGCGGCAGTGGCGGCCAGGGCGCGGTAGTCGGCGGCTCTGAATCGCCAGGGGCGCCATGGCCCATGGCTCAGGAGTACGTTCGCGATTCGGAGTCCGCCCCAGGCGAAGTCACCGTGGTAGAGGAGAGATGCTCCGCCGGTAGAGGGCGGAGTTGGGAGCGGTGAGATGAGCGAAGGGGGCGTATCCCTCGGCCGGGGCTGGGGGTGCCGGGGTCATCGCCCGGTCATTCTTTCCGATGACTCGAGGCATGGATATGCAATGCCGGGATTCTCACAGGTCAAAGTGACAAGCGACCGACATCTGTGACGGCCGCCCGGAGGGCCTGCGGCGCGGCGTTCAACGCCGTTCGGCGAGCGTGGTTCCTTCTCGGAAGAACGTTTCTCCACAGGGCGAAGCATGTTCGATTCGAGTGGGCCTATCGTCTGTGCTCCTTCCGATCCTTCCGACCCGAGAGGGAGCGAATCATGGACGCTCTACGGCACATCGCCGCCGGCCTGGTGCTGGACCTCGCCGCCGTCTGTCTGCTGGCCTTCGCGATCTACTATCCGCGGCACCGTCGCCGTGACCTGGTACCGGCTTACCTGGCCCTGAACACGGGGCTGTTCACCGTCGTCGCGGCTCTGGCGGCGGTGGGCGGCAGAGGGGCGGCCGGGCTCGGGTTCGGGCTCTTCGGGGTGTTGTCGATCGTGAGGCTGCGTTCGGACGCGGTGCAGCAGGAGGACGTCGCGTACTACTTCACCACGCTCGTCCTCGGCCTCGTCTGCGCGCTGCCGGATGTGACGGTCCCGGTGAAGGCCGGGCTGAGCGCGGTGCTGCTGCTCGTGCTCTGGGCCGCCGACAGCCAGTGGCTCCTGGCCCGATCGCGCCGCGCCGTCGTCACTCTCGACCGGGTGCACCGTGACCCCGTCGCGCTCCGGGCCGACCTCGCCAGGCGTCTGGGCGAGCCGTTGCGGTGGACCGTCATGGAGGTGGACTACGTCCGCGACCTCATGGTCGTCGACGTCCGGTACCGCGAGCCCGACCTGGACGAGGGCGCGTACACCGGTACTGAGGTCCTGACCGGGCTCCGGGTCGCACCCGTCTGCGAGCCGGTATGACCGGCATCACGGCAGCTCCTGCGGCAGGGGCCATGACGGCTGCGCGGGCCGTCGCGCGGGTGGCGCAGGCCGCCGCGCCCATCTCCCTGGCCGAAGTGAATGAACGGGCCCAGTTGCTGACCCGTTTCGACCGCAAATACCTCGTCCCCGCACCGGTCTTCCTGAGTGTGGCCGGCCGGTTGACGGATTCCCGGCGGTCGGGTGGCTCCTTCCGGGTACTCGCCATCGGCGGGCGTCGAGGCTTCCGCTATCACTCCGTCTACTACGACACCCCCGAACTCCGCTCCTTTCACGACCACTGTCAGGGGCGTCGGTTCCGCTTCAAGATTCGTGAGCGGGTGTACGAGGACTCGGGGGAGCGGCAATTCGAGGTCAAGCTCAAGGGGAGACGTGGGGCCACGGTCAAGTACCGTCGCGCTCTGACCGGTGCGGACACCCCGCTCGACCACCACTGTCGCGCGTACCTCGCCGAGACCCTGCGCCGGGCCCACGGCATCGCCGCGCCCATGGCGCTGTGCCCGTCCATCAGCACCGACTATCTGCGGACGACCCTGGTGGCCGACGGTGAACGCATCACCTGCGACGTGGGCCTGACCTGCGGCGACCTGCGCGCGGGACGGTCCGTACGCGGTGACGCCGCGCTCGTCCTCGTGGAGACGAAGTCGACAGGACCTCTCAGCGAAGTCGACCGGCTGCTGCACGCCCATGGCGTGCGCCCAGCCGTTTTCACCAAGTACTGCGGGGCCTTGGCGGCTCTCCGCCCCGCCCTCCCCGCGAACCGCTGGCGGAGGGCGGCCCGGCGGGTGTTCGGGGAGGCCGAATGACGTGGAGGGTGAGGGGAGAGCCGTGGGTGGTGTGCGTGCGGGCCGCTCAGGCCAGCGGTCGGTACGCCGTCAGCGTCACCGACAGCGTGACCTCGTACGGCTCCGGCAGCGCCGCGATCCGTGCCGCCAGGGCCTCGCCATCGCGGTGCCAGGCGTTGGGGCCCATGCCGACCAGCTGGGCCAGGGCGTGGTGGTCGAGCGTCATGGTCGTCGTCAGGGCGCGCGAGGTCGTGGTCGAGAAGTGGGGGGCGAGCTGGTCGGAGAGGCGCTGCTCCTTGCGCTCGTCCACGCGCATCAGGCCGAGGGCGTCGATCAGCTCCTGGAGGTGGTCCGGGCGGGGGGTGACGACCAGGAGGGTCCCCTGCGGGTGGAGGACCCGGCGGAGCTCCGGGCCGTTGCGCGGGGCGAAGGTGTTGACGACGAGGGTGGCGGAGGCGTCCTGCAGTGGCAGCGCCTGCCAGGCGTCGGCCACCACGGCGCCGATGCGCGTGTGCGCCTTGGCGGCGCGGCGGGCGGCGAACTTCGAGATGTCGAGGAGGATCCCCTCGGCCTCGGGGAAGGCGTCCATGACATGGGACTGGTAGTAGCCCGTGCCGCCGCCGATGTCGACCACGCACCCCGCAGCCGGTGAGGCCGATGAGTCGGCCGTGTCACGTGCCAGGGAGACCAGCGCCTCGGCGATGGGGGAATAGTGGCCGGCGCCCAGGAATTCCGCGCGGGCGTCGACCATCTCCCGGGTGTCGGCGCTGTACTTGACCGCCCCCGGGAGGAGGTTCACATAGCCCTGCTTCGCCACGTCGAAGGAGTGGCCGTTCGCGCAGGCCAGCGCACGGTCCTTCGCGGCCAGGGGAGCGGTGCAGTGGGGGCAGCGCAGGTACCGCACAATATGGTTCAACATCGCGTACCGATCGTACCGTTATGGGTGATGCGTCAGGCCCGGGGAGCCCGGGGACGGAGCCCGGCGAGGACCATGTCGACGAGGCTGTCGGCGAACTCGTGCGTCAGTGGCTGGCTCCGCAGCAGCCAGCGCTGGGCGAAGGGGCCGAGGATCAGCTCCGCGGCCAGGCGCGGGTCGATCTCCTCGGCGACCTCTCCCGCGTCCTGTGCGGCGCGGATCCGGTCGACGTAGGCCTGCGTGCCCGGTTCCATCACCTTGCTCGTGAAACCGGCGGAGACCTCGGAGTCGTTCACCATGGCCACGTAGAGCGCGCGGTACGGCGCCTGGAACGCGGGGTCGTTGAATTCGTCGACCGTCGCCTGCAACACGGCCTTGAGGTCCGTCGAGAGGTCGCCGGTGTCGGGCAGCGTGCCCTCGCCGGCCTCCACGCTCTCGGTGAAGGCGTCGAGCAGGACGGCCCCCTTGGACGGCCACCAGCGGTAGATCGTCTGCTTGCCGACGCCGGCGCGCGCCGCGATCCCCTCGATCGTCAGCTTGTCGTAGCCGGTCTCGCCCACGAGGGAGAGCGCGGCCTCACAGATCGCCTGGCGTGAGCGCTGGCTGCGCCGGGCGGCATCGGGTGCTGTCTTGTCGGACATGACACGGGAGTGTAGCGAGTGATCGAGGCGATACGTATCGTTTCGTCGATGGCGTGCCGAAGAGTCGGCCCCTGGGCCGATCGGCCCCCTCGGAGCGCGTGTCATTGGGCCTAACGGGGGTTTTTATCCCTAGAATCGCGGGATGTACATACCCAGCACGTTCCCCGGAGGGGTGATCCGGTGAACCGGTCCGAGGCCACCGATGAGCAGTGGGAAGGGCTTGCCCAGGTCGTCCCGCTGAGGGGCCACCAGGCATGGCCGTCCTGGCCCGACCACCGGGCCCTGCCCGAGGAGGAGCCGGCGGAGAAACAGCGGCGGCTCGTCGTGCTCCGGGTGCAGATCTTCGCGGACGCCCGCGAGGTCGCCGAGCACCTGATCGCGCGCGTCCCGGTGCTGCTCGACCTCACGAGCGCCGACACCGACGTGGCCAAGCGCATTCTCGACTTCTCCAGCGGTGTCGTTTTCGGTCTGGGCAGTGCCATGCACCGGGTCGACACCAACGTCTTCCTGCTGGCCCCTGAGGGGACCGAGGTGGCCTCCGGGTACCCCGATCGTAGGAAGAATGATCAGATGAAACGGTTTGGCTGACATTCCGCCGCCTACGGTCCTCAGGCATGGACGCCGCCAACCCGCACAAGCGCCCCGCCGTCACCGAACTGCGGCTTTCCGCTTTCAAGTCGCACCGCAACGCCGTCTTCGCTCTCGCTCCGCTGACCCTGTTCAGGGGCGGCAGCGGCAGCGGCAAGTCCAATGCCCTGGAGGCGTACGAGACCCTCGCCCGGCTCGCGGGCGGTGACACCCTCGACGAGGCGCTCGCCCCGGTGGCCGGCGGCGCCCAGGCGTGCGTACCGCAGCAGGCCAGGCCGGACGCCCAGGGGAGACGGGGCTTCCGGATCGGGTGCACGGTGGAGGGCCCGATGGGGCCGGTCCTGCTGGACGTGGCGGTCCAGGCCGAGCCCGAACTACGCGTCGTCGGTGAACGGCTGACGGGGGCGGGGCAGACGTTGCTCTCCACGGCGCTGCGCGACCCGGGGCTGCCGAGGGTCGAGGCCGCCTGGCACACGGCGGGTTCCGTGCCCGTCACCCGCGCGCCCCTGCCCGACGACCGGCTGGGCACGGCGCTGCTGCCGCTGCGGGTCGCGGGGAAGACCGCCGGGCAGCGGCTGGTCCTCGACGCGGCCGAGCAGGTGGTGATCGCCCTGCGCTCGGTCTTCCCCTGCGACCCCCGGCCCGAGCTGATGCGCGCGCCGGTCGCCGCGCGCGACGGGCGGCTGCGGGGCGCGTGCGACAACGTTGCCGCGGTCCTGGGGCGCACCCGCAACGAGTGCGGCACCCGCCACGCGCTGCTGGTCGCAGCCGCGGGCGCGGGGTGCCGCTGCCCCGTCGACGGGCTGTCCGTGGAGGGCCTCGACGGAGGTTTCGTACGGGCCGTCCTGGAGCGGCAGACAGGGGCGGCCACGCCGCTGGAGCGACTGGGGGACGGTGAGCTGCGCTACCTGGCGCTGTGCCTGGTGCTGCTGACGGGGCCAGGGGTACTGGCCGTGGACCCGGCGGCCGAGGTGCTGGAGGCCCGGCAGGTGCTCACCGTCCTGGCGGACGGACTCGACCGGTGCCTCGACGCGCGGCAGGCCCGGGAACTGCTGGGGCTGGCGGCGCGGATGTGCGAGCGGGGGCACATCAGGTTGGTGGGGACGGTGCGGGGTGCTGCGGCGGAAGCGGCCGACGAGGTGGCCGGGGTGTCGATGGTAGACCTGGGGACGTGAGCGAACTTCCTGAACACCGTGAACACCTTGAACATCCCGAGGAAAGCCGCAGCGGCCGGCACGAGCCCCCCAGGGCGGCGGGGCTCGACGTCCGGGCGTTGCAGGACCGGCTGGCGGCCTTCGCCGCGGCACGCGACTGGCAGCGGTTCCACACCCCCAAGAACCTGGTCGCGGCGCTCAGCGTCGAGGCGTCCGAACTGGTCGAGATCTTCCAGTGGCTGACGCCGGAGCAGTCGGCCCGGGTGATGGAGGAACCCTCGACGGCCGCACGGGTCGAGGACGAGGTCGCGGACGTTCTGGCCTACCTGCTCCAGTTCTGCGAGGTGCTGGGGATCGATGTCCTGACGGCGCTTTCGGCGAAGATCGACCGAAATGAGCGGCGATTTCCGGCACCGAAGGAGGCCGGCGTCGACGTCGACGATCAGGGGGCTCGTCACTCTCCGGAGTGATTGAGTTATCCACACCGCATTTGGTATCCACAGATTTCTGAATTCCCCTGGCTTTTCCGGCGGTTAGTCATCACTCTGGGTAGTGAGAGCGGGCAGACGGGAAACATGGGGGACGGTCATGGAGGCAGTGCGGCTCATCGTGGCCACTCGGCACGCCCTGGCGCAGGCCAGGGAGGTGCGGGACATCGTGGTGGAGGCGTGGCAGGCGCAGGCGCTGGCCGAGGCCATCGGCAGCCATGTCGCCCTGCACGGACCCTTCGAGGCGCGCGCGGCGGCCCTCGGCCTCAGCGAGGCCGGGGCCCGGGCCTCCGGCGCGCTGCGCCAGACCGCGCTGCGGTCCGGAGGCTTACGAGCGGCGCAGCTCGCCGAAGTGCGCGACCCCTGGGCGGCGTTGACGGACCTCGGCGAGCTCCTGGGCGAGGTCGGCATCGCGCTGGTGGGCGTCGCCGGCGCCTGCGAGGAGGACGCCGTCTATTGGCAGTGCATAGAGGCGATCGACGCCGCCGACGAGACCAGCGACAGGATCGGGGGGCTGCTCAGACGGCTCGCCCTGCGGACGCGAGGCGGTGCGGCATGAGGGACCCGGGGGTGTGGAGGTCAGTCCGTGCCGGTGCCGCCCGTGGGCGAGGTGGGCTCGGCGGGCTCCTCGGGCTCGACGGCCTCGTCGACGGGTCGCCGCTCCGACGACTGAAGGTCGGCGTCGAGCTGCGTCAGATCGGCGTTGAGCGCCGCCATCAGCTCCTCCATCTGTTGCAGCAGGCCCTTGGGTGCGCCCTGCTGTGGGGAAGCAGCCTGGGTGGGCATGGCCTCGTCGGGCGCGGCTTCCTGGGTCATGGTGGCCTCCTCGGCCCTCGCCCTCCCCGTGCGGTCGGGCGGCGTTGCGATCGTCGCCTCCGGCAGCGGACACCGGTGCGCGGGCCGGGCGGTCCGGCTCCGCCCGAGCCAACGATCAGCTGGACGCGCCGGACACTGGCGGAGGCGCCGTGGGCCGTCCGGCGTGGGGGAATTTCACCCGGCCGGAGTGAGTAGGGGAAGGCGTGAGGCGGCCTGTTGACGTCTGTTCGAGCAGGCGGAACGGAGGTGTGCGGAGGGAGGCGCGATAGTGGTGGGGAGAGGCCCGCCCAGCGCTGGAGGAGCACCCTTGATGTCCGCCCCGGATACACCACCCGGCAGGCCGTCCGACGTCTTGCCTGTCACGTCGTCCGACTCGTCCGACTCGTCCGACCCGTCTGATGCGTCTGATGTGCTGCCGGACGCGCTGCCTGGCGCACCGCTCGCGGCCGCGCTCGCTCATGGGCCGCTCGTCCTGGACGGCGGGCTGTCCAATCAGCTGGTGGCCCAAGGCTGTGACCTGTCCGACGAGCTGTGGTCGGCGCGGCTGCTCGCCGATGACCCCGCGCAGATCGAGGCCGCGCACACGGCCTATGTCCGGGCAGGTGCTCGGGTGCTCATCACGGCCAGCTATCAGGCGACCTTCGAGGGGTTCGCGAAAAGGGGGCTGGGGAGGGAGGAGGCGGCCGCGCTGCTGAGGCGGAGCGTGGAGCTGGCGCGCCGGGCGGCCGCGCGGGCTGAGAGGGAGGTCTGGGTCGCAGCGTCCGTCGGGCCCTACGGGGCGATGCTCGCGGACGGAAGCGAGTACAAGGGGCGGTACGGGCTGAGCGTCGCGGAGCTGGAGCGGTTCCACCGGCCGCGGATCGAGGCACTGGCCGGGGCCGGGCCGGATGTGCTGGCGCTGGAGACCGTGCCGGACGTGGACGAGGCGCGGGCGCTGCTGCGGGCCGTACGGGGCTGCGGGGTGCCGGTGTGGCTGTCGTACAGCATTGAGGGCGAGGCCACCAGGGCGGGGCAGCCACTGACAGAGGCGTTCGCGGTGGCCGCCGGGAACGATCAGGTGATCGCCGTCGGGGTCAACTGCTGTACGCCGGGCGATGTGGACCAGGCGGTGGAGATCGCCGCCCGGGTGACGGGGAAACCGGTCGTGGTCTATCCGAACAGTGGGGAGGGATGGGATGCGCGAGCAAGGGACTGGCGGGGGCGTGCGACATTCGATCCCGCGCGGGTCGCGGGCTGGCGGGCAGCCGGGGCCCGGCTCATCGGCGGCTGCTGCCGCGTCGGCCCGGAGCGGATCGCGGAGCTGGCCGCGCTGCTGGAAAACCAGTAGGAATCCGGCCAGACAGACCCGGATAATCGACCGTGTGTTCCTGACGATCAGTACTTCCGGTGACGCCGAGAACCCCGCGACCGACCTCGGATTCCTGCTGCACAAGCATCCCGACAAGGCGCAGCGATTCTCCACCTCTCATGGCACCGCGCACGTCCTCTACCCCGAGGCCGGTGTGGAGCGCTGCACGGCGGCGCTGCTGCTCGAGGTCGATCCGGTGGCGCTCGTCCGGCGCGGCAAGGGCCGGGGCCGGGGCGGCGCTCCCGACTCGGCGCTGGCGCAGTACGTCAACGACCGGCCCTACGCGGCCTCCTCGCTGCTGGCCGTGGCGATCGGCAGCGTGTTCTCCAGCGCCATCAAGGGGCAGTGCGCGGCCCGGCCCGAACTGCCGGGGCAGGTGAGGCCGTTGCGCATCGAGATCCCGGCGCTGCCCGCCCGGGGCGGTGTCGCGCTCGTGGAGCGGCTCTTCGCGCCGCTGGGCTGGACGGTGACCGCCCGTCCGGTGGCACTGGACGAGCGGTTCCCCGAGTGGGGCGACTCGCGCTATGTGTCGCTGGTGCTGGAAGGGGAGCTGAGGCTGGTCGAGGCGCTGCGGCAGCTGTATGTGCTGCTGCCGGTGCTGGACGACGCCAAGCACTACTGGGTCGCGCCCGACGAGGTGGAGAAGCTGCTGCGCTTCGGCGAGGGCTGGCTGGAAAACCACCCCGAGCAGCGACTGATCACCAGCCGCTATCTCTCCCGCCGCTGGGGTCTGACCCGTGACGCCCTCGACCGCCTGGCGCTGGCCCGGCTGGCCGAGGCCGACGACACCGAGGCCGAGGAACTGGACAACGCGGTCGACGAGACGGCGGACACCGAGGAGCGGCCCGTACCGCTGGCGGTGCAGCGACGTGCGGCGATCCTCGACGTCCTGCGCCGGTCCGGGGCGTCCCGGGTGCTTGACCTCGGCTGTGGTCAGGGACAGCTGGTGGGGGAGCTCCTCAAGGACGCCCGCTTCACCGAGGTCGTGGGCGTCGATGTGTCGATACGCGCGCTGAAGGAGGCCTCGCGACGGCTGCGCCTGGACCGGATGCCGGAGCGGCAGGCGGCCCGTGTGACGCTGCTCCAGGGCTCCCTGGCCTACACGGACCGCAGGCTCGCCGGTTATGACGCCGCCGTGCTCAGCGAGGTCATTGAGCACCTGGACCTGCCGAGGCTGCCCGCCCTGGAGCACGCGGTGTTCGGCGCGGCCCGCCCGGCGACGGTCGTAGTGACGACGCCCAATGTGGAGTACAACGTCCGCTGGGAGACCCTTCCCGCCGGGCACGTTCGCCACGCGGACCACCGCTTCGAGTGGACCCGGAAGGAGTTCCGGGCCTGGGCCGAGCGGGTCGCCGAGCGCCATGGGTACGCGGTGGAGTTCCTGCCCGTGGGGCCCGACGACCCCGAGGTGGGGCCGCCGACGCAGATGGCCGCGTTCCACAGGAACGACACGAGCGAGGACGCCGGCGCGAAGGGCAAGAAGAAGACGAACAACGATGTGAACGACGTGAACGGTGTGAGTGACAAGCAGCGCGGCACCGACGAGAGCGCGAAGGAGGCGAGGACCGCATGACCGAGAACCGCACAACGGAGAGCCGTACCACGGAGAAGGCCACAGCCAAGGAGCGCATGGCCGAGGGGCGCACGGCTGAGGGCCAGGTGGCCCTGGCCGTTCCCGACCTGTCGCTCGTGGTCCTCATCGGGGCCACCGGGTCCGGCAAGTCCACCTTCGCCGCACGGCACTTCAAGCCGACCGAGGTCGTCTCCAGCGACTTCTGCCGGGGTCTGGTCAGCGACGACGAGAACGACCAGAGCGCCAGCAAGGACGCTTTCGAGGTGCTGCACTACATCGTCGGCAAGCGCCTCGCGGCCGGCCGGCTGACCGTCGTCGACGCCACCAACGTCCAGCCCGAGGCCCGTAAGCAGCTCGTCGCCCTGGCCCGGGAGCATGATGTGCTGCCCGTCGCGATCGTCCTCGACATCCCCGAGGACGTCTGCGCCGCGCGCAACGCCGCCCGACCCGACCGGGCCGCCCTGCCCCGTCGCGTCATCCAGCGCCACCAGCGCGAGCTGCGGCGCTCCCTGCGCCACCTGGAGCGCGAGGGCTTCCGCAAGGTGCACGTCCTGCGCGGCACGGCCCGGACGGACTCCGCCGAGATCGTGCGCGAACGCCGCTACAACGACCTGCGGCACGTCACCGGCCCGTTCGACATCGTCGGTGACATCCACGGCTGCCGCTCCGAGCTGGAGAGCCTGCTGACCCGGCTGGGCTACGACCTCGTGCGCGACGACGCCGGCCGTCCCGTGGACGCCACGCACCCCGAGGGCCGCACCGCCGTCTTCGTCGGCGACCTCGTCGACCGGGGCCCCGACAGCCCCGGTGTGCTGCGCCTGGTGATGGGCATGGTCGCCGCCGGGCACGCCCTGTGCGTCCCCGGCAACCACGAGAACAAGCTCGGCCGCTTCCTCGGCGGCCGTCAGGTCAAGGTCGCCCACGGTCTCGCCGAGACCATCGAGCAGCTCGAGCGGGAGGCCGAGCGGGACCCGGAGTTCCGGGAGCGGGTGCGGGAGTTCATCGGTGCGCTCGTCAGCCACTACGTCCTCGACGGCGGCGCGCTGGTCGTCTGCCACGCGGGGCTGCCCGAGAAGTACCACGGCCGCACCTCCGGCCGAGTCCGCTCGCACGCGCTGTACGGCGACACGACGGGCGAGACCGACGAGTTCGGCCTGCCCGTGCGCTACCCGTGGGCGGAGGACTACCGCGGCCGGGCCGCCGTGGTCTACGGCCACACCCCGACCCCCACGGCCACGTGGCTCAACAACACCATCTGCCTGGACACCGGTGCCGTCTTCGGCGGCAAGCTGACCGCGCTGCGCTGGCCCGAGCGCGAGCTCGTGGACGTACCGGCCGAGCGCGTCTGGTACGAGCCGCTGCGGCCGCTGGTCAGCGAGGCGCCCGGCGGCGCCGACGGCCGCCCGCTGGACCTCGCCGACGTCACCGGCCGCCGCGTCGTGGAGACCCGGCACCTGGGCCGGGTGGCGGTCAAGGAGGAGAACGCGGCGGCGGCCCTGGAGGTCATGAGCCGCTTCGCGGCCGAGCCCCGCCAGCTGGTCTACCTGCCGCCGACCATGGCCCCCTGCGCCACCTCCAAGGAGGAGGGCTACCTGGAGCATCCTGCGGAGGCCTTCGCCGCCTACCGCGCCGATGGTGTGCGCCAGGTGGTGTGCGAGGAGAAGCACATGGGCTCCCGGGCCGTGGTCCTGGTGTGCCGTGACGCGGATGTGGCACGCGAGCGCTTCGGGCTGCCCGAGGGCGTGCCCGGCGCGGTGTACACCCGCACGGGCCGGCCGTTCTTCGACGACACCGAGGTGGTCACCCGAATCCTGGAGCGGCTGGGCCGATGCGTGGCGGGCGCCGGGCTGTGGGAGGAGCTGACCACCGACTGGCTGCTGCTGGACGCCGAGCTGATGCCCTGGTCCCTCAAGGCCCAGGGGCTGCTGCGCAACCAGTACGCGGCGGTGGGCGCGGCTTCCGGCGCGGTCTTCCCGGGCGCGCTCGCGGCCCTGGAGTCCGCCGCCGCCCGGGGGCTGGACGTCGCCGAGCTGCTCGGCCGTCAGCGTGAGCGGGCCGAGGACGCCGAGGCCTTCACGGAGGCGTACCGCCGCTACTGCTGGACCGTCGGCCCGGCCGCCGGCACCGGCGGGGGCCGCTTGGACGGCTTGGACGGGGACGGCCTGGACGGGATCAGGCTGGCGCCGTTCCAGATCCTGGCCGGCGAGGGCCGCAGCCTGGCCACCGTCCCGCACGACGAGCAGCTCGCGATGATCGACCGGATCGTGGCCCAGGACGCGGGCGGCGCCTCCGGCGGGCTGCTCGCCCCCACCCGCCGTATCGTCGTCGACACCGGGGACGAGGCGTCCGTCGCCGAGGGCACCCGCTGGTGGCTCGACCTCACCGAAGCCGGTGGCGAGGGCATGGTCGTCAAGCCGCTCCAGGCGTATGTGCGCGGGGAGGACGGCCGGCTCGTCCAGCCGGGCATCAAGTGCCGGGGCCGGGAGTACCTGCGGATCATCTACGGGCCCGAGTACACCCGTCCGGAGAATCTGGCCCGGCTGCGCATACGCCACCTCGGCCACAAGCGCTCACTCGCCCTGCGCGAGTACGCGCTGGGTCTGGAGGCGCTGGACCGGCTGGCGGCTGGGGAGCCGCTGTGGCGGGTCCACGAGGCGGTCTTCGCCGTCCTCGCGCTGGAGTCCGAGCCGGTGGACCCGCGGCTCTAGCGTTTCGCCTCCGGCGGTCCTGCGGTCCCACGGCCGTGCGGTCCCACTGCCGTGCGGTCCTGCGGCCCCGTGGTCCGGGCAGTGCGGTCCGGGCACTGCGGTCCAGCGGTCCGGGCGCTGCGGGCCGGTGGGGGCTGGTCGCGCCCGCGCGGCGGTAGCCGCATATCGACACAGCCCCGCGCCCCTTACGGGGCGCGGGCCGGGCCGGCTCCGCGCCCCCAGCGGTCGTCCCACTCGGCACTCCGTGCCCCGGTCGCCGAGTGAACGGGGCGGGTTGGGGTCAGGATGGGGGGATGGGATTCCATGTCGATTCCGAGGCCGGGCGGCTGCGCCGCGTCATCCTGCACCGCCCCGACCTGGAGCTGAAGCGGCTCACGCCCTCCAATAAGAACGCTCTTCTCTTCGACGACGTGCTCTGGGTCCGCCGCGCCCGCGCCGAGCACGACGGCTTCGCGGACGTCCTCCGTGAGCGCGGTGTGGAGGTGCATCTCTTCCAGGACCTGCTGGAGGAGAGCCTGCGGTCACCGGCGGCCCGGGCGCTGGTGCTGGACCGGGTCTTCGACGAGAAGGAGTACGGCCCCCTCGCCACCGACCATCTGCGGGCCGCCTTCGACGGGATGCCCGCCGCCGAGCTGACCTCATGGCTCGTGGGCGGGATGACCAAGCGGGAGTTCCTGGAGCGGCACGCCGAGCCCGTGTCCGTCCGCTTCCACGTCATGGACCTGGACGACTTCCTCCTCAATCCGCTGCCCAACCACCTCTTCACCCGCGACACCTCGGCCTGGATCTACGACGGGGTGAGCATCAACGCCATGCGCTGGCCCGCCCGTTGGCACGAGACCGTGCACTACGAGGCGGTCTACCGCCACCACCCGCTCTTCGCCCCGGGCGGCTTCCACATCTGGTGCGACGGGCAGGCGGCCTACCCCTCCACCATCGAGGGCGGCGACGTGCTGGTCATCGGCGAGGGCGCCGTCCTCATAGGGATGAGCGAGCGGACCACTCCCCAGGCCGTGGAGATGCTGGCCAGAGGCCTTTTCGCGGCCGGGTCGGCCCGTACGATCGTGGCGCTGGACATGCCCAAGCGGCGGGCTTTCATGCACCTGGACACCGTGATGACCATGGTGGACGGCGACACCTTCACCCAGTACGCGGGCCTGGGCATGCTCCGCTCGTACACGATCGAGCCGGGCGTCGGCGAGAGCGAGCTCAAGGTCACCGACCACCCGCCGGAGCATATGCACCGCGCGATCGCCGCCGCCCTGGGTCTCGACTCCATCAGGGTGCTGACCGCCAGGCAGGACGTCCACGCGGCCGAGCGCGAGCAGTGGGACGACGGCTGCAACGTCCTGGCGATAGAGCCGGGCGTCGTGGTCGCCTACGAGCGCAACGCGACGACCAACACATATCTGCGCAAACATGGGATCGAGGTCATCACCATTCCCGGCAGCGAGCTGGGCCGGGGCCGGGGTGGGCCGCGCTGTATGAGCTGTCCGGTCGAGCGGGACCCGGTGCCGGGAGCCTAGCCTCCTGTAGCCGGCCCCAACCAGACCTAACCGGACCCGACCGGACCCGGCCGGGCCGCAGCCCCCTAGGCGGGTGCATAAGAATGTGGCAGGCTGTATATACTTCCGATTTTCGCCACAGCCGCTGACGACGTAGGAGCCCATGCCATGGCGACAGACCTCAAGGGCCGCCACCTCCTCAAGGAGACGGACCTCACCGCCGAGGAGTTCCACAGCCTGATCGAACTGGCCGCGGAGCTCAAGGCCGCCAAGCGCACGGGCGCCGAGGAGCGTCGTCTTCAGGGCCGCAACATCGCCCTCGTCTTCGAGAAGACCTCCACCCGGACCCGCTGCGCCTTCGAGGTGGCAGCCGCCGACCAGGGTGCTCACACCACCTACCTCGACCCGGCGGGCTCCCAGATCGGCCACAAGGAGTCCGTCCGGGACACCGCACGGGTGCTCGGCAGGATGTTCGACGCCATCCAGTACCGGGGCCATGGCCAAGGCATCGTCGAGGAGCTCAGCGTCCACGCCGGGGTGCCCGTCTACAACGGCCTCACCGACCAGTGGCACCCCACCCAGATGCTGGCCGACGTGCTCACCATGACCGAGCACACCGCCAAGCCGCTGGAGCGCGTCGCCTACGCCTACCTCGGCGACGCCCGCTACAACATGGGCAACTCCTACCTCGTCACCGGCGCCCTCCTCGGTATGGACGTCCGCATCGTGGCGCCCAAGGAGCTGTGGCCCGCGCAGGAGATCATCGAGGAGGCCGGGCGGCTGGCCGCGGTCAGCGGCGCCCGGATCACGCTCACGGACGACGTCGCCGAGGGCGTGCACGGCGCGGACTTCGTCGCCACCGACGTCTGGGTGTCGATGGGCGAGCCCAAGGAGGTCTGGGACGCCCGTATCGCCGTCCTCGGGCCGTACGCGGTCACGATGGACGTCCTGCGCGCGACCGGCAACCCCACCGTGAAGTTCCTCCACTGCCTGCCCGCCTTCCACGACCTCGGCACCTCCATCGGCCGCGAGATCCACGAGCGCCACGGCCTGACCTCCCTGGAGGTGACCGACGAGGTCTTCGAGTCCGCCCACTCGGTCGTCTTCGACGAGGCCGAGAACCGTATGCACACCATCAAGGCCCTGATGGTGGCGACCCTGGGCCGCTGACCCCGCCCCCGCCCCCGCCCCTGCTCCCCGCCCCGCCCTTCGCCCCACCCCCGTCACGAGTGCGCGACAGGGGCTCAAGCCGCCCCAAGCCCCGAGCCCCGAGCCCCGAGCCCCACGCCCCGAGCCCCACGCCCAGAGGCCCATGCCTCAAGGCCCAAGGCCCCCAAGCCCTATCGCGCACTCGTGACGACAGTCACACAACGGTGATAGCTTCACCGGGCAGGCACCAGCCGTCCGGCTGAAGGAGGCCGTGCTCGATGAGTCCGTTCACCGGCTCCGCGTCCCGCACCGAGGAATGGCGGCACCTGCGCCTGACCCTCGACTCCGGCGTCGCCACCGTCACCCTCGCCCGCCCCGACCGGCTCAACGCCCTCACCTTCGGCGCCTACGCCGACCTGCGCGACCTCCTCCCCGAGCTGGCCCGCGACGGATCCGTACGCGCCCTGGTCCTCGGCGGCGAGGGGCGTGGCTTCTGCTCGGGCGGCGACGTCGACGACATCATCGGCGCGACCCTGGCCATGGACACCGCCCGCCTCCTCGACTTCAACCGCATGACCGGCCAGGTCGTCCGGGCCCTGCGCGACTGCCCGTTCCCCGTGGTCGCCGCCGTGCACGGGGTCGCGGCCGGCGCCGGCGCGGTCCTCGCGCTCGCCGCCGACTTCCGGGTCGCCGACCCGACCGCGCGCTTCGCCTTCCTCTTCACCCGGGTCGGCCTCTCCGGCGGCGACATGGGCGCGGCCTACCTCCTGCCCCGCGTCGTCGGACTCGGCCACGCCACCCGGCTGCTGATGCTCGGCGAGCCCGTCCACGCGCCCGAGGCCGAACGCATCGGTCTCATCAGTCAATTGGTGGAACCGGGCGGCGCGCCCGCCGCCGCCCGCGACCTCGCCCGCCGGCTCGCCGAGGGGCCCGCCCTCGCTCACGCCCAGACCAAGGCCCTGCTGGGCGCCGAACTCGACATGCCCCTCGCCGCCTCCCTCGAACTCGACGCCGCCACCCAGGCCCTCCTGATGAACAGCGCCGACTACGCCGAGTTCCACGCCGCCTTCACCGAGAAGCGGCCCCCCGCGTGGCGGGGCCGGTGACCGCCCCGGCGGCGGCCCGCGTCGCGGTCGTCGGTGGCGGCCCCGCCGGCCTCTACGCGGCCGCCCTGCTCAAACGCCAGGCACCCGAGCGCGACATCACCCTCTGGGAGCGCAACGCCCCCGACGACACCTTCGGCTTCGGCGTCGTCCTCTCCGACGAGACCCTCGGCGGCATCGAGACCGCCGACCCCGTCTTCCACGCCGCCCTCCACCGCGAGCTCGTCAGCTGGGGGGACATCGACATCGTCCACCGGGGCCGCACCATCACCTCCGGAGGCCACGGCTTCGCCGCCCTCGGCCGTCACCGCCTCCTCGCCCTCCTCCAACGGCGCTGCCACGAGCTCGGCGTCACCCTCCGCTTCCGCGCGCAGGCGCCGCCCGCCGCGGAGCTGGCCCGCTCGTACGATCTCGTCATCGCCGCCGACGGCGCCGGCAGCCGCATCCGCGACACCCACCGTGACCACTTCCGCCCCACGGTCACCTCTCACCGCTGCCGCTATGTCTGGCTCGCCACCGATTTCGCCCTGGACGCCTTCCGCTTCGAGATCACCGAGACCCCGTACGGCGTCATGCAGCTCCACGCCTACCCCTTCGGGCCGGACGCCAGCACCGTCATCGTCGAGATGCGGGAGGAGGTGTGGCGCCGCACCGGCCTGGACGGCCGCGACGAGCAGGCGTCGCTCGACGCCTGCGCCGGCTGGTTCCCCGGGCCGCTGAAAGGCCACGCCCTGCGCGCCAACCGCTCCACCTGGAATGTCTTCCGCACGGTCGTCAACGAGCACTGGTCCCACGGGCGTACGGTCCTGCTGGGGGACGCCGCCCACACCGCCCACTTCTCCATCGGCTCCGGCACCAAACTCGCCCTTGAGGACGCGGTCTCCCTCACCGCTCACCTGGACGGCGCCACGGGCGTCACCGAGGCCCTGGCGGCGTACGAGGCCGAGCGCCGCCCCGTCGTCGAGTCCCTCCAGCGGGCGGCCCGCGCCAGCATGGAGTGGCTGGAGGACCTCGCCGTCCGCGTCGACGGGCCGCCCCGCCGGTTCGCCTTCGACCTCCTCACCCGCAGCCGCCGCGTCACCCACGACAACCTCCGGCTGCGCGACCCCGGTTTCGTCGCCGCCGTGGAGAAGGAGGCGGGCGTCCCGGCCGGCACCCCGCCGATGTTCATGCCCTTCCGGCTGCGCGGGCTGACCCTGCGCAACCGCGTCGTCGTCTCCCCGATGGACATGTACTCCGCCACGGACGGCACCCCCGGCGACTTCCACCTCGTCCACCTCGGCGCCCGCGCCCTCGGCGGCGCGGGGCTGGTGATGACCGAGATGGTCTGCGTCAGCGCCCAAGGGCGCATCACACCGGGATGCGCGGGGCTCTACGCGCCGGAGCACGAGCGGGCGTGGGAGCGCGTCGTCGGTTTCGTCCACGAGCGGGCCCCCGGCACGGCCATCGGGGTCCAGCTCGGCCACTCCGGACGGAAGGGCTCGACGCGGCTGATGTGGGAGGGCATCGACCAGCCCCTCCCCGAGGGAAACTGGCCCGTCGTCGCCCCCTCGGCCATCCCGTACCGCCCTGGCGTCAACCAGACGCCACACGCCCTGACCGCGCCCGAACTCGCCGTGATACGGGAGGAGTTCGTACGGTCGGCGGAGGCTGCGGCGCGCGCCGGGTTCGATCTGCTGGAGCTGCACTGCGCGCACGGCTATCTGCTGTCCGGCTTCCTCTCGCCGCTCACCAACCAGCGCACCGACGGCTACGGCAGCGGTCTCACCGGCCGGCTGGCCTTTCCGCTGGAGGTCTTCGATGCCGTACGCGCGGTGTGGCCGGCGGAGCGGCCGATGACCGTCCGGATCTCGGCGACGGACTGGGCCGAGGGCGGTACGACCGCGGACGACGCCGTCGCCATCGCCCGGGCCTTCGCCGAGCACGGCGCGGACGCGATCGACGTCTCCACCGGACAGGTCGTGCCGGACGAGCGGCCCGCGTTCGGGCGTTCGTACCAGACGCCGTTCGCGGATCGTATCCGCAGGGAGGTGGGGGTGCCGGTGATCGCCGTCGGGGCGATCGCGTCCTGGGACGACGTCAATTCGCTGATTCTGGCGGGGCGGGCGGATCTTTGCGCGTTGGCGCGGCCGCATTTGTACGATCCGAACTGGACGTTGCACGCGGCGGCGGAGCAGGGGTATTCGGGGCCGGGGGCCCCGTGGCCGCTGCCCTACCGGGCGGGGAGTCGGCGGCCGCCGACCGGGCGGCGGGTGTAGGGGAGGGGCCCCGGTCCCGCCCTTTCACCGTTTCCCGGGGGCTCCGCCCCCGGACCCCCGGTCCTCAAACGCCGGACGGGCTGGATTGTGGTCACGCCAAAGCCGGCGCCACGAACTGCGCCCCCGCGTCCCGCAGTCGCGCGTGGAGGGCCGCGAAGACGCGGGCCGCGCGGCCGCCCGGCCAGTCGGTGGGGAGGAGGCCCGCCGGGAGGCCGGGGTCCGCGTACGGGAGGCGTCGCCAGCGGTCCAGGGCCAGCAGGTAGTCGCGGTAGGCCGCCTCCGGCGGCACCGGCTTGCGGCGGGACCAGCGGCGGAGGACCGGTTCGTGGGCGTCCAGGAACGCGCGGTGCTGCGCGGCCAGCGCGTCGAGGTCCCACCAGCGGGCGACCGACTCGGCGGTCGGCTCGAAGCCCAGGTGGCTGCCCCGGAACAGGTCGACGTAGGAGGCCAGCCCCAGCCGCTCCAGGGTGTGCCGGGTCTCCTCGTGCACATGGGCCGGGGCGATCCACACGCCGGGGGCCGCCGTGCCGAAGCCCAGCCGGGACAGCCGGGAGCGCAGCAGGTGGCGCTTGTGCCGCTCGTGCTCGGGCACCGAGAAGACGGCCAGCAGCCAGCCGTGGCCCGCGCGGGCCGAGGGGCGGCCGTAGATGCGCCGGTCGCCGTCGTCCAGCAACTGCCGGGCGCCGTCGGACAGTCCGTAGCCCGCCGCGCCGGCGGGGGTGCGGCCGGACACGAGCAGGCCGCGTCTCTTGAGCCGGGAGACGGCCGACCGCACCGAGGGCGAGTCCACGC
This sequence comes from Streptomyces sp. NPDC001678, assembly GCF_042892945.1. Classification (NCBI taxonomy): domain Bacteria; kingdom Bacillati; phylum Actinomycetota; class Actinomycetes; order Kitasatosporales; family Streptomycetaceae; genus Streptomyces; species Streptomyces sp. NPDC001678. Next base: position 180,677 of record NZ_JBIAUP010000008.1, on the reverse strand, counting down.
CCACCGCGCCCAGCAGCCGGATCAGGGCCGCGATCGGCACCGGCCCGGCGGGGCGGCCGGCGTCCCCGCGCCCGTACGCGCCGTAGAAGGTGACGATGAGGGAGCGGGGGGTGTGAAGCGGTTGCTGGTCAGTCACGGGGAAACTGTAAAGCTCCGGAACGCAGGCGAAAGCGTTGCAATTTGCCTGTGGGCGTGCGGGGAAGGGAGGTGAGGAACACGATCTCGCGAGGGCACTTGTACGGAACGATCTCCTTTTTGGTGAACTCTCGTATGTCCGCGACCGTTTCCGCGGTGGGCGGCACACCCTCCCGCAGGACGACGTGGGCGACGACGATCTGTCCGCGCCGCTCGTCCGGGCGGCCGACGACGGCCGCCTCCAGGACGTCGGGGTGGCGCAGCAGGGCCTCCTCGACCTCGGGCCCGGCGATGTTGTGGCCGGCCGAGACGATCATGTCGTCGGCGCGGGCCACGTAGCGGAAGTAGCCATCCGGTTCGCGGATGTAGGTGTCGCCGGTGAGGTTCCAGCCGTCGCGTACGTACACGCACTGCCGTTCGTCGGCGAGGTAGCGGCAGCCGGTGGGGCCGCGTACGGCCAGCAGGCCGGGGTGCCCGTCGGGCACGGGCACGCCGTCCGGGCCGACGACGCGTGCCTCGTAGCCGGGGACGGGGAGGCCGGTCGTGCCGGGGCGGATGCGGCCGTCGGCGGCGGAGATGAAGACGTGCAGCATTTCGGTGGCGCCGATGCCGTTGATCAGGCGTAACCCCGTGGCCCGCCGCCACGCGTGCCAGAGGTCGGCGGGCAGGTGCTCGCCCGCGGAGACGCACCGGCGGAGGGACGACACGTCGTAGGGGCCGAGGGCGCCCAGCATCGCGCGGTAGGCGGTCGGCGCGGTGAACAGGACGGAGACGCGGTGCCGTTGGATGTCGGCGAGCAGACGCTCGGGGCCGCCCCAGTCGGTGAGCACGGTGGACGCCCCGGCGTGCAGCGGGAAGACGAGGAGACCGCCGAGGCCGTAGGTGAAGCCGAGCGGCGGGCTGCCGGCGAAGACGTCGTCCGGGCGGGGCCGCAGTACGCGCGCCGAGAAGGTGTCGGCGATGGCGAGGACGTCGCGGTGGAAGTGGACGCATCCCTTGGGGTGTCCGGTGGTGCCGGAGGTGAAGGCGATGAGGGCGACGTCGTCGGCGGAGGTGTCCACCGCGCCGTAGGATGCGGGTTTATTTGCCGAGAGCCGCAGAAGGTCGTCGGGTTGGTTTCCGCCGTACAGGGTGATGTGTAAGTCCGTTATGTTCGCCGCGTGGAGGTCGTCGGCCGACCGGGCGTCGCACAGGGCGTGCCGGACGCGGGCGATGCGGCAGACGGTGGACAGTTCGTACGGGCGTTGCGCGGCCAGGACGGTCACCGCCACCGCGCCGGCCTTGAGCACGGCCAGCCAGCAGGCCGCGAGCCATGGCGTGGTGGGGCCGCGCAGCAGCACTCTGTTGCCGGGTACGACGCCCAGGTCCTCGGTGAGGACGTGCGCGATCTGGTCGACGTGCTCCTTGAGCAGCCCGTACGACCAGACGGCCCCTGCCCCTGCCCCGACGCCCGTCCCGGCTCCTGCCCCGGACCCGTCACGGATCGCCGGTCGCCGGGGGCCGAGCCGGTCCACCGTGGCGTCCAGCAGCCGCTCGGCGCAGTTGAGGCGGTCGGGGTAGCGCAGGTCCGGGGCGCCGGGGAGGTCGAAGCGGAGGTCCGGCCACTGGGCGGCGGGCGGGAGGTGGTCACGCGGGAAGGTGTCGATATGGGCCGATGGCATGAGCTCCATCGCGGATGCGCCCCCTCGTCGGCGGAATCACCGGAGAAAACGGAGGTGAACGGGGGTCTTGCCAGCGACGCGGATCCACTGTCAGCGTATCGAGTTGGTGACGGCAGTCAATAGAGCGCGATAAACCACGCGACATACCACGCGAGAGAAGGGTGGGTCGGATGGCCACACCGTTCACAGGGGAGGGGGAGCGGCGCAAGGGCTCCGCGGAGCTGCGCGCGCTCGCCGCCCGTCGCTTGCGCCCCGTCGCGGACCGGGGCGCTCCCGGCAGGGTCAACAGGCCGCTCCTCGCGACGCTCGGCGAACTCGGCCTGCTCTCCCGCGTGGTGCCCCTGGCCGGGCCCGTACGCGCCACGGACCTGTGCCTGTTGCGCGAATCGCTGGCGTACGCCTGCACGGAGGCCGAGACGGCCCTCGCCCTGCAAGGCCTCGGCGCCCACCCCGTCGTCACCCACGGCACCCGGGCGCAGCGGGCGCGCTGGCTGCCGGAGGTCGCGGCGGGCCGGGCCGTGGCCGCGTTCGCGCTGAGCGAGCCGGGCGCGGGTTCGGACGCGGCCGCCCTGGAACTGCGCGCGGAGCCCGCCGGGGCGGCTGGAGCGGCCGGGCCGTCCGGAGCGGTCGGGGCGACCGGGCCGTCCGGAGCGCCCGGGGCGGCCGGGGCGGCGGGCTGGCGGCTCCACGGCGAGAAGCGCTGGATCTCCAACGCCCCCCAGGCCGACGTCTACACCGTCTTCGCCCGTACGGGCCCGGGGCCCGGAGCGGCCGGGGTCACCGCCTTCCTCGTCCCCGCCGACCGTCCCGGTCTCGGCGGCGAACCGCTGGAGATGCTCGGCCCCCATCCCCTGGGCACGCTCACCTTCGACGGCGTGCCCGTGGGCCCCGGCGACGTCATCGGCGAGGTGGGCCGGGGCTTCCGGCTGGCCATGGCCACCCTCGACCTGTTCCGCCCCAGCGTCGGGGCCTTCGCTGTCGGAATGGCCCGGGCCGCCCTGGACGCCTCGGTGGCCCACGCGGGCGAACGCCGGGCGTTCGGCGGCCCGTTGAAGGACCTCCAGGCCGTCTCCCATCTGCTCGCCGAGATGGCCACCCGCACCGAGGCGGCCGGCCTGCTCGTCCGGGCGGCCGCGGCGGCCTACGACGCGGGGGAGCCGGGCGTCGCCGCGCGCTCGGCGATGGCCAAGCTCTTCGCCACCGAGACCGCCCAGTACGTCGTCGACTCCGCCGTCCAGATCCACGGCGCCCGCGCCCTGGCCCGCGGCCACCTCCTGGAGCACCTCTACCGGGAGGTGCGCGCGCCCCGGATCTACGAGGGGGCGAGCGAGGTCCAGCGCACGATCATCGCGAAGGAGCTGTACCGGTGAGTGAGGAGCCGTCCTGATGGGTCTGGAACGGATCGACCCCGCCGGGCTCGCCCCGCCCCGCGGCTTCAGCCACGCCGTCGTCGCCACCGGGGGCCGACTGGTCCTCCTGGCCGGGCAGACCGCGCTCGACGCGGACGGGACGGTCGTGGCGGGCGGCCTGCCGGAGCAGTTCGAGCTGGCCCTGGCCAATCTCCTGGCCGCCCTCCGGGCCGCCGGGGGCGGTCCGGAGCACCTGGCCCGGGTGACGGTCCACACGACGGACGTGGGGGCGTACCGGGCGCACGCCCGTGAACTCGGCCGGATCTGGCGGCGCTTGGCGGGCCCCGACTACCCGGCGATGGCCGTCGTGGGCGTGGTCCGGCTCTGGGACGAGGAGGCACTGGTGGAACTGGACGGACTGGCCGTGCTGCCCTGACGGTGATGGCCGGTGGTCGTGCCGCCCTGATGGTGGCGTCCGGTGGTCGTGCTGCCCTGACGGTGATGGCCGGTCGTCGTGCTGCCCTGACAGTCGTCTCCGGCGGCCGTGCCGCACCGGCCACGGCGCCCGGTGTACCGTTTGCAGCGGTTCGCAGAAGCGTTCGTGGAACCGTGCCCGGGGAAGCCCTCGCGGCGCCCGTGGCCGAGTGAGAGCAAAGGCGGCGTGTCGATGGCCCCTCGTCGGAGTGCCGACCCCGAGGCCCTGACCTTCACCGAGCGGGCCCGGCGGCAGCAGATCGTCGAGTGCACCATCGACCTGATCTCCACCAAGGGCTATCCGGCCACCTCGCTCTCGGCGATCGCCGAGGCTGCCGGCATCTCCAAGGCCGCCGTCCTCTACCACTTCTCGTCGAAGGACAACCTCGCCCGGCTCACGCTCGAGCACGTGATGGAGCGGTTCGCGGCCCACGTCCAGGAGCGGGTGGAGCGCGAGACCGAGCCGTGCGCCGCGATCGTCGCGTACGTCCGCGCGATGATCTCCTACCAGCAGGCCAACCGCCGGCACGTCCGCGTCATCACCGAGATGCTCCTCGACGACCAGGACGGCACCCGGCTCAAGACGCCGGGCTCCCACGACACCCACGACCGCTGGCAGCACCTGGCCGGCCTCCTGGCCCGAGGGCAGGAGGCCGGTCGGGTACGCGCCTTCGACACCCGCACCGTGGCGCTCGCCATCGGTGGGGCGATCGACAACGTGATCTCCCACTGGCTCGTCCACCCCGACTACGACCTCGACGCCGCGGCCGACGAGCTGGAGACGTTCACGCTCAGCGCGATCCGGCGCCAGGACTGACCCCCGTACGGTCCCGGCGCCGGCGCCCGCCCGGCCGAGCGCTGTGCCCGTCCCCGGGCCGGACCCCGCGGCGGCCGGTCAGCGCCGGGCGAAGGCGGGCACGCGCTCGGGGCGGATCCCCACCCCGCCCAGATACCCGGTCAGGGTCCGCAGCGCCGGAACGCTCCGCAACAGCCGGAACGGCACCGGCAGCCGGTCGGGGTCGAGCGTGCCGGCGAGGGCGGGCCGCAGCAGGGTCTCGTGCTCGGCGATCTGCGACCGCTGCACGGCGGCCACCGGCAGCAGCCGGCGCTTCTGCACCCGCTCCAGGTCGTGCACGCAGACCGAGCCGTTCCGCAGCGGCTCCGCGAGGATCCGCCCGGCCGCCACGGCGTCCTGCACCGCGAGATTGACGCCCACGCCGCCGGTCGGCGACATGATGTGCGCCGCGTCCCCGACGCACAGCAGCCCCGGCCGGTACCAGCGCCGCAGTCTGCCCATGGTCACATCGAGCAGCTTCACGTCGTCCCACGAGCGGATCGTGTCCGTCACCTCCTCGCCCCAGCCGAACAGGTCGCCGATCCGGGCGCGGAACCACTCGATCCCGTTGGCCCGCAGCTCCTGGTCGGTGCCCTTCTTGATGAGGTAGGAGGTCTGGTAGTACTCGCCGCGGTCCATGGTCGTCGCGAACTGGTCGCCCTTGGCGCGCATGAAGACCGCGCCGTCCTTGGCGCCGTCGGCCTGCGCGGGCACCCGGACCTGCCAGACGTCCATGGGGACGTCGAAGTAGTCGGGCCGCAGCCCCGCCAGTTCGCGGACCAGCGAGTCACGGCCGTCGCAGGCGACCGTGAGGTCCGCCGTGATCTCCCCGGTGGCGCCGTCCGCGTCCTCGTAGCGCACGCCGGTGACCCGGCCGCCCTCGGTGAGCAGGCCCGTGACGGCCGTGCGCATCCGCAGGGTGAAGGACGGTTCCTCGGCGGCCGCGCTCGCGAGCAGGTCGAGGAAGTCCCACTGCGGGACCATCGCGATGTGCTTGTGCGGGCCCGGGATGCGGCGCAGGTCGCTCAGGGGCACGACCGTGTCGCCGATGTGCATGCGGACCGTGTCCAGCCGGCGGGACGGGAGCCGTGCGAACCGTTCGCCCAGGCCGAGCTCGTCGAGCAGCCGCAGTGTCGACGGGTGGACCGTGTCGCCGCGGAAGTCCCGCAGGAAGTCCTTGTGCTTCTCCAGCACGGTCACCTCGACGCCGGCCCTGGCGAGCAGCAACCCGAGCATCATGCCCGCGGGCCCGCCCCCCACCACACAGCAAGTCGTGCGTTCCATGTCTTTCCGCTCCCCTCACGGTGGACGCCTGACCGGGCGGTTAAAAGTCTGACCGCTCGGTCAGCCAGGAGTCTACGCACGCCCGTCGGGGAGCGGCAACGACCCCTCCGGAGGAGCCCTTTCGGGTGCTTTGGAGAGGTAATCGCTTGATAAAGCGGCATAAAATAGCGCTGTTCGCATGGGGCTGTTCACATAGCGCTGTTCAGCTGTCGCTGGGAAGTGGAAAACCGGGAAGCGGGAAGCGCGCATGGCGTCCGTCTCCACGCACTGGCCGCGCTACGTGCGGTTCGCCCCCGGCGCCCTGATCGCGGCCGGGCTGACCTGGGACGCGCTGGCGCCGCAGGACTACTGGGGCGATCCGATGATGGCGGCGGCCTGTGTGGTGGCGGGCGCGCTCCTGTCGCTGCGGCACACCGTGGCCGTGGGCGCCGTCATCGTCGTGGGCGTGCTGGCGCTGACCGCCAGGCACGGCTACCTGGGCCGTCTTCCGGGCTGGCTCGAACTGGTCAACACCCTCTTCGCCGCGCTGATCGGCGTCGGAGTGAACCGGGTGGTCGCCCGCCATGGCCGCCGGCTGGACGTCGTCCGCTCGGTGGCCGAGGCCGCCCAGCGGGCGGTGCTGCCCGCGCCCCCGGCCCGGATCGGGCCGCTGGCCGTCGCCGCCTGCTACCGGGCCGCGCAGGTGGAGGCACAGATCGGCGGCGACGCGTACGCCGTGCGGGCCACGCCGTACGGCACCCGGGTGCTGATCGCGGACGTCCGGGGCAAGGGGCTCGGCGCGGTGGGGGCGGTGGCCCTGCTGCTCGGCGCCTTCCGCGAGGCCGCGGAGACGGCCCCGGACCTCGGCGAGCTCGCCGACCGCCTTGAGCGCGCCGTGGCGCGTGAGGTGGGGGAGCGCGAGGAGGAACTGCGGATGGAGGGCTTCATCACGGCGCTGCTCGGCGAGTTCGAGCCGGGTGCGGGCCGGCTCTCCCTGCTCAGCCGGGGGCACCCGGCGGCGTATCTCCTCGCCGGGGGCGCCGACGGTGTGCGGGTGCGGACGCTGGCGCCGGGGGAGCCCGGTCTGCCCCTGGGGATGGGCGCTCTGGACGCGTCCGGCCCCCGCCCCGCCCCCGACCGCTGGCCGTTCGCCGTCGGCGACACCCTGCTGATGGTCACCGACGGCGTCACCGAGGCCAGGGACGGTACGGGCGCCTTCTACGACCCTCGGGAGCGGCTGCCGGGGCTCGGCCCGTTCGGCGGTCCGGGGGACGTCATCGACGCGCTGATCCGCGACGTCGAGCGCTGGACGGGCGGCCCGCGGGACGACGACATGGCCGTGCTGGCCGTGACGCGGGAGCCCGGCGAGCCCGGCGAGTTCGACGAATCAGGTGAGTTCGGCGTGTCCGGCGCGTCCGGTGAGCCCACCGGACGCGCCGGACGACGCCAGGGATACCAGGGCCACCAGGGCTAGATGTCCCGGAACGTCTCGATCTGGGCGCCGATGGAGTTGAGGCGCTCGGCCAGGTCCTCGTAACCGCGGTTGATGACATAGACGTTGCGCAGCACCGAGGTGCCCTCGGCGGCCATCATCGCCAGCAGCACGACCACGGCGGGGCGCAGCGCGGGCGGGCACATCATCTCGGCCGAGCGCCAGCGGGTGGGGCCCTCGACCAGGACGCGGTGGGGGTCGAGCAGCTTGACGTCCGCGCCGAGGCGGTTGAGGTCGGTGAGGTAGATGGCGCGGTTGTCGTAGACCCAGTCGTGGATGAGGGTCTGGCCCTGGGCGAACGCGGCGATGGCCGCGAAGAACGGCACGTTGTCGATGTTCAGGCCCGGGAACGGCATCGGGTGGATCTTGTCGATCGGCGCCCGCAGCTTGGAGGGGCGCACGGTCAGGTCGAGCAGGCGGGTACGGCCGTTGTCGGCGCGGTACTCGGGGCTGCGCTCGTGGTCGAGGCCCATCTCCTCCAGGACGGCGAGCTCGATCTCCATGAACTCCACCGGCACCCGGCGGATCGTCAGCTCCGACTCCGTCACCACGGCGGCGGCGAGCAGGCTCATGGCCTCGACCGGGTCCTCGGAGGGCGCGTAGTCCACGTCGCGGTCGATGGTGGCCACGCCGTGCACGGTGAGCGTGGTCGTACCCACGCCCTCGACCCGTACGCCCAGCTCCTCCAGGAAGAAGCAGAGGTCCTGGACCATGTAGTTGGAGCTGGCGTTGCGGATGACGGTCACGCCGTCGTGCCGGGCGGCGGCCAGCAGGGCGTTCTCGGTGACGGTGTCCCCGCGCTCGGTCAGCACGATGGCGCGCGTGGGGGAGACGGAACGATCCACCTGGGCGTGGTACGTGCCGTCGGTGGCCGTGACCTCGAGGCCGAAGTGCCGAAGCGCCGTCATGTGCGGCTGGACGGTCCGGGTGCCGAGGTCGCAGCCGCCGGCGTAAGGGATCTTGAAGTGGTCCATGCGGTGCAGCAGCGGACCCAGGAACATGATGACGCTACGGGTGCGGCGGGCGGCCTCGGTGTCCATCGCGCCCAGGTCCAGCTCGGCCGACGGCACGATCTCGAGGTCGTTCCCGTCGTTGATCCACCGGTGCCGTACGCCGATGCTGGCGAGCACCTCGAGGATCCGGTAGACCTCCTCGATCCGCGCCACGCGCCGCAGGGTGGTCCGCCCGGCGTTGAGCAACGTGGCGCACAGCAGGGCCACACAGGCGTTCTTGCTGGTCTTGACGTCGATCGAACCGGAGAGCCGGCGCCCGCCGACGACGCGCAGATGCATCGGCCCGGCGTATCCGAGGGAGACGATCTCGCTGTCGAGGGCCTCACCGATGCGGGCGATCATATCAAGACTGATGTTCTGATTTCCCCGCTCAATGCGGTTGACCGCGCTCTGGCTGGTCCCGAGCGCGTCCGCGAGCTGCGACTGGGTCCAGCCGCGGTGCTGCCGGGCGTCGCGGATGAGCTTGCCGATACGGCCGAGGTAGGCGTCTGTCATGAGTCAGACGGTATCTCAGATATGAGATTTCGTCGGCATGCGCCATGGCCTCTCCATGCGTTCCGCTCCTATCCGGACAATCGGACAAGGGTGTGGAAATCAGAAGTCCGACGTGTCGAGCTCCAGGTCGAAGGGGGCGGGTAGGTGGAGGGGTGTACCGAAGGGGTGGGGGCCGTTCGTGCTGGTGTAGCCGAGGCGGCTCGGCGCGCTGAAGAGCGTGCAGGTGCGTTCCTGGCGGTCCACGAGGAGGTACAACGGGGCGTTGAACTCGGCGTAGCGGCGGCGCTTCACGACCCGGTCGGTGTCGCCGTCGAACTCGTCGGTCACTTCGACGACGAGCAGGGTCTGTTGCGGCAGGAGTGCTCCGGCGCCCGTCGTCAAGGCCTCGGGGACAACGGCCAGGTCCGGGATGTACCAGTTGCAGGAACCGGGGAGATCGAGGTCGCCGCGGCCCGAGACGCAGGTCAGCCGGGCCACTGTCGCGCCGATCGCGGCGCGGACGCAGTCGATTGTCGACTCGTGGCTCCAGCTTCGCGAAACGGGGCGGATGGTCCCTTCGACCAGCTGCGCGCGGTCCGGCTGGATGTGCTGAACCGCGTATTTCAAGGCCGCTTCGGGGCTGTCGGGCGTGTAGGCGCGGGGCGATGCGCTCATGAAGCGCTCCCGGGGTGGTCTGAGGAGGGAGGGGGAACGCAGGTCTACAACAATCCGCCCCGGCGATCCGCCCGTTCGGCCCAACGCTCACCCGAACTGATGAACCACCCCCGGCTCCGGGCCGGTTCGGCCCGGCTGCGAAGATCGGATCGACGGTGGCCGCACCGGCCACCCGTAGGGGGAGGCCGCCGCATGGGCACTCGGATCAGTTCCTTCGCCGACGACGCCGCGCGTACGCGCGTGCTCGGCGCCTACGACAAGGCCATGGCGTACTGGCCGGAGCCGCGCGGGGAGCGCGACGTCGAGACCGGTTTCGGGACGACGCGCGTCCACACCTTCAACCCCGACGGCGGCGGCACCCCCGTCGTCCTCCTCCACGGCCAGAACGCCGGTCCCGCCGAATGGGCTCCGCACGTCGCCGCGCTCGGTGAGGGGCGGCCCGTCTTCGCCGTCGACCGGGTGGGGGAACCGGGTCACAGCACCCAGACCGCGCCGATCGTGACGCAGGACGCCATGGCCGCCTGGCTGGAGGAGGTGCTCGCCGGGCTCGCCCTGGAGCGGGTGCATCTGGTCGGGCACTCGTACGGCGGCTGGGTCGCCCTGAACCACGCCGTACGGGCCCCCGGCCGGGTCGTCTCGGTGACCGCGTACGACCCGCCGCGCGCGCTGGCCCCGCTCAAGGCCGGGTTCGTCCTCGGGGCGGTCACCTCCTTCCTCGGCAAGCCGGGTGAGCGTCAGCGCCGCTGGTTCGCCGGGCTCATCGGCAATACGGGCGCCCCCGCGGACATGGCCGAGGCGGGGACCGACTTCTCACTGAAGGCCCTGCGCGGCTTCCGCGTCCGGCTGCTGCCCCCGCAGCGCATGACCGACGAGGAGTTGGGCGCCATCGCCGCGCCCGCCCTGGTCGCCATCGGCGGTGCCAGCCGCGTCCACGACCCGCGGCGTGCCGCCGACCGGGCGCGCCGGACCGTCAAGGGCGCGCGGGTCGAGGTCGTCCCGGGGGCCGGGCACGGGATTCCGGTGCGGTGGTTCAACGACCTGGTTCCGGAGTTCCTCCAGAAGGCCGAAAGCGCGGTGGTCGGTTAGCCCACCGGCGTCCTGTCCTTGAGGGTGTAGCCGCCCGCCACGACCGCCGCGTCGGGAGCCGGCGCCATGCACTTCTTCAGGGGGAGCTCGCCCTTCTCCGTTCCGCCGGACAGCCCGATCCGGCTCCGGCCGCCGTTCTCGCCGGCGACGTAGAAGCTCACGCCCATGCGGATGTGCCGCTTCAGATAGCCCGCCTTCTCCCAGGGGCCGCCGGGGTCGGTGCGGACGAGCCTGCCGGTCACGGTCGCCACCGGGCCGCCGGTGGTCAGGCAGTCGACGGCGAATTCGCCCCAGTGGTCGGACGCGGGCTGCCCGTTCACGGCGTCCGTGCGGTGCGAGATGCGGAAGGTGCCCTCGGAACGTACGGGGAGGTGGCCGGGGCCGTAGAAAGCGCGGGCGTCGACGGTGACGCGGATGTCGTTGCCGGGCGCGGGGTAGTCCATCCGCCCCCACCCCGTGAGGCTGGAGGTGCTCGTGATCCGCGGCTCACCTCCGGCGGGGCTCGCCGCCACCGCGGGGACGGCGGCCGGGGCGGTCAGTGCGGCGACGATGGCCAGGAGCGCGATCGTGCGCGAGGTGCGGGAGGCGCGTATGGACGCGCGGGAGGCCCGTATGGACACGAGATTCTCCGGTTCTGGAGGGGCGGATCGGGAACGGGTCCGATCCTGGCCGCCGGAGCGTTCCCGGCCGTCGCTCCCCCGGACGAGATCACAAGGCGCGACCTCCGCCGGGCGGGGGAACCGCTGTCAGCCACCGGGCACAGGCCCGCTCGGCGTATCCGGGCATGACCGATCGGCGGCGATGTATTAGAGTTATCTCGACATCGAGATATCTGCCGAGAGGCGTACCGCTGTCGCGCCAGTAAGGCATACCTAACTTAGGCACACCTTAGCGGATGCGCGCGCCATCGGGGCGGCAGGATTGCCGCAGTACGCGAAATCATGCATGAAGGAGACTGTCGTGTCGGCGAACAGCTTCGACGCCCGCGCCACGCTGCGCGTGGGCGACGAGTCGTACGAGATCTTCCGGCTGGACAAGGTCGAGGGCTCCGCGCGCCTTCCCTACAGCCTGAAGGTGCTCCTGGAGAACCTCCTCCGCACTGAGGACGGCGCGAACATCACCGCCGACCACATCCGCGCCCTGGGGAACTGGGACTCGCAGGCCCAGCCCAGCCAGGAGATCCAGTTCACGCCGGCCCGCGTGATCATGCAGGACTTCACCGGCGTGCCCTGTGTCGTCGACCTCGCCACCATGCGTGAGGCCGTCAAGGAGCTCGGCGGCGACCCGGCGAAGATCAACCCGCTGGCCCCGGCCGAGCTGGTCATCGACCACTCCGTCATCGCCGACAAGTTCGGCACCAAGGACGCCTTCGGCCAGAACGTCGAGCTCGAGTACGGCCGCAACAAGGAGCGCTACCAGTTCCTGCGCTGGGGCCAGACCGCCTTCGACGAGTTCAAGGTCGTCCCCCCGGGCACCGGCATCGTCCACCAGGTGAACATCGAGCACCTGGCCCGTACGGTCATGGTCCGCAACGGTCAGGCATACCCCGACACCCTCGTCGGCACCGACTCGCACACCACCATGGTCAACGGCCTCGGCGTGCTGGGCTGGGGCGTCGGCGGCATCGAGGCCGAGGCCGCGATGCTCGGCCAGCCGGTCTCCATGCTCATCCCGCGCGTCGTCGGCTTCAAGCTGACCGGTGAGCTCCCCGCCGGCACCACCGCCACCGACCTCGTCCTCACGATCACCGAGATGCTGCGCAAGCACGGCGTCGTCGGCAAGTTCGTCGAGTTCTACGGCGAGGGCGTCGCCGCCACCTCGCTGGCCAACCGCGCCACCATCGGCAACATGTCGCCGGAGTTCGGTTCCACCGCCGCGATCTTCCCGATCGACGGCGAGACCCTGAACTACCTCAAGCTCACCGGCCGCTCCGAGCAGCAGGTCGCGCTCGTCGAGGCGTACGCCAAGGAGCAGGGCCTGTGGCTGGACCCGGCCGCCGAGCCCGACTTCTCCGAGAAGCTGGAGCTCGACCTCTCCACGGTCGTCCCCTCCATCGCCGGCCCGAAGCGCCCGCAGGACCGCATCGTCCTGGCCGACGCCAAGGCCCAGTTCGAGCGTGACGTCCTCAACTACGTCTCCACCGCCGACGAGGCGGGCGAGGAGTCCTTCCCGGCCTCCGACTCCCCGGCCGCCTCCAATGGCGTCCCGTCGAACCCGGTCACCGTCACCGCCCCCGACGGCAGCACCTACACGATCGACCACGGCGCCGTCACCGTCGCCGCGATCACCTCCTGCACCAACACCTCGAACCCCTACGTCATGGTCGCCGCCGCGCTCGTGGCCAAGAAGGCGGTCGAGAAGGGCCTGACCCGCAAGCCGTGGGTCAAGACCACCCTCGCCCCGGGCTCCAAGGTCGTCACCGACTACTTCGACAAGGCGGGCCTGACCCCCTACCTCGACAAGGTCGGCTTCAACCTCGTCGGCTACGGCTGCACCACCTGCATCGGCAACTCCGGCCCGCTGCCGGAGGAGGTCTCCAAGGCCGTCAACGACCACGACCTCGCCGTCACCTCGGTCCTCTCCGGCAACCGCAACTTCGAGGGCCGGATCAACCCCGACGTCAAGATGAACTACCTGGCGTCCCCGCCGCTGGTCGTCGCCTACGCCCTCGCGGGCTCCATGAAGGTGGACATCACCCGCGACGCGCTCGGCACCGACACCGAGGGCAACCCGGTCTTCCTCAAGGACATCTGGCCCTCCGAGGCCGAGGTCAACGACGTCGTGGCCAACGCCATCGGCGAGGACATGTTCAACAAGTCCTACCAGGACGTCTTCGCGGGCGACGCCCAGTGGCAGGCCCTGTCGATCCCGACCGGCAACACCTTCGAGTGGGACTCCGAGTCCACCTACGTCCGCAAGCCCCCTTACTTCGAGGGCATGCGGATGGAGCCGGCCCCGGTCGTCGACATCACCGGCGCCCGTGTCCTGGCCAAGCTGGGCGACTCGGTCACCACCGACCACATCTCCCCGGCCGGTGCCATCAAGGCCGACACCCCGGCCGGCAAGTACCTCACCGAGCACGGTGTCGAGCGTCGTGACTTCAACTCCTACGGCTCCCGCCGAGGCAACCACGAGGTCATGATCCGCGGTACGTTCGCCAACATCCGCCTGCGCAACCAGATCGCGCCGGGCACCGAGGGTGGCTTCACCCGCGACTTCACCAAGGCCGACGCGCCGGTGTCGTTCATCTACGACGCCTCGCAGAACTACCAGGCCGCCGGCGTCCCGCTGGTCATCCTGGGCGGCAAGGAGTACGGCTCCGGCTCGTCCCGCGACTGGGCGGCCAAGGGCACCGCGCTCCTCGGCGTCAAGGCCGTCATCACCGAGTCGTACGAGCGCATCCACCGCTCGAACCTCATCGGCATGGGCGTCCTGCCGCTCCAGTTCCCGGCCGGCCAGTCGGCCGACTCGCTCGGCCTGACCGGCGAGGAGACCTTCTCCATCGCGGGCATCACGGAGCTGAACGAGGGCACCACCCCGAGCACGGTCAAGGTCACCACCGACACCGGTGTCGAGTTCGACGCGGTCGTCCGCATCGACACCCCCGGTGAGGCCGACTACTACCGCAACGGCGGCATCATGCAGTACGTGCTGCGCAACCTGATCCGCAACTAAGCGGTTCAGCCTGGGCGGTTGAGGGCCGCACCCCGTTCCGAACGGGGTGCGGCCCTTCCGTTTGTCCGGTCGGGCGCTCCCACCCATCACCCTCTGGGGGCATTTCACAACACGACCGGGTGATAGGGGGATTGATGAAGTGTTGTGCATTCATATGCGGGTTAGGCTCCCCGGCGGGATCGACGCGACGGTGTCGTCCCAGAGGGAGGGATGAGTCCATGGGATCCGCCGTGACCTTCGGGGAGCTCGGCCGGCTGTACGGCGAGGAGCTGCCCGCGCGGATCGCCCTGTCGAGCCTGCTGCCCGCCGGAGCCGCCGCCGGCGCGGGCGCGGGCGCCGACCACCATCCCGTCTATCCGGCGCTCGTGAGAACCGAGCACGGCACGATCGTGGCCTACGCCTGCCAGTACAAGGAGAACCCCGGCAGCCTCGGCCTCCTCGCCGCCCTGGGCCTGGCGCCCAGCACGCCCGGCTACACCATGACCTGTGTCCCGGCGGCCGTTCACAGCCGCTGACCACCCCAGCACGCGCCACCGCCTCAACCCCAAGGACTCCGCCCCCGGCCGATCCGGCGGGAGCGGCATGCCCGGGCGCCGTTCGGCGCGCCGGGAGTGGACACCACAGAAGGGGAACGCAATGGACAACGCCATCAGCGCCATCAGCTTCGAGGAACTCGACCGGATCGCGGGCGAGGTGCTGCCCGAGCGGACCGTCATGGGCGTCATCGCCACCCCGCTCAACCTCGTCGGCCCGGGCGACCCCGGCGCCGGCGCTGCCTCCGGCAGCTCCAGCTCCGCGGCTGCCACGGGCGGCGGCGTCTTCGCCCCCGTTCCCCACGACCACGGCACCACCATGCTGTCCGCCTGCCAGTCCATCGACCGGCAGGGCACCCCCGGCCTCCTCGGCTCCCTCGGCCTGGGCTCCGAGAACCCGACCGCCAGCGTGGTCTGCACCCCGGCGGCCGTGGCCAGCCACTGATCGGCCACCCGATCGGTCACTGATCGCCTGACGGACCCGCCCCAAGCGTCCGGGGAAGGGCCGGGACCCGCTTGCCCGGTCCCGGTCCTTCCCCGCCGCACCCGCCATTTCCGGATCCCGGAGGACGTCCATGTCAGCGCCCTGCGCCACACCCACCCTGGTGGCCGGCATGGAACTCGTCGGCGAGTTCGAGGGCTCCGGCTACCGTGAGCCGCCGCAACTGGTCTGCCGTCCCGACGGCCAGATCGTCCGGCTCCCGCCCTTGCTCTACCAGGTGGTACGCGCCCTGGCCGGCCCCCTGCCCCCCGGTCCCGGGCCCGCCATGGCCCGGATCGCCGCCGACCTCTCGGAGGAGACGGGCCGGCGATTCACCGAGGAACACATCGTCTTCCTCATCGACAAGAAACTCGCGCCGCTCGGCATCACCACCTACAGCGACGGCTCGCCACCGCCCCCGACCACGAAGAACGACCCGTTCCTCGCCTTCCGCTTCCGGCTGGCCGTGCTGCCGGAGCATGTCACGTGGTTCCTCTCAGGCCTCTTCGCCTGGCTGTTCCGCCCGGCGGTCGTCGTTCTCGGGCTCGGCGCGTTCGTCGCGGGCGAGGCATGGCTGTGGACGACCCAGGACACGGGTGCCGCGCTGCGGGACGTCCTCACCTCACCGGCCGACGTCCTGCTCGTCGTCCTCCTGGCCGTCGGCTCGTGCGCGTTCCACGAACTGGGCCACGGCGCGGCCTGCCGCTACGGCGGCGTCCGCCCCGGCGCGATGGGCTGCGGCATCTACCTGGTGTGGCCCGCCTTCTACACGGACATCACCAACTCCTACCGGCTGGGCCGCACGGGCCGTATCCGCGCCGACCTCGGCGGCGTCTACTTCAACGCCGTCTTCGTCCTGGGCCTGGGCGCGCTGTACGCGACGACCGGCTTCCAGCCGCTGCTCGTCGCGATCCTCTCCGTCCACCTGGAGATGATCCAGCAACTGCTCCCCACGCTGCGGTTCGACGGCTACTACATCGTCGCCGACCTCATCGGCATCCCTGATTTGTTCAAGTACATCGCTCCCATCCTGCGGCGGGTGTTCCTCCGCCGCCCGCAGGACGACCGGCTGCGGGCCCTGAAGCGCTGGCCGCAGGTCGTGGTCGCGGTGTGGGTGCTCTTCCTGGTGCCGGTGCTGTCCCTGCAACTCGGCCTGGTGCTGGTGAACTTGCCGGAGCTGCTCGTGGCGGACTGGCGGACGATCGCGTCGCTGATGGAGCACGCGGGAGCGTCGGGTGCGTCCGGCACGTCCGGTGCTTTCGGCGACCAGGTCTTGACCATGGTCGCCGCCTGCCTTCAGGCGGTGCTGCTCGTCCTGCCGTTGGCGGGGCTGGCGCTGGTGGTGGGACGGCCGGTGCGGGCGCTGGTCCGGCTGGCGTGGCGACGGCCGGGGCGCGTGCGGGCCGAGCCTGCGTGAGGCGGACGGCCCCACGCAGGCGGGTCACTTGCTCAGCGCGAGCCGACCGGCTCAGAACATCGTGTCGTACTGGCCCCAGCCGCCGCCGATGCGCACGCGGTTCTGGAACGGGTCGTTCTGGTTGCCGTTGCCCTTGTAGAGCCACAGGACACCGGACTTGTCGCGAGCGAGCAGGTCGCTGCGGTTGTCGAGGTCCACGTCGCCGCTGGACACCAGCATGTCGTACGCGTCCCAGCCGCTGCCGACCTTCACCCGGCTGGCGAAGGGGTCGTTGACGTCGCCGGTGCCCTTGTAGAACCACAGCACGCCGTTGCGGTCCTTGGCGACGATGTCGGCCTTGCCGTCGCCGTTGAGGTCGCCGCGGCCGACGATGTCGGTGTACTGGTCCCAGCCGGCGCCGACGCGGACGCGGTCACCGAGCGAGCCGTCGGGACGGGCCACGTACAGCCACAGCACACCGGACTGGTCCCTGGCGATGAGGTCGGCCTGGCCGCTGCCGCCGAGGTTGCCCGGGGAGGTGATGCGGTTGTAGATGTTCCAGCCGCCGCCGATGCGCTGGTGGGTCGCCGGGACGTCCTTGCTGCCGCCGTGGACGTAGAACAGCGATCCGTCGATCGTCCGGAGGTAGTGGGACTCCGCGAGGCCGTCCTGGTTGAGGTCGACCTGGACGGTGGAGGTGACCCCCCGCCAGTCCGTGTTGAGGACCTTCCGGTCGGAGAACCCGCCGTGGCCGTCCGGGAAGTAGCGGTACAGGGTCGTACCGCTGACCGCCATCAGCGGGAAGCGGGGGGCGTCGGCCGGCGACTCCGAGACGGGTGCCTTGCCCGCCGTCACCGGGGCGACGGACTGGGCGGCCTTCTGCAGGTCCTGAGCGGACGGAGCCGGGGCGTCGGCGGCGGCGGTACCCGCCGTGGTGCCGATCAGGGCCGCGGCTATCGCCGCGGTGGCGAGACGCGACAGGGCACGTCTGCGCTTGTGCCCGGAAAAGTGGGCCATATGGCTCTCCTGTATGAGAATGACGCGACATCCACGGGTTCGGGGTGCCGCGATACGTCGGGATCCTGCCATACGGCTCTGACAAGGGCCGCACCTACGGTTCGTCAGGTGCGGCCCATGGTCACGTCGGAGAGGGATCAGAACAGATCGTTGTACTGGCCCCAGCCGCCGCCGATGCGCACACGGCTCTCGAAGGGGTCGGTCTGGTTGCCGTTGCCCTTGTAGAGCCAGAGGACGCCGGACTTGTCGCGGGCGAGCAGGTCGCTGCGGCCGTCCAGGTTCACGTCACCGGTGGCGATGAGCTTGTCGAAGATGTTCCAGCCGCCGCCGACCTTGACCCGGCTGGCGAAGGGGTCCTTGTAGTCGCCGGTGCCCTTGTAGAACCAGAGGTCGCCATTGCGGTCCTTGGCGAGCATGTCGGCCTTGCCGTCGCCGTTCAGGTCACCCTTGCCGACGATGTCGGTGTAGATGTCCCAGCCGCCGCCGACGCGGTAGCGGTCGCCGAGGGTGCCGTCGGTACGGGCCTGGTAGAGCCACAGCACGCCCGACTTGTCGCGGGCGAGGAGATCGGCCTCCTTGGTGCCGCCGACGTTGCCGGGGGAGAGGAGGCGGTCGTAGATGTTCCAGCCGCTGCCGATCCGGATGGGAGCGGGCTCGGCCGCCCCGTCCTTCCCCTCGGGCGAGTAGACCAGCGTGCCGTCGGGCGTCCGGACGTAGGCGCTGTCGTAGTACCCGTTCTGGGCGTGGTCGACGTTCACCATGGCGGTGACGTCGCGCGAGTCGGCATCGGTGATCTGCTCCCGGTCGCCGAAGCCGCCCTGACCGTTGGGCGCGTAAACGAAGACCTCGCCGGTCGACTTCGTCGCCTGCAGCGGGAAGTACGGCGCCGCGACGGTCGGCCGGTAGTCGGGGGACGGACCGGTGGCGGCGGCGGTGCCCGCCGTGATGCCGGTCAGGGCCACGGCTATCGCCGCGACAGTGAGGCGCGAGAGGGCACGTGCGCCCTTACGGCCAAAGGTGTGGGCCACCTAGTACTCCTGTGATGAGAAAAGACGCGGTGCCCCTGCCGGGGACCGCGAGACGCACCGGATCATTACACAGGGCCTTCACATGCGGAGGGCCGCACCCCCGTTGGGGGTGCGGCCCCTGTGCCGCGCCGTGCCCCCGCGCATCGCAGGGGGGCTGATGGATCAGAACATCAGGGAGAATTTGTCCCAGCCCGGACCGATCTTCGTGCGGTTCTCGAAGGGGTCGTTCTGGTTGCCGTTGCCCTTGTAGAGCCACAGCACGCCCGACTTGTCGCGGGCGAGCATGTCGCTGCGACCGTCGTGGTCGAGGTCGCCGATGCCCACGAGCTTGTCGAACATGTTCCAGCCGCCGCCGACCTTGACGCGGCTCTCGAACGGGTCCTTGTAGTCGCCGGTGCCCTTGTAGAACCAGAGGTCGCCGTTCTTGTCCTTGGCGACGATGTCCGCCTTGCCATCGCCGTTGAGGTCGCCGCGGCCGGTGATGTCGGTGTACTGGTCCCAGCCGGGGCCGACGCGGAAGCGGTCGCTCAGGGTGCCGTCCGGGTGGGCCAGGTAGACCCACAGCACACCGGACTTGTCACGGGCGAGGAGGTCGGACTCACCGGCGCCGCCGAGGTCACCGGGGGAGAAGATGCGGTCGTAGGCGTTCCAGCCGCCGCCGATCATCTTGTTGCCGGCCTCGCCGGTGTACTCCAGCTGGCCGTCGGCGTGCCGGACGTACCAGCCGTCGCTCTCGCCGTTGCGGTCGTGGTCGACCTGGGTGGCCTCGGTGAAGTTCTGCCAGCCGGAGTCGAGGAACCAGGCGTCCTTGAAGCCGCCGTTGCCGTTGGCCATGTACAGGTACACGAGGCCGTCGCGGTCGGCCGCGTAGAGGTCGAACTGGGGAGCGGCTGCCGTGCCCTTGCCGTCGGCGGTGGCGGCACGCAGCAGCCCGGAGCGCGGCTTGGGGGCGTTCTTCTTGGCGAGCTGAGGCGCCTTCTTGGCCTGCTCGTGTGCCTTGGCGGCAGAGGTGCCCGCCGGGCCGTCGGCGGATGCGGTCGCGGCCGTGGTGGCGACCAGCGCGGTGGCTATCGCCGCGGTGACGAGACCGGACAGCACGCGTCCACGCTTACGGCCGGAGAGATTGCCCATGTACTTCTCCCTTGGAGGTGATTCAGGGGCGATGCCCGGAGCATCGCGACACCTTGATCATTGCCCCAAGGTTCACGTACATCAACTGACTTTTCGGGAGTTGAGCATCACACCTGGGGCCGCACTCGTCACGAATGCGGCCCCAGGTATCACGGCTTCCGCGCGGCGCGGGTGTGAAGCAGGATCAGAACAGGTTGTTGTACTGGTCCCAGCCGCCGCCGACCTTCACACGCTTCTCGAAGGGGTCGGTCTGGCCGTCGTTGCCCTTGTAGAGCCACAGGACGCCGGACTTGTCGCGGGCGAGGAGGTCGCTGCGACCGTCGCCGTCGACGTCACCCGTGCTCACGAGCTTGTCGTACTGGTTCCAGCCGCCGCCGACCTTGACGCGGTCGGAGAGGGGGGCGTGGGACTCGCCGGTGCCCTTGTAGAGCCAGAGGTCGCCGTTCTTGTCCTTGGCGACGATGTCGGCTCTGCCGTCGCCGTTGAGGCTGCCCTTGCCGACGATGTCGGTGTACTGGTCCCAGCCGGGGCCGACGCGGTAGGGGTTCTCCAGGGTGGCGTCCTGGCGGGCGTTGTAGAGCCACAGCACGCCCGACTTGTCACGGGCGAGGAGGTCGGACTCCAGCGAGCCGCCGAGGTCGCCCGGGGACAGGATGCGGTCGTAGACGTCCCAGCCGGGGCCGATCACCTTGCTGCCACGGACGCCTTGGTACACCAGCCGGCCGTCGTTCTGCTGGTGGTACCAGCCGTCCATCTCGCCGTGGTGGCCGTGGTCGACGGTCGCGGTGTCCGTGACGCGCGGCGACGAACCGTAGGAGCCGGATGCTTCGCGGTCCTCGAAACCGCCCCGGCCGTTCGGCCGGTACATGAAGATGTCCTGGACATCCTTGGCGTCCTGGGCGTGCTTGGTCGCGAACAGCGGGAACCGGGGGGCGCCGGCCGAGGGTGCCACGGACTTCGGAGCGGTGTCGGCGGCCGCGGTTCCTGCGGTGAGGCCGACCAGGGCGGTGGCGATCGCGACGGTGCCTGTCAGGCCGGACAGTGCGCGCCCGCGCTTGCGATCGGAGAAAAAGCTCATTTTATGCCCCCCATGGCTGAATATCGTGGTGCTGCGCCCCGTGACGGGTCGTAGCGATACTTCCATGATCATCCTATGAAATCTTGGGATTTCCAAGAGGCTTTCGGACACAAAGGGCCGCGGCCCTCAATGGGGGCGCGGCCCGTGCGTGGTCCTCCGTGTCAATGACGTCGGCTCAGCCCGGCGCCCCCAGCAACTCCACCTCCGCCAGCGTGGCTTCCTGGCCACCTGTCACCTCCAGGCGCCAGTGGCGGTAGGCCGCCGGGGTGCGGAGGGCGAAGACGTGGGTCTGGCGGTCCCAGGTGAAGGTTTCGGCCGTGCGGCGGTCGACCTCGGTCCAGGTGGTGCCGTCGGTCGAGCCGCGGAGCACCCAGCCGGTCGGGGCCTTGGCGCGGTCGGCGGAGGTGAGGGTGTAGGACGTCACCCGGGAGTTCGGCGACGTGTCGAACGTGGCGGTGGTGAAAGACGCCGACGTACGGGACGTGTCGTCGGTGAGGGCCGAGCCGTCGTGGGCCGTGACGTCGGTCAGCGGCGTCGGCACCTTGTCGTCGCGCGTCAACGACGTCGGGCCCGCGTCCGGGCCCGTGGCCCAGGGGGACGGGCGGGGGCCCATGGCGAAGTCCAGGGTGCCGCCCCTGGACAGCAGGGCGTGGGGGAGGGCGGTGCTGTTCCACGCGCGGCCGTTGACGCGCAGGCCCTGGACGTAGACGTTGCGGGCGCTGTTGCGGGGGGCGCGGATCACCAGGTCGCGGCCGTTCTCCAGGTGGACGGTGGCCTTGGTGAAGAGGGGCGAGCCGATCGCGTACTCGCCCTGGCCCATCACCAGCGGGTAGAAGCCGAGGGCGCTGAAGACGTACCAGGCGGACATCTCGCCGTTGTCCTCGTCGCCGGGGTAGCCCTGGCCGATCTCGCTGCCGAGGTAGAGGCGGGAGAGGATCTCGCGGACCTTCTCCTGGGTCTTCCAGGGCTGACCGGCCGCGTCGTACATATAGGCGATGTGGTGCGAGGGCTGGTTGCTGTGGCCGTACATGCCCATGCGGACGTCCCGGGCCTCGGTCATCTCGTGGATGACGCCGCCGTACGAGCCGGCGAACTCGGGGGCGCCCGTCTCGGGGGTGGCGAAGTAGGTGTCGAGCTTCTTGGCCAGGCCCGCGCGGCCGCCGTGGAGGTTGGCCAGGCCCCGGGTGTCCTGGGGGGCGGTGAAGGCGAAGTTCCAGCCGTTGGTCTCGGTGTAGTCGTTGCCCCAGACGCGCGGGTCGTAGGAGGCGGGGGGCAGGCGCCAGGCGCCGTTCGGGTCGCGGCCCTGGAAGAAGCCGACGCGGTCGTCGAAGAGCTTGACGTAGTTCCGGGCACGGTTGAGGAAATACGCGGACTCCTCGCGGTAGCGCTCCTTGTGGGTCTTCTCGTAGAGGGCGCGGGCCATCCGGCCCAGGCCGAAGTCGTTGAGGTAGCCCTCGAGCGCCCAGGACAGGCCCTCGCGGGTCTTCGTGCTGGTGTAGCCGAGGAAGACGGAGGTCTCCATGCCCTTGCGGCCGGTGCCGGGGCTGTCCGGGGCGACGGTGGCGTTCTTCAGCGCCGCCGCGTACGCCGCCTCGGCGTCGAAGGGGACGCCCTTGACGTAGGCGTCGGCGAAGGCGACGTCGGAGCTGGTGCCCGTCATCAGGTCGGCGTAGCCGGGGGAGGACCAGCGGGAGATCCAGCCGCCGTCCTTGTACTGCTGGACGAAGCCGTCGATCAGCCTGCCCGCCCGGCGGGGCGTCAGCAGGGAGTACGCGGGCCAGGTGGTGCGGTAGGTGTCCCAGAAGCCGTTGTTGACGTAGATCTCGCCGTCGACGATCTCGGCGCCAGTCGTGGTCGGGGTGTTCTCGCCGGCGGGCGGGGAGAAGGGGCTGGCGTAGCGCGGCCGGGGGTGGGTGAGGGTGCCGGTGTTCTCGAATCCGGAGTTGGGATAGAGGTAGATCCGGTAGAGGCTGGAGTAGAGGGTGGTGAGCTGGTCGCGGGTCGCGCCCTCGACCTCGACGCGGCCGAGGAGGGTGTCCCAGGCGGTCCGGGCGCGGGTCATGACCTGGTCGAAACCGGTGCTCGCCGGGATCTCCTGCTCCAGGTTGGCCCGGGCCTGGTCGGTGCCGATGAGGGAGGTCGCCACGCGCAGGGTGACCGTACGGCTCTTGCCGGGCGCGAAGCGCAGATAGCCGGTGACGGCGTCGCTCCCGGTGTCGCCCTTGAGCTTGCCGCTCGAGATGACGGGCGCGTCGAAGACGCCGTGGACGAAGAGGCGCCCGGCGCCGGTGGACAGCCCGCTGCGGACGTCCGAGTAGGCGCTGAAGGAGCGGTGCTCGGGATCGAGGGTCAGCCCGCCGCGGTCCTTGATGTTGTCGAGGAGGACGCTCGCCTCGTCCGAGGGGAAGGTGAAGCGGATCATCGCGGCGTGGTCGCCGGGCGTGATCTCCGCCTTGAGGCCGTTCTCGAAGGTGACGGCGTAGTAGTGGGGCCGGGCGGTCTCGTTCTCGTGCCGGAAGGGCAGGGCGCGGGCGGCGCGGGAGGCGGGCGGGACGCCCGGAGAGGCCGAGGGCATGAGCTGGAAGGTCTGCCGGTCGCCCATCCAGGGGCTGGGCTGATGGCTGGCGGAGAAGGCCTGGAGGGTGGGGAGGTTGTCGGCGTTGTTGGTCGCCGCGTACTGGTAGAGCCAGTCCGTCACGCCCGCGTTGGTGACGGGCGTCCAGAAGTTGAAGCCGTGGGGGACGGCGGTGGCCGGGAAGGTGTTGCCGCGGGAGAAGTTGGAGCTGGAGTGGGTGCCGCGGGTGGTGACGGCCCGGTCCGCCGGATGGGCGACGGGCGGCTCCTGGGGGGCCGGGGCGAGGGAGATGTCGTCGACCCAGCCGCGGAACTTCGCCGGGCCCACGGGAGAGTCGTAGGCGAGGAGCACGCGTTCGACGGTCTTGCCCGCCGCCACGGCCCCGATGCGCGACTCCTTGTTGTTCCACTGGTTGACGTAGAGCGTCTTGGAGGCGGCCTGGCCCTGTGGGGTCAGCCGCGCGCCGTGCTGGTCGACCGCGCCGAGCTCGCTGAGGTAGGTGCCGTCGGTGAAGGCGAGGTCGAGGGCGACATGGGTGGCGGGGTAGCGGGCGTCCGGCTCGGGGAGGGCGGGGAAGATCTTGTAGGAGAGCAGGGTTCCCGGGGTGACGCGCAGCCGGGTCCGGAAGATCTTGTTGTACGAGTAGGCGTGGCCGGTGGCCTGGTGCATGCCCCCGTAGCGCAGCGCGTGGGTGCCGGTGAAGCCCGCGCGGGCCTTGGCGGTGGGGGAGCCGGTGGGGCCGCGGTCGATGTGGCTGCGCATGTCGGCGGGCGGCGGGGTGCCGGTGTCGCCCGCCGCCAGCTGGAACTCGGCGAGCTGGGTGACGGGCTCGCCGTTGTTGCGGGTTATCTCCAGCCGGTACTGGCGGTAGGGGCGGGTCCCGGAGGAGGAGAACTCCCGGGTCTGGAGCCGCTTTTCGAAGGTCTCGCCCTGGCGGGTGTCGAGCACCTGCCAGCCGCTGCCGTCGTCGGATCCCTTGAGCGTCCAGTCCCGGGGGTCGCGGCCGGGGGCGTCGTTCGCGGAGGTCAGGGCGTAGCGCACGGCCTTGACGGGCCGGTCCAGCTCGAATTCCAGCCAGGCGGTGCGTTCGAAGGCGAGCCATTTGGTCGCGCTCTCGCCGTCGACGAGGTTCTCCTTGACCTCGCCCGCCTCGGCGTGCTCGCCGCTGGCGCGGACGGCGGTGACCCGGTCGGTGACATTGCCGGGGATGCCGCTGGTGTCGTCGCCGTCGACCCCGGCGGCGCGCGGGCGGCCGTCGCGGCCGGTCTCGACGGTGTCGGTCCAGTCGGGTCTGGGGTCGCCGGGCTCGAAGGAGGAGGCGAAGCGCTCGTCGGCGGCTGAGGCGTCCGAGGCGGCTGCGGCGGCCGCGGCGGCCCGGGGCGGCGACGCCCCGACGATCTGACCCTGCGTGACCTGAGCCCCCGTCATCAGTACGGTGGCCACCAGGAGCGCCGTGGGACGGGCGAGCGTACGCCATCTGCGGTACCCGAAACCCGTTCGCATCCCTTTTGCCTCTCCGCTGAAGCCGGCACGGACGGCCGGACGACTCAGACAACGTTGTCACCCATGTCGCGCAGTGTTAAGTAGTGCGTGAGACACCAGTGGTGTCAAGGGTCTCGGGGCTGGTGTCGCCGGGCGGGCCCCAGGGGGATCCCGGGGGCCTTGGAGGGGCGGCCGGAGAGGTCTCAACTCGGGAAAGACTGACGGTCAAAGCCGCTTTCGATCTTGCCCAGTTGATCGGAGTGGACTATACCTGTCGAACAGTCCGGGCGGTCGTGGCCGCTCTACGGACCAGGGGGAGAGCGGCGCACGAGCACGCCGCGGGGGATTCTTCCCGGAGCGCACCCAGCACCAAGCTTCAACTGACCCGCGGTGTCGGGCCCTTCGCCGGTGACGAGTTCGCAAGGGGGAGACCGGTGCACCGCCTGAGTCCTGGAGAAGGCGAGGACTTGAGCATGGGAACCACCCCGGAATTCAGCCGGCGCGACCTGATCAAACGAGCCGCGGCGATAGGCCTGATCGCGGTGCCGACGATGAGCGTGCTGAGCGCCTGCGCCAGCGGGGACAGCGGCGACGGGAACCAGGTCGACAAGGGCGAGAAGAGCGACAAGAACCCGCTCGCGGTCAATGGGAGCGCCGCCCTGGACGTCGTCATCTTCGACGGCGGTTTCGGCCAGCAGTACGCCAAGGACGCCGAGGCCGAATACCAGAAGGCCTTCCCCAAGGCCCAGGTGAAGCACTCCGCCACCCAGGAGATCCAGACCCAGCTCCAGCCCCGGTTCAACGGCGGCACCCCGCCGGACCTCATCGACAACTCCGGTGCCAAACAAATGGACATGGGCACCCTCGTCGCCAAGAAGCAGCTGACCGATCTCAACGCCCTGCTGGACGCGCCCTCCTATGACGACCCGTCGAAGAAGGTGCGCGACACCCTGCGCCCCGGCGTCGTGGAAATGGGCCAGTTCGACAGCAGCGAGACCTGGGTCCTGTACTACGCCTACACGGTCTACGGCGTCTGGTACTCGAAGACGAATCTGGCGAAGCTCGACGCCCAGTACCCCGAGACCTGGGACGACATGCTCAAGGTCTGCGAGGCGGCGAAGAAGAAGGGCATCGCCGGCTGGACGTACGCGGGCAAGTACCCGTACTACCTGCCGTTCAGCCTCTACCCGTTCATCGCCAAGATCGGCGGTGTCGAGGTGCTGAGGAGAATCGACAACCTGGAGCCCAACGCCTGGAAGGACCCGGCCGTCAAGGCCGCCTTCGAGGCCTATTACGAGCTGTACAAGAAGGGCTACATCCTCCAGGGCACCCCGGGCCTTACGCATATCGAGTCGCAGACGGCGTGGAACGAGGGGAAGGCACTTTTCCTCCCCAATGGCTCCTGGGTCGAGAACGAGTCCAAGAAGACCACGCCCGCCGATTTCCGGATGGCCGTCGGCGCGCCCTCCGGTCTCGACAAGAGCGACAAGCTGCCGTTCGGCACCCTGTGGGCCTCCGGCGGCGAGCCCTTCATCGTGCCGAAGAACGCCAGGAACCCCCAGGGCGGCATGGAGTTGCTGCGGCTCATGCTGGGCAAGAAGTCCTCCCAGAACTTCATCAAGTCCGTCTCCTCGCTCACCTCCCTCAACGGCGGCACCGAGGGCCTGACCCTCCCGTCGGGCCTCGCCTCCTCCCAGGAGGCGCTCACCAAGGCCGGGAAGAACGTGGTCAACCCGCGCATCGGCGACTGGTACGTGGCCCTCCAGAAGGAGAAGATCGGCGTGGGGGCGCTCGGTGAGATGATGGCCGGCCGGCTGACCCCCGACGAGGCGATCACCAAGATCCAGCGCTACGCCGACGAGACCGCCAAGGACGACTCCGTCAAGAAGTACCGGCACAAGTGAGCGGCGGCCATGCAGCACGGTAAGTACCGCTTCATCGCGGGATTCCTGATCCTGCCCCTGGCGCTCTACGGCATCTTCGTCATCTCGCCGTTCGTCCAGGCCATCTACTACTCCTTCACGGACTGGACCGGACTGAGCCCCGACTTCCGGATGACGGGGCTCAAGAACTACCAACGGCTGTGGAACGACGACGTGTTCTGGAAGGCCGTCGGGCACAACGTCCTGCTGCTGCTCGTACTGCCGGTGGTGACGCTCGGGCTCGGGCTGTTCTTCGCCTTCATGCTCAATGTCGGCGGCCGCCGGCGGAAGAACGCGGCGGTCGCCGGGGTGCGTGGCTCGGGCCTCTACAAGGTCGTCTACTTCTTCCCCCAGGTGCTGTCGATCGCCATCGTCGCCCTGCTGTTCCAGTTCGCCTACAACCCCAACAGCGGCGCCCTGAACTCCTTTCTGAGCGCCGTCGGCCTGGATTCCGTACGGCCGGAATGGCTGGGCGACCCCCGGCTCGCGCTGTGGTGCGTGACGGCGGTGATGGTGTGGAGCAACGTCGGCTTCTACGTGGTGCTGTTCTCGGCGGGCATGAGCGCCATTCCCCGGGACTTCTACGAGGCCGCCCTGCTCGACGGCGCCAACCGTCTCCAGACCTTCTTCCGGGTCACGCTTCCGCTGCTCTGGGACACCGTGCAGACCGGCTGGGTCTATATGGGCATCATGGCGCTCGACTCGTTCGCCGTCGTGCAGATCATGACCGTGGGTCCGGGCGGACCGGACTACTCCACGGAAGTGCTGTCCTTCTACCTCTACACCAAGGCGTTCCGCGACGGGCAGGCCGGATACGCCACGACGGTCGGTGTCGCCCTGCTCATCGTCACCATGATCTTCGCGGGCGTCGTGCTGAAGCTCGGCCGGCGCGAAAGGCTGGAGTACTGATGGCCGTGACGGCGGAACCCACCGGGGGGAGCGGCGCCGCGACACCTGGGGCCGGGAAGGCCGATCGTTCCGGGGCGCCCCGGCAGGGCGTGGGCCGTGAGGGCGGCGTCCTCAATGTCTTCTCCCACGGCGTGCTCTTCATCTGGGGCCTGATGGTCACCCTGCCCCTGCTGTGGGCGGTGATGAGCGCCTTCAAGACCGACAAGGAGATCTTCACCTCGCCCTGGGCGCTGCCCCACGGGCTGCACTTCGACGCCTGGGGCCGGGCCTGGTCCCAGGCGCACATGAGCGAGTACTTCCTCAATTCCGTGATCGTCGTGGCCGGTTCGCTCACCGGCACCATGCTGCTCGGGTCGATGGCCGCCTATGTCCTGGCCCGCTTCGAATTCCCCGGCAACCGTTTCATCTACTTCCTCTTCGTCGGCGGGATGAGCTTCCCGATCATCCTGGCGCTCGTGCCGTTGTTCTTCGTGATGAAGAACATGCAACTGCTCGACACCTACCACGGGCTGATCCTGGTCTACATCGCCTATTCGCTGCCGTTCACGATCTTCTTCCTCAGCGGGTTCTTCCGGACCCTGCCGACCTCCGTCGCCGAGGCGGCGCTGATCGACGGGGCCTCGCACACCCGGACCTTCTTCCAGGTGATGCTGCCCATGGCGAAGCCGGGCCTGATCAGCGTCGGCATCTTCAATTTCCTGGGCCAGTGGAACCAGTACCTCCTGCCCACGGTGCTCAACGTGGGGGACGACGACAAGAAGCTGCTGCCCCAGGGGCTGGTCGCCCTCGCGGTCAGCCAGGGGTACAAGGGGGACTGGTCGGGGCTCTTCGCGGGCCTGGTCATGGCGATGCTGCCGGTGCTGGCCGCGTACGTCGTCTTCCAGCGACAGGTCCAGGCGGGGCTGACGGCCGGGGCGCTGAAGTAGCCCGGAGCTCCCGCCGGGCCGGGTGGCCGGAAATGGCCTCCCGGCCCGCCCGGCCCTTACGCTGTGGCGTCGGACCCTTGACGGGACGGAAGCCCGACGGCTGAGCTTAGGGTTCATATGTTGTAGGGATGGCCGGGCTCCAGAGCCGTAGTCCGGCCTCGGGGCGGCGGTCGGGCCGGCCCGGTGAGGCGGGAGTGGATGGGCGTGGAGACTCCGGGGTCGCAGTCGTCGCTGCACCGGGCCAACCTGGAGCGGGTCGTACGCGCGGTGCGTATGGCGGGCTCGCTCACCCAGGCGGAGATCGCCCGGACCACCGGGCTGTCCGCCGCCACCGTCTCCAATATCGTCCGGGAGCTGAAGGACGGCGGGACGGTCGAGGTGACCCCCACCTCCTCCGGTGGCCGGCGCGCCCGCAGCGTCTCGCTCTCCGGTGACGCCGGGATCGTCGTGGGAGTGGACTTCGGCCATACCCATCTGCGGGTCGCCGTCGGCAACCTCGCCCATCAGGTGCTGGCGGAGGACGCCGAGCCGCTCGATGTGGACGCCTCCGCGGAGCAGGGGCTGCAGCGGGCCGAATGCCTGGTCAGGACCCTGATCACCAAGGCCGGGATCAACCCGCGCAAGATCGTCGGGGTGGGGCTGGGCGTCCCCGGCCCGATCGACGCGGAGTCCGGGGTGCTGGGCTCGACCGCGATCCTGCCCGGCTGGGCCGGCACCAACCCCCGCGACGACCTCGCCGAGCGCCTCGGCGTCCCCGTCCACGTCGACAACGACGCCAATCTCGGCGCCCTCGGCGAGCTGGTGTGGGGCGCGGGCCGGGGCGCCACGGACCTGGCGTACATCAAGGTCGCCAGCGGCGTGGGCGCGGGCCTGGTGATCAACGGCAAGATCTACCGGGGCCCGGGCGGCACCGCCGGCGAGATCGGCCACATCACCCTGGACGAGTCCGGCCCGGTCTGCCGCTGCGGCAACCGCGGCTGCCTGGAGACCTTCACCGCCGCCCGCTACATCCTGCCGCTCCTCCATTCGGCCCACGGCACCGATCTGACCGTGCCGCGCGTGGTGGAGCTCGCCCGCGAGGGCGACCCGGGCTGCCGCCGGGTGATCTCGGACGTCGGCCGGTACATCGGCAGCGGCGTGGCCAACCTCTGCAATCTCCTCAACCCCAGCCGGGTCGTTCTCGGCGGCGACCTCGCCGACTCGGGCGAGCTGGTGCTCGCGCCCATCCGCGAGTCCGTCTCGCGGTACGCGATCCCCAGCGCCGCCCGTCGGCTGGAGGTCGTGCCGGGGGCGCTGGGCGGCCGCTCCGAG
Organism: Streptomyces sp. NPDC001678; assembly: GCF_042892945.1. Classification (NCBI taxonomy): domain Bacteria; kingdom Bacillati; phylum Actinomycetota; class Actinomycetes; order Kitasatosporales; family Streptomycetaceae; genus Streptomyces; species Streptomyces sp. NPDC001678. Next base: position 150,756 of record NZ_JBIAUP010000008.1, on the reverse strand, counting down.
GTGCTGGGCGCGCTGGCGCTCGTCCTCAGCGAGATGGGCGACTCGACCCTGCTGGACCCGGCCGGCCCGCCGCGTTCCGCGATACCGGCCTGACGGCCCTTCCGGACGCCGCGCGCGGCGTGCACAGTGCTGACAACGCGCCCAGTGCTGACGACGCGCGCGACGCGCGCGACGCGCACGGCGCTTTCGCGCGCTCCGGAGAAGACCGAGAAGACCGAGAAGGCCGGAAAAGACACGCCGACGCCGCGATGCGTCACCTCTTGAGTTCACACAGATAACGAATGGCATCGTTGCCATCTCGTTAAGAATTTACTTCTTGACGCTCCTATGGTGGCCGAGTTGACTTCCGCTCACCTCGGCCGCAATGGCGCGGCCTCGTCAGGGAGGTAACTGCGAGTGAACGCTCATCTGCGTCGCACGGCCGTGGCTTTGGCCGCCGTCTCGATGGCCGCCGGACTGGCGGCCTGTGGCAGTGCCAAGGAAGCGGGCGGCGGTACCGCGAAGAAGGAGAAGAAGGGCCCGCTGACCATCGGTCTGCTGCTGCCGGAGAACCAGACCGCCCGCTACGAGCGGTTCGACCGGCCACTGATCGAGAAGAAGCTCAAGGAACTCGCGGGCGCCGACACCGTCATCCTCTACGACAACGCCAAGCAGGACGCGTCCGTCCAGCAGCAGCAGGTCGACACGATGATCACCAAGAAGGTCGACGCCCTGATCCTCGACGCGGTGGACGCCAAGTCGATAGCGAGCTCGGTCAAGAAGGCCACCGACAAGGGAATCCCCGTCGTCGCCTACGACCGCCTCGCCGAGGGCCCGGTCAAGGCGTACACCTCCGTCGACAACGAGCGCGTGGGCAGGATCCAGGGCGAATCCCTGCTCAAGGAGCTCGGCGACAACGCCTCGAAGGGCGAGATCGTGATGATGAACGGCGCGATCACCGACCCCAACGCCAAGATGTACAAGGACGGCGCTCACGCCGTCCTCGACGGCAAGGTGAAGATCGGCAGGGAGTACGACACCAAGGAGTGGAAACCGGAGAACGCCAACGAGAACATGAAGGGCGCCATCTCCTCCCTCGGCAAGGACAATATCGTCGGCGTCTACTCCGCCAACGACGGCATGGCCGGCGGCATCATCACGGCCCTGCGCAGCGCCGGCTTCGACAAGCTCCCGCCGGTCACCGGCCAGGACGCCGAGCTCTCGGCCGTCCAGCGGATCCTCTCGGGCGAGCAGTTCATGAGCGTCTACAAGCCGTACCAGCCCGAGGCGGACGCGGCCGCCGAACTGGCCGTCGCCCTCGCCCGGGGCAAGGACGTCGGCGACATCGCCAAGGCCACCGTCAGCAGCGGCACCACCAAGAAGGTCCCCGCCGTCATCGTCACGCCCTTCGCCCTCACCAAGGCGGACATCGCGAAGTACGTCGGCCAGGCGGGCTTCTTCACCAAGGACGAGATCTGCACCGCCAAATACCGGGCGCAGTGCGACGCGGCCGGGCTGAAGTGAGGGGATGACGCACATGTCCGCTCCGCCCGTGCTGGCGCTGCGAGGGATCTCCAAGCGCTTCGGGGCCGTCCAGGCGCTCACCGATGTGGAGCTGGAGATCCACGCCGGTGAGGTGGTCGCCCTCGTCGGCGACAACGGCGCCGGTAAATCCACCCTGGTCAAGACCATCGCGGGCGTCGGCCCGGCCGACGACGGCGTCATCGAGTGGCAGGGCCGGCCCGTCACCGTGGACCGGCCGCACACCGCCCAGGAACTGGGCATCGCGACCGTCTACCAGGACCTCGCCCTCTGCGACAACCTCGACGTCGTCGGCAACCTCTTCCTCGGCCGGGAGATCGCCCGCGCCGGGGTGCTGGACGAGGTCGAGATGGAACGCCGCTCCCGGGAGCTCCTCGCCACCCTGTCCATCCGCATCCCCAGCGTCCGGATCCCCGTCGCCTCCCTCTCGGGCGGGCAGCGGCAGACCGTCGCCATCGCCCGCTCGCTGCTGGGCGAGCCCAAGGTCGTCATCCTCGACGAGCCCACCGCCGCCCTGGGCGTGGAACAGACCGCCCAGGTCCTCGACCTGGTCGAGCGGCTGCGCGAGCGCGGCCTGGGCGTGATCCTCATCAGCCACAACATGGCGGACGTGAAGGCCGTCGCCGACCGGGTCGCGGTGCTGCGCCTCGGCCGCAACAACGGCACCTTCGAGGTGCGGACGACCTCCCAGGAGGAGATCATCTCGGCCATCACCGGCGCGACCGACAACGCTGTCACCCGCCGCAGGGCCCGCACGACCGGGGACACGACCGGGGAGGGAACGCCATGACCGCCGATCTGTCGAAGGAAGGGCCGGCGGACACCCCGCCGCCCGCCGAGGCCGCGGCCCCGCCCGTCGACCCCCGGCTGCTGGTCCGCGAGGAGGGCTTCGCCGGTTACTGGAGCGAATTCCGCCGGAAGCTGCGCAGCGGTGAGCTGGGCTCGCTGCCCGTGGTGGTCGGGCTGATCGTCATCGGCCTGGTCTTCCAGCTGCGGGACTCGGCCTTCCTGGGCGCCGAGAACCTCTCCAACCTGTTCGTCACCGCCGCGGGCACCGGCCTGATCGCGGTCGGCATCGTCTTCGTGCTGATCCTCGGCGAGATCGATCTGTCGGTGGGCTCGGTCAGCGGCCTGGCCGCCGCCGTCCTCGCCGTGCTGGGCGTCCACCACGGCGTGCCCGAGTGGCTCGCCCTGCTGATCGCCCTGGTCACCGGGGCTCTCGCCGGGGTGCTCCACGGCTTCTTCTTCGCCCGGATCGGTGTGCCCGCGTTCGTCGTCACCCTGGCCGGCCTGCTCGGCTGGAACGGCCTGATGCTCCAGGTGCTCGGCTCCAACGGCACCATCAACCTCGACGACTCCGGGCTGGTCGCCGGTCTGACCAATCACTACTTCACCGACATCTCCGCCGCCTACGGGCTGGCCACGCTCGGTGTGGCGGTGTTCTTCCTGGCCTCCTGGCGCGAGGCCCGGCGGCGCGAGGCGGCCGGCGTCCCCAGCCGCCCGCTCAGCGAGATCGCGCTGCGCACGGCCGTCCTCGCGGTGCCCGCCTACGCGGTGGCCTGGCTCCTCAACCAGTACAAGGGCCTGCCGCTGGCCTTGGTGATCTTCCTGGGGGTGGTGGTCGCGCTGGACTTCGTACTGCGCCGCACCTCCTACGGGCGAAAGGTCTTCGCCCTCGGCGGCAGCGTCGAGGCGGCCCGCAGGGCCGGCGTCAACGTCGCGGCGGTGCGGATCTCGGTCTTCGCGCTGTCCGGCACGACGGCGGCGCTCGGCGGGATGTTCCTGGCCTCCCAGATCAACGCCGCCAACCAGTCCTCGGGCGCCGGCAGCCTGCTGATGAACGCCATCGCGGCGGCCGTCATCGGCGGCACCAGCCTCTTCGGCGGCCGGGGCTCGACCTGGTCGGCGCTGCTGGGCGTGCTGGTGATCCAGTCGATCGCCTCCGGGATGGCCCTGCTGGGCATCGCCTCGGCGGTCCAGTACATGATCACGGGCGCGGTGCTGCTGGCCGCCGTGGTGATCGACTCCCTCTCCCGCCGGACCCAGAAGACGGCCGGCCGGGTGTAGCGGACGTACCGGAACATATGGGCGAGGGGATTCCGGGCCGGATGGCCGGTCCGGGCCCCTCGTCGTGCGCGTCCGCCCGGCCTTCCATATGGTGTGTGATCTCGCTCCGCCGAACGCGTGAGATAGGTCGCATCACCCGTTCACCGCCATTGCAGGCGGATCACAGGCGGAACATTAGACTCGACGGACCGGCGAGCTCGACCAGGCTCGACAGCTCGAACAAGGAGGCACGGGTGGCGCTGCTGACCCGCATCAGGGAACCGCGCGATCTGGACCGGCTCACCCCGGAGCAGCTCGACCGGCTGGCCGCGGAGATCCGCACCTTCCTCGTCGACGCCGTCTCCAAGACCGGCGGACACCTCGGGCCCAACCTCGGCGTCGTCGAGCTCACCATCGCCATGCACCGGGTCTTCGACTCGCCCAAGGACAAGATCCTCTTCGACACCGGTCACCAGGCCTACGTCCACAAGCTGCTCACCGGCCGCCAGGACTTCTCGAAGCTGCGCGCCAAGGACGGTCTGTCCGGCTACCCCTCGCGCGCCGAGTCCGAGCACGACGTGATCGAGAACAGCCACGCCTCGACCGTCCTGGGCTGGGCCGACGGCCTCGCCAAGGCCAACCAGATCCTGGGGAGGAAGGACCACGTCGTTGCCGTCATCGGTGACGGCGCGCTCACCGGCGGCATGGCCTGGGAGGCGCTGAACAACATCGCCGTCGCCAAGGACCGCCCGCTCGTCATCGTCGTCAACGACAACGAGCGCTCCTACGAGCCCACCATCGGCGGCCTCGCCAACCACCTGGCCACCCTGCGCACCACCGACGGCTACGAGCGTTTCCTCGCCCGCGGAAAGGACCTCCTGGAGCGCACCCCGGTCCTCGGCAAGCCCCTCTACGAGACGCTCCACGGCGCCAAGAAGGGCCTGAAGGACTTCATCGCCCCGCAGGGCATGTTCGAGGACCTCGGCCTGAAGTACGTCGGCCCGATCGACGGCCACGACATCGAGGCCCTGGAGTCCGCGCTCCAGCGCGCCAAGCGCTTCGGCGGCCCCGTCCTCGTGCACTGCCTCACCCAGAAGGGCCGCGGCTACAAGCACGCCGAGCAGAACGAGGCCGACCGCTTCCACGGCATCGGCGCCATCCACCCCGACACCGGCCTGCCCGTCTCCTCCGGCGGCGCCAGCTGGACCTCCGTCTTCGCCGACGAGATGGTCAAGCTCGGCCAGGAGCGGGACGACATCGTCGCCATCACCGCCGCGATGATGCAGCCCGTCGGCCTCGGCAAGTTCGCCAAGGCCTTCCCCGAGCGCGTCTACGACGTCGGCATCGCCGAGCAGCACGCCGCCACCTCCGCGGCGGGCCTGGCCACCGGCGGCGTCCACCCGGTCTTCGCCGTCTACGCCACCTTCCTCAACCGCGCCTTCGACCAGGTGCTGATGGACGTCGCCCTGCACAAGTGCGGCGTGACGTTCGTCCTGGACCGGGCCGGCGTCACCGGCGACGACGGCGCCTCCCACAACGGCATGTGGGACATGTCGATCCTCCAGGTCGTCCCCGGCCTGCGGATCGCCGCCCCGCGCGACGCCGACCAGGTCCGCGCCCAGCTGCGCGAGGCCGTCGAGGTCAAGGACGCCCCCACCGTCGTCCGCTACTCCAAGGGCACGGTCGGCCCGGCCGTCGAGGCCGTCTGCCGCATCGGCGGCATGGACGTGCTGCGCCGCCCCGCCGACGCGACCGAGCGTCCCGACGTCCTGATCGTCTCCGTCGGCGCGCTCGCCCCGATGTGCCTGGAGGTCGCCGACCTCCTCGACAAGCAGGGCATCTCCGCGACCGTCGTCGACCCGCGCTGGGTCAAGCCCGTCGATCCGGCCCTGCCGGGCCTGGCCGCCGAGCACCGCGTCGTCGTCACCGTCGAGGACAACGGCCGGGTCGGCGGTGTCGGCTCGGCGGTCGCGCAGGCGCTGCGCGACGCCGGAGTGGACCTGCCGCTGCGCGACTTCGGCATCCCGCCGCGCTTCCTCGACCACGCCTCCCGCAAGGAGGTCATGGCGGAGATCGGGCTCACCGCCCCCGACATCGCCCGCCAGGTCACCGGCCTCGTCGCCAAGCTCGACGGCCGCCTCGACGGCGCCGACGAGACCGTGGAGGCGGTGGAGGTCGTGAAGGCCACGAAGGTCGTGAAGACGGCGAAGGTCGTGAAGGCCGCCGAGGTCACCGGCTCCACCGAGTCCTCCGAGGCGGGGGAGACCGCCGAGGCCGTCCGCGACTGACGGGACCGCCGCCGTCCCCAAGGGCCGGCCGCACCACCCTCACGGGTGGTCCGGTCGGCCCTTCCGCATGGATGCGCCTGCCCTCCATCGGGTGAATCCTGGGGGTGGGTGGCTGTGGCCGCCCGCATCACGCCCCGATCATCGCGGACACTCGCTCAGTTCGGGCAGGGCGAGCGACGCCGAGCAGGTGGAGGTGAGCCGATGAGCGCAGAGCGACCCGTCCGGAGCGACCGCGGCAGAAGCGGCATGTTCCGGACCAAGACGGTGGAGCAGTCCATCCAGGACACGGAGGAGCCGGAACACTCCCTCCGCAGGGACCTGTCCGCCCTCGACCTCACCGTGTTCGGCGTCGGCGTCGTCATCGGCACCGGCATCTTCGTCCTCACCGGAAAGGTCGCCAAGGAGAACGCCGGGCCCGCCGTGGCCCTCGCCTTCGTCCTCGCCGGTATCGTGTGCGGGCTCGCGGCGCTGTGCTACGCCGAGTTCGCCTCCACCGTGCCGGTGGCCGGGTCCGCGTACACCTTCTCGTACGCGACGCTCGGCGAGCTCCCCGCGTGGATCATCGGCTGGGACCTGATCCTGGAGCTGGCGCTGGGCTGCGCCGTGGTGGCCGTCGGCTGGTCCGGCTACATCCAGTCGCTGCTGGCCAATGCTGGCTGGCACCTGCCGGGGCCGCTGACCGGCGCCCATGGCGGCAGCTTCGGCTTCGACCTCCTCGCCGCCGTCCTCGTCCTGGTGCTGACGGCCATTCTGGTCGCCGGGATGAAGCTGTCCTCCCGGGTGACGGCGATCGTGGTCGGGGTGAAGGTGACCGTGGTGCTCATCGTCATCATCGTGGGCGCCTTCTTCATCAACGGGTCCAACTACGAGCCCTTCATCCCGCCGTCGAAGGGCACCGCGGGCGGCAACGGGCTCGCCGCGCCGCTCGTCCAGCTGATGTTCGGCTTCACCCCGTCCAACTTCGGCGTCATGGGCATCTTCTCCGCGGCCGCCGTGGTCTTCTTCGCCTTTATCGGCTTCGACATCGTGGCCACCGCCGCCGAGGAGACCCGCAACCCCCAGCGCGACCTGCCGCGCGGCATCCTCGGCTCCCTCATCATCTGCACCGTGCTCTACGTGGCCGTGTCCATCGTCGTCACCGGTATGCAGAAGTACGACAAGCTCTCCACGAAGGCGCCGCTCGCCGACGCCTTCAAGGACGCCGGGCACCCCTTCTGGGCCGGGCTGATCAGCTTCGGCGCGGCCGTCGGCCTCACCTCCGTCTGCATGATCCTGCTCCTCGGGCAGAGCCGGGTGTTCTTCGCCATGAGCCGTGACGGGCTCCTGCCCCGCTTCTTCTCCACCGTCCACCCGCGCTTCGGCACGCCCTACCGCTCCACGATCCTCCTGGGCGTCGTCGTCGCGGTCGTCGCGGGCTTCACCTCGATCGACGTCCTCGCCGAACTCGTCAACATCGGCACGCTGTTCGCCTTCGTCGTCGTCGCGGCGGGCGTGGTCGTCCTGCGCCGCTCCCGCCCCGACCTGCCGCGCGCCTTCCGCACCCCGTTCGTCCCCTACGTCCCCGTGCTGTCGGTGCTCGCGTCGCTGTGGCTGATGCTCAACCTGCCGGCGGAGACCTGGGTGCGGTTCGCCGTGTGGATGCTCATCGGCGTCGTCGTCTACTTCGTCTACGGGAGGAGGATGAGCCGGGTGAGCCAGTCGCAGCGGAGCGGGCCGCCCACCGTCTGACCCGGTCCCGGTCCCGGACCCGGATCCGTGGGGCCGCGGCCTACGGGCGTACCGCCCGCGGCCCCACCACCTCGGCGCCCAGCGCCCTCACCCGCTCGCGCAGTTCCCGGTCCGCCGTGACGACCACACAGCGCCGCCCCGGCGCCCGCGCGGCGACCAGCTCCACGATCCGGTCGTCCCCGCTGCCGCGGGCCGCCTCGACGTTCACCCCGGGCGCCGGCGCGATGCCGCGCGCCGCGCCCTCGACCACCAGCACGATCTCCGGAGGGACGGCGGGCGCCGGATCCACCGCCCCCTCGGGAAGCCCCTCCCGCGCGTAGCCCGCCAGCAGGTCCCGCAGCCGCTCGGCCGCCCCGCGCCGGTCGCGCCACCAGCCGTCCGGCACCGAACCGACGACGTTGGCGGCGTCCACGACAAGAAGAGCGGAATCGGGGGTTCTGGGGGATTCCGGGGTCCGTGCGGTCATGGTGACGAGCTTGGCACGCCGTCAGCGGGCGGAATCCGCAGTGTTAGTGTCGAGGATCGACAAAATCGGTAAAGGCTTTCCAAGAGAGGCTGGTCAGCGAGTCATGGCAGTGCGCACGGCCACCACCACCGGCTGGTTGCTGCGGGGTAACGACGGCCGGCTGACGGCCTACGCCCCGGTCCCGGGCGGTCTCCTCCGCTGGACCGAGGACCGCCCCGGCGGCCCCGCATGGACGGGCCCCGAGCGGCTGGACGTGCCGGGGCTGGAGCCGTACCTCTCCATAACCCGGAGCGCCGAGGGCTATGTGTACCTCGCCGGGCTCCGCCGCCGCCCCCACGACGACGGCCGCGCCGAGACCGACGTGATCTACGCGACGCAGTTCCAGTCGGGCCGCGCCATGACGCAGTGGCGGTCCATCGGCACGCCCCACGGCGGCGACTGGGAGAAGGCCGGACGGATCGGCTTCCCCGTGGCGGCCGTCGACGGCGTCGGCCTCCACCTCTACTTCCGCAACGCCGGCCGCGGCATCAGCGGCCGCCGCCAGGACGCCCGGGGCGTCTGGGGCCCGTGGCTGGACCTCGCCGGCAGCAAGGTCGTCGAGTCGGGGTCCGCGGCCGTCTCCGCCGACGGGCACGTCGAGCTCGTCGCGCCCGCGCCGGACCACGTCCTGCGCTGGCGCCAGGAGGAGCCCGGCGGGCCGCTGAAGCGGACGCCCGACACGGCGGTGAAGTCCCTGCCGGGCTCCTTCTCCTCGGTCCCGGCCGGCGAGGGGCGCGTCGCGCACTTCTGGCGGACCGAGGGCGACTCGGTGCTCCACGCGCGCCGCGGTGAGGGTTCGCCCGTCGCGCTGGCCGCGCTCGGCGGCGACGGCAGCGGGCCGGTGGCCGCGCTGCGCACGGTGCTCGGCGGCCGCGAGCGCACGGTCCTGGCCCAGCGGGCGGACTCCGGGCGCGTGGCGGTGGCCGTGTACGACGGGGACGGGGCCGTCGACGCCTCGTGGTCCGACGCGGGCGAGGAGTGCGCGGGGGCCCCCGCGCTGGCGTCCGACGCCCAGGGCCGGGTCGTGGTGGCCGTCATCGGCCCGGACGGCGGGCTGCGGGTCGCACGGCAGCGCGGTGCGGGACCGGAGCTGGAACTCGGCCCCTGGGCATGGGTGTAGGAAGGACCGCCGTCCGGCCGGACGGCACCGAGGTCCATGCGAAGGGCCGGGCGGACAAGAGCACTTGTCCGCCCGGCCCTTCGGCGTATTCGGAGCTTCCCCCTCCGTGCCGGAGCAATCGATCCATGAAACATGCAGGGTGAAATCAACCACATGTGACCACCCCTTTGGCCGTTCTTTACCCGGTATATACTTTCGCTGCCCATTGATCGCGGGTCGATCGGTGTGTCCAAAAGTTTCCGGGGTGGGGTTGTCGGGCCGTACGGCTCGGGGGAGTTTGCATGAGTTCAGTTCAGCCCGCCCGTCCGGGCGGGCATCGGGCGCGCTCCGGCGGCCGTCGTCGCGCGGGACGTGGCGGCGTCGTGCACGGCGGGCTGTTGCCGCAGCCGCCGACGGAGCGCGAGAAGTATTCGTATGCGAAGCGCCATCTGTGGGTGCTGACCGTCAGCTCACTCATCAGTTTCTGCTGTCTTGTGCTGAGTCAGTTCAAGCTGGCCGCTTCGACGCCGCTGTTGTGGATCTATGTGCCGCTGCTGGTCTTCACGGTCGTCTACTACCTGATATCGCTCCGGGTGAACGCCTTCGCCCGCGACTTCGACATCAAGGCGCACCGGCGACTGGTCCGCGAATGGCGGCCGGAGGAATATCCGTCGGTCGACGTCTTCCTTCCCGTGTGCGGCGAACCCATCGAGGTGCTGCACAACACCTGGACGCATGTGCGCGCGCTGGCCGACCGGTACCCCGGTGTCTGCGTGCCCTTCGTCATGGACGACGCCGCGGACCCCGGGCTGAAGGCCATGGCGGCCGACTTCGGCTTCCGCTACGGCACCCGCCCGAACCGCGGCTGGTTCAAGAAGGCGGGCAACATGCACTTCGGCTACGGCCAGTCGGACGGAAAGTACATCCTCATCCTCGACGCCGACTTCGCGCCGCGCTCCGATCTGCTGGAAGAACTTCTTCCGTATATGGAGAACGATGACCGGATCGGTATCGTCCAGTCACCCCAGTACTTCCGTGTGCTCGATTCGCAGAACTGGATCGAGCGGGGCGCGGGAGCGGTCCAGGAACTCTTCTACCGGTCCGTCCAGGTATCCCGGCAGGGCAGTGACGGCGCGATCTGTGTCGGCAGCTGCGCGGTGTACCGGCGAGCGGCCCTCGATACCAACGGCGGCACCACGCTCATCGAGCACTCCGAGGACGTGCACACCGGGTTCGATCTCCGGGGGCTCGGCTGGGACCTCAGGTATGTTCCCGTCGCCGTATCGACCGGTGTCTGCCCGGATTCCGCGGGAGCCTTTTTCAACCAGCAGTACCGCTGGTGTTCGGGGTCCATGAGCCTGATGTCCAGCAGGAAATTCTGGAAGGCGAAGATCCGGTTGTCCAGCCGGCTCTGCTATCTCTCCGGATTCTTCTACTACATCCACACGGCGCTCTTCACCTTCGCGGCCCCGGTCATCCCCGTCGTGCTGCTGCTCGCGATGCCGGACAAGCTGAAGGTCGAGCACCTGCTGCTCGTCCTCCCCAGCATCCTCTACACCACGATCATCTTCCCGATGTGGCACAAGGCCCCCTATCGCCTGGAGGCCTGGGCCGCCCGCATGATGTACGGCTGGGCGCACACCTTCGCCATCTGGGACATCCTGCGCAAGAACCGCATGGGCTGGCAGCCCACCGGATCCTCCGGCGCGAAGAAGAACAAGACGCGGCGCTTCTGGATCGGCATGTGGGTGTGGAGCGGCGGCACCGCCGTCATCTGGGTCGGCGCGGCGGTGTGGCGCATGTTCACCATGTACGCCCCCGACTTCGCCCTGATCCTGTCCACCGGCCTCTTCTACGCCCTGGTCGTCGGCCGGGTCCTCGTCCAGCCCCGAGCGGAGCAGACCGCATGAGCGCCGTGAAGAAGCGTGTGACGGCGTCCGTCGCCCTGCTCTGCTCCGCCACCGCCGTCGTCCTGACCGGCTGCTCCTCGCTGAGCTCCGCCGAGGAGCGGCGGAGCGAGTCCGGCGGCCGGGCGGCGACCCGGCAGGCGTCCCCCGAGGCGCCCCGGCTGTTCGACCTCCGTTCCCTGATCAGCCCGAAGAAGAAGTACTTCGGCGCCGCGGTGGAAGGGGCGCCGAGTTCCATGGCCCCTGTGGCGAAATATGGGCAGATGGTGGGCAAAAAGCCCAACCTGCTGGAGTACTACGCGGCCTGGGGCGACGGTTTCAACACCCAAGGCGTGCGCAACGCCTGGGCGGAGGGGGCCCTGACGGTCCTCTCCTGGGAACCGGCCGACACCCCCATCGCCGATATCGCCGACGGCAAGTCCGACGCCTACGTCAAGGAATTCGCCGAAGCCGCGCGGAAGCTCAACATCCCGATCGTCATCAGCTTCGCCGACGAGATGAACGGTCACTGGGAGAAGTGGGGCACCAAGCACGTCAAGCCGGAGGACTACGTCCGGGCCTGGAAGCGCGTCCACGACGTCTTCGCGGACGCCGGCGCCGGCAATGTGATCTGGGCGTGGTCCCCGAACATCGTCAACCCGGTGCGGAACGTCGACATCGCCGACTACTACCCGGGCGACGGATACGTCGACTGGGTGGGCATGGTCGGCTACTTCACCACGTTCGAGCCCAACACCTTCGACGGCGTCTTCGGGCTCACCATCAAGAAGATCCGGACCTTCACCGACAAGCCCCTGCTCATCCTGGAGACCGCGGCGGAACCGGGTGAGCGACGCCTGACCAGCGTGCGGAGCCTCCTCGAAGGGGTCAAGGGCCACGACGACATCGTCGGATTCGTCTGGTTCGACTACCGCAAGCGCAGCGACTGGCGGTTGTCGGTCAGCCCGCTGGCGCTGGCCGAGTTCAAACGACTCGCGGCCGATGACACCTTCGGCTTCGACGTGCGGAAACCATGATGGAGCCTTCGATCAACGACCCCCAGGCACGTGGCCACCGGGTGCCCGAGCAGCCGGCCGGGTACACGCCCGGACACGACGACCCCTACTACGACATGGGCTGGACCGGCGGCCAGGTGACCGGCCCCGAACACCAGGCGTTCGATCCCTACGGCGCCCAGGGCTACGACCCCTATGGCGCCCCGGGGACCGACCCCTACGCGCCGGGCCACGCCGCGGCGTACCCGGTGCCCCCCACCGGGCTCGCCGCCCCGGCCCCCGGGACGTACCCGGCGCCGTACCCCGCTCCCCACCAGGAGCAGCCGTACGCACAGCACACGGCACAGGCGCGGGTGCCCGAGACGCAGGAGCCGGCGCCCTGGCCCCCGGACACCGACCGGCCGGGCGCCGACGCCGAAGCCGCCGACGCCGAAGCCGCTGCCGACGACGAACCGGGCTACCACATACCCCCCACCCCGGACGCGGGCTGGGACATGGCCCACAGCCGCCGCCGCGGCTGGGTCAGCCGGGCCGTGCTGCTGTGCGTCCTCGCCATCCAGGCGGTGCTCTCGCTACGGCTGGGCAACACCGCCTTCCAGGACGAGGCGCTGTACCTGCGGGCGGGGCACTCGGAGCTCGACCACCTCCTCCACGGCACCGAACTGCCCACCGACTACGACGCGTTCTTCTCCGGCTCGGCCGTGCTCCACCCCGTCCTGGCCGCGCTCGTGGACTCCGCCTTCGGGCTGGCCGGGGCCCGGGCGCTGAGCCTCGCCCTGATGCTGGGCACCACGGCCCTGCTCTACTCCTTCACCCGGCGGATGTTCAACGAGCGGGTGGCACTGGGGGCAGCGGCGCTGTTCGCGGTGACGCAGTCCACCATCGTGCTGGGCAACTTCGCGACGTACGACGCCGCGGCGCTCTTCCTGCTCGCGCTGGCCGCCTGGATCGTCGTGCGCACCGACCGCCGGCCCGTCGCCGTCGTGCTGCTCGCGGCGCCCGTGGCGGCCCTGGCCGTCGGGGTCAAGTACGCGTCCGGGCTGTACCTGCCCACGCTCGTCGTGCTGGCCGTGCTCACCGCGTGGCCGCACCACGGCAGGCGGTCCCTGTGGCGCGGCGCGCTGCTGGCCGTGGCCGCCGCCGGGATCGTCGGCGCGGGCCTGCTGACCACCGACGTGCTCTCGGGCATCGAGACGACCACCACCGGCCGCGAGCACGGCACGGAGAGCGCCCTCGCCCTCCTGCGGCGGTCGCTGGCGTGGGGCGGACTGCTGTTCGCCACCGCCTGCCTGGGCGCCTTCTCCTACGCGCGGCGCGGGCGCATGAACGAATCGCCCCGCTCCCTGAGCCTGAGCGGGCCGGGCCCGCGCTGGCGCTTCCTGGTCGGCGTCCTGCTGTGCGGCACCGCCGTACTGGCACCCGCCTACCAGATGTACCTGGGCACGGGCGTGTCGCTGTTCAAGCACGTGGGATTCGGCCTGCTCTTCGCGGCGCCCATGGCGGGCATCGGGGTGAGCCGCCTGGTCGGCGCCCACTTCCGCTACCCGCAACTGGGCATCCTGCTCTGGGTGGTGATGCTCTGCGCGGGCCTCGCCCAGTCGACCTGGCGGTTCGGCGTCTGGCCGGACTCCACGCAGCTGATCAGGACGATCGAGCCCGAGGTGAACGCCAAGGGCCGCTACCTCAGCGCGACGTCCGAGGTCCCCGCGTACTACCTCCGTGAGAAGACGAGCGCGCGGCAGTGGTTCGGCACCTACTCCTTCGACTACAAGGACGCGCGCGGCGCCGTCCACACCGGCAGGGACGGGTACAAGCGGGCGCTCGACGACGGCTGGTTCGACCTGGTGGTGCTCGACGGGGTGGCCACCGGCGCCACCGGTGAGACCGAGGCCTTCATCGCCGAGCGGCTCAAGGGCAGCGCGCACTACCGCCTGCTGGCCACGATCCCCTTCGAACACTCCGGCGGGACCGGAATCTACCGGGTCTGGGCCAAGCGCTGAGCGCTCCGCGGGGAGTCCGGTACGTCGTCTGCGGGTGCGTCGTGGCTGGTCGCGCCCACGCGGCGGAGCCGCACGACGCATCCTTCCCGCGCCCCTTCGGGGCACTTCGCCAGGCCCGCTCAGCCCACTCCGCAGCCCACCGCACATCACTACAAGGAGAGGCCGTGTCCTTGCGGCTCACTGTCATCGGCACCGGCTACCTCGGTGCCACCCACGCCGTCTGCATGGCGGAACTCGGGCACGAGGTGCTCGGGGTGGACGTCGACCCGGAGAAGATCGCCGCCCTGCGCGCCGGGCGGGTGCCCTTCTACGAGCCGGAGCTCGCCGGGCTGCTGGCGAAGCACACGGCGTCGGGCCGGCTGCGCTTCACCACCTCCTACGAGGAGGCCGCGGACTTCGGACAGGTGCACTTCTCCTGCGTCGGCACGCCGCAGCGCCCCGGCTCCGACGCCGCCGACCTCCGTTACGTGGACGCCGTCGTCGAGGCCCTCGGCCCGCACCTGAGGAAGCCCGCGCTGGTCGTCGGGAAGTCCACCGTGCCGGTCGGCACGGCCGACCGGCTGGCCCGGCGCCTCGCCGAGCTGGCCCCGGCCGGAGCGGCGGCCGAGCTCGCCTGGAACCCGGAGTTCCTGCGCGAGGGCTTCGCGGTGCGCGACACCCTGCGGCCCGACCGGCTGGTCCTCGGCGTCCGGTCCGCCGCGGCCGAGTCGCTGCTGCGCGAGGTCTACGCACCCGTCATCGCCGCCGGGACCCCCGTGATCACCGCCGACTTCGCCACGGCCGAACTGGTCAAGACGGCCGCCAACGCCTTCCTCGCCACCAAGATCTCCTTCATCAACGCGATGGCGGAGCTGTGCGAGGCCGCGGACGCCGACGTGTCCGTACTGGCCCGCGCCATCGGCCACGACGAGCGCATCGGCGCCCGGTTCCTGCGCGCCGGGGTCGGCTTCGGCGGAGGCTGTCTGCCGAAGGACATCCGCGCGTTCGCCGCGCGCGCCGAGGAACTGGGCACCGGCCGCTCCCTGGCCTTCCTCCGCGAGGTCGACGCGATCAACACGCGCAGGCGCGAGCGCGCCGTCGACCTGGCCCGCGAGCTGTGCGGCGGCTCCTTGCAGGGGAAGCGGGTCGGCGTGCTGGGCGCCGCCTTCAAGCCGGACTCCGACGACATCCGCGACTCGCCGGCCCTGGACATCGCCGCCCGGATCCACCTCGACGGAGCGGACGTGACCGTCCACGACCCGAAGGCGATGGACAACGCGCGCAAGTCGCACCCCCAGCTCGGCCACGCCCTGTCGGCCGCGGACGCCGTCCGCGACGCGGACGTGGTGCTCCACCTGACCGAGTGGAGCGAGTACCGGGACCTGGACCCGGCGCGGCTCCGCCCCCTGGCCCGCCACGCCCGGATCCTCGACGGGCGGGGCGCCCTGGACGCGGCCCGCTGGACCGCGGCGGGCTGGAGCTTCCACGCCCTCGGCCGGGCCACCGGGACGCCCGGGAACACCCTTTGAACCACACCCCGCAGACCGCGCCGCCGGCAGGACACCCCCCGGCGGCCGCACAGGAAAGGACCGGCCGCAGGCCACGCCCCGACATGCAGACACCCGCCACCCCGCCCATGACCAAGGCCGTCATCCCCGCCGCGGGCCTCGGCACGCGCTTCCTGCCGGCCACCAAGGCCACGCCCAAGGAGATGCTGCCCGTCGTCGACAAGCCCGCCATCCAGTACGTCGTGGAGGAAGCGGCCGCCGTCGGCCTCACCGACGTACTGATGATCACCGGGCGCAACAAGCGGGCCCTGGAGGACCACTTCGACCGGGCCCACGAGCTGGAGACCGTGCTGGAGGCCAAGGGCGACGAGCGGCGCCTCGCGCTCGTCCGGGAGTCCAGCGCGCTGGCCACGGTGCACTACGCCCGCCAGGGCGACCCGCTGGGGCTGGGGCACGCGGTGCTGGCCGCCGAGGCCCACGTCGGGCCGAACCCCTTCGCGGTGCTCCTCGGCGACGACCTGATCGACCCCCGTGACCCGCTGCTCGCCCGGATGATCGAGGTGCGCGAGCGGCACGGCGGCAGCGTCGTCGCGCTCACCGAGGTGCCCGAGGACCGCATCCACCTCTACGGCTGCGCCGTGGTGGAGCCGACGGAGGAGGCCGACGCGCCCCGGATCACCGGACTGGTGGAGAAGCCCGCGCCCGGCACCGCCCCGAGCCGCTACGCGGTCATCGGACGGTATGTGCTCGACCCGGCCGTCTTCGAGGTCCTGCGGCACACCGCGCCCGGCCGCGGCGGGGAGATCCAGCTCACCGACGCCCTCCACGAGCTGGCGACCACCGGCGTCGGCGGCCCGGTGCACGGCGTCGTCTTCCGGGGGCGCCGCTACGACACCGGTGACCGGGCCGACTACCTGAAGGCCACCGTGCGGCTGGCCTGCGAACGCTCCGACCTCGGGCCGGACTTCCGCGCCTGGCTGCGGGAGTTCGCGACGACGGAGCTGCCCCCGGCACAGTGACCGGCCGACAGCCGAAGGGCCGCGCGGGCGGGGGAACCCCTGCCCGCGCGGCCCTTTTCGGCGCCGTGCCCGGGACTACGCCGGGACGCTCGCCACGCCCTGCGGCAGGAAGCGGCGGCCGATGACGCGCTCGGAGATGCCCTCACGGTCCAGGTACGGCGTGACGCCGCCCAGGTGGAAGGGCCAGCCGGCACCGGTGATCAGGCACAGGTCGATGTCCTGCGCCTCGGCGACGACGCCCTCGTCCAGCATCAGGCCGATCTCCTGGGCGACGGCCTCCAGGACGCGCGCCCGGACCTGCTCCTCCGTCAGGACCGTGTCGCCCTGCACCAGAAGGGCGGCGACCTCCGGGTCCAGCTCCGGCTTGCCGGAGTCGTAGACGTAGAAGCCGCGCTTGCCGGCCTTGACCACGGCGGCCAGGTTCGGCGAGACCTTGAAGCGGTCGGGGAAGGCGGCGGCCAGCGTCTCGGAGACGTGGAGACCGATCGCCGGGCCGACCAGCTCCAGCAGCACCAGCGGCGACATCGGCAGACCGAGCGGCTCGACGGCCTTCTCCGCCACCGCGACCGGCGTGCCCTCGTCGATGACGTTCTGGATCTCGCCCATGAAGCGGACCAGGATGCGGTTGACGACGAACGCCGGGGCGTCCTTCACCAGCACCGCCGTCTTCTTCAGCTTCTTGGCGACACCGAACGCCGTGGCCAGCGCCGCGTCGTCGGTCCGCTCGCCGCGCACGATCTCCAGCAGCGGAAGGATCGCGACGGGGTTGAAGAAGTGGAAGCCGACGACCCGCTCGGGGTGCTTCAGCTTCGACGCCATCTCGGTGACCGAGAGGGAGGAGGTGTTGGTCGCCAGGATCGCGTGCTCGGGCACGACCGCCTCGAGCTCGGCGAACACCTGCTGCTTGACGCCCATCTCCTCGAAGACGGCCTCGATGACGAAGTCCGCGTCGCCGAAGGCGGCGGCCTTGTCCAGCGATCCGGTCACCGAGGCCTTCAGGCGGTTGGCCTTGTCCTGGTTGATACGGCCCTTGAGGAGCAGCTTGTCGATCTCGCCGTGGACATAGGCGACGCCCTTGTCCACGCGCTCCTGGTCGATGTCGGTCAGGACGACCGGCACCTCCAGGCGGCGGAGGAACAGCAGCGCCAGCTGGGACGCCATCAGACCGGCGCCCACGACACCGACCTTGTTCACCGGGCGCGCGAGCGACCGGTCCGGGGCGCCGACGGGGCGCTTGCCGCGCTTCTGCACCAGGTTGAAGGCGTAGATGCCGCTGCGCAGCTCGCCGCCCATGATCAGGTCCGCGAGGGCCTGGTCCTCGGCGTCGAAGCCCTGACGCAGGTCGCCGTTCTTGGCGGCGGCCATGATGTCCAGCGCCCGGTAGGCGGCCGGGGCGGCGCCGTGCACCTTGGAGTCGGCGAAGGCACGGCCGCGCTCGATGGCCTGGTCCCAGGCCTCGCCGCGGTCGACCTCGGCGCGGATGACCTCGGTCTCGCCCTTGAGGACGGAGGCCGTCCACAGCAGCGACTGCTCCAGGAAGTCCGCGCCCTCGAAGAGGGCGTCGGCGATGCCCAGGTCGAGGACCTGCTTGGCGCGCAGCTGCTTGTTCTGGTTCAGCGAGTTCTCGATGATCACCGAGACCGCGCGGTCCGCGCCGATGAGGTTCGGCAGCAGGGCGCAGCCGCCCCAGCCGGGCACCAGGCCGAGGAAGACCTCGGGCAGCGAGAACGCCGGGATCGCCTTGGACACCGTGCGGTAGGTGCAGTGCAGACCGACCTCGACGCCGCCGCCCATCGCGGCGCCGTTGTAGTACGCGAAGGTCGGGACCGCCAGCGCCGACAGCCGCTTGAAGACGTCGTGGCCGCCCTTGCCGATGGCCAGGGCCTCCTCGTGCTTCTTCAGCAGCTCGACGCCCTTGAGGTCGGCGCCGACGGCGAAGATGAACGGCTTGCCGGTGATGCCGACGCCGGTGATCTTGCCGTCCGCGGCCTCCGCCTCGACCTGGTCGATCGCCGCGTCGAGGTTGGCCAGCGACTGCGGGCCGAAGGTGGTCGGCTTGGTGTGGTCCAGGCCGTTGTCCAGCGTGATGAGCGCGAAGCGCCCCGCGCCGGGCAGGTCGAGGTGGCGCACGTGCGCCTGGGTCACGACCTCGTCGGGGAACAGCTCGGCCGCGCCCTTGAGGAGCTCAGTGGTGGTGCTCACTTGTCGCCTCCGTCGAAGTGCGGGTTCTCCCAGATGACCGTTCCGCCCATGCCGAAGCCCACGCACATCGACGTGATGCCGTAGCGGACGTGCGGCTGCTCCTCGAACTGGCGGGCCAGCTGCGTCATCAGCCGGACGCCGGAGGAGGCCAGCGGGTGGCCGAACGCGATGGCGCCGCCGTACTGGTTGACGCGCGGGTCGTCGTCCGCGATGCCGTAGTGGTCCAGGAGCGAGAGCACCTGGACGGCGAAGGCCTCGTTGATCTCGAACAGGCCGATGTCGGCGATCGTCAGACCGGCCTTGGCCAGGGCCTTCTCGGTGGCCGGGACCGGGCCGATGCCCATGACCTCGGGCTCCACACCGGCGAAGGCGTAGGAGACCAGGCGCATCTTGACCGGCAGGCCCAGCTCGCGCGCCACGTCCTCGGCGGCGATCAGCGAGGCGGTGGCACCGTCGTTGAGACCGGCCGCGTTGCCCGCGGTGACCCGGCCGTGCGGACGGAACGGCGTCTTCAGGCCCGCCAGGTTCTCCAGCGTGGTGCCCGGGCGCATCGGCTCGTCGGCGGTGGCCAGGCCCCAGCCGGTCTCCCCGCCCTCGGGCGAGGTGCGGCGGACGGAGATCGGCACCAGGTCGGCCTGGATCTTGCCGTCGGCGTACGCCTTGGCGGCCTTCTCCTGGCTGCGCACCGCGTACTCGTCGGCGCGCTGCTTGGTGATGTGCGGGAGGCGGTCGTGGAGGTTCTCCGCCGTCATGCCCATGAAGAGGGCCGACTCGTCGACCAGCTTCTCCGACACGAAGCGGGGGTTGGGGTCGACGCCCTCGCCCATGGGGTGACGGCCCATGTGCTCGACGCCGCCGGCGAGGGCGATGTCGTAGGCACCGAGGGCGACGCCGCCGGAGACCGAGGTCACGGCGGTCATGGCACCGGCGCACATACGGTCGATGGAGTAGCCCGGCACGGACTGCGGGAGGCCCGCGAGAATGCCGGCCGTACGGCCGAGCGTCAGCCCCTGGTCGCCGATCTGCGTGGTCGCGGCGATGGCGACCTCGTCGATACGGGCGGGGTCGAGGTCCGGGTTGCGGCGCAGCAGCTCCCGGATGCACTTGACGACCAGGTCGTCGGCGCGGGTCTCGTGGTAGATGCCCTTCGGGCCCGCCTTGCCGAACGGGGTGCGGACGCCGTCGACGAAGACGACGTCCCTAGCGGTACGAGGCACGTTGGCTCTCCTCCAGGTGCGGATCGCTGCGCGCGGGCATGCCGAGACGGCTCCGCCGCGGTGCGGGCTGACACCCGTCATGCTACTTGCGGGTAACCATGCTGCCCAGACCCCTGGGCGGGAGCGGCGAAGGTCACATTCCGTCCCGGGGCTCCGCCCCGGACCCCGGTCCTCAAACGCCGGACGGGCTGGATGAATCCAGCCCGTCCGTGGGTGTGTGTGATGTCAGGCCGTGGCCTCCGTCAGCGCCTTCACCAGCGCCGGCGTCACCTGGTCCACCTGCCAGGCGCGTGCGCCGTGGGCCGTGAGGGCCTCGGCGACGGACTCCACGGTGGGGTGCCTCGGCGGCTCCCAGCACAGCCGGCGCACCGTGTCCGGGGTGATCAGGTTCTCCTGGGGCATGGTGAGCCGCTCGGCGATCTCGGAGACCGCGGTGCGCGCCGCGGCGAGCCGGGCGGCGGCCAGCGGGTCCTTGTCCGCCCAGGCGCGCGGCGGGGGCGGGCCGGTCAGCGGCTGGCCGGGCTGCGGGAGCTCGGCTTCCGGGATGCCCTTGGCCCGGTCGATCGCGGACTGCCACTGCTCCAGCTGCTTGCGGCTCATCCGGTGCCCGAAGCCGGGCAGCGCGGCGAGCGCGTGGGTGTTGGGCGGGATGTTGAGCGCGGCCTCGATGATCGCGCCGTCGCCGAGCACCTTGCCGGGCGAGACGTCGCGTCGCTGGGCCACGTGGTCGCGGGTGGTCCACAGCTCCCGGACCACGGCCATCTGCCGGCGGCGGCGGACCTTGTGCATCCCGGACGTGCGCCGCCAGGGGTCCTTGCGCGGCGGCGGGGGCGGGGCGGCGGCGATGGCGTCGAACTCCTCGTGGGCCCACTCCAGCTTCCCCTGCCGGGACAGCTCCGTCTCCAGCGCGTCGCGGAGGTCGACCAGGAGCTCCACGTCCAGCGCGGCGTAGCGCAGCCAGGGCTCGGGCAGCGGGCGGGTGGACCAGTCGACGGCGGAGTGGCCCTTCTCCAGGGCGTAGCCGAGGACGTTCTCGACCATCGCGCCGAGCCCGACCCGGGCGAAGCCGGCGAGCCGGCCCGCCAGCTCGGTGTCGAAGAGCCGCGACGGGGTCATCCCTATCTCGCGCAGGCACGGCAGGTCCTGGGTGGCTGCGTGGAGCACCCATTCGGCGTCGCCGATGGCTTCGCCGAGGGCGGACAGGTCAGGGCAGCCGACCGGGTCGATCAGCGCCGTGCCGGCGCCCTCGCGGCGCAGCTGGACGAGGTAGGCGCGCTGGCCGTAGCGGTAGCCGGAGGCCCGCTCGGCGTCCACGGCGACGGGCCCGGTGCCCGCGGCGAAGGCCGCGACGACCCGGGCCAGGGCGTCGGCGTCGGCGACGACCGGGGGCATGCCTTCGCGTGGCTCCAGCAGGGGGATCGGCGCCGAATCGACGTCGTCCGGGGGGCCGCCCCCGGTGGTTCGCAGTGTCGTGTCTTCTGCGGTCTCTTGGGCGTCGGTCACTGGTCAAGGGTATCTGTGTATGGCAAGCGCCCGTCGCCGGAACGTTCCGGCGACGGGCGCGGCGGGGATTTCGGGGGGCGCTCAGTGGATGATGCCGGTGCGCAGGGCGACGGCCACCATTCCGGCGCGGTCCCCGGTGCCGAGTTTGCGGGCGATCCGGGCGAGGTGGCTCTTGACGGTGAGTGCCGAGAGCCCCATCGAGACGCCGATGGCCTTGTTGGACTGGCCCTCCGCAACCAGCCGCAGCACCTCCACCTCGCGTCCGGACAGCTCGCGGTAGCCACCCGGGTGGCCTGGGGCGCCGGGGGGCCGGCGCTGCATCCGGGCGGCGGCGGAGCCGATGGGGGCGGCCCCGGGACGGCCGGGGATGCCGAGGTTCGTACGGGTTCCGGTGACGACATAGCCTTTGACGCCGCCCGCGAGGGCGTTGCGCACGGCGCCGATGTCGTCGGCGGCGGACAGGGCCAGACCGTTGGGCCAGCCCGCGGCGCGGGTCTCGGAGAGCAGCGTCAGGCCGGAGCCGTCCGGGAGGTGGACGTCGGCCACGCAGATGTCGCGGGGGTTGCCGATGCGCGGCCGGGCCTCCGCGATGGACGAGGCCTCGATCACGTCGCGTACGCCCAGCGCCCACAGATGGCGGGTGACGGTGGAGCGGACCCGGGGGTCGGCGACGACGACCATGGCCGTGGGTTTGTTCGGGCGGTAGGCGAGGCTAGCGGGTTGCTCGAGGAGAACGGACACCAGGCCTCCAGTGGGGGGAGTGGCGGGACGGTGCCGACTTTGGGGATAAGCCGGGGCGATCCGTATGGGAAGGGTCACAAGCTCCTTCGGCAATGAAACGGCCCGGCTTTAGGGAATGATCACGAATTGATGAGTAACAATTCGGGCAATTGAGACGATTGCCCGATCGATTCGACGGTTTCCCCAGCCGGAATCATGACCGGATAACCCACCACCCTTGACCGAAAACAGCTGGTCAAGGGTGGTTCGTCAGGACTCGGCCACCGACCGGCGGCCCCCGTCAGCGGCTGCTGTGCGGCCCCCGGCGCTGCGGCAGCGACACGATGCCCGCCTCGGGCGCGCCCCCCGGCGGCAGCCCCGCGATCTGGCACAGCAGGTCGCACCATGCCGACAGATGCGCCGCCGTGTCCGGCACCGCCCGCTCGGCACCCGCCGGCCCCTTCGCGGGGGCCGGCGACCACGACGCCCGGATCTCGATCCGGGTCGACGGCTCCCGCTCCCGCAGCCCCCCGAAGTAGTGCGAGCCGGCGCGCGTCACCGTGCCGCTGATCGCCGCGTACGGCACCCGGCGCGCCTCCAGCGCCCCCGTCAGCCAGGACCAGCACACCTCCGGCAGCAGCGGGTCCGCCGCCATCTCCGGCTCCAGCTCCGCGTGCACCAGCGTCACCAGCCGGAACGTGCCGCCCCAGGCGTCGTGCCCCGCCGGATCGTGCAGCAGGATCAGCCGCCCGTCCGCCAGCTCCTGGTCGTCCACGACGACCGCCGCCTCCAGCGCGTACGAGTACGGGGCGAGCCGCTGGGGCGGTGGTGTCGCGTCCAGCTCGATCTCGGGCCGCAGGCGTACCCCTTGCAGCCCGGCGACCGCCTGCCGGAAGACGGACGGGGTGCCCTCCCCATCCGCGTCGTCCGGACCGTCCGAGAGGTGTCCCTGAGCCGCAGCCATGCCCGGAAGACTAGGCGGAAGGACCCGCTGTTCCGGGTAGGGACACCCACACGGGCGGGTCACTCGTTCGGCCCGTGCGAAGATTTGGGGCATGAGTGAGCGCAGCCAGCAGCAGACCGGCCGCACCGCGGCACATGATTCGGCGTTCCTGAAGGCGTGCCGCCGTGAGCCGGTGCCCCACACCCCTGTGTGGTTCATGCGGCAGGCGGGCCGCTCGCTCCCCGAGTACCGCAAGGTGCGCGAGGGCATCCCCATGCTCGAGTCCTGCATGCGGCCCGACCTCGTCACCGAGATCACCCTCCAGCCGGTCCGCCGGCACGGCGTCGACGCCGCGATCTTCTTCAGCGACATCGTGGTGCCGCTGAAGGCCATCGGCGTCGACCTCGACATCAAGCCCGGCGTCGGCCCGGTCGTCGCCGAGCCCGTCCGCACCCGCGCCGACCTGGAGCGGCTGCGCGCCCTCGACCCCTCCGACGTCCCCTACGTCACCGAGGCCATCGGCATGCTCACCGCCGAGCTGGGCACCACGCCCCTCATCGGCTTCGCCGGCGCGCCCTTCACCCTGGCCAGCTACCTCATCGAGGGCGGCCCGTCGCGGACGTACGAGAACACCAAGGCCATGATGTACGGCGACCCGCAGCTGTGGGCCGACCTGGTCGACCGCCTCGCGGACATCACCGCGGCCTTCCTGCGCGTCCAGATCGAGGCCGGCGCGAGCGCCGTCCAGCTCTTCGACTCCTGGGCGGGCGCCCTCGCCCCCGCCGACTACCGGCGCTACGTCATGCCCGCCTCCCGCAAGGTCTTCGACGCCGTCGCCGGCTACGACGTGCCGCGCATCCACTTCGGCGTGGGCACGGGCGAGCTGCTGGGCCTGATGGGCGAGGCCGGCGCGGACGTCGTCGGCGTCGACTGGCGCGTCTCCCTGGACGAGGCCGTCCGGCGGGTGGGCCCCGGCAAGGCCCTCCAGGGGAACCTGGACCCGACGGTGCTCTTCGCGCCGCGCGAGGCGGTCGAGGCGAAGACGGACGAGGTGCTGGCGGCCGCGCGCGGGCTCGAGGGGCACGTCTTCAACCTCGGGCACGGCGTCATGCCCACGACGGACCCGGACGCGCTCACGCGGCTTGTCACGTACGTGCACGAGCGCACGGCGCGCTAGCCGACCGCCCCCCGGAGCGGTCCCTCCCCGGATGCGCGTCCGGGACGGGGCCGCGATCGTGGCGGCATGGAGTACCGCCCTTTCGTCGTCGTGCACGCCCCGGACGACCGCGGGCTGCGGGCCGTGAGTGTCCGGGGGAAGGTCGTCGGCAAGGCCTGGTCCCGTCGTGAGCTGCTCCGGTTGCTGCGCCGGGCGGGGCTGCCCAAGGATCCGGATCTCGACGACCGGGCCCGGGTTCTCTGGCTCGAAGACCCGGACTGCTGGCCGGACCGCCCATGGAGACGACGGGCTGAGGGAGCCGTCATGGTCCTCGGGCTGGGGGCGTCCGCCGCCGTGCTCTTCAGAGTCGGAGCGGTGGACGTCTTCCAGGCGCTGGCCTATGGATGGCGGGTCCTGGGAATCGTGCTGCTGCTCGCGGCGCTGGCCGAGGTGATCGGCATCGTGGCCGTCTTCGACTACTGGGGCAAGCGGTCGGTGAGGTACTCCGGGGAAGGAGTGCTGCTCGGTGTCATCACCGTCACGGCCACGACCTTCATGTTCCTGATCGTGCAGATCCAGGGCGGCGACTACACCCCGTACCTGTGGCTATGGGTCTTCCTGCTTCTCTGGTGCGGCTGGGCTTTCCGGGCGCTGAGCCGGCGGAAGGCCTGGCGGAGCGTCCCGCACCCCAGGCGCTTCGCCGTCGGTGTCGTCGTCTCGGCGGCCGTCGGTGCCGCCAGTGCGTCGTACTCCGCGATGTACGTGCCGTACGCGACGCCGGTCAATGTCCCGTTCGCCACGTCGTTCGGCACGCCGGTGCTGAATGCCCGACGCACCGTCCTCCATGTCCCGGCACATGTCACTTTCCGGAACTCCGGATCGATCACCATCTATGTGGTGGGGACTCTCTGGTCGGTCAGTGGCCTGCCCAGCACATTCGTGAATCAGGGCAATGGGGTGAGCGACTGGAAGAACGACCTGACACATGGGAACTCCACCTTGCGCCATGAGCGCTTCTCACCGTCCCGCATGCTCGGGACAGGGGTCTTCGTCGACGCGGGCTCCCGGCTCGACCCCGGCGACGATTTCAGCCAGGACTTCACCGTGCAAGTGCCCTTGAGCGCGGATTTGGGGAGGGTCAGAGTCCAAGCGCAGGTTTCGTACATCAGGGCCGACAGATGCAAGCTTGGCAACAGCTACGCGAGCTCGATCCAGTACTCCTGGAACCCGGACTCCCCCAAACACGAACACGTTCGCGATGCCCCGGACTGGGTCGCCGCCCCCGGTGACGAGTTCTTCCGCTACGAGTCAAGGCTCTACCACAGCAGTGAGGTCCTCAACATCACCCGCGCACCCGACTACGCGGCGATGTGGTGGGTGCTGCCGAAGTGGAATGACCAGGCAGGATTCGCCAAAGGGGACACGGACCCGTACATGACGGTCGACATTTCGCGGGCCCCCGAGGGCAAGGAAACGCTGTCCGAGTCCGAACAGGAGCCCTATGGAATGAAGACCATGTGGTCGGGCACCGACCAGACCGTGGACCAGCTGCTGAAGAAGGCCGGGAAGTGACTGCCGGCCGCGCTAGACAGGCCCGCCGAACTCCAGGAACACCGTCTCCGCTTCCCCCCGCAGCCGCACGTCGAAGCGGTACGACCGGTGTCCCGCCGGATCGGGGGCGGCCAGCAGGGTCGCCCGGCGCTCCGGTGGGAGGCCGGCGAGCAGCGCGTCGTTCTCCGGCGCCCGGAAGTACACCCGCGTGAACAGATGCCGCGGCAGCCCCCGCACGAACAGGCACAGCGCCAGATACGGCACCCCCTCCGGCGGCGGCAGCGTCCGCAGCGCGTAGTGGCCGTCGCCGCCCGTGGGGACGCGGGCGAAGCCCGTGAAGCGCGCCCCGTCGCGGTGGAGGCTGCCGGGGGAGCCGGTGAGGGAGCCGTCCGGGGCCGCCTGCCAGAACTCCAGGAGCGCGTCCGGCACCGGCACGCCCTCGCCGTCGAGGACCCGGCCGTGGACGGTGATCGCCTCGGGGTGGCCGGCGGGGGCGGCGTCGGGGCCGCCCGGGAAGGGCAGGGCCGTGCCGTAGAAGGGCCCGATGGTCTGCGAGGGCGTGGCGTGCGACGACGGCATCAGTGACGGCCCTCCTCGGTCCGGGTGGCGGCGGGGCCGTCCAGGACGATGTCCCAGCGGTAGCCGAGCGTGGACGCCGCCGGGTCGTTCAGCCCGGGGTCGTAGGCGGCGATCAGCCGTCGCCGGGCGGCCGGGTCGGCGACGGAGTGCCACACCCCGTCGTGGGGGAGGAGCGGGTCGCCGGGGAAGTACATCTGGGTGACCAGGCGCTGGGTGAAGGCCGTGCCGAAGAGCGAGAAGTGCACATGCGGCGGGCGCAAGACGTTCGCGTCCGGGAAGACCGGATAGGCGCCGGGCCGGATCGTGGTGAAGCGGTAGCGGCCCTCGTCGTCGGTCAGGCAGCGGCCGGTGCCGGTGAAGTTCGGGTCGAGCGGCGCCGGGTGGCGGTCGAGCCGGTGGGTGTAGCGGCCGGCGGCGTTGGCCTGCCACACCTCCACCAGCTGGCCCCGCACGGGGCGCCCCCGGCCGTCCACGATCCGGCCGGAGACCGTGATGCGCTCGCCGATCGGCTCACCGGGGTGCTGCCGCGTCAGATCGGCGTCCAGCGGGCTCACATCGGCCGCCCCGAACACGGGCCCGGTCAGCTCGACGGCGCCCGGGGAGAGCGCGAGCGGTACGAGCGGCTGCCGGGGATGGCGTTCGGCGGGGCCCAGGTAGGGCTCGGGGGCAGGTGTCGTCGTCTCTTCGCGTAACGCTTCGGGCGCTGCCATGGCCATGGCCTACCCCGGTCCGGCGGCGGTGATCCCCGCGTCCCCGCCGGACCGGCGATTGTCGGTCAGCGTTCGAGGACCAGCGCCTGCCCCTGGCCGACGCCGACGCACAGCGCCGCCAGCCCCGTCCCCGACCCGGCCGCCGCGAGGGCGTGGGCGACCGAGCCCGTCAGCCGGGCGCCCGAGCAGCCCAGGGGGTGGCCGACGGCGATCGCCCCGCCGCGCCGGTTGACGACGGCGGGGTCCAGCCCGGGCCACTCCGCGAGGCACCCCAGGGCCTGGGCGGCGAACGCCTCGTTCAGCTCGAAGTCCGTCACGTCCGCGAATGTGCGGCCCGCCTTCGCGAGCGCCCGGCGCACCGCCTCGACGGGGCCGAGGCCGTAGAGGTCCGGTTCGACGCCGGTGACCGCCGTCGCCCGGATCCGCGCCAGCGGTTCGCGGCCGCTCGTGCGCAGCCCCTCCTCGTCGCAGAGCAGCAGCGCCGCCGCGCCGTCGTTGAGCGGGGAGGAGTTGCCCGCGGTGACCGTGCCGCCGGACTTCCGGAAGGCGGGCTTCAGCGCGGCGAGCGCCTCCGCCGAGGTGCTGTCGCGGATCGATTCGTCCCGGGCGAGGGCCACCCCGTCCAGGGGCACGACCTCGGCGTCGTAGCGGCCGTCCCGCCACGCCTCGGCCGCCTTGCGGTGGCTGGCGAGCGCGAAGGCGTCCTGCTCCTCGCGGGTGATGCCGTGCTTGTCGGCGATCAGCTCGGCGCCCTCGCCGAGCGAGACCGTCCACTGCGGCGGCATGGCCGGATTGGTCATCCGCCAGCCCAGCGTCGTCGAGTACAGCTCCTGGTGGCCGGCCGGGAACGCCCGTTCCGGCTTGGGCAGCACCCAGGGGGCGCGGCTCATCGACTCCACCCCGCCCGCGATCACCACGGACGCGTCGCCCAGGGCGACGGCCCGGTACGCCTGGACGACGGCCTCCATGCCGGAGGCGCACAGCCGGTTGACGGTCGCGCCGGGCACGGAGACGGGCAGCCCGGCGAGCAGGACCGCCATGCGGGCCACATTGCGGTTCTCCTCTCCCGCGCCGTTGGCGTTGCCCAGCACCACGTCGTCGACGCGGGCCGGGTCCAGGTCGGGGGACCGGTCCACCAGGGCGCGCACGACGTGTGCGGCCAGATCGTCGGGGCGTACGGAGGCGAGGGCGCCGCCGTACTTCCCGACCGGGGTGCGGACGGCGTCGACGATGTACACATCCCGGATGCGGTCGTTCATGGGGTCTCCGTAAACGTTCGTGGCGGGTGGGACGGTCGTTGTTGCGCGCGAGTCTCGGCCCGCTCCCGATCACTGTCAATGCCCGGTCCCGATCACTGTCAACGGGGTGCCGAACGGCCGGGAAGGGCGGTTTGAGACAGTGGAGCCATGAGCGCAGCGCACACTCCCTCGCGGCATGTGGTGGTCATCGGCGGCGGTATCTCCGGCCTGGCGGCGGCCCTGCGGCTGCTGGAGGGCGGGGCGCGCGTGACGGTCCTGGAGGCCTCCGGGCGCGTCGGCGGGAAGCTGCTCGCGGGCGAGATCGCGGGCGCCCCCGTGGACCTGGGCGCCGAGTCGGTGCTCGCGCGCCGCCCCGAGGCCGTGGACCTGGCCCGCGCGGCCGGCCTCGGCGACCGGCTGGCGCCGCCCGCCGCCACGGCGTCGCTGTGGACCCGCGGTGAGCTGCGGCCCCTGCCCAAGGGCCACATGATGGGCGTCCCCGGCGACCTCGCCGAGGTGGCCGCCTCCGGCGTCCTGTCCGCCGAGGGCCTGGCCCGGGTCGCCAAGGACGAGGAGCTGCCGCCCACCGAGCTCGGCGAGGACGTCGCCATCGGCGCCTACGTCGCCGAGCGGATGGGCCACGAGGTCGTCGACCGGCTGGTCGAGCCGCTGCTCGGCGGCGTCTACGCGGGCGACGCCTACCGCATCTCCCTGCGGACCGCCGTCCCCCAGCTCTTCGAGGCGGCGCGCGCGCACGGCACCCTGACCGCGGCCGTACGGGCGCTCCAGGAGCGGGCGGCCGCCGCGCCGCAGCGGTCGGGGCCGGTCTTCATGGGCATCGAGGGCGGCATCGGCCTGCTGCCGGGCGCCGTCGCGGACGCGGTGCGGGCGAAGGGCGGCACGGTCCGCACCGGAGCGCCCGTCGTCGCCGTCGGGCGCTCCGGCGCCGGCTGGCGGGTCGAGCTGGCGGACGAGGTCCTGGCGGCGGACGGCGTCGTCGTCGCCACCCCCGCGCCCGACGCGGCCCGGATCGTCGCCGTCGCGGCGCGGGCCGCGGGCGCCGGTGGCGCCGCGGCGGAGCTCGCCGGCGTCGAGTACGCCTCCATGGCCCTGGTCACCATGGCCTTCCGCCGCTCCGACGTGGTGGGGCTGCTGCACGGCAGCGGTTTCCTCGTGCCGCCCGTCGACGACCGCAAGATCAAGGCGTCCACGTTCTCCAGCAACAAGTGGCGCTGGAACGCCGACTCCGCCCCGGACCTCTTTGTGCTGCGTACCTCGATCGGGCGGTTTGGCGACGAGGAGGATCTGAAGCGCGAGGATTCCGAGCTGGTATCGATGTCGCTGAAGGACCTTGGTGACGCCGTCGGCCTCACGGCGGCACCGGTGGAGACACGGGTGACCCGCTGGCACGGCGGGCTGCCGCAGTACCCGGTGGGCCACCTCACCCGGGTCGCCCGCATCCGCGAGGAGGTCTCCCGCCTGCCCGGCCTGCGCGTCTGCGGGGCCGCCTACGACGGTGTGGGCATCCCCGCCTGTATCGCGAGCGGCCGGCGCGCCGCCGACGAGGTCCTGGCGGGGCTCACGCCGACCCTGACGGAAGGCGCCGGCGGCGGCGAGTGAGAATAGGGACATGACTGACGCCTCTGACGCCCCTGTGAAGATCCCGAACGCCGGCAAGAAGGCCAAGGACCTCAACGAGGTCATCCGCTACACCCTCTGGTCGGTGTTCAAGCTGCGCGACGTGCTGCCGCAGGACCGCGCCGGCTGGGCCGAGGAGGTCGAGGAGCTCTTCGCCCAGCTGGCGGAGAAGGACGTCACGGTGCGCGGCACCTACGACCTGTCGGGTCTGCGGGCCGACGCCGACGTGATGATCTGGTGGCACTCCGAGACCTCGGACGCCCTCCAGGACGCGTACAACCGCTTCCGCCGCACCAAGCTGGGCCGCGCGCTGGAGCCGGTCTGGTCGAACATGGCGCTGCACCGGCCCGCCGAGTTCAACAAGTCGCACATCCCGGCGTTCCTCGCCGACGAGACGCCGCGCGACTACGTCAGCGTCTACCCGTTCGTGCGCTCCTACGACTGGTACCTGCTGCCCGACGAGGACCGCCGTCGCATGCTCGCCGACCACGGCAAGATGGCGCGCGGCTACCCCGACGTCCGGGCCAACACGGTCGCCTCGTTCTCGCTGGGCGACTACGAGTGGATCCTCGCCTTCGAGGCGAACGACCTGTACCGCATCGTCGACCTGATGCGTCACCTGCGGGCCTCCGAGGCGCGGATGCACGTGCGGGAGGAAGTCCCGTTCTACACGGGTCGCCGCAAGGACGTGGCCGACCTGGTGGCCGGGCTCGCCTGAACCCGATGACGAAAGCCGGGCCGGCCGTCGGTCGGCCGGCCCGGCTTTCGCCGTGCGTCAGGTCGTCACGTCGTTACGTCGTCACGTCGTCGCACGCGGCTCCGGGCGGGGCGCGCAGTAGACGCGGCGGGCGGGGACCTCGCCCGTCAGCAGGTACGTCTCCAGGTAGCGGTTGACGCAGGTGTTGGGCCCGCCGCCGATGCCGTGGGTGCCCGCCTCCCGCTCGGTGACCAGGGACGAGCCCGGGAGCCGCTTCTGGAGCTCCAGCGCGCCCTTGTACGGGGTGGCCGCGTCCCGCTCGGCGGCCAGCAGCAGCGTGGGCGGCAGACCGGACTTCCGGCCGATCCTGACGTCGAGCGGCTTCTGCCGGGGCCCCTGCCAGTAGGCGCACGGCAGGTTCATGAAGGCGTTGCTCCACGTCTCGAACGGCGCCCGCTCGGCGAGCTTGGTGTTGTCGCGGTCCCACACCTCCCAGGAGTTCGGCCAGGGGGTGTCGTTGCACTCGACGGCCGTGTAGACGGCGTTCTCGTTCTCGGCCGACCGCGCGCCCGCCTCGCCGCCGCCGGCCACCGTGAGCAGTGGCTTGTCGTCGCCCTGGAGGTACGCGGAGAGGACCTGCGCGGCGCTCGCCCAGAAGCTGTCGGTGTAGCCGGCCTTGAGGAAGATCCCCTGGAGCTGGCCGGGGCCGACCCTGCCGCCGGCGGCCCGGCGGGTCAGCGCGCGGACCGCCTTCTCGTAGGAGGCCAGCACCTCCTGGGGGGTGCGTCCCAGGTGGTAGACGGCGTGGTGCCGGGCGGCCCAGCGGCGCCAGTCGGCCCAGCGGCGGTCGAAGGCGGCGGACTGCTCCAGGTTGTTGCCGTACCAGACCTTGCGGGGGTCGGGGTTGACGACGCTGTCGAAGACCATGCGGCGTACGTGCGTGGGGAAGAGCGTGGCGTAGAGGGCGCCGAAGTAGGTGCCGTAGGAGGCGCCCACGTACGTCAGCTTCCGCTCGCCGAGCGCGGCCCGCAGGACGTCGAGGTCCCGGGCGTTGTTGACGCTGGTGAAGTGGCGCAGGTCGGCGCCGTTGCGGCGGGCGCATCCCTGGGCGTAGGCCTTGGCCTTCTTGACCTGCTCCTTCTTGTACGCCTCGGTGGGGTGCTCGGGCGCCTGGGTGGGGCCCTTGCCGAAGCCCGCCGGGTTCACGCAGGACAGCGGCGCGGAGCGGCCCACGCCACGGGGGGCGTAGCCGACCAGGTCGTACTCCTCGGCGACGTTCCGCCACTGGGGGAGGCGGGTGAGCAGCGGGTAGAACATGCCGTTGCCGCCGGGGCCCCCGGGGTTGAAGACGATGGAGCCCTGCCGGTCCTCCTCCCGGCCGAGGGCGCGGGCGCGGCTGACGGTGAGGTTGATCTGTTTGCCGCCCGGGTGGGCGTAGTCCAGGGGCACGGTCACGGTGCCGCACTCGATGGGGGCCGGCAGGCCCTCCGCGGCGGGGCAGTCGTCGAAGTCGACGCCCCGGGCGGCGGCCAGTTTGGCCGCCTGGGCGACGCCGCGGGCCTCGGCCCGCCCGTCCTGGGCATGGGCCGGGGCGGAGGGGAGGCCGGTGAGCCCTGTGAGGACCAGGGATCCGAGGGTTCCGTACAGGGCTGTTGCTCTCAGTGGCACTGGCGCTATCCCTTCATATGTAATGCGGCAAAAGGGATAATTAGGCCAGCAGTTGATGAAGTAAAGCACCGGGGTGCGATGTCGGGTGCGATGCGCCCGAAGAGAGGCCGGTGGCGGCTCAGCCGCAGCGCCGCCCCTCGTTGACGCAGCGCACGACGGTCGCCATCAGCCCGGCGGGCATCGCGTCGGCGAAGTCCGCGTGGTCGGTGACGGGCTTGCGGAGCTGCTCGGGAAAGCTGTCCACGGCGAAGGACGGGCCCCGGGGAACGCTGTAGGTCAGCTCCATGCGCAGCTGCGGCACGGGCGTGAACCCGCGCCCGCAGCGCCCTGTGGCCGCGTCGGGGAAGACCAGGTGCGTCCGGTGCCCGGCGGAGTCGGTGTGCCGCCCGTCCCAGCAGCTGGGGAAGTCCAGCAGCCGTACGACCGAGCTGCCGCGCGGGCAGAGCGGGTACTTGTCGGTGAGGTGCCGGTCGGCGAAACCGGTGCAGCTCCAGCGGGCGCGGGCGTCCTTGGCGTCCTTGGAGCCATTGGCGCCGCCGGCGCCGTTGGTGAAGGCCTTCGCGTCACCGGTGATGGCGCGCAGCCCCTCCGGCATGGCGGTGACCTTGGCCGTGGGGCTGCCGCGGAAGGTGAGGGCCACGCTGTCGGGGGTCAGGACGCGCCCGGAGTTCCCGCCGTCGTCGTTTCCCTCCGGGCCCGGCTCGGTGCCCGTCAGGCGCAGGACGGGCCAGAAGTACGCCGACTTGTCGCCCCGGGCGCAGGTGGTGCCGGCCGCGCGCAGCGAGTCGTCGGTGGAGAAGGCGTCGGTGGAGAGGTTGCCGACGTAGTCGTGGAGGTGGTGGGCGCCGTTGCGCACGCCCGGCGTGACGATGAAGTTGTCGGGGTTGCGGTGGCCGTTCTCGTTGCGGCCGCAGCGGGCGGTGAAGGTCCCGGTGGAGGCGGAGGGCTGGTTCAGGGGCGGGCGCGCGTCGGGGCGGGCGCGGCGGATGTCGGCGAAATCGGCGGGGGAGGGGCCGCCGTGGGCGTGACTGTCAGTGGGGTCTGTCACTCTGGGTGACGGACTCGGATGGGCGGAGGCGCTGCCGGTGACGGCGGCGAAGGCGCCCGCCGAGCCGAGTAACGCGAGCAGTGCGACGAGGATCAGGTGCCGGGCGCCGAGGCGGCGCCGGTGAGCGGCGGTCATGGCGGCTCAGTTCCTTTCGGAGGGCGAGGGAGAGGGTGAGGGTGATGGGGAGTCGGGGGAGGGCGACGGCGCTTCGGGCGAGGGCGGGGACACGGACGAGGACGACGGGGACGGGGACGGAGCCACGGCGGGCGGGGGCGGACCGGTGACGGCGGCACCCGGAGGCGACGGGGCCGGGGCCGGGGTCCCGGACGGCGGCGCGCCCAGCTGCGCCGTGAGGGCGTCGAAGTCGACGAGCCCGGTGTCCTCCAGCACCTTCATGTGGTCCAGGACGGTCGCGTTGGCGTCCTCGGCCAGCTCGCGCACGGCCGCGTTGCGGGTGGCCGCGCGGATCTGCCCGACCAGCGCGAAGACCCGGCCGTGCGCGAGCCGCAGCACATTGGTGAAATCGCGGTCGTATACGGCGCCGTGCGCGGCGTCCAGCCGTGACAGCCAGCCGCGCTGCTCGGCGGTGGGCTGGCTGGGCAGATCGACGCCCAGCCGCGCGGCCACGTCGCGGACATGCCGGTCGAGCGAGGTGTGGCCCTCGACGAGATGCTCGCCCGCCCGTTTCACCGCCGCCGTGCCGCCCCGCTCCATGGCCTGCTGGCCGGCGGGCAGCTCCCAGAGCCCGGCCTGGCGGAC
This sequence comes from Streptomyces sp. NPDC001678, assembly GCF_042892945.1. Lineage (NCBI taxonomy): Bacteria > Bacillati > Actinomycetota > Actinomycetes > Kitasatosporales > Streptomycetaceae > Streptomyces > Streptomyces sp. NPDC001678. The sequence goes on along the minus strand of NZ_JBIAUP010000008.1, from coordinate 116,532 downwards.
CCGGGCGACGAAGTCGCGGTCGGCCGCCGACAGCGGCCCGAAGCGGGTGGACACCGAGCCCGCCGTGAGATCGGCGGCGCCCGCGCCCGGGCCCGCGCGGTCGCGGTACGACCAGACGGGGAAGAGCAGCGCGGCGGCCGTCGCCACCAGGGCGGTGACGACCAGACCGGTGCCGGTGAGGGAACGTACGGCGCCTTTCGGGGATCGCATGGCACCTCCTTGTGCGGCACCGCACGTTAGGGGCCCGGCGCTGATCGCCAAGGGGATTCCGGTAAGCCCTGCCGGCGGGCGGGCCCGGGAATCCCGGGCCGACCTGCGGCTCCGCCGCTCCGGAGAAATCCGGCGGGGGATTGTGCGCCACGTCACTTCCGGGGCGAGGGCCCCCGAGGAGCGGGCCGTCGCCGGTAGGGTGCGCGCTTCCGCCGCCGGCCCGGGCATGGACGAGGCCCCGCGGTCGGGGGGATGCCGCGGGGCCTCGACCGGTTCAACGGACGTCCGATTGGGTTGGTTCCCGCACTTCTGCGGCAGTATGGCGGGTGGGGGTGATGGGCGTGCGCGAGCGGCCGGAAGCGAAGAGGAGCGCGAACGGAAAGGCTTACGACCCCGAGAGGCTTTTCCTCCCACCCGACGACGACCTCGCCCCGAACCGGCCCGGGGAGACTCTGCGCGCCCGGCTCGACGCGTCCCGGACCGGCCGAGTGGGGCTCGTGCTCGCCCGGCTGCTCGGCCGGCGGCCCGTGGAGGACACCTGGCGCCGGGAGCTGGCCGTCCAGCAGCTCGTCGGGTCGGCGCTGGAACTGCTGACGGCCGGCGGCTGGGAGGTCGTCCACTCGATCGTCCTGCCGGGGGACGACGTGATCCCCCATCTGCTGATCGGCCCCGGAGGAGTGTTCTGCGTCGCCCCCGAGCCCGCCCACGGGGCACGGCTCACGGTGGACGACACCGCCGTCCGCTACGCGGGGGAGCGCCACCCCCGCCCGTACGTCCGGCGGATCCGGCGCAGCGCGGCGCGGTCCTCGCTCGTGCTCTCGCGGGGCTGTGACTTCCCGGTACGGGCGCGGCCCGTCCTGGTGCTGGTCGGCGCGGCCGAGGTCGGGACGGCCGACGCGCCGGCGGACGTGCGGGTGCTGGGGGAGCGGGACGTGCCGGGGCTCGGCAGGCTGGGCGGCGTGCTGCGCGCGGAGCGGGTGGACCGGATCCACACCGTGGCGCGCAACCGGCGCGTCTGGCTCCGGGCGTGACCGGCGACGGCTCCGGGGCGGGACGGCTCCGGGACGGGTGAGGGGTTGGGGGAGTAGGGGGGAGGGAGTCAGCGGGGCCGGGGGATGCCGGTGAGGAGCTGCCGCAGCAGCTCCGCGTCCTCGGGGACCAGGCCGTCGGCGAAACGGGTCAGCACGATCTCCCGGTCGGGGCGCCCCTCGAGCACCTTGTGCATCCGGCGGGCGGCGAGCCCGGCCTCGTCGGTGAGGGGGGCGTAGGCGTAGGCGCGGCCGCGCGGGGTGCGGGTGAGCACGTCCTTGACGAGCAGCCGGGAGAGGATCGTGACCACCGTGCTGTAGGTCAGCTCGCCCGGGAGGGTGCTCTGGACCTCGCGGGGGGTCAGCGGGGTGCCCGCGCGCTGCAGCGCGGCGAGGACCTCGCCCTCCAGCGCGCCGTTGGCACGCCGCCGGCCCTGGCGTACGTCGACGGAGGGTGCGGCCGTTTCCATCTCTTCCGGCGTTCCTTCCGCTGTTCCCGCCATGACCTCTACAGGAGTGTAAAGGACTCCACGGAGTCCGGACGACCTAACGGATCTTCAGATTCCGGTGTGACAGACTCCCGGTAATCGATCGGCAGAGCCAAAAACGGACGTTCGGGTAAGGGTAGGGACACAGCGGTGAGCGAACGGCGCAGCAGGGCACGTGCCCGTAAACCCTTCGCTTCCGTGCGCGGCCGCCGTGGGCAGCGGGCCGCCACGGGCGTCGGCACGGGCGTCGGCATGGGCGTCGGCATGGGCGTCGGCACGGGTGCCGGCGCGGGCGTCGGTCCAGGCGACGGCACAGGCGTCGGCACGGGCTCTTCCGGCAGCCGGTCCCGTTCCCGTTCCCGCCGGGGCGCCACCGGCGCCCTCGGCGCCCTCGGCGCCCGGCTGGCCCGGCTGCGGCCCGCCTACCCCCGCCCGGGCCGGACGGGCGCGCGCCGCTGGATACCCTCGTGGCGCCAGACCCTCGGCCTGTTCGGCTGCCTCTTCGGTACCCTCGCCGCCGCCGTGGCGGTCCTCTACGCCACCACCGAGATACCCACCGACCTCAACGCCTTCGCCACCCAGCAGGACAACGTCTACTACTGGGCCGACGGCAGCGAGATGGCCCGCACGGGACCCGTGAACCGCCAGGACGCCGCCCTGGACAAGGTCCCCGAGAAGGTGCGCTGGGCCGCCCTCGCCGCCGAGAACGAGACCTTCTACACCGACAGCGGGGTCTCCGTCAGCGGTATGACCCGGGCCGTCACCAAGATGGTCGGCGGCGGGGAGACCCAGGGCGGCTCCACCATCACCCAGCAGTACGTGAAGAACGCCTACCTCAACCAGCGGCAGACCTTCACCCGCAAGCTCACCGAGATGTTCATCGCCATCAAGCTCGACAACAAGATGAGCAAATCGGACATCCTCCAGGGCTACCTGAACACCAGCTGGTACGGGCGCGGCAGCTACGGCATCCAGCGCGCCGCCCACGCCTACTACGGCAAGGACGTCTCGGAGCTCACCCCCAGCGAGGGCGCCTTCCTCGCCGCCCTCCTCAAGGGCGCCGGCCTCTACGACCCCTCGCTCGGTCCCAAGAACCACGAGCGGGCCGTGGAGCGCTGGAAGTGGATCCTCGACCGCATGGTCGTCATCGGCAAGCTCTCGCCGCAGGAACGGGCCACGTACACGACCTTCCCCGAGCCCAAGGCCCCGCCCAAGCCGGCCGGGCTGACCGGGCAGACCGGCTATCTCGTCGACACCGCCCACGCCTATGTCCTCGCCCACTCCGACGTCTCCGACAAGGACTTCGACCTCGGCGGCTACCAGATCCACACCACCTTCGAGAAGCCCAAGGTCGACGGCCTGGCCAAGGCCGTCGCCGACGCCACCCGGGGCCTCGACCCCGACAAGCGGGAAGCCGACCGGGACGTGCGGATCGGGGCGGCCTCGGTCATGGCCGACGGGCGGATCGTCGCCCTCTACGGCGGGCCGGACTACCTCAAACAGGGCTTCAACGACGCCAATTCCACCGTCGTCCCGGCCGGGACGGCCTTCGCCCCGTTCGTCTACGCCTCGGCCCTGACCAACGGCATCCAGCGCGAACGCGGCGGCCCCCGTATCCCCGTCACCCCCGCCACCGTCTACGACGGCGACGACAAGATCGCGATACGGACGCCCGAGGGCCCCTACTGGGACCGCTCCGGGAAGATCGTCAAGGGGCGCAACGAGGGCGACAAGTCCTGGGGGAAGATCACGCTGCGGGAGGCGGTGGCCCGGTCCGTCAACTCCTCGATCATGCAGCTCGGCATGGACACCGGCCTGGACAAGGTCAGCCGCACGGCGGTCCAGTGCGGGATGCTGGAGGACAGCCTCGGCCCGCAGGTGCCCGCCTTCTCCCTCGGCACCACCCGGCCCAGCGCCATCCGCATGGCCGCCGCCTACGCCACCTTCGCGGCCAAGGGCATGAACGCCGAGCCGTACTCCGTCACGGAGGTCAGCCGCAACGGCGACCCCGTGTCCGTGGAGAAGTCCGTCGCCGTGCGGGCGCTGTCCGCGAGCGTCGCCGGAGCGGTGGACGATGCTCTGCGCGCCGGTGTGCAGAACGGGCACGGGGTCGCGGCCAAGGCCACCGGGGCGGGCACGGCGGCCACCGCCGGCACCGGCCCGGACAACAAGTCCGCCTGGTTCGCCGGCTACCGGGGCACGGTCTCGACGGCCGTCTCGCTCTCCCGCATCGACCCCAAGACCCAGGAGCTGCTGCCGCTGGACGGGCTGGGCGGCACGGCGAAGACGGTTCAGGGGAGTGCGTACCCGGGGGACATCTGGACGCGGTACATGGCCAAGCGCTGACGCTCCCGCTGGGGGCGCGGTTTTTCCGGCGCGGGCCGGTGGGGGCTTGTCGCGCAGTTCCCCGCGCCCCTTCGGGCGCGGTTACTTCAGGAACGTCTTCCAGTCCGGCGCCTGCGCCGGGTCCAGGCCGCGCAGTTTCGCCAGGACCTTGGGGTCCTGGGCGTCCAGCCAGTCGGCAAGCTGCTTGAAGGACACGCAGCGCACCCCGTCCTTCTTGCACACCGACTTCATGACGTCCTCCACGGCCTTCATATAGATGCCGTCGTTCCAGTCCTCGAAGTGGTTGCCTATGAAGAGCGGCGCCCGGCTGCCGTTGTAGACGCGGTTGAAGCCGTTGAGATAGCCGTCGCGCGTCAGCTTCCGCCACTCCTCGTACTTCGCCGGGTCGCCCTTGGTGTTGTCGCCGGACTGGTTGTAGAGGAAGTTGAAGTCCATGGACAGGACCTGTTTGTCGCTCTTGGGGTACGGGAGCAGCTGGAGCGGGAAATTCCAGATACCGCTCGTCTTGGACGGCCACAGCTGGAAGTCGCCGGGCGAGCTGGCGTCGTAGCGCCAGCCGAAGTCCTTCGCCGCCGTCAGCAGGTTCTTCTGCCCCTCAAGGCAGGGAGCGCGGCCGCCCACCAGCTCCTTCTTGAAGTCGAAGGGCAGCGGGGGCAGGTCCTTGTAGCCGGTGTTCGTCTTCCAGTTCTCCACGAACGAATACGACTGCTCGATCTCGCTCTTCCACTCCGCCGGGCTCCAGTCGCCACCGCCCTTGGTGCCGCAGAAATGGCCGTTGAAGTGGGTGCCGATCTCGTTGCCGTCCAGCCAGGCGCCGCGCACCTGATTCAGGGTGTCCCGGATGTGCTGGTCGGTCGCGAAGGATATCGCCGCGTCACCCGGCTTGTGCTGCGGCGGCTTGTACAGCGTCGCCTTCGACTTCGGCAGCAGATACATGGAGGTCAGGAAGAACGTCATCTGCGCGTTGTTCTGCTTGGCGACCTCCCGGAAATGGGAGAAAAGGTGGTCGTCACCCTCCAGGGCGCCGTCCCAGGAGAAGACGACGAACTGCGGGGGCTTCTCGCCGGGCTTCAGCTTCTCGGGCTTGGCGACCTTCGGCTGTGGGCCGGTGAAGGACGTCGAGCCGTCCCCGAGGACCTTGACCTTGCCGTCCCAGGGCTCTTCCTGGTTCTTGCCGTCACCGGCCGCGTCCGCCCCGCCGGACCGCCCGGAGGACGACGAGGCGTTGCCCTTGCGGCCCTCGCCCCCGTCGCCCTGCGTCAGCCCGACGACCAGCGCCGTCGCCACGCATATGGAGCCCAGCGCCGTCGGACCGTAGACAGACCTCTTCGACAACGTGGTGCTCCCTGGTGCCGCTACACATGTTCAGGCGGCCAGTATCACAGGCGAGTGTGACAACCCCGCAGCAAGGGGTGGTCCGCGACGACCGTGCACGAACCGGGTGCGATCTCCGTGAAACCGGCGTCCCTTACCACCGGTAGCCCACTGGCCGTCAGCTCCGCCCAGCGTCCGGGATCGGCCGTCCGTACCGACAGCGCGAAGCCGTCCTTCCGCCAGGCGTCCCGCGCGGCGTCGTCCAGGGCCCACCACGCGAGCTGCGCGCCGTGCCCGGCCTGGGCCATGGTCTTGCCCGCCGACATCTCCAGCTCCGGGTTGAGCCACAGCACCGGCCGGGCGGGGTCCGGCGCGGCCGGCGGCTCGGGGTCGTCCAGATCGGTGCCCGACACCTGAAGCTTCACCAGCTCCTTGGGCCAGCCGTCCAGCGGCACGGGCGGGAAGACCCGCACCTCTGCGGCCTCGCCCGCGACCTCGATGCCCGGCAGCGCGGACGCCTTGCGCCACTCCGCCCCGCGCGCCCGCCGCACGACCTTGCGGATGCGGGCGTCCTGCCAGTCCGCCACCGCCCGGGCCCACTCGCCGTCCCCGGCCGCCCGCTCGTCCGACAGCAGCCACAGCACCGCCCGCGCCGCCGTCTCCAGCGCGTCCGTGCGCGCCGGGGGCGCGGCCTTCTCGATCCGCACCACGAGGGGCAGGACGAACTGGGGGGCGCGGTCGCGGGGGTCCTCGTCGTACGGGTCGGACGGGACGGTGTCGGTGCTGGTCACGGCTCCAGTCTGCCAGCCGCCCCGGACGCCTCGCGCGGCCCGGTCGGCACGTGGGCCGCGCCCACCGCCCCCACTGCTCCCACCGCGCCCGGGGCGGCCGTACCCCGAGGCTCCCCACCCGGTGACTCCGCGCCCAGAGGTTCCGCGCCCAGGGCCTCCCCGCGCAGGATCTCCGCGCACCGCGCCACGAACGTGGCCGCCATCCCCGTCGGCTCCACCCGCGAGAACACCGTCTGCTCCCGCCGCCAGCGCGGATCGACGGCCACCGGCACCGCGCCCGCCGTCGCCGTGGCGAGGTGCCGGGGCGCCGCCACGATCCCCACCCCGGCGGCGGCCATCCGCACCGCCGTCGACGACTGCTCCGTCTCCACCGCCGTCACCGGGGTGAAGCCCCGTTCCTCGCACACCACGTCCAGCCACCGTCGCCCGCCCAGCACCGGTTCCAGCGCGCACCGCACCCACGCCCGGTCCGCCAGTTCCTCCAGCGCGACCGGAGCCGTACGTCCGGCCAGGGGGTCGTCGGCGGAGACGACCAGGACGATCTCCTCCTCGCCGAGGGAGACCACCGGCCCCGGCCAGCCCTGCGGGCGGGGTCCCACGGCCAGGTCCGCGACACCGCGCTCCATGCGGTCCCGCAGCTCCTCCGTGGTCACGCACTCGTGCAGTCGCAGCGCCACCCCCGGGAACTCGGCCCGCCAGCGTGCGAGTACCGGTGGCAGAACGCCGGCCGCCAGCGCGTGCAGCGTCACGACGTGCAGCTCGCCGCCCTCCGCACCGGCGGCGGCCCGGGCCGCGCGGCGGGCCCGGCCCGCGCTGCGCACGGCGAGCTCGGCGTGGGGCAGGAAGGCGCGGCCCATCGGCGTGAGCCCCACGCCGCGCGGCAGCCGTTCCAGCAGGGGGCCGCCGACGGCCCGTTCCAGCGCCTTGATCTGGTGGGACAGCGCGGACTGGGTGACGTTGAGGGTGTGCGCGGCCCGGCTGAAGGACCGTTCCTCCACGACCGCGACCAGGTACTCCATCTGTCGCAGACTCATCCCGCACCCGCCCCGCCGGCCCTGTGAAGACGGCCCTGTGAAGGGGGTCCTATGAAGAGCCGTCATCGATCCCATCAAAAACTTGCGTTGGACTCATCATCGCCGGTGGACGGAGGGTGAAGGCATGCATGAGACAGATGTCATCGTCATCGGCGGCGGCACCGGCGGCTACAGCACGGCGCTGCGCGCGGCGGCCCTCGGACTCGGCGTCGTCCTCGTGGAGCGCGACCTCGTCGGCGGCACGTGTCTGCACCGTGGCTGCGTTCCCAGCAAGGCGATGCTGCACGCGGCGGAGCTCGTCGACGGAATCGTGGAGGCGCGGGAACGGTGGGGGGTGAAGGCGACGCTCGAGTCCGTCGACTGGTCCGCCCTGACCGCGACCCGCGACGACATCGTCTCCCGCAACCACCGTGGGGTGGAGGGCCGGCTGACGCACGCGGGCGTGCGGGTCGTCCGGGGCTCGGCCACCCTGACCGGACCCCGGACGATACGGATCGGCACCGGCGCCGAGGCGGGCACCGCGTGGCGGGCCCGGCGCGGCGTCGTCCTCGCCACCGGCTCGCGGCCCCGGACGCTCCCCGGGCTGGAACCGGACGGCGTCAGGGTCGTCACCAGCGACGACGCGCTGTTCGCCCCCGGGCTGCCGGGCTCGGTCGTGGTGCTGGGCGGCGGGGCGATCGGCGTCGAGTACGCCTCGCTGCACCACTCCATGGGCGCCGAGGTGACGCTGCTGGAGGCCGCCGACCGGCTGCTGCCGCTGGAGGACGCCGACGTCGGCCGTCATCTGACGCGCGGTCTGAAGAAGCGCGGCATCGACGTCCTGACCGGCGCGCGCCTTACGGAGGCCGACCCGTACGACGGGGGTGTACGGGTCGTCCTCCGCACGGCGCGCGGTGAGACGCGGACGCTGGAGACGGAGCGGCTGCTGGTGGCCGTGGGCCGGGTACCGGTCACCGACGGCCTCGGCCTCGCGGCGGCCGGACTGGCCACCGACGCCCGGGGCTTCGTCGCCCCGGCCGACTGGTCCCGGCTGGAGACGGCCGTCCCCGGCGTCCACGTCGTCGGCGATCTGCTGCCCCCGCCGTCGCTCGGGCTGGCCCACGCCTCCTTCGCGGAGGGCCTGCTGGTCGCCGAGACCCTGGCGGGCCTCGCGCCCCGGCCCGTCGACTACGCGGCGGTGCCCCGCGTGACGTACTCCAGCCCGCAGACGGCCTCGGTGGGCCTCACCGAGGCCGGGGCGCGGGAGCTGGGCCACCGGGTCCGGGTCGTCACCATGCCGCTGACCGCCACCGCCAAGGGGATGGTGCACGGCCAGGGCGGCATGGTGAAGGTCGTCGCCGAAGCCGCCGGAATGGACGGCGGGCGGGTGCTGGGCGTCCACCTCGTGGGCCCGCACGTCTCCGAGATGATCGCCGAGAGCCAGCTCGTCGTCGGCTGGGACGCGGAGGCCGCCGACGTCGCCCAGCACGTCCATCCGCACCCGACGCTCTCGGAGGCGGTCGGCGAGGTCATGCTCGCCCTCGCGGGGCGGGGGCTGCACCAGCCGTAGCCACGGTTGGATCGTTTTAAATCGTTGGACGCCCGCGTCCGACGGACCCTAAGGTCCGCTCAGACGTCCGAGAACCCGGAAAGGAGGGGCGAGATGAACCGCATCGACAGCACTGTCACCACTGTCCCGCGCTCCCGCCCCCTCCGCCGGGCGTCCTCCGTCTGACATTCCGTCCGACCGGGAGCGCGATCGTCCGCCTCCGGAAGGATCCCCATGACCTCCCTGGTCATCCGTGCCCTCACCGAGCACGACACCGCACTCTTCACCACCCTCGACACCGCCCCCGCCCTCGTCGGCAGGGCCGCCTTCGGCCAGACCTACACGCCCGTCCACCTCGGCGGCGAGTACCGCCCCGACTGGACCTGGGTGGCGCTGCGCGACGGCCGCGTCGTCGCCCGCGCCGCCTGGTGGGGCGGGCCCGACGACGAGACGCCCAAGGCCCTCGACTGGTTCGACTTCGCCGACGGCGAGGCCGAGGCGGCCGTCCACCTGCTGAGCGCCGTCCCGCTGAGCGCCGAGTACGCCCTCCTCGCCCCGCCCGGCTGGCGCGACCGGCCGCGCGTACGGGCCGCCGTCGAGGCCCGCGCCGCGGCGGCCGAGGCGGCCGGGATGCGGCGGCTCGTCGAGCGGTACCGCTACGAGTGGACGCCCGGCTGCCCGCTGCCGGAACGCACCGGCCGTCTGGAGTACCGGCCCGAGCCGGACGACGCGGTGTTCCGGGACGTCGTGCGCCGCACCATGGACGGCACGCTGGACGCCCACGACCGCCGCACCGTCGCCGAGTCCGGCATCGAGGCCGCCGTCGACGACATGATGGGCTTCCTCCACTGGCTGCCCTCGCCCCGTGAATGGTGGCGGCTCGCCTTCACGCCCGGCGGGGACCTCGCCGGCCTCCACGTCCCCGCCCACAACCCGGCCGGGCCCTGCGTCGGCTACATCGGCGTCGTCCCCGAACGGCGCGGCCGCGGCTACTCCCACGACCTGCTCGTGGACTGCACCCACGACCTGGTCGACCGGGGCGCCGAGAGGATCGCGGCCGCCACGGACAAGGGCAACACCCCGATGGCGGCGAGCTTCGCCAGGGCGGGGTATCCGGTGACGCAGGAGCGGATCGACTTCGTGCCGGCGGATCAGCCGGCGGATTAGCGGCTGTCGGCGCGGGGCGCGGTCACTCGGCGGCGTTGGCGTTGGCGTCGGCGTCGGCGTCGGCGAGCGGCTTCGCGTCCCGCGCCAGCGCCGTGAGCCGGGAGATCGCCCGGAAGTACTTCTTGCGGTAGCCGCCGTTCAGCATCTCCTCGCTGAACAGCTCGTCGAAAGGCCGCCCGGACGCCAGCACCGGGACCTCGCGGTCGTAGAGCCGGTCGGCGAGGACGACCAGGCGCAGCGCGGTCGACTGGTCCGGCACGGCCCGGACGCCGGTCAGGCAGACGGCCCGGACGCCGTCGCACATGGCGCCGTAGCGGCTCGGGTGGACCTTGGAGAGGTGGTCGAGGAGGTCGGGGAAGGCGTCCAGGGAGGCGCCCTCGACGCGGTGCGCCACCCGCTCGACGGTCCCGTCGTCGTACGGGGCGGGGGCCTGCGGCAGGCCGCGGTGGCGGTAGTCCTCGCCGTCGATGCGCAGCGGGCGGAAGTGGGCGGAGAGGCCCTGGATCTCGCGGAGGAAGTCGGCGGCGGCGAAGCGGCCCTCGCCGAGCTTGCCGGGCAGGGTGTTGGAGGTCGCGGCGAGCGCCACGCCCGCGTCGACCAGCTTGCCCAGCAGGGTGGAGACGAGGACGGTGTCGCCCGGGTCGTCGAGCTCGAACTCGTCGATGCACAGCAGCTTGTGGCCGCTGAGGGTCTGGACGGTCTGCTGGAAGCCCAGGGCGCCGACGAGGTTCGTCAGCTCCACGAACGTGCCGAAGGCCTTGCGCTCGGGGGCGGCCGGGGTGGCGTGCCAGAGGGAGGCCAGCAGGTGGGTCTTGCCGACGCCGTAGCCGCCGTCGAGGTAGACGCCGCGCGGGCCGGTGGGGGCGGCGGGCTTCGTCTCGCGCCGGAACCAGCGCTTGCGGCCGCCGGCGGCCTCGCCGCCGAGCCCGCCCGCGAAACCGTCGAGGATCTTGACGGCCTCGGTCTGGCTGGGCTGGTTGGGGTCGGGGATGTACGTGTCGAAGCGCACCGCGTCGAAGCGCGGCGGCGGCACCATCTCGGCGACCAGGCGGTCGGCCGGGACGTGCGGGGCGCGCGAGGTGAGGGCGACGGGGGTTCCGGCCGGGCCGCCGGTTATCGGACCGGGGGCCGCGGGGCCCGTGGCACTTGCGGGTGATGCGGTGGAGGACGACACAGCTGTCCAGCGTAGCCCCTGAAAGTGCGGTGGCCCGCCCGCGCGGAGCGAGCCATGTCACACTGCGGCCTATGCGACGCCTGTTCCCCTCCCCGCTCAGCCCCGCCGATCTCGACGACCGCGAATGGGGGCTGGACGAGCTCGCCGACCTCTACGCCTACCCGGCCGGGCTGCCCGCCGGGACGGCGTGGCTGCGGGCCAACATGGTCTCCTCGCTGGACGGCGCGGCCCATCACGAGGGCCGGTCGCAGCCGCTGTCCTCGGCTGCCGACATGCGGATCTTCGGCACGCTGCGGGGCCTGGCCGACGCGGTGGTGGTCGGCGCGGAGACCGTACGGCAGGAGGGCTACCGCCCCGCGCGGGCCCGGGAGGCCTTCGCGGCGCGGCGGGCGGCGCTCGGCCAGGGGCCCGCGCCGGTCATAGCCGTGGTGAGCGCGGGGCTCGACCTGGACTTCTCGCTTCCGTTGTTCACCGCGCCGCTGGTGCCCACGATCGTGCTGACCGGGGCGGATGCCCCGGCGGAGCGGGTGGCCGCCGCGCGGGCGGCGGGCGCCGAGGTGCTCGTGGCGGGCGAGGGGCCGGGCGTCGACGTGGCGCGGGTGCCGGGGCTGCTGGCCGGGCGGGGGCTGACGCGGCTGCTGACCGAGGGCGGCCCCCGGCTGCTGGGGCAGTTCGCGGCGGCCGGGGCGCTGGACGAGATGTGCCTGTCGCTGGCGCCCGTGGTGGCCACCGGGACGGCGCCGCGGATCATGGCGGGGCCGCCGCTGGCGGTGCCCGAGCGCTTCGCGCTGGGGTCGGTGCTGGAGGACGGCGGTTTCCTCTTCACCCGGTACCGACGGGTTTGACGCGCCGGTGGTCCGCCGACGGGTCTGACAATCGGCGGAATTTACCGTTCCGGTTTAACTCGGGGTGGGCAGAATTGAGTCAGACGCTCCCCCGGGGGCACAGGATCAAAACAGGCGGGTTCCCGGGGAGCCCGCGCAGGATGGTTTCTGTTGGGGCCCGGTGGCCCATGGAGTAGAAGGGCTCCCACCGTGTTCACGAGCGTATTGATGATCGAGCAGCCGCTCTCCGCGACGGATGTCGACTTCGTCACCACCCTCCACGACGACAGCATGTCGTTCGTGGTCCTCATGCGCCCCAGAGGGGACGAGGACCGGCTGCTGCGCGCCATCGACGACGTGGCCCTCGGCGAGCTGGAGCAGGCGCTCCACGAGGCCGACGAGCCCGAGGGCGACGCGGCCGTACGGCCCGCCGCGGTGGCCCTGGAGCACTCGCTGCGCCTGCTGCGCGAGGCGGGCTGCGAGGCCGTCGGCCAGCTCATCGACGGCCACCCGCTGGACCTCCTGCGCTCGGTCGTGGAGCAGACCCACGCCGACGAGGTGATCGTGCTGACCGCGCCCCACCTCGTCGAGGAGTTCTTCCACCGCGACTGGGCCTCGCGCGCCCGCCACAAGGTCGGGGTGCCCGTCCTCAAGCTCTACGCGCACGCCGACGGGGAGGAAGAGGGCGAGGAGGCGCCGGCGGCGGGCGAGCGCGACTGAGCCGGCCGGCACCGGCCACGTCCCGTCACTCCAGCCTGCCGTCGCGCATCGTCAGCACCCGGTCCGCCCGGCCGAGCAGCCCCCGGTCGTGGGTGACCAGCACCGTCGCCGTGCGGTGCCGGCGGGTGACCTCGGCCAGCAGTTCGACGACCCGCTCGCCGCGCTCGTGGTCCAGGGCCGACGTCGGCTCGTCCACCAGCAGCACGGCGGGGTCGCCGAACAGCGCGCGGGCGATGTTCACGCGCTGCCGCTCGCCCCCGGACAGCTGATGGGGACGGCGCCGCCGCTTCGCCGCGTCGAGCCCGACCGACTCCAGCAGCTCCGCCGCCCGCGCCCGGGCCGCCCGGACGGATCCGCCGCGCAGGTGCGCGACCGCCAGCAGCTGTTCCTCGGCCGTCAGCGACGGCAGCAGGTTCGGCTGCTGGAAGACGATCCCGACCCGCTCGCGCCGCAGCGCGGTGCGCTCCTTGGCGCTCAGCGGCCCCGTCTCGCACCCCGCCACCACCACGCGCCCCGCGTCGGGGCGGCGCAGCGTCGCCGCGACCGCCAGCAGGCTGGACTTGCCCGAGCCCGACGGCCCCACGACCGCCACCAGCTCGCCGGGCGCCACGGTCAGCGACACCCGGTCCAGGGCGGTGAGCGTACGGTCCCCGTCGGGGTAGGTGAGGACGGCGTCCTCCAGAGAAAGGGCGGTGGTCATCGGGTGGCTCCCAGCGCGGTCAGCGGATCGACGGACGTGATGCGGGCGACGGCGAGCGCCGAGCCGGCCAGCCCCAGCAGCACCATGGCGGCCACCGGCACGGCCACCGCCGCCGCGCTCAGCTCGAACGGCACCGCCGCCGACGCCAGCGCCCCGCCCGCCGCACCGGCCGCGGCGCCCGCGACCGCACCGACGGCCAGCACCACCGCCGCCTGCCCCAGCGCGTCCCGCACCAGATAGCCGCTGCTCGCGCCCACGGCCTTGAGCACCGCCACATCGGGCCGCCGCTGCACCGTCCACACGGTGAAGAAGGCCCCCACCACGAGCGCGCTCACCACGAACAGGAAGCCCTGGACCATCCGGAGCGTGCCGTGCTCGGCGGCGTAGCCGTCGATGCCGTCCAGCGCGTCGCCGAGGGCGACGGCCTTCGTGGTGCGGGCGACGGCCCCCGAGGGCGTACCGGAACCGGTCACGGCCAGCGCGGTCGGCCTCGGCAGGTGGCTCACCTCGCGCCAGGTGGCGAGCGTCGTCCAGACGGTCGGCGCGTGCCCGTGGCCCCGGTCGGGCGTGATGCCGGAGACGGTCAGCTCCCGGGTGCCGAGGGTGATCCGGTCGCCGGGCCGCAGCCCGTGCTCGCGGGCGATCCGCCGGCTCACGGCCGCCTGCCCGTCGGCGGGGGCGGCCCCCGCCTCGGGCGCCGGCGCCAGCCGCTGCGGGCCGCCGATCACACTCACCGACTCCGCCGAGCCGCCCGCCGTCAGCCGGGTCATCCCCACGCCGAACGGCTCCGCCGAGCGCACCCCCGGGGCCCGGCGCCACGCCTCGGCCTGCCGCTCGTCGACGGTGCTGTTGGAGAACGACACCTCGGGCGCGGCCCCCGCCGGGGCACCGAAGACCACACGGCCCGCCGGCAGCCCCGCCACGGCCGACGACGCCTCCCGGGCCAGGCCGTCGGTCAGGCCGTAGAGGAAGACCACGAGCGTGGTGATGAGCGCGACGACCGTGCCCATGAGGGCGAAGCGCCCCCGGGCGAAACGGATGTCGCGGAGCGCGACGAACAAGGGATCCCCTCCGGTGCCGGATCGAATACGGGCTCCAGGCTGCCGCCCCGGGCCCGCGCCGGCATCGGGCCGGGGGACGGTCCGCGGACCGTCCGTACGGTGCACCCGGAAATCAATCGAACGGTTGACGGCGGCCGGTTCCGTAGCGCCCGGCACCGGCCCGTACGCTCGGTGGGATGAGCCGAACGAGTCCTTCCGACCCCGGCGCGCCCGCCGCGCTCCCGCGCGGACGCGAGGCCTCCGACGTGCCCCCGCTGCGCCTGGTCCGCCTCGCCTTCCACGGCGCCTTCTACGCGCTGCTCGCCGTCGCCCTGGCCCCCACCGTGGCCGGACGGCCGTCGGCGGGACCCCTGGCCGTACTGCCGCTGGGCGCCCTGCTCGCCGCCGTGTACGCGGCCGGGACCGTCCGCCCCGCCCGCCGCCCCGGGCTCTGGCTCTCCGCCGTCACGGCCCTGTGGCTGGCCCTCCTCGCCCTGGACCGCGGCTTCAGCTACGTCGCCTTCCCGCTGTTCTTCCTCTTCCTGCGCGCCCTCCCGGTCCGCTGGGCGCACCCCGCCGTCGCCGCCGCCACGGCGGCCGTCGTCGCCGCCCAGGCGACCGCGCCCGGCGGGCTCACCGTCGCCAAGGTCATCGGCCCCGCCGCCGGGGCCGCCGTCGCGATCCTCACCGCCTACGGCTACGCCGCGCTCCACCGCGAGGGCCAGCGCCGCCAGCGGCTGATCGACGACCTCGTGCGCACCCGGGACGAGCTCGCCGCCGCCCAGCGCGAGGCGGGCCGGCTCGCCGAGCGGCAGCGGCTCGCCCGCGAGATCCACGACACCCTCGCCCAGGGCCTGTCCAGCATCGTCCTGCTGGCCCGCGCCGCCGAGACCGCCGAGCGCGAGACGGCCCGGGAACGGGTCCGCGAGATCGGGCTGACCGCCGCCGACAACCTCGCCGAGGCCCGCCGCTTCGTCCAGGCCCTCACCCCGCCCGCCCTGGAGGACGCGCCCCTGCCCGAGGCGCTGCGCCGGGTGACCGCCCGCACCGTCCCCGGAGCCGTCTTCCGCCTCGACGGCGAGCCCTGCCCGCTGCCCGTGGAGACCGAGGTGGCCCTGCTGCGCCTGACCCAGGAGGCCCTGGCCAACGTGGCCCGCCACGCGAGCGCCGAGCACACGGCCGTCACCCTCGCCTTCCTCGACGGGCAGGTCGCCCTCGACATCTACGACGACGGCATCGGCTTCGCCCCCGGCCGGGGCCCGGCCGACGGCCGCCGCACCTTCGGCCTCCACGGCATGCGCGAGCGCATCGCCGGCCTCGGCGGCACCTTCACCGTCGAGTCCGCCCCCGGCGAGGGCACGGCGATCGCGGCGACGGTCCCGGTCGTCCCGACGGGGGCCCGCGCCCTGGAGGCGGCGGCATGAGCGAGGTGATCGGGATCCTCCTCGTCGACGACCACCCCGTGGTGCGGCGCGGGCTGCGCGCCATGGTCGACGACCTGCCCGACGTGGAGGCCGTGGGCGAGGCCGCCGACGGCGCCGAGGCGCTGCGGCTGCTGGACGAGGGCGTACGGCCCGACGTCGTCCTCATGGACCTCCAGATGGGCGCCGGGATGCACGGCGTGGAGGCCACCCGGCGCATCACCGCGCTGCCGTCCCCGCCCGCCGTGCTGATCCTCACCACCTACAGCACCGACGCCGACATCCTGGCCGCCGTCGAGGCCGGGGCCACCGGCTACCTCCTCAAGGACGCCCCGCCCGAGGAGGTCGCGGCCGCCGTCCACGCCGCCGCCCGCGGCGAGACCGTCCTCGCCCCGCCCGTCGCCGCCCGCCTGCTGGGCCGGGTACGGGCCGGGGGCCGGACGGTGCTGTCGCCGCGCGAGACGGAGATCCTGGGCCTGGTGGCCGAGGGCCTGCCCAACCGGCAGATCTCCAAGCGGCTCTTCATCAGCGAGGCGACGGTCAAGACCCACCTCGTGCACATCTACGACAAGCTCGGCGTCGACAGCCGCACGGCGGCGGTCGCGGCGGGCCTGGCGGCGGGGCTGATCCGGGCGGTGTGACGGGCGCGGACGGGGCTGTCCGTGCCGGGGAATAGAGTGAGACCCGCAACGAGCACCGACCTCCAGGGAGCACCGCACATGGCACCGGCCGTCCCCACGACGATGGACCGACCGCACTTCATCGGCATCGGCGGCGCCGGCATGTCGGGCATCGCGAAGATCCTCGCCCAGCGCGGCGCGGCAGTCGCCGGCAGCGACGCGAAGGAGTCGGCCACCGCCGCGGCCCTGCGCGAGCTGGGCGTCACGGTGCACATCGGCCACGCCGCGGAGCACCTGGCGGCCGACGCCACCTGCGTCGTCGTCTCCAGCGCCATCCGCGCCGACAACCCCGAGCTGGCCGCGGCCGCCGAGCGCGGCGTCCCGGTCGTCCACCGCTCCGACGCGCTGGCCCGGCTGATGGACGGGCTGCGCCCGATCGCCGTCGCCGGCACCCACGGCAAGACGACGACGACGTCGATGCTCGCCGTCTCCCTGGACGCCCTCGGCCTGAACCCGTCGTACGCCATCGGCGGCGACCTGAACGGCCCCGGCACCAACGCCCTCCACGGCTCGGGCGACATCTTCGTCGCCGAGGCGGACGAGAGCGACCGCAGCTTCCACAAGTACGCGCCCGAGGTCGCGATCGTCCTCAACGTGGAGCTGGACCACCACGCGAACTACGCGTCGATGGACGAGATCTACGAGTCCTTCGAGACGTTCGTCGGCCGCGTCCGCCCCGGCGGCACGCTGGTCGTCTCCGCCGACCAGGCGGGCGCCCGCGAGCTCACCGAGCGGGTCTCCGGCCGCCACGACATCGAGATCGTCACCTACGGCACGGCCGAGGACGCCGACGTGCGCGTCCTGAAGGTCACCCCGCGCGGCCTGGCCAGCGAGGTCACCATCCTGCTGAACGGCAAGATGCTCACCTTCGCCGTCTCCGTGCCCGGCAGCCACTACGCCCACAACGCCGTCGCCGCCCTCGCCGCGGGCGTGGCCCTCGGCATCCCGGCGCACAACCTCGCTTCCGCGCTCGGCAAGTTCACCGGCGTGGGCCGCCGTCTCCAGCTCAAGGGCGAGGCGAACGGCGTGCAGGTCATCGACTCCTACGCGCACCACCCCACCGAGATGACCGCCGACCTGGAGGCCATCCGGGGCGCCGCCGCCGGCTCCCGCGTCCTGGTCGTCTTCCAGCCGCACCTCTTCAGCCGCACCCAGGAGCTCGGCACGGAGATGGGCCAGTCCCTGACCCTGGCCGACGCCTCCGTCGTCCTCGACATCTACCCCGCCCGTGAGGACCCGATCCCGGGCATCACCAGCGCCCTGATCATCGACGCGGCCGAGAAGGCCGGCGCCGACGTCCGCCCCGAGCACGACATGGCGGCGATCCCGGACGTGATCGCGGGAATGGCACGCCCCGGTGATCTCGTTCTGACGATGGGCGCGGGTGACGTCACGGACCTCGGTCCGAAGATCCTCGCCCGCCTGGAGAACTGAGACGACACACCGCGGAGGGCGTTCGGCATGGCGTACGAGGTCGAGAAGACGGACGAGCAGTGGCGCGCGGAGCTGACGCCGGCGGAGTACCAGGTGCTCCGCCGGGCGGGCACCGAGCCCGCCTTCCGCGGTGAGTACACCGACACGAAGACGACGGGCGTCTACGCCTGCCGGGCCTGCGGCGCGGAGCTGTTCCGCTCCACGGAGAAGTTCGAGAGCCACTGCGGCTGGCCGAGCTTCTACGACCCGAAGGACTCCGACGCCGTCGAGCTCCTGGAGGACCGCTCCCACGGCATGGTCCGCGTGGAGGTCCGCTGCGCCCGCTGCGGCTCCCACCTGGGCCATGTCTTCGAGGGCGAGGGCTACCCCACCCCCACGGACCAGCGGTACTGCATCAACTCCATCTCGCTGCGACTGCGTCCGGACGAGGGCTGAGCAGGGCACTCACCACTCACCCGGTGAGGGCCGCGAGACCCTTCTTGAGGTCGTCGAGGTTCATCACCGGGCTCAGCTCGACCTCGGCGTCCGCTTCCTGGAAGAACTTCTCGCCGATGCCGACGATCTGCGAGGAGTCCTCCATGTCGAAGACCATGAGGCAGGACCGGCCGCCGTCCAGGGGCGCGAAGTAGGCGGCTTCGGGCTTGAGCTCCTCCACGATCTTCTCCATCAGCCTGGGCAGGCTGCCGTCCTTGACCCCCGCGTTCGACGTATGGGTGTCCATCCGGGCCCGCAAGAGCATGCGCATGGCCCTCACTCCTTCACCTGCGAGGTCGCGTCACTTCCAGGGTCGGCCCGCCACGCCCGGGGGCGCAAACGCGCAAACGCGGACGCGTTCACCGCAGCACCGCCGCCGTCTCCGGCGGCAGCCGCAGTACACCGTCCTCGCCGTCCGGCAGGCCCACCGGCCGCCACGTCGCGACGGCCTCCGTCACCGGGCCCGACAGGCGCGCGGCGGCCGGGCGGTCGGCCAGGTTGACCACGATGTGCAGCGGGCCGCGCCGGAAGGAGACGACGCCGTCCGCGGTGACCGACAGTGCCTCGTACCGCCAGCGCGGATCCGTCAGGGCGGGCTCGGCGCGGCGTAGGGCGATCAGGCGGCGGTACCAGTCGAGGAGCCGGGCGTGCGGGGGGCGTGCGGGTTCCGTCCAGTCCAGGCAGGAGCGGTCGCGGGTGGCCGGGTCCTGGGGGTCGGGGATCTCCTCGGCGGGCCAGCCGTGGGCCTCGAACTCACGGCGGCGGCCGGTCCGTACGGCCTCCGCCAGGGCCGGGTCCGGGTGGTCGGTGAAGTACTGCCAGGGCGTCCGGGCGCCCCACTCCTCGCCCATGAACAGCATGGGGGTGAAGGGCGCGCACAGCACGAGCGCGGCCGCGCAGGCCAGCAGCCCCGGGGAGAGCCGGGCGGAGAGGCGGTCGCCGAGCGCCCGGTTGCCGACCTGGTCGTGGGTCTGGGCGTAGCCGAGGAGCCGGTGGGCGGGGGTGGCGCCCGGGTCCAGGGGACGGCCGTGGGGGCGGTCGCGGAAGGCGGAGTGGGTGCCGTCGTGGAAGAAGCCGCCGCGCAGGGTCTTGGCGAGGGCGTGGGCCGGGTCGGCGGCGAAGTCGGCGTAGTAGCCCTGGGACTCGCCGGTGAGCGCGGTGTGCAGGGCGTGATGGAAGTCGTCGTTCCACTGGGCGTGGAGGCCGTGGCCGCCCGCGTCGCGCGGGGCGGTGGTGGCCGGGTCGTTGAGGTCGGACTCGGCGATCAGGAACAGCGGTCTGCCCAGCCGTCCGGCCAGCTCGTCGACGGCGGCGGACAACTCGGCGAGGAAGTGCCGCGGGCCGGTGTCGGCGAGCGCGTGCACGGCGTCCAGCCGCAGCCCGTCGAGCCGGTGGTCGCGCAGCCAGGCCAGGGCGCTGCCGATGAGGTACGCCCGTACCTCCGGGGAGCCGGGGGCGTCGAGGTTGACGGCCGCGCCCCAGGGGGTGTGGTGGGTGTCGGTGAAGTACGGGCCGTACGCGGGCAGGTGATTGCCCGACGGGCCCAGGTGGTTGTGGACGACGTCGAGGACGACGCCCAGGCCGAGGCCGTGCGCGGCGTCCACGAAGCGCCGCAGCCCGTCCGGGCCGCCGTAGGGCTCGTGCACGGCCCAGGGCGCCACCCCGTCGTACCCCCAGCCGTGCCGCCCCGGGAAGGGGCAGACGGGCATCAGCTCCACGTGTGTGACGCCCAGGTCCGCGAGGTGGGGCAGCCGCGCGGCCGCCGCGTCGAACGTGCCCTCGGGGGTGTACGTGCCGGTGTGGAGCTCGTACAGGACCGCGCCGGGCAGTCCCCGGCCGGGCCACGGGTGCCGCCAGGCGAAGCGGGCGAGGTCGACGACGGCGCTCGGCCCGTCCGGCCCGTCCGGCTGCCGCCGCGAGCGCGGGTCGGGCCGCACCGGTCCGCCGTCGAGGGCGAAACCGTAGCGGGTGCCGTGCCCCGCGCGGGCCTCGCCCCGCCACCAGCCGGGACGGGCCGGGTCCGCCACCATGGCGTACGTCCGGCCGTCCGCCACCAGGGCGACGTACCGGGCCCGCGGTGCCCACACCTCGAACAGCACGACGGCTCCTCTCGATGGGGGATCCTTCGGGGATTCTTCCCGGACGGGCCGGCTTCAGCCCGTCCGGCGCTCGCGGGCCGGGCGTCAGGGACGGGCGACCAGCAACGCCACCGGCCCCGACCCCAGCAGCTCCGCCACCGTCACCCGCCCCCGCCACTCCCCACCCGTCAGCACATCCCGCCACGCGTGGCCGCCCGGCAGCTCCAGCACCGTCCCCCGCCAGCCCCCGGCATCGGCCAGCCGCCGCGCCAGCCGCGTCGCCACGGCGACGACCCCGCCCGCGCGGGCGAAGGCCACGGCGTGCCCCGCCGCCACCCCCTCCGCGTACAGCGGCACGTAGGACCCCTCCTCCCCGAACCACTCCGGGTGCTCGCGGCGCACCCCCAGCGCCGCCCGCGTCAGCCGCAGCTTCTCGGCGGAGAGGCCGTCCCCCGCTTCGCCGGATTCATCGGGTTCGTCAGGGAAGGGCGGCACCGACCGGTTGTCCGGGTCGACGAGCGCCCGGTACGCCCCCTCCGTTCCCATGTACACATCCGGCACCCCCGGCATCGTCAGATGCAGCAGCGCCGCCCCCAGCGTGTTGGCGCGGATCGCGACCCCGGCCTCCTCCTCGAACGCGGCCAGCGCCTCCCGGCCCGCCGCCCCGCACGGGCCGGTGGTGACGAACTCCTCCACCGCCGCCTCGTACGCCGCGTCCGGCTCCGTCCACGTCGTCAGCAGCGCGGCCTCCCGGGCGCTCTTCAGCACGGCGGGCACGAGCCGGGCGGCGTCGGGGTCGCCGAGCCCGAAGGCGTTCTGCCAGGCGGTCCACGCCAGATGGGGGTCCGGCGCGGGAGAGCCGGACCACAGCCGGTCCATCAGCCGGTCCATCAGCCGGGCCCAGCGCGCCGGGTGTTCGCTCAGCGCGGCGATCCGCGCCCGCGCGTCCGCGCTGCGCTTGGTGTCGTGGGTGGACAGCACGGTCCCGCCGTGGGGCCGGTCGCGCTGCGCGCGGGCGCAGAAGGCGTGGAACTCCTCCGGGGCGACCGCCGGCCGGTCGGGGGTGCCGCCCACCTCCGTCGCCGACAGCAGGGGCGCGTAGCGGTAGAAGGCGGTGTCCTCGACGGACTTGGCGCGCAGCGCCGACGCCGTCTGGGCGAAGCGCGCGCAGAAGTCCCGCTGGTCGGGGCCGTCGCCGAGACGGCCCAGGGCGGCGTCGCGGATCAGTTCGACGGCCCGGGCCTCGCCGGGCACGGCGAAGGCGGTACGGGCCCCCCGGGCGGCCTCGTCCAGCAGCGCGGCGTCCCCGGGCGCGGCGGGCCGGCCCGCCGTGGCGTACGGGCGGTAGACGGGCAGCCGGACGAGGATCTCGCACAGGGCGGTGCGCAGCGCCCAGGGGGCGTGGTCGCGCAGATGGTGGGAGGTCTCGCAGAGCCGGACGGCGGTGCGGACGAGCCGCTCGGCCTCGGCGGCCAGCTCGTGGCCGATGACCCGGTGGGCGGCGCGGCGCACGGTCGCGGGCCAGTCGCCGCCCCGGTCGGGCGGGCAGCCGGTGAAGGCGAGGTAGGCGGTGGTGAGTTCGCCGAGCCCGGCGGGGTCGGTGAAGAGGCCGTCGAGATGGCGCAGGGCGTCGTAGCCGGTGGTGCCGGCGACGGGCCAGTCGGCGGGCAGCCGTTCGTCCCCGGCGAGGATCTTCTCGACGACCGTCCACCGCCCGCCGGTGGCGTCGCGCAGCCGCCGCAGATAGCCGGGCGGGTCGGCGAGCCCGTCGGGGTGGTCGACGCGCAGCCCGTCGAGGACGCCTTCGCGCAGCAGGCGGAGGATCGTGGCGTGGGTGGCGGCGAAGACCTCCGGGTCCTCCACGCGCACCGCGATCAGCTCGGAGACGGTGAAGAAGCGCCGGTAGTTGAGCTCGGTGCGGGCCAGCCGCCACCAGGCGAGGCGGTACCACTGGGCGTCGAGCAGCTCGGGCAGCGGCAGCCGTTCGGTGCCGGGCCGCAGGGGGAGGGCGTGGTCGCCGTAGCGCAGTACGCCGTCGGCGGCGGCGAGGCGGGCCAGCTCGTCGCCGAGCGGGGCGGCGAGCACGGGCAGCAGCACCTTGCCGCCGTGCTCGGCCCAGTCGATGTCGAACCAGCGGGCGTACGGGGAGGCCGGGCCGTCGCGCAGCACGTGCCACAGGGGGCCGCCCGGGCGTCCGGCGGCGGGCAGGGCCATGTGGTTGGGCACGATGTCGGCGATCAGGCCCAGCCCGTGCGCGCGGGCGGTACGGGCCAGGGAGCGCAGCCCGTCCTCGCCGCCCAGCTCCGCCCGTACCGCCGTGTGGTCGACGACGTCGTAGCCGTGGGTGGAGCCCGGGACGGCCTCCAGGAGCGGGGAGAGGTGCAGATGCGACACGCCGAGCCGGGCGAGCCGGGGCACGGCCCGCTCAGCCGCCGCGAAGGGAAAGTCGGGCTGGAGCTGGAGCCGGTAGGTGGCGGTAGGAGGCTGACGGCTGTCGGGCTTCACAGGAACATACGTACCCACCACGGGGCCCCGTAAGGGGCGCGGGGCGGTGTCTGACATGCGGCTCCGCCGCGTGGGCGCGAGGAACCCCCACCGGCCCGCAGGTGACCGTACTCCCGGGGAACGCTAGGCCGGCCGCTGCAGCACCGCCAGACTGCGGTCCGTGAGTGTCAGCCGTTCCCCCGCCCGGACCTTAGGTCCGTCCGCCGCCACGCCCTCCGGGCGTGCCGTGTCGACGACGACCTGCCACTGCGCGCCGTGGTCGGCCGGGACGGTGAAGTCCAGCGGCCGGTCGTGCGCGTTGAACATCAGCAGGAAGGAGTCGTCGACCACAGGCTCGCCCCGCGGCCCGGGCTCGGAGATGGCGCCCCCGTTGAGGAAGACGGTCAGGGACCTGGCGTGGGCGACGTGCCAGTCGCCGTCCCGCATTTCCTCGCCTTCCGGGGTGAACCAGGCGATATCGGATAGATCGTCGTGGGTGCCCTGCACCGGACGGCCGTGGAAGAAGCGCCGGCGGCGGAAGACGGGGTGGTCGCGGCGGAGCCAGACCAGCGAGCGGGTGAAGCGCAGCATCCGCAGCGCCCGTGCCGTCGCCTCGTCCGGATCCTCCTCCGCCTCCTCCGGGCGGCCCGGCCAGCGCACCCAGGACAGCTCGCCGTCCTGGCAGTACGCGTTGTTGTTGCCCCGCTGGGTGCGGGCGAACTCGTCGCCGTGGCTGAGCATCGGCACGCCCTGCGACACCATCAGCGTGGCGATGAAATTGCGCATCTGCCGCTCGCGCAGGGCGAGGATCCCCGGGTCGTCGGTCGGCCCCTCGGTCCCGCAGTTCCAGGAGCGGTTGTGGCTCTCGCCGTCCCGGTTGTCCTCGCCGTTGGCCTCGTTGTGCTTGACGTCGTACGAGACGAGGTCGTGGAGGGTGAAGCCGTCGTGACAGGTGACGAAGTTGACGGAGGCCAGCGGGCGCCGGCTGTCGCCCTGGTAGAGGTCGGAGGAGCCGGTCAGCCGGGAGCCGAACTCCGCCAGGGTGGCCGGCTCGCCCCGCCACAGATCCCGCACGGTGTCCCGGAACTTTCCGTTCCACTCGGTCCACAGGGGCGGGAACTTGCCGACCTGATAGCCGCCCTCGCCCACGTCCCACGGCTCCGCGATCAGCTTCACCTGACTGACCACCGGATCCTGCTGCACCAGGTCGAAGAACGACGACAGCCGGTCCACCTCGTGGAACTGCCGTGCCAGCGTCGCCGCCAGGTCGAAGCGGAAGCCGTCCACGCGCATCTCGGTCACCCAGTAGCGCAGCGAGTCCATGATGAGCTGGAGGACGTGCGGACTTCGCATCAGCAGCGAATTGCCGGTGCCGGTGGTGTCCATGTAGTAGCGCGGATCGTCGGTCAGCCGGTAGTACGACGCGTTGTCCAGCCCCCGGAACGACAGCGTCGGCCCCAGACGGCTGCCCTCGGCCGTGTGGTTGTACACCACATCCAGAATCACCTCGATGCCCGCCGCGTGCAGCGCCCGCACCGCCGTCTTGAACTCCAGCACCTGCTGGCCCCGGTCGCCCCACGACGCGTACGTGTTGTGCGGCGCGAAGAAGCCGATGGTGTTGTAGCCCCAGTAGTTGACCAGACCCGAGTCCACCAGCCGGTGGTCGTGCACGAACTGATGGACCGGCATCAGCTCGATCGCCGTGACCCCCAGCTCCGTCAGATGCCCGATCACCGCCGGATGCGCCAGCGCCGCGTACGTGCCCCGGATCTCCTCCGGCAGCGCCGGGTGCAGCATCGTCAGGCCCTTCACATGGGCCTCATAGATGACCGTGCGGTGATACTCCGTCCGCGGTGGCCGGTCGTCCGCCCAGTCGAAGTACGGATTGACCACCACCGAAGTCATCATGTGCGGGGCCGAGTCCATGTCGTTGCGCTTCTCCGGCCGCCCGAAGTGATAGCCGTAGACCGCCTCCCCCCAGTCCACCGCGCCGCTCACGGCCTTCGCGTACGGGTCGAGCAGCAGCTTGGCGGAGTTGCAGCGCGGCCCCCGCTGCGGCTCGTACGGGCCGTGCGCCCGGAAGCCGTATCGCTGACCCGGCATCACACCCGGTAGATACGCGTGCCATACGAACGCGTCGGCCTCCCGCAGCTCCACCGCCGTCTCCGAGCCGTCCTCGTGCAGCAGGCACAACTCGATCCGTTCGGCGGCCTCCGAGAAGACCGCGAAATTGGTCCCGGCGCCGTCGTACGTGGCACCGAGGGGGTACGCCTGTCCCGGCCAGACCTGCATGCCCAGAAGTCTTCCACCCCGGGCCGCGCTTTCCGCAGATCTTCGGCAAAAGCCGGTCCGCCGCCCGCCCCGAGGGCTCCGCCGGGCGGGTGAACCACCCTTCCGGCTACTTCTGGCTATGAATCAGATCACGTCCGGCGTCCGGCTTTCGGACAACCGGCACGTCCGACGGCAGAGTTGGCCGAAGGCCCGCCGGACGCGGGTGCACCCCCTCCCGCCCGCACAGTAGTCTGCCTTGATCGTTGGGACGGGGGCGGAAGGCGGTGCGCAGGTGAGCTCGGGCGGGCTGGAGCTGCCCCCTGGGGACGGCTGTCCGGAAGAGGACTGCACGTCCGACACCCCTCCGGGCGTGGTCTCCCTGACCCGCCCGAGGGAGATCGGGGCGGAACTGGACTGGGGCGCCGACGCCTGGGGCGAGGTGCGCACACGCGCCCGCCGGGCGGGGCGCGCCTACATTTGGCTCAATCTGGTCGAGCAACGGCTCCGCGCCGTCGTCGCCGCCGTGCTGCGCCCGGTCTATGAACCGGTCCACGGCGACGAGGAATGGGTCGTCGCGGCCGCCGGCCCGGCCGGCCAGGAGTGGGTGCAGCGCGCCGTCGCCGTCCGCGAGGTCAGCCGCCGCAAGGGCTATCTGCTCGACCCGGCCGACGACAACGTCCTCAGCTTCCTCACCCTGCCCCAGCTGCGCGAGCTGGTCGTCCAGCACTGGCCGTGCTTCGAGCCCTACCTCGACGACCGGCGCGAGCTCGAACTCGTACTGGACGAGCTCGAGGTGGCCCGCAACGTCGTCTCCCGCAACCGGGCGCTCTCCCAGACCGTCCTCGCCCAGGCCGAACGCGCCTCGGCCCGGCTGCTGGACATCCTCGGCGGCGGCCACGGCGCGGGCACGCCCTCCGCCGACCGGCTGCCCATAGACGCCGTCGAGGACCTCGTCGGCGACCGCTACGCCGACGTCGTCGGCGTCCACTCCGACCGGGTGCGCCTCCAGCGCCAGCTCCCCGTCGAGGACCTCTTCGGCAGCGCCCGCCGCCTCGACGCCGTGGGCATAGGCCTGAACCTGCTCGTCCAGAACTACTCCGGGCGGCGCATGGTCCGTCTCGCCGAGGCCGGCTGCCGCACCCGGCTGCTCTTCCTCAACCCCGCCAGCAGCGCCGTGCGCCGCCGGGAGCGGGAACTGGGGATCAAGAAGGGCGAGATGAGCCGGTCCGTGGAGATGAACATCATGCACATGCGGCGGGTCCGCGACCGGCTGCGCGACACCGGCGGCTTCGAGATCCGCGTCTTCGACGAGACCCCCCGCTTCACCGCCTACCTGATCAACGGCGACGGCTCGGACGGCGTGGCCGTCGTCCAGTCCTATCTGCGCAAGGCCCGTGGCATGGAGTCGCCCGTGCTCGTCCTGCGCGGCGGCCACGGCCGGGGTGTGCTGCGGGAGGGCCGGCCCGACGCGGACGGCGGGCTCTTCGAGACCTACCGCGAGGAGTTCGAGGGCGTGTGGGAGGACTCCCGGCCGGTGTCGTAGCGGACTCCTCGTGGCGGACCTCTCCTTTCGGTCACGGACTCGTTGTCAGTGGGCCGTGCGACGCTGGGGACCAGACGGGGGAAGCACAACCGACAGGGGGGATCGCGATGGCCTGGCACGAGGAGCGTCTGGTCGGCTTCGATCTGGAGACGACGGGCACCGACCCGGCGACGGCCCGGATCGTCACCGCGGCGGTCGTGGAGACCAAGGGCGGCGAGGTCGTCGCGGGCCGGCTCTGGCTGGCCGACCCGGGCACGCCGATACCGGCCGAGACCACGGCGATCCACGGCATCACGACCGAGCAGGCCGCCGACTGCGGGCGGCCCGCGCGCGAGGTGGCGGAGGAGGTGGCCACCGCCCTGGCCGGCCACTGGTCGATGGGAGTGCCGGTCGTCGCGTACAACGCCGCCTTCGATCTGAGCCTGCTCTCGGCCGAGCTGGAGCGGTACGGCCTGCGGTCGCTGACCGAGCGGCTGACCGAGCAACTGGCTGAGGGCGGCGAGGACGGTGAGGGCGGCGCGGGTGCGCCGGCGGCCGTGGGCCCGGTCGTCGACCCCCTCACCATCGACCGTGCCGTCGACCGCTTCCGCAAGGGCCGGCGCACGCTGGCCGCCGCCTGCCGGGAGTACGGCGTCGTGCTCGACGGGGCGCACGAGGCGGGCGCGGACGCCCTGGCGGCCGTGCGCGTGGCCCGCGCGATAGCCGGGCGGTACGCGCACATCGCGGCGGCCGACCTGTGGGAGCTCCACCGCGACCAGGAGCGGTGGTACGGGGAGTGGGCGGCCGGATATCAGCAGTGGCTGCGGCGCCAGGGGAATCCGGAGGCGGTGGTGGACGGCACGTGGCCGCTGCGCTGAGCCGAACGGCTGCGCGCGGCGACGGGCACGGCGCCGGCTAGCCCCGTACCCTGAGCGCGCTCTCGTCGCAGGAGACGATCTCCAGCTCCCGCCCGGGCCGCCCGGCCTCGGGGAAGGAGATCGTCAGCCGGACGCCGTCCTTGGACTGCCAGACGCCCGGCACCGAGTCGGGGGCGTCACCGCGCCCGATGGGGTGATCGGTGAACGTTCCGTCGGCGGCGAACTCCATCCCTTCCCGCCCCCGCGAGGGCGGGAAGGGATGGTCGGCGGGCCGGTAGACGGTGATGTCGGCGGAGTCCTCTTCACGGGAGTGCGTCCAGTTCCGGAAGAGGGCCGGAGGCGGCTCGTTCATTCCTCAAATACCTCAGCAATTACCCGGATTCACCTGAATGGCGGGATCCGGAAGGTTGACATACGGTTGGAATTGAATTCCACGATATCCATCTCTTTTCACGTCCTACGGGTCTACCGTAGACGCCATCGGGCCCGACTCTCTCCCGTAACTCGCCGTGTTCCACGGCGGTCAGAGGAGGTGCAGCATGCCCGAGAACCGGCAGAACGCCACAGCCGAGAGGTCAC
Source organism: Streptomyces sp. NPDC001678 (assembly GCF_042892945.1). NCBI lineage: Bacteria > Bacillati > Actinomycetota > Actinomycetes > Kitasatosporales > Streptomycetaceae > Streptomyces > Streptomyces sp. NPDC001678. The sequence continues at coordinate 88,347 of NZ_JBIAUP010000008.1, read as the reverse complement.
CCGAGAGCCTGCTGTGCGGGACCATGGAAGTCCACCGCAGACTGCTCACCGAACACGCCCCGTACGCGCAGGCCCGTGCGGCCCTCGAGAACAAGGCCTTCGCCTATGAGAAGGGGCATGAGCGGACCACCCGTACCGGAGTGACCCGCATCCCGGTCGTCGTCCACGTCGTGCACCAGAACGGCGCGCAGAACATCGACGACGCCCAGATCGCCAGCCAGATCGAGGCCCTCAACCGGGACTACCGCAAGACCAATGCGGATGTCTCCGGCGTCCCGGCCGTCTGGAAGGCGCTGGCGGCCGACTGCAACATCGAATTCCATCTGGCCACCACCGACCCGTCCGGCGCGCCGACCAACGGCATCACCCGCACCCAGACCGCGACCGCGAGTTTCGGCACCGACGACGCCGTGAAGTCGACGGCGACCGGTGGCCAGGACCCCTGGCCCTCCGACCGCTATCTCAACCTGTGGTCCTGCGAGCTGGGCGGCGGGCTGCTCGGCTACGCACAGTTCCCCGGCGGACCGGCCGCCACCGACGGCGTGGTCATCCTCCACTCCGCGTTCGGCACCAGCGGGACCGCGACGGCACCCTTCGATCTGGGCCGCACCGCGACCCATGAAGTGGGCCACTGGCTGAATCTCTTCCACATCTGGGGCGACGACGGCACGGCCTGCAACGGCACCGACTTCGTGGCCGACACCCCCAACCAGGGCGGGCCCAACTTCGGCGCGCCGAAGTTCCCCCGCGTCACGTGCAACAACGCACCCGACGGCGACATGTTCATGAACTACATGGACTACGTCGACGACGTGGCCATGTTCATGTTCACGGAGGGCCAGCTGGCACGGATGAACGCCACCCTCGACGGACCGCGCTCCTCGTTCCTCGGCGCGTAGCCGGTTCTGTCCGGAACCGGTCAGAACCGGTCAGAAGGGGTACCAGCGCACCGCCGGGTCGTTCTCCCGCAGCGAGGCGACCCGGCGGCGGAACTCGGCGAGGGCGGCCGGATTGCCCGGCGCGTGCTGCGCGACCCAGGCGCAGCTCGCCGTCTCCCGGGCCCCGCGCAGCACGGCGCAGCCCTCCCACTCCCGGACGTCCCAGCCGTAGGTGTGGACGAAGGAGTGGTAGGCGTCCGGGTCCAGCCCGTACCGGTCCTTGCTGAGGGCCATCACCACCAGGTCGTGCTCCCGCAGGTCCGAGGCGAAGGTCTCCAGGTCGACGAGTACGGGCCCGTCCGGCCCGATGTGGACGTTGCGGGGGAGGGCGTCACCGTGGATCGCCCCCGGCGGCAGATGCGGGGTGAGGGCGGCGGCCGCGGCGGCGAATCCGTCGCGGCGCTCGCGCAGATAGTCGGCGTCGGCCGGGTCGATGGCCGTCCCGGCCAGCCGCAGCCACCGCTCGACGCCGCCCAGCAGATCACGCCGGGGCAGCCCGAACCCCGGGTCCGGCAGGACGTGTACCTGCCGGAGCAGGGCGGCCAGGTCGGCGGGACCGGCAGGGCGCTCGGCCGCCGGGAGCCGGTGCCAGAGCGTCACCGGATGCCCGTCGGCGACCAGCACCCCGGGCTCCGCCGCGCGCACGGCCGGCACCCCGGCCTCCGCGAGCCAGGCGGCGATCCGCAGCTCCCGGCCGGCGCGCTCCACGAGGGAGGCGTCCCGCCCCACCTTCGCGACGAGGCCGTCGGCGGCGAACACCGCGTTCTCGCCGAGGGCCAGCAGCTCGGCCTCGCCGGCCGGAAGCGGAGTGCCCGCCGCCGCGAGGACTTCCCGCGCCCGCTGTTCGGTGAATGCCACGCCGTTCCTTCCACTTCTCCGCCGTACAGGATGCCGTCAGTCTCTCCCATGCGGGGCGGTGTCCGGACACGCCGGAGTTCGGCCGATCACGTAACCCCTGGTACGGTCGCGTCCCATCGGCCGCCGTGCCCAACCCCCACGGGGCACGGCGGTCGTCCGGCGATCAGGAGCGGGGCCCGGGGACGAGGGTGACCCTGCCGGCCGGGAAGAGGTTCAGGCCGAGGACCGCCTCGGTCTCCTCGACGCGGACATGGAGCCGGTCGATGCCGGCGAGCGGCGTCAGGTCGACGTCCGTGGGGCCCAGCCGGCCATCGATCTCCAGCGACCGGAGGGCCGGGAAGACCTTGCCCACGGCTGTCAGGTCGATGGGGGCGGGCGAGGGATCCAAGAGTGTGAGTTCCCGGACCCGGGGGAAGGGCGGGCTCTCGATGAGCCGGGACATGTTCTGCCCGGTGATCCGCAGGTGCGTCAGGTGCGGCAGACGTGTGAGTTCCTCGCGATCCCTTTCGGGAAAGCTGGTGGCCTGGATGCTGAGGCGTTCCAGTCCGCCGAACGCGTCGATGCCCGTCAGGGACCGTGAGGCGTTGCGCTGCCACGCGTGGAGCTTCCGCAGCTTGGGCATGGCGGGGAGCGACGACGTGTGCGACCGGTGCACGGGAAGGTCGAGGTCCAGCTCGTCGAGCTCCGGGAGCTCCGACAGACGGCGCAGGTCGTGCGGGCGGGTGTCCCAGATCAGCAACTGGGTGAGCGGCAGTCCGGCGAGCGGCGACAAGTCGGCTATCTCCGGGCATTTCGACAGCCAGAGCCTCCGCAGTCCCGGCAGGCTCCGCAGGAAGGTCACGTCGGTCAGCCGGTGGTTGGCGGACAGCCTGATGGTCGTCAAACGGTCCGGATCGACCGCCCTCATGATGTCGTCCGCGGAGAGGTCCCCGACGAAGCAGATGTCCGACTTCTGAGGGAGCGCGGGCATCAGCTTCAGAGCGGTGGGGCTGTGCACCGTGATGGGACAGTCGGCGGGCAGCCGGCCGAGGATCTCCTCCGCGAACTCCTCGGTGTCGAACGAACCCCACCTCCCCGCGAGCACACCGTGGACACGTGGGCTGGGGCTGGCGCAGTACCGCTTGAGCAACGTCAGGGCGGCGTCCCCGCCCACCGCCGCCGCCGTGCGGACGACGGCCGCCGCCTCCGTGTCCGGCAGCCCCTCCGGCCGCCCCGGCAGGAGATCCAGGATGACCGACCCCACCGCGGCCAGCTCCAGCGCCTCGTCCGGCGTACGCGGCGGCAGCAAGGTCGCCGCCCGTTGCTCCACCGCCGCCCGGACCTCCGGGACCAGCTCGTCGGCCTGCTCCAGACAGGCCATGGCGAGCAGACGCAGTCGCGTCCGGTGGCCGGCATCCCGGTCGCCGCGTGTCGTCAGCCGGTTGAGCAGCGCCGCCCGTTCGGCGGGCCGGGCGTGGGCCACGGCCATCCGTACGACGTCCTCCCACTGGCCGTCGTGGGCGTTCTGCACCAGCAGGCCGAGGTCGTGTTCCTCCACGGCCGCCTTCGCGCCGAGGTAGTCCTGGAAGGTGCGGTGGACGAAGTCGAGGGTGTCCGCCGTCGGCCTGCGCAGCAGTCCGCAGCGCGAGACCAGGTGCGTGAGGACGCGCCGGGCGTCGCCCTGCTCGGCGACGGCCGGCATCGCCGGGAGGGCGCCCTCGATGACGGCCAGCGCGGTCTCCTCCTCCATCTCCGCCTGTTTGTTGCGAATGAGCCAGTACGCCAGCCGCTGCAGCAGCCGGACCGCCTCCTGCCGGCTCAGGGTGATCCCTTCCGGGGCCTCGACACCCCGCTCGTGGTCCCTGCGCCCCAGCAGCATGGCCAGCGCCGCCTCGTACAACTCCATCCGGCTCTGCGGGAGCCGGCTCCGGCGGTCACGGTGGAGCGCGCACATCAGGGCACACATCAGCGGGGTGGTCGCCAGCTGGGCCAGGGGCCGCTGGGCCCGCACCGCGTCCTTGAAGAGTTCTTCGAGGCCCGGGTCGGTGCCGGCCGCCGCGTGCCACCGCGTGGCGAAGACGAGGACGTCCTTCCGGGCCATCGGCCGTACGGTCAGTTCCGCGAACCCCGCCCCGCCGAGCCAGCGTTCCGGCACCGCCGTCGGCCGTGTGGTGACGACGAAGCAGGAGTGCGGATAGGCGGCGATCAGATCGTGGAGCCAGTCCTTCGTCTCCTCACGCCGCTGCGAAGGCACCTCGTCGATGCCGTCGATGAGCAGGAGTCCTCGCCCGCTCGTGAGGATCCGGTCCGCCCAGCCCGACGGCTGCGCGGTCGCGAGGGGGCTCCTGATGGCTTCCAGGAAGCGCTCCGGAGCGGGCAGGGCGCTCTTGAGGTCGAGCCTGCGCAAGGGGAGGAAGAAGGGTACGGATCCCCGCAGGTGGGGGAGGGCGCCGGACGGGTCGCGCCGCGCGGAGGTGACGGCCAGCCATTGCACGAGCGTGGTCTTGCCGCTGCCCGCGAGCCCACGGATCAGCGTCCGCCGCCGCCCCGCGAGGGCCTTCTCGGCGCGCTCGACCACGGCGAGAGCGTCGTCGCCGCTCCTGCTCGCCAGTTCCAGGCTGACGTAGGCGGGATCCAGCGGCCACCCCGCCGCATGCGGTCCCTGCGGGTCGAGCCCGACGATGGTGAGCTCGCCGTGCCGCTCGACCACGTACTGCCGGTAGCGCTCCTCGAACGCCGCGTCCTCCGCGCTGATCCGGAGGACCTCCGGAGCGACCTCCGCCGCCGCTCTGGCGTGCAGCGCCAGTAGCGGGCCCGGGTCGGCGCCGAGGGCCTTGGCGAGGGCCAGCACCGTGCCCTCCGCCGGTACCTTCCGCCCGTTCAGGGTCTGGCTGACGGTCGTGTGGCCCAGCCCCGCCCGCCGTTCCAGCGCCACATAGGTCAGCCCGCGCTCCAGCCGCAACCGGCGCAGGACCGTGCCCAGTTCGGCCAGTGCCCCGGACGCCCCCGCATCAGCACCCATGCGTTCATCTTCATACGCGTGAACGCCGGCGAACGGGAAATCGGAGAAGTTCAGCGCATGACTCTCGAACTGCTCGTCCTCATCGCGGCGTTCACCGCAGCCCTGCCGCGCACCGACACCACCCCCGCCGACCGCGCCGCCCTCCTCACCGCCCTCGTCAACGTCCTCACCCTGCTCACGCGGTAGCCGCCGCGACCGGAGAGGGCAGGGCCAAAACCTCCTCGTACCGCCGCAACACCAGCGCGGCCACCTCCGGAGCCGGGCCCAGGACGTCCGCGAGGAAGTCGGCCGCCCGCGCGCCCGTTGCGATGCGGTCCGGCAGCCGTCCCGGTGCCAGGACGTACGGCGCGACCGCCACGCGCCGTACGCCCTCGACGCGCCGCAGCGCGCGCACCGCGTCCTCCGTGCGGGGGAGGGAGGCGGAGGCGAACGCGGGTCGCACGGCACACCAACCACCCGTGTGCCGCCACTCCCGCGCGATTTCCGCGATCACCGCGATCGCCTCCGGGTCCGAGGAGCCCGCCGAGGCCAGGACGACCCCGGTCGAGCTCCGGTCGGCGTCGCGCACCCCGGCCTGCCGCAGCCGTCGTTCCAGCGCGCCCGTCAGCAGGGCCGACGGGCCGAGGACGGCCGCCTGCCGGACGGCCATCCCCGGCAGCCGGGCGGTCGCCCCGGCCAGCACGGCCGGAATGTCCGCCTTGGCGTGGAACGCCCGCGTCAGCAGCAGCGGAACCGCCACCACCTCCCGTACGCCCTCCGCCGCCAGCCGTTCCAGGACACGCGGTACGCCCGGCGCGCAGAAGTCCAGGAAGCCGACCTTCACGCGCAGCCCCGGCCGCCGCCCCGCGATCGCCCGCCGCAGGGCGGTGACCGTCGCCGCGTGCCGGGGGTCGCGGCTGCCGTGGGCGACGAGGAGCAGCACCACGGAAGCGCCCCTACCGCGTCGCCAGGCCGCGCGAGCGCAGCACCCTGCGCTCCAGCGGGCTGAAGACGATCAGGTCGATGGCGATGCCGACGAACAGGATGAGGGTGATGCCCAGCAGCACCCCCGGCATGTCGGAGTCGGTGCGGGCGTTCTCCAGGTACTGGCCCAGGCCCAGGCCCAGATCGGGCGAGGAGGCGATGAGCTCCGCCGCCATCAGCGATCGCCAGGAGAAGGCCCAGCCCTGCTTCAGCCCGGCCAGATATCCCGGCAGGGCCGCCGGCAGCAGTACGTGCCACGCCCCGCGCACGCCGGTCGCGCCCATTGTGCGGCCCGCCCGCAGATACAGCGGGGGCACCTGGTCGATGCCGGAGACCAGGCCGTTGGCGATGGACGGCACGGCGCCCAGCAGGATCACCGCGTACATCGCCGAGTCCGTGATGCCCAGCCAGATGACGGCCGCCGGCACCCAGGCCACCGACGGCAGGGACTGCAGCCCCGACAGGACCGGGCCCAGCGCCGCCCGTATCAGCGGCACCCTGGCCACCAGCAGCCCCAGGGGGGTGCCGATGGCGAGGGCGGCGAGGAAGCCGAGCAGACCGCGCGAGACGCTGGTCCAGACGATGCCGAAGAGCGTGCCCTCCAGCCACAGTCTGCGCAGCGCGCCCCAGACGGCCGAAGGGTCGGGGAGCTTGTAGTCGTCCGTGACGCCCGCCAGGACCAGCAGCTTCCAGACCACCAGCACCAGCACGACCGCGGTGACCGGCGGCAGCACCTTGCGCAGCAGCACCTCCCGCAGCGGCGTCCGCTTCACCGGCACCGTGTCGAGGGCGTCGAGCCCGGCCTCCAGACCGGCCAGGTCCCCTTCGGCGGCCGGGCCGGTCCCGGCCCGGGGCGGTCCGGTCTCAGTCCCTGCCATGGCGGCGGATCTCCCCCCGGAGCTCTTCGGTGATCTCGACCGACAGGTCCGCCACCGCCGCGTCCTCGATCCGGCGCGGCTGCGGGATGTCCACCATCCACTCCCGCACCACACGCCCCGGCCGGGACGACAGCAGCACCACCCGCTGGCCGAGCCGCACCGCCTCCCGGACGTTGTGGGTGACGAACAGCACCGACAGCGAGGTCTCCGACCAGATGCGCGTCAGCTCGTGGTGGAGCACGTCCCGGGTGATCGCGTCCAGCGCGGCGAACGGCTCGTCCATCAGCAGCACCCGGCTGTCCTGCGCCAGGGCCCGCGCCAGCGCGACCCGCTGCCGCATCCCGCCCGACAGCTCGTGCACCCGCTTGCCGTACGAGCCGCCCAGCCGGACGAGCTGGAGCAACCGCTCCGCCTCCGCCCGGCGTTCACCCTTCGGCACGCCGCGCAGCCGCAGGGCCAGTTCGATGTTGCGGCCCGCCGTCAGCCACGGGAACAGCGCGTGTTCCTGGAACATCAGCGCCGGGCGGCCGCCGGGCACCTCGATGGTGCCGGCGGACGGGCGGTCCAGACCGGCCACCAGGTTCAGCAGCGTCGACTTGCCGCAGCCCGAGGCGCCCAGCAGGCACACGAACTCCCCGGGGCGGACGTCGAGGGTGATGTCGTCAAGTACCGAACGGCCGCCGTAGCTCTTGTGTACGTGGTCGATCCGGACGGCCGTGGCCGGTGCCCGGCCCTCGCCGACGGCGGCCGTGGCGGACGTATTCGTGCTCAGTGCCGGTGCCATCCGGCCACCTCCTGGTCGGGGAGCGGGCATACGAGCCCCTACTGCCGCGTACACGTCACTGCCTGCCGAGCTGCGCCGCGCCGACCGTGGGCCTGCCCTCGGCCTTGAGGACCTTGTTGAGCAGGGTCAGGTCGTAGATGCCGGCCAGATCCGGCTTCTCCAGCAGCCCCGCCTTGACCGCGTGGTCCGCCTCGGCCTGGAGGGTGGTGGCCAGCGGGTCGTCCGTCGTCCTGATGGACTGCCACGCCGGGTCGAGGATCTCCGGCGGCAGTTCCTTGCCCGACAGCTTCCTCAGTGCCGCGTTGGCCGACGCCTTCGCCCGGTCGGGGTTCGCGGCGATCCAGGCGTTGGTCTTCACCGAGCCCCGCAGCACGGCCTCCACCACGTCCGGGTGGGCGTCGAGGAACTTCTTCGACACGATCACATTGGTGATGACGAACTTGCCGTCCGGCCAGAGGGTGCTCTCGTCCAGCAGCACCTTCCCGCCCTCCGACACCAGCTTGGAAGCCGTCGGCTCGGGCACCCAGGCGCCGTCCACGGAACCGGACTTGAAGGCGTCGGGCGTCACCTTGTTGTCCGTGCGGACGACCGAGACATCGCCCTTGCCGCTCTGCGGGTCGACCTTCCAGCCCTGCCCGGAGATCCAGTTGAGGAACGCCACGTCCTGGGTGTTGCCCTTCTGCGGGGTGGCGATCCGCTTGCCCTTGACGTCCTCCAGCGAGGGGATCTTCTTGGGGTCGACGACCAGCTTCACCCCGCCGGAGGCCGAACCCGCGATGATCCGCAGGTTCTCGCCCTTGGACTTCACATAGCCGTTGATGGCGGGCGAGGGGCCGATCCAGCCGATGTCGATGGAGCCCGCGTTGAGCGCCTCGATCTCCGACGGCCCGGCGTTGAAGGTGGTCGAGGCCAGCTTGGTGGCGCCCAGCTCCTTTTGGAGGATGCCCTCCTGCTCGCCGACCAGCGGCGTGGCATGGGTGATGTTGGGGAAGTAGCCGATCCGCACGGTGCCGGCGGAGAGCTTCGCGCCGGTGGCGGCCGCGGGGCCGGCGGTGGTGCCGGAGGCCTTCTGGGAACCGTAGCCGCAGGCGCCCAGGGCCAAGGCCAGCAGCGGCACGGCGACGAGCGCCGGCAGTGGCCGGCGAGCGGGGGATGACACGAGGGGGGTTCCTCTCGTTCAGCGATATGGGCGGTATCCAGGCTGGGGACGGACGTCAGCCCGCACATCGCCCCACGCCGCCCTGCCCGCTGCCGAGGGCACCGCTGCCTATGCGCCCGCCTTCCTTGTCGAACGTCGCGAAGACGTCCTGGACCCGGCCCGCCATGGCTAGAAGTCCCAGCCGTCGTCGTCGGCCGCCGCGAGCGACCCCCGAACGTCCGCCACGAACGCCGTCCCCGCCATGCCCGCCGTCAGCGTCGTGCCGTCTGCGGGGTCGATCAGCAGGAACGAGCCGGTGCGCCGGGAGTCGGCGTACGCGTCCAGCGCGAGCGGCTCGGCGGTGCGCAGGACGACCCGGCCGATGTCGTTGGCGGCCAGCTGGCCGGGGTTCGGGTGCTGGGTGAGGTCGTCGAGGGCCAGCCGCGACGGCACCGCCTTGACCAGCGCCTTGACCGTCCGCGTGGTGTGTTTGAGCAGCACCCGGTCGCCGGGGCGCAGCGGGCGGTCCGCCACGTGGCAGACGGTGGCTTCGACATCCTGGGTGGTGTCGGGCGTCGCGCCGGCGGGGGCGATGAGATCGCCGCGCGAGACGTCGAGGTCGTCGGCGAGCCGCAGGGTGACCGACTGCGGGGCCCAGGCCACGTCCACCGGTCCGGCCAGGCCGTCGATGGCGGTGATCGTGCTCGTACGCCCCGAGGGCAGGACCGTCACCGGCTCGCCGACGCGCAGCACGCCGGAGGCGACCTGGCCGGCGTAGCCGCGGTAGTCGGGGTGCGCGGCGGTCCGGGGGCGGATGACGTACTGGACGGGGAAGCGGGCGGGCTCGGCGGTGGGGTCGTCACCGACGGGCACGGTCTCCAGGTGCTCCAGCACGGTCGGGCCGCCGTACCAGTCCATGTGGGTGGACGGGGTCACCACGTTGTCGCCCGCGAGCGCCGAGATCGGGATCGCGGTGACCTCGGGCACCCCGAGCGAGGCGGCGTACGCGCCGAACTCCCCGGCGATCGCGGCGAAGGCGGATTCGGCGTAGCCCACGAGGTCCATCTTGTTGACGGCCAGCACCACGTGCGGGACGCGCAGCAGCGCGGCGACGGCCGCGTGGCGGCGGGTCTGCTCGACGACGCCGTTGCGGGCGTCGACCAGCACCACGGCGAGCTCGGCGGTGGAGGCACCGGTGACCATGTTGCGGGTGTACTGCACATGGCCGGGCGTGTCGGCCAGGACGAAACGGCGGCGGGCGGTGGCGAAGTAGCGGTGGGCGACGTCGATGGTGATGCCCTGCTCGCGCTCGGCGCGCAGCCCGTCGGTGAGCAGCGCCAGGTCGGGGGCGTCCTGGCCGCGGCCCAGCGACGCCCGTTCGACGGCCTCGAGCTGGTCGGCCAGGACCGACTTGGAGTCGTGGAGCAGGCGTCCGACGAGTGTGGACTTGCCGTCGTCGACGCTTCCGGCGGTGGCGAAGCGCAGCAGTGAGGTGGCCTGGTCGGTGGCGGTGTCGGTGCTCATGGCTAGAAGTACCCCTCGCGCTTGCGGTCCTCCATCGCGGCCTCGGACAGTTTGTCGTCGGCCCGGGTCGCACCCCGCTCGGTGAGCCGGGACGCCGCGATCTCGGCGATGACGCCGTGGATGGTGGCGGCGCCGGAGTCGACGGCGCCGGTGCAGGACATGTCGCCCACGGTGCGGTAGCGCACCAGGCGTCTCTCCACCCGCTCGCCGTCGCGGGGGCCTCCCCAGGCTCCGGGGGCCAGCCACATGCCGTCGCGGGGGAAGACCTCCCGCTCGTGGGCGTAGTAGATCGAGGGCAGTTCGATCTTCTCGCGGGCGATGTACTGCCAGACGTCCAGCTCGGTCCAGTTGGACAGCGGGAAGACCCGTACGTGTTCGCCGGGGGAGTGGCGGCCGTTGTAGAGCTGCCACAGCTCGGGGCGCTGCCGGCGCGGGTCCCAGCCGCCGAACTCGTCCCGCAGGGAGAACACCCGCTCCTTGGCCCGGGCCTTCTCCTCGTCGCGCCGCCCGCCGCCGAAGACCGCGTCGAAGCGGTTGCCGCTGATGGCGTCCAGCAGTGGGACCGTCTGGAGCGGGTTGCGGGTGCCGTCGGGGCGTTCGCGCAGCTCGCCCCGGTCGATGAAGTCCTGCACGGACGCCACGTGCAGTCGCAGGCCCAGCTCGGCGACCGTGCGGTCGCGGTAGGCGAGGACCTCGGGGAAGTTGTGCCCGGTGTCCACGTGCAGCAGCGGGAAGGGGACGGCCGCCGGGGCGAACGCCTTGAGGGCGAGGTGCAGCATGACGATGGAGTCCTTGCCGCCGGAGAACAGCAGCACCGGCCGTTCGAACTCGCCCGCGACCTCGCGGAAGACGTGCACCGCCTCGGACTCCAGCGCGTCCAGATGCGTCAGGGCGTACGGGCTGTCCGTAGTACTCACAACAGGCCCCTCTCCGTCAGCAACGCGTACAGCGCCGCCGCCGACTCCTCGACGCCCTGCTCGTGCGCGGGGATCCGCAGGTCCGGGTCGGCCGGCACCTCGTACGGGTCGTCGACGCCGGTCAGACCGGATATCTCACCCGCCGCCCGCTTGGCGTACAGGCCCTTCACGTCCCGGGCGGAGCACACGTCCACCGGAGTGGCCACATGGACCTCCACATAGCCCGTGCCGCTCGCCTGATGGCGCTTGCGCACCGCCTCCCGGGAGTCCGCGTAGGGCGCGATGACGGGCACGAGCACCGTCACACCGTGCGCGGCCAGCAGCCGGGCGACGAAGCCGATCCGCTGGACGTTGGTGTGCCGGTCCTCGCGGGAGAAGCCCAGGCCCGCCGAGAGGAACTCCCGGATCTCGTCGCCGTCCAGCACCTCCACCGGCCGGCCCTCGGCGCGCAGCCGGTCCGCGAGCGCACGGGCGATCGTCGTCTTGCCCGCGCTCGGCAGGCCGGTGAGCCACACGGTGGCGCCCACGCTCATGTTCCTCTCCAGCTCGTTCGGTAGCTCGTTGACCAGCTCGTTCGACAGGAGTTCCGTCATCCGTGCAGCCCGCATTCCGTCTTGCCCGTGCCCGCCCAGCGGCCGGCCCGGGCGTCCTCGCCCGCCGCCGTGCGCCGCGTGCAGGGCGCGCAGCCGACGGAGGTGTAGCCGTCCGTCAGCAGCGGGTTGACGAGCACGCCGTGCTCGGCGATGTAGGCGGCCACGTCCGTCTCGGTCCAGCGGGCGATCGGGGAGACCTTGACCTTGCCGCGCCGGGCGTCCCAGCCCACGACCGGGGTGCCGGCCCGGGTCGGGGACTCGTCGCGGCGCAGGCCGGTCGCCCAGGCGTCGTACGCGGCCAGGCCCTCCGCCAGCGGCTCGACCTTCCGCATCCGGCAGCACAGGTCCGGGTCGCGCTCGTACAGCCGCGGCCCGAACTCCGCGTCCTGCTCGGCGACGTCGCGACGCGGGGTGAGCGTCAGGACGTGGACGTCCATGACGGCCTCGACCGCGTCGCGGGTGCCGATGGTCTCCGGGAAGTGGTAACCGGTGTCCAGGAAGATCACGTCGACGCCGGGGCGGACGCGCGAGGCGAGGTGGGCGACGACGGCGTCCGCCATGGAGGCGGTGACGCAGAAGCGCTCGCCGAAGGTGTCGGTGGCCCAGCGCAGGATCTCCAGGGCGGGCGCGTCCTCCAGCTCCCGGCCCGCCTCGTCGGCGAGCCGCTCAAGGTCGTTCATCGGGCCGCCCCTTGACCAGGCCCCGGGCCAGGAGCCCGAGGAAGGAGAGCTTGAAGGCGCGGTTGCAGGCGCCGCACTCCCAGGCGCCATGACCCTGCTCACCGGGCCGCAGGTCCTCGTCCCCGCAGTAGGGGCAGTAAAAGGGGGCGGCGCGTTCGCTCATGAGAGGGCCTCCTCGTCAGCCCTGGTCACCCACTGGGCGAACCGTTCCCCCTCGGTTCTCTCCGCCTGGAAGCGCCGCAGGACACGCTCCACGTAGTCCGGGAGCTCCGCCGAAGTGACCTTCAGGCCGCGCACCTTGCGGCCGAACCCGGCCTCCAGGCCCAGCGCCCCGCCCAGGTGCACCTGGAAGCCCTCGACCTGCTCGCCCCGCTCGTCGGTGACCAACTGGCCCTTGAGACCGATGTCCGCCACCTGGATACGGGCACAGGCGTTGGGGCAGCCGTTGATGTTGATCGTGACGGGCTCGTCGAAGTCCGGCAGCCTGCGCTCGAGTTCGTCGATGAGCGAGGAGCCGCGCGCCTTGGTCTCCACGATCGCGAGCTTGCAGAACTCGATGCCCGTGCAGGCCATCGTGCCGCGCCGGAACGGTGAGGGCGCGACCCGCAGGTCCAGCGCCTCCAGACCCGCCACCAGCGAGGAGACCTGCTCCTGCGGCACGTCCAGCACGATCATCTTCTGCTCGGCGGTGGTGCGGACCCGGCCCGAGCCGTGCCGCTCGGCCAGCTCCGCGACCTTGGTGAGCGTGGTGCCGTCGACCCGCCCGACGCGCGGGGCGAAGCCGACGTAGCAGCGGCCGTCCCGCTGCCGGTGCACCCCGACGTGGTCCCGCCAGCGGTCCACGGGCTGCTCGGGGGCCGGGCCGTCGACGAGCCGGCGGCCGAGGTACTTGTCCTCCAGCACCTGGCGAAACCGTTCGGCACCCCAGTCGGCGACGAGGAACTTCAGCCGGGCCCGGTTGCGCAGCCGCCGGTAGCCGTAGTCGCGGAAGACGCCGATGACGGCGCCGTAGACGTCCGCCACCTCCTCCAGCGGCACCCACGCGCCGAGCCGGACGCCGATCCGGGGGTTGGTGGACAGCCCGCCGCCCACCCACAGGTCGAAGCCCGGGCCGTGCTCGGGGTGGCGGACGCCGACGAACGCGACGTCGTTGATCTCGTGGGCGACGTCCAGCAGCGGGGAGCCGGAGACGGCCGACTTGAACTTCCGGGGCAGATTGGAGAAGTCGGGGTTGCCGATGAAGCGGCGGTGTATTTCCTCGACGGCCGGGGTGCCGTCGAGGATCTCGTCCTCGGCGATACCGGCCACGGGCGAACCCAGGATCACCCGGGGCGTGTCCCCGCAGGCCTCCGTGGTGGACAGGCCGACGGCCTCCAGCCGCCGCCAGATCTCCGGCACGTCCTCGATCCGGATCCAGTGGTACTGGATGTTCTGCCGGTCGGTGATGTCGGCGGTGCCCCGGGCGAACTCCTGGGAGACCTCGCCGATGACGCGCAGCTGCGCGGTGGTCAGCCGGCCGCCGTCGATGCGCACCCGCAGCATGAAGAACTCGTCGTCCAGCTCCTCCGGGGGCAGGACGGCCGTGCGGCCGCCGTCGATGCCGGGCTTGCGCTGGGTGTAGAGGCCCCACCAGCGCATCCGGCCACGGAGATCGCTGGGGTCGATGGAGTCGAAGCCGGTCTTGGAGTAGATCGTCTCAATGCGTGTCCGCACATTGAGACCGTCGTCGTCCTTCTTGAACTGCTCGTTGGCGTTCAGCGGGGTGAAGTGACCGACGGCCCACTGGCCTTCGCCTCGGTGGCGGCCGGACTTGCGCCGCGCCGGGGCGGCGGGGGAGCGGGAAGGGGTGTCAGCCATGGGGAAATGTCCTTAAGATCCGCATGCGTCCCCGGCGGAGGTGCCGGGCGCGGCATACGAAGGGGAGGCAGGAGCCACCTCGTCGGCACGACGGTGCCGGCGGAGGGGAGGAACGGTGGTGCTGTGACTGTCAGCCCGCCGGACAGATGGCGCTGGACATGCGGCCGAGGTCGACGTGACGCCGACTCACCAAGGCGATTCCAGCTCGGGACATGACGGCAGCGTGGCACGGCAGTCTTCGGCCAGTCCACTGTTGTCCGAATAGCAAGATGGACCATTCCGGAATGTGGAATGGCCCATGGTGCTCGCGGGCGCCGCCCGCCGTCGCCCCGGCCGGTGCGGCTACGCCGCCTCAGCCGGATAGGCGCCGGGCCAGGGGCCCGGAGCGGGCACCTCCGGCTCTTCGGTCACCTTGGTGTCGAACACCCGGAAGCCGCGCCGCTCGTAATTGCCGAGCGCGTGCGGTCCGTCCAGGCTGCACGTGTGCAGCCACACCCGCTTCGTGGGCTCCCGCTCCGGCCACCGCTCGGCCAGGTCCCAGGCCCGCGCGGTCCCGACGCTCAGCAGGTGCCCGCCGATCCGCCGCCCCCGGAACCCCGGGATCAGCCCGAAGTAGGCGATCTCGACGGCCCCCTCCGGCTGGGGGTCCAGCTCCACGTACCCGGCCGGCGTACCGTGCTCGTACGCCACCCAGGTCTCCGTCCCCGGCCGCTCCAGAAAGGCCGCCCACCGGTCGTACGGCCAGCTCAGCCGGTCCGTCCAGGTGATGTCCCCGCCCACGGCCGTGTACAGGAAACGGCTGAACTCCGGGCAGGGCACGGCCGCCCGTTCGATCCGGATGCCGGACGAAGCGTCCGGAACGCGAGCCGGGACGAGATCGGTGGGTGAGGTCTGCTCCAGCGACCAGGTGGTCACGGTCGTCGTCGTGCTGTCGCTCATGGCCGAAACCTCATCACACCCCTGTCAGCACTCCACGGGCAGCCCCCGGCGCGCCGCCAGCACCAGCGGTGCCGTCGAGGCGGGCAGCAGGTCCTCGGGGGCCTCCGGCTCCAGCAGATGCACCTCCAGCCCGTCGGTGAAGCGGTACGGGCGGTGGCTGAGCACCCCCGCCAGGGTGCGCCGCAGCCGGGAGAGCTCCGCCCGCACCGTCACCGTGCGCGAGGCGTCGCCGAAGAGGTCCGCCGCCAGCTGGGCTGCCGTCCGCCCCGCCCGGTGGCGGGCCAGCACGTACAACAGCTCGGCGTGGCGCGGGCTGAGGTCGTGCGACCACTGGCCCGCCGCCCCGGCGACGCTCACCGTCCACGTGCGCGGCTGCCGCAGGTCCAGCACCAGCCGCGCGGGCGGCGCCTCCTCGTCCGCGCTCCGGTCCAGCCGGACCAGCCAGCCGTCCGGCAGCGGTTCCAGCGTGCACGGCCCCAGGGACGGCAGCCACACCCGGCCCGCGGCCGCCTCCCGGGGCAGCACCACCCGGCTCACCGGCGCCATCCCCGTCACGGCCGCCGTCCAGCCGTCGCGGTCCACCGCCAGCGCCCGGCCGCCCAGCCGGGCCAGCATCGGCGCCGCGACCGTGCGCAGCCGGTCCACCGACTCCCAGTGCCGGGCACGCAGCTCCGCCTCCGACACCTTGGCCACGGCCGTCACCAGGGCCAGCGTCGTCGGATTGAAGGCGGGCACGGGCCCCGACACGTTCAGCACGCCCAGCAGCCGCCCGTCGCGCGGGTCGTGCAGCGGCGCCGCCGCGCACGTCCAGGCGTGGTGCGTGCGCACGAAGTGCTCGGCCGAATGGACCTGCACCGGCCGGCGCTCCACCAGCGCCAGCCCGATGCCATTGGTGCCCACCCGCTCCTCGGTCCAGGACGCGCCCACCTCGAAGCCCAGCCGGTCCGCGCTCCGGCGCACCCCGGGGCCGCCCTCGCGCCACAGCACCCGGCCCTCGGCGTCCGAGACCACGATCAGATGCCGCACGGCGTCCACCGCCTCGCGCAGCCCCTCCCGCACCTGCGGCAGCAGCCCGCCCAGCGGGGAGCTCCGGCGCAGGTGCTCCACCTCCGCCGCCGAGATCAGGGCGACGGGCCCGCCGGTGTCGGGGTCGAGGCCGTGGCGGCGCACGCGGTGCCACGACTCGCCGATCACCGGACGCGGTCGCACGGGCGACTCCACGCCGCCGAGGGCGGCCTCCCGGATGGCGGGCAGCAGTCCCGCGTCGATCGGTATGCGCTTCACGCTGCAATGGTGCCGCCGTGAGCCGCTCCGCGCCGGGTCATCCGCGATATTGCAACGCCTTGCAACCATTGCGAACGCACCCGCCCCGGGCGGAAGGTGAAGGGGAGCGGCCGGAGGGTGGTGCCGAGTCGGCGCAGCATCACCCTCCGCGGCCTCCCACCTGCAACGGTTCCGCCGGGCCCGCTGCCCGGCCGCAGGATGAACCGACCCGCCCGCGGCGGATACGGTTAGGTCGTGCAGGCAGCAAAAGAACATTCGGGCCGGGAGGTCGGCCGGCTCCGCAGGGCAAGGGCTCTGTACCGAAATGTCTCCAAACGCAGGATGGCGTGGCTGCTCCTGAAGGACACCGTCAACTCCTGCATGGAGTACCGCGTCACGGGACTGGCCGCCGAAGCCGCCTTCTTCACCCTGCTGTCACTGCCCCCGCTGCTCCTCGCCCTCCTCGGGCTGCTGCGCTACCTGGACGACTGGACGGGCACCCGCACCATCCTCGGCATCCAGGAGAGCATCCTCACCGTGTCCTCCGCCGTCCTGTCGGACAAGGGCACCAAGGAGATCGCCGAGCCGCTGGTCCGGGACGTCCTCAAGCTGGGCAGCCCGGACATCATCTCCGTCGGCTTCGCCATCGCCCTGTGGTCCGGCTCCCGGGCCGTGAACGTCTTCGTGGACACCATCACGATCATGTACGGGCTGGAGGGCAAGCGCGGCATCGTCAGGACCCGGCTGCTGGCCTTCGTCCTCTATGTCGTCGCCCTCGTCGTCGGGGCGGTGGCGCTGCCGCTGATGGTGGCCGGGCCGGAGACGGTGGTGAACGTCGTGCCCTGGAGCGCGGACGTCGTCCGCTTCCTCTACTGGCCCGTCGTCACCCTCCTGTCCATCGCCTTCCTCACCACGCTCTACCACGTGTCCGTCCCCGTGCGCTCCCCCTGGGCGGAGGACATCCCCGGCGCCTTCGTCGCCCTCACCATGTGGGTCCTCGGCAGCCTCCTGCTGCGCGTCTACCTCACCCACACCGTCGAGGGCGTCACCATCTACAGCTCGCTGGCCGCGCCCGTCGCGGTGCTCCTGTGGATCGGCGTCTCCGCCTTCGCGGTGCTCGTCGGCGCCGCCGTGAACGCCGCGATCGACCGGGTCTGGCCCTCCGTCACCACCGCCGCCGCCCGCGCCGAGGTCGACCGGCAGCGCGAGGCCGCCGCCGCCCGCGCGGCCGCCGAGCGGGCCGCCCGGGCGCTGGTCCACGAGATCGACGACGACCCCTGGGAGCCCGAGGAGGGCGTCATCGGCCAGGACCGGGAACCCCCCTCGGAATTCCCCGAGCGCTGGGCCCAGTTCCTGCCCCCCGAGGACGTCCGCTCCCGGCTCCACAAACCGGACCACCCGCCCAAGCACGCCAAACCGAACAACAAGCGCGATCAGGGGTGATCGCCGAACGCAGACGGGCCGCGAGAAAACCACTCGCGGCCCGTCTGCGTTCGCGCCTACGATCGCTCGCGTCCGGACGGAACCGCTCGGACGGAACCGCTCCACAGGAGGTGAGCACGCGATGACTGTCGTCGCCACGGGCCGTGCCCGCGCTCAGAAGACCATCCCCACCTCCCTCCTGAAGGACCACAGTCTTGTCCGAGCTCAATGCTCCGCACCCCCTCTCCGCCTACGGCTGGGACACGGGGTTCGCTGACGACTTCACCCCGTACGCCGCCCAGGGGCTCGTCCCCGGGCGGATCGTCCGCGTCGACCGCGGCCGCTGCGACCTCGTCGTCGCCGACGATGCGACGGGCGTACGCCATGTCATGGCCGACACCTCGCTCGTCACCACGGGCGACCCGCTGAACATCATGTGCACCGGCGACTGGGCCGCCGTCGACCTCGACGGAGGCTATGTACGGGCCCTGCTGCCGCGCCGCACCGCCTTCGTCCGTTCCACGTCCTCCAAGCGTTCCGAGGGGCAGGTCCTCGCCGCCAACGTCGACCACGCCGTCGTCGCGATCTCGCTGGCCGTCGAGCTCGACCTGGGCCGGATCGAACGGTTCCTGACGCTGGCCTGGGAGAGCGGCGCCACCCCGCTCGTCGTCCTCACCAAGGCCGACCTCGTCCCCGACCCCGCCACCCTGGCCCACCTCGTCGCCGACGCGGGGACGGCGGCGCCGGGCGTGACGGTCCTGGCCGTCAGCGCCGAGACGGGCGACGGCGTCGACGTCCTCGCGGCCGTGCTGTCGGGCGGCGCGTCCGTCCTCCTCGGCCAGTCCGGCGCCGGCAAGTCCACGCTGGCCAACGCCCTCGTCGGCGGCGAGGTCCAGACGGTCCAGGCCAACCGCGACCGCGACGGCAAGGGCCGCCACACCACGACCACGCGCAACATGCTGCCGCTGCCCGGCGGCGGGGTCCTCATCGACACCCCCGGGCTGCGGGGCGTGGGCCTGTGGGACGCGGAGGACGGCGTCGGCCGCACCTTCGCCGAGATCGAGGCCCTCGCCGAGGACTGCCGCTTCCAGGACTGCGGCCACGGAGGGGAACCGGGCTGCGCGGTCCTCGCGGCGCTGGAGGACGGCACCTTGCAGCCGCGCCGCCTCGACAGCTACCGCAAGCTCCTCCGCGAGAACGAATGGATCGCCTCGCGCACCGACGCCCGCCTGCGGGCGGAGATCCGCCGAGACTGGAAGCGGAAGCAGGCGGAGGGGAGGGCGGCGATGGCGCGGAAGCGGGGGGTGAGCTGACGCCGGGGGGTGCCCCCCCGGGGCGTCGTTCGCCCCCGGGGCCGGGTGGGCGGGGGTGCTCCGTGCCCGTGCCCGGGCCTTCGCCGCGGCGGTGCCGGGTCGCCGTGGCGCGGTTCGGCACCGTCGGGTTGGCCGGGGCCGTCGGGCGGTCCGGCGCCGGCGGGCTGGCCGGGGTCGTCGGGCCGGCCGGGGGTGGTTCGGCACCGCCGGGCCGCGCCGCGGCGGCTGTTCGCCGTGGCGGCGGGAGGGGTGCCCCTGTCCCGCCCCTTCCCGTTTCCTGGGGGCGAGGCCCCCAGGCCCCGAGGGCCTTCGCCCCTGTAGGGGGGGCGGGGCGACCCCCTACGCCGGGCCCGCGCAGTGGCGGGTCAGTAGTTCCTCCACTCCCGCGAGGTCCCGTACCTCCAGCGCGTCGAGCAATCGCAGGTGCTCCGCCGCGTGCGTCGCGAGCCCACCGGCCGGCACCCCGGGGCACTGCGCCCGCCGGTGCAGCTCCTCCGCCACGATCACCAGCTGCCGGTTGCCGGAGAGCTCCAGCAGCGCCCGGTGGAAGGCCCGGTCGGCCTCCGCGTAGGCCGCGCGGTCGCCCTCGGCGGCCACGGCGGCCGTGCGCTCGGCCAGCGGCCGCAGCTCACGCCAGCGGGTCGCCGGCACGGTGCGGGCGACCCGCAGCAGGGCGGGCACCTCCAGCAGGGCGCGGACCTCCGCGAGCTCCGCGTGGTCGCGCTCGGTGCGGCTGGTGACGCGGAAGCCCCGGTTGGGGACGACCTCGACCGCGCCCTCCAGTGCCAGCTGCTGCATGGCCTCCCGCACGGGAGTCGCGCTCACCCCGAAGCGCTCGCCGAGCGCGGGACCCGAGTAGACCTCGCCGGGCACGAGCTCACCGCTGACGAGCGCCTTGCGCAGGGCGTCGAGCACCTGACCCCGGACGGAGTAGCGCTGGGGGACCCGGGGTGCGGGGCGGGCACCGGGGGCGTAGGCGTACTCGCTCTCGTCATGGGTGTGCTCCCCCCGCGCGCTCGGCGTGGCCTGCGCGGGTACACCGGTATACGGCCGCGATACTGCGCTGTGGGGTCTGCCCTGCTCCATTGAGGTCCTCCTGGTGTCCCATCGGAACCATAGGCGGCGAATCCGGCAGTTCAAACCCCGATACGGCTGGGTAAGGTTAGGCTTACCTGTTTACGATCGGGATTCGGTGGTCCCCTCGATGTCCGCTGCCTCGGCTGCACCTCCCTCTTCCGCCCCTTCGCTCTCCCCCGTCGCGGACGCGTACGCCCGGCTGACGGAGGCCCTTCCCGCGATCACCGTCCGGTGCGGGCCGCCCGGACGGGGCGAGGGATGGGTGACGGCCGCGGAGCTCGCCGCGGGCGGCCCGGCGCTGGACGCGTTCCTCGCGTGGGACGAGGCGCAGGTACTGCGCGAGTACGGGCAGGAGCCCCGCCCCGACGTCGTCGCGAGCTTCGGGCTGCACCGCTACGCCTGGCACGTGTGTCTACTGTTCACCCTCCCGTGGTTCCTCCACCGCCGGGTGCCCCGGCTGCCGGTGGAGGCGGTGTCCCTGCACCGCGCCTCGGGGCGGATCACGGCGGACGTCGCGGCGTTCGCGTGCCTGCCGGGCGACCCGGCGGCCGGACGCCCCGACGCCGTGACCATGGCGGACGAGGAGGCGCTGCGCGCCGGGCTGCGCTCGGCCGTGGCGGCCCATGTCGAGCCGCTGCTGGCGGTGTTGGGGCCGCGCATGCGGCGCGGCGGACGCGCCCTGTGGGGCATGGTGACGGACGAGACCGCCGAAGGGCTGTGGCACGTGGGGCGGCTGCTGGGCGAGGAGGAGCGGGTCCGGCGCGAGCTGGAGCTGCTGTTCCCGGGGGACACCGCCCCGTACGTCGGTGACGCGGCCTTCCGTGAACTGACCGGCCCCCGGGGCGAGAAGCTGCTCACCCGGGACCGGGCGAGCTGCTGCTTCTTCTACACCCTCCGCCCCGAGGACTCGTGCGCGACATGCCCGCGCACCCTCGACGCCGTCCGTATCGAGCGGCTGTCAGCCGACCGAATCGACTAAGCCACTCGATCGAGTGGATTGTTAGAACTCAATTCACTTACTGCTGGCGGGTGTTCGAATTCATTCGTCGCTCTCCGTATATCCTTGCCGTCCATTGGCGGTGAGTTACCGCGAAACCCCTTGGCATCCGGCGCGAGTCCGTCAGGATGACGCGCGAAACGCCGTACTGCATGCAAGGGACGAAGATGAGAGTGACCGACATACCGCTGAATTGGGCGCTCCCCAGTGCCGTGGCGCTCATCGGGGCAGTGGTGGCGGTGACGGTGTACACGCGCGGCCGGAACACCGTCCGGGAGGACGGGGCCGCCGGGACCGACTCCTGGGAGCGCAACGAGGAACGCAGACGCCGCAAGGAAGCCCTCTACGGCAGCGCCTCGTACGTACTCCTCTTCTGCTGCGCCGCGGTCGCCGCGGCCCTCTCCTTCCATGGCCTGGTCGGCTTCGGGCAGCAGAACCTGGGGCTGACGGACGGCTGGGAGTACCTGGTGCCCTTCGGCCTCGACGGCGCCGCCATGTTCTGCTCGGTGCTGGCGGTGCGCGAGGCGAGCCACGGCGACGCCGCGCTGGGCTCCCGGATGCTGGTGTGGACGTTCGCGAGCGCCGCCGCCTGGTTCAACTGGGTGCACGCGCCGCGCGGGCTGGACCACGCGGGGGCTCCGCAGTTCTTCGCCGGCATGTCGCTGTCGGCGGCCGTGCTCTTCGACCGGGCGCTCAAGCAGACCCGCCGCGCGGCGCTGCGCGAGCAGGGTTTGGTGCCCCGCCCGCTGCCGCAGATCCGGATAGTGCGATGGCTGCGGGCGCCCCGGGAGACCTTCGGTGCCTGGTCGCTGATGCTCCTGGAGGGTGTGCGGTCGCTGGACGAGGCCGTGGAGGAGGTCCGCGAGGACAAGCGCCAGCAGGCCCAGCACCGGATGCGCCGCCGGGAGGCCGGCAAGCTGGAGCGCGCCCGGCTGAAGGCCTACAACCGGCAGCACCGGATGTGGCCCCGGGTGCGCGGCGGACGGCAGGTCGAGGTGACCGGCCCTGCCGTGCCGGCCGCCCCGCAGCCCGCCCAGATCGGCTCGCAGGGGGGACCGGAGCCCTCCATAGTCGAGCCGGGGCAGCTTCCGGTACGTTCCCGCCCGCTCCAGTCGGTGGACAGGCCCGTCCCCATCGACCTCACAGCGGAGGACGACACCCAGGCCATCCCGCGGCTCGACTCACTGGAGGAGAAACTCGCCCGGATCGAGCGGCAGTTCGGCTGACGAAGCCGGCACCGCCGACGATCGTCACAGCGGCCCCGGAGCCCTGAGCCGCCTCATGGAGGCGGCTCAGGGCTCTTGTGCGTCCAGCTCGAACCAGACGGACTTGCCCACGCCGTGGGTCCGCACCCCCCACCCGTCCGCGAGGGCGTGGACGAGCAGCAGGCCCCGCCCGGAGGTGGCCGCCGTGTCCACGCCCGCCTCTCCCGCGCCGCCCCGCTCGCCGTCGTGGCCCGGGGGGCCGGTGGCGGGCGCCCGCAGCGTCGGATGCCGGGAGAGGAAGTCCCGTACCTCCACGCGCAGCCGGCCCTTGACGGAGGCGGCCGGACCGCCGGCGAGGCGGGCGGTGACCACGGCGCCGCCGTCGGTGTGCACCAGGGCGTTGGTGACCAGTTCGCTCACCAGCAGCTCGGCGGTGTCGGCCCGGCCCGGGGCGCCCCAGCGGGCGAGCAGCGCGCGCAGCCCGGCGCGGACGTCGTGGACGGCCGCCAGATCCTTGCCCCGCAGTCTTCTCTCCCAGTGCGGTGCCGGGGCCGCCGCACCGGATTCACCGGATCCCTCCGTCGTGGCGCCTTCCGCGGACCCTCCCCTGTCCTCGCGCCGTTCCGCGCCCGCCCAGTGTGCAGTCCGCCTTTTCATCCCTCGCCGACCCGACCCCTCCCCGGCGCCCCGGCCTCGAACACGCTCACGGCAAATGCATGCCCCGAGGCCGTCGGGTCGACGCCTGTTGACGCATCAACATGGTTATACGACCGGCATCCCGAAGCCTCTTGTGTCGCGCGCGAATTGCTGCACCGAAGAGCCCGTGCGGGCGCCGGGCGGCCGTGCCGCGCCGATTGTCAGTGCCCCCTGCGACACTCGCCGCATGACCGGGATTCCCGAGGACGACGGAGCCCGCACGGCATGCCGCGGCATGCCCGCACCGGGCCTCCCAGCGCTCCCAGCGCTCCTCCTAGCCTTCCCAGACCGCGCAGGCCGTACGGTCGTCGGCGTACCCCTTCACCCTCAGCTGGACGTCCGCGAGGAACTCCGCCAGGCCGGGCGGCTCCGGCCGGGCCCACCGCTCGGCCAGCCGCACGCCCAATTCCGCCTCGCCGCGCAGCGGGTCGGCCAGACCCGCGCTGCACAGCAGCAGGGTGTCGCCGGGCCGGGCGATCGAGGCACGGAAACGGAAGGGCTCGGAGGGCACTTCGGCGGGGTCGATGACGGGCGCGGTGCCGGGCGTGGGGATGCCGAGGTCCACGGTGATCCGGTCGGCGACGTCATAGCCCGCCAGCGGCTCCGCCTCCGCCTCGACGGCGAGGGTCCGCGGCTCCGGGTCCAGATCCTGCCAGGTGCCCTCGCGCAGCCGGAAGAGCCCGCCCGGGCCCACGCCGAAGAACACGCGCGTCCGGCAGCGCATGTCCACGGGAAGGAGCAGACAGCGCAGCCCCGCCGTGTACTCGGCGGGCCGCAGGCCCAGTTCGGCCGCGCGGACGCGCAGCCGGCCGTACGTACGGTCCGTCAGCCGGTGCAGCCCGGACTTGAGCTCGTCGCGGCGGCCCGCGTGGATGTCCTCGACCAGCCGGGCGTGGCTGCGCCCGACCGCGCCGCCCAGCCAGGCGCAGATCTCCCGCGCCGCCCGGTGGGCGCCCTCCGCCGCGCGGGCCCCGCTCGCCATGGCGACGAGCAGCAGCGCGTCGTCGCCCGTGCCGAAGCGCGCGGTCAGCAGAGCGTCCCGGCGGGGCTCGCCGCGGAAGCGGGCGGAGTCCCCGCGCAGCGAGCCGGCCCGCAGCGTCATCGCCCCGTACCGGGCGCCGTCCAGCACGGTGTCGGGCACCAGGTCGTCCAGCCCGCCGGGGTCCGCGGACGGCCAGCAGGTCGGCTCGGCCTCATAGGTGGGCGGCCGCCGCCCCACGTACTCGGGGGTGCGCAGCCGCGCGCCGTTCCGGCGCGGGGACCCGGCGACGGGGGACCGCTCGGGCGGGGGCAGCTCGGAGGCCTCGGTGGTCTCCAGAGCGGTGCCGGGGGCGGCCGCCGTCCGGGAGAGGCCGGGAATGCCGGAGAGCCCGTGGAATTCGGAGAGGTCGGGGAGCTCCGGCAGCTCGGGGAAGCCGGGCGGCTCCGGGGCATCGGCGATGCCGGGGCCGCCCGGGCCGCGTTTGCGCTTGGTCAGTTCCGCGCGCTCGGCCGGGCCCGGGTACCGGTCCGGTTCCGTGCGGGGGTCGGTGACGCCCGGCGGCTCCGGGGGATCCAGCGACACCGGCAGAGGGGGAGGCGGCGGGGAGACACGGGTCCTGGGATCGGGGGGCGGCGGTCCGTCGGGGAGCCGCTCCGGCCCTACGGGCGCGCTCAGTTCGGGGGGCGGTGGCGGTGGCGGGGGCTGGCGCCGGGGAGCGGCCGGAACGGGCAGGGCGGCACCCCGCGAGCGGTCGGCTCCGCCGGTGCCGTTGGCTCCGCCGGTGTGGTGGGGGTCGGCTGGGCCGTTGGGCATGATGGCACCGTTGGGCCCGGCAGAGCCGCTCGCTCCGCGACCGGCGCTCCCTCGGAGGCCGCCGTTGGGCCCAGGGCCGTCGTTGGGGCCGAGGCTGCTGCCGGGCCCGGGCCCGAGGCCGCTGTTCGCCGCACGGCCGCCGTTGGGGCCGAGAGCGCCGTTCGCTCCGAGGCCGCCGCTGAATCGGGGGCCGCCGTTGGAACGGGGGCCCCCGCCGGATCCGTTGGCCGCGGTCTCGGCCGTGCCGTTGGCCGCGCTCGTACCATTGGATCCATTGGATCCATTGGATCCGCTGGTTCCGTTCGTGCCGTTCGTACCGTTGGACGTGCCCGTCCCGGGGCCCGTCCGGTTGGATCCGTTCGCGCCGTTGACGGTGGGGGGCGTGGCGCCGCGGTCGCCGTCGTCTCCGGGGGCGGAGGTGGGGGCGGGGGCGGGCGGGGTCCAGCGTTTGGTCTGCCGTGGCACCCCGCGGGACACGGCGGGCGAGAGCCCGGAGGGGGCGCCCGACGGCGGGCCGGACGGGCCGGGCGGGCCGGGCGGGCCGTCCGCGCCCCCGGCCGCCCTCCTGGACGGCTCGGGCCGTCGCGGCTCCACTCTTGGCTGCCGGAGAGATTCCGGACCGACCACCGCCGAGGCGGAGGAGAACCGTTCGTCGAGGCTGTCGCCGGCGGCTGCGCCTCCCGTGTCGGGTTCACTCCTGCCGTACAACTCACGCCACCAGGCGTCCTCTTGTTCGGCGTACTGGTCCCCCTGCTGACTCATGCCCTTATTGTCCACACTGTGGGGCATACGGGAAGAGTGCACGGCGAACACCACCCCAGGGATGATGTCCCGAGCCATAGCGCGGTCGCGGGGATGGGGAGGAAAGTCGCGTGCTCGGTTCCATGGGTGTGGACGTCATACGACGGACGGCACACGCGGAAAGTCCAGCGGAGCAGCCTGTCGGCGTGGGTGCGGTGGAGGTCGTGACGGGTGCCGGGGCGGTCGCCCGGCGGCTGTCGGGGCTCCGGCTGAGCGCGGCGGAAGAAGTGTGCGTCATGTTGACGGGCCGGGGAGGAGTGTTGACGGAGGGAGCCGTGGTGGCCCACCGGACGGTCGTCGAGGGCACCGCGTCGTTCCCCGGCCGGTGCCGGGTGGTCGACCGGATACCCGCCGAACTGGTGATCGTGAAGCGCAGGATAGCCCTGCTGCCCCTCGCCTCAGGAACCGCCGGCACCGCCGGCATCGCCGACACGGCCGCCCTGGTCGTCCACTCCGGCACGCTGCTGGACTCGCTGATCGACCTGTTCGAGAGTGCCTGGCGCGAGGGCCGTCCGCCACGCGCGGACGGGAGCCCCGGCGGCGGTCCGGCCGAGCCCGACGCCACCGACCTGGAGGTGCTGTCCCTGTTGCTGGCGGGGCTGACGGATGCGAGCGTCGCCAAACAGCTCGGGCTGGGCCTGCGGACCGTGCAGCGCAGGGTGCGGCGGCTGATGGAGCTGGCCGGGGTGACCACCCGGCTCCAACTGGGCTGGCAGGCCGCCGAGCGCGGCTGGACGGTACGCCGGTGAAGCTCTGACCGAATTCGCCCGGGGGCGGCCGCGTCCGGGTTCCGGCAACCTTGACGCATGGGGACGTGGCAGCTGCTCCTGGTCGGCCTGGTGATGCTGCTCGGCCTGCTCGGCGTCGTGACCCCGGGCGTACCCGGACCGCTGATCGTCTGGTCTGGCACGCTCTGGTGGACGATGGCCGAACTCTCGGCCGTGGCCTGGGCGGTGCTCGCCGGCGGGACCGTGCTCCTGCTGCTCGACCAGGCCGTCGTCCGGCTGCCGCCGTCGCCGCGCCGGACGACGGACCCGGTGACGGACGAGGCGTGGGGGACGACGCTCTTCGCCTGCCTGGTGGTGGTCGGGGCCTGGGTGGCGGCGGTGGTTCTGGGCTGAGGCCGTGGCTACGCGGCTCCGGCGGTCACGCCCTCGAGTTCGAGGAGCAGTTGCTTGCGGTCCAGTCCTCCCGCGTACCCGGTCAGCGACCCGTCCGCACCGATCACCCGATGACACGGCCGGAGGATCAGCAGCGGATTGGCCCCGACGGCACCGCCGATCGCGCGGACGGCCGCGCGCGAGGCCCCGATACGGGTGGCCAGCTCGCCGTACGTCGTGGTGGCGCCGTACGGGACGGAGTCGAGCGCCTCCCACACCCTGCGCCGGAAGTCCGTGCCCCCGGCGGCGAATTCGAGGTGGAACTCCTTGGCCCGGCCCGTGAAGTAGGCGTCGAGCTGGCGCCCGGCCTCCGCGAACGCGGCGGGGTCCTCGCGCCAGTCCGGGCCGATGGCCGGGGCGTTCTTCTGGCCGGGCACGGTGAGGGAGGTCAGGGCGGTGCCGCCGGGTGCCGTGGCGGAGGGCAGGCCGGTGAGCAGCAGCGGGCCCAGCGGGCCGGGGACGTAGGTGTACAGCATGGTCAGGAATCCTTCGGTGCGTTCCACAGGTGGTGGAGGGCGTAGGAGCGCCAGGGGCGCCAGGCGTCGGTGTCGGCGGGCGTGGCGTGGAGGGCGGCGAGTCCGTGGCGTACCCCGGCGTCGCCCTGGAGGAAGACGTCCGGGTCGCCGAGGGCCCGCATGCGGATGTAGCCGGCGGTCCAGGGGCCTATGCCGGGCAGGCCGAGCAGGGCGCGCTCGGTCTCGTCGCGGTCCACGCCCCCGTCGAGGCGGACCGTGCCGTCCGCGAGGGCGGTCGCGAGGGTGCGCAGGGTCCGCCGGCGGCTGTCGGGCATGCCCAGCTCGGCGAGGTCGGCGGAGGCGAGGGTGGCGGCGTCGGGGAAGAGGTGGGTGAGCCCGCCGTCCGGCGCGGCCAGCGGTTTTCCGTACGCGGCCACGAGCGTGCCCGCGAGGCGGGCGGCGGCCGGGACGGAGATCTGCTGGCCGAGGACGGCCCGTACGGCGAGTTCGTCGCCGTCGGCGGCGCCCGGGGAGCGGAGTCCGGGGCGGGCCTCGACCAGCGGGCGCAGCAGGGGGTCGGCGCCGAGCCGCTCGGCGACGGCGAAGGGGTCGGCGTCGAGGTCGAACAGCCGCCGGACGCGCTGGACGGCGGCGGCCGTGTCGCGGGGGTCGGTGAGGTGGAGCCAGCAGTCGAGCCAGTCGCCGTGGTGACGGGCCCCGGCGGGGTCCGGCTCGTGGACCTCGGCGATGCCGGTGCCGTAGGGGAGACGGAGGGTGCGGCGGTAGACCCGGCCCCGGGAGGCGGGGGTGGCGAGGACCTCCTCGATGCCGGCGATGGCGCGGCGCTGGAGGAAGTCGAAGACCTCGCGTGCGGCGTACGGGCCCCGGTGGGCGAGTCGCAGCGGGACACCGGCGGGCCCGGCGTCGGTCCCGCGCCGCCGGTCGGGGCGGGCGCGCAGTTCGCTGGGGGTGCGGGCGTGGACGGCGCGGATGGTGTCGTTGAACTGCCGGACGCTGGCGAAGCCCGCCGCGAAGGCGATCTCGGTGACCGGCAGGTCGGTGGTCTGGAGCAGTACCCGCGCGGTGTGGGCGCGCTGGGCCCGGGCGAGGGCGACCGGGCCCGCGCCCAGCTCCTCGGTGAGCTGGCGGTGCACCTGGCGGGAGCTGTAGCCGAGGCGCGCGGCGAGCCCGGCGACGCCCTCGCGGTCGACGACGCCGTCGCCGATCAGTCGCATGGCACGGCCGACGAGGTCGGCGCGGACGTTCCACTCGGGCGACCCGGGCGCGGCGTCCGGCCGGCACCGGCGACAGGCCCGGAACCCGGCCCGCTGCGCGGCGGCGGCCGACGGATAGAAGCGGACATTGGCCCGCTTCGGGGTCACGGCGGGGCAGCTCGGCCGGCAGTAGATGCCGGTGGTGACGACGGCGAGGTAGAACACCCCGTCGAAACGCGCGTCCCGGCTGGTCACGGCCTGGTACCGGGTGTCGTCGTCGAGGGGCGGGGGGTGGTCCGTCGTGCGCTCCATGTGTCCAGTCTGCGGGAGCGCCTGCCGCTGGGCTGGCGGAAATCGGACACGGCCCTCGGGGCCGTGTCCGTGTCCGATCCCCGGGCCCCGATCCCCGGGGTGGCGGCCAGGGGCCAGGACGGCCTCCGGTGTGGCAGCAGATCGCCGACGTGATCCGTGCGCGGATCGAGTCCGCAGCCCGCGAAGTCTGCTCGGCAGTGGGGCCCGAGGCGCGGCCGTCAGTGGCGGAGCTGTTCCGCCAGCCACCCCGGCACGCCCCCCAGCAGCCGCACCAGTCGTCGCGCCTCCTCCCGGAGCCGCTCCGCCTCCTCCGGGTCGGCGACGACCGCCGCGAGGGAGGCCAGGGCGGGGGCGATGCCGACGAGGTAGCCGAGCTCCTCGCGGATGCGCAGCGACTCCGCGAAGCCGTGGCGCGCCGCCGGGAGGTCGCCGTCGTGCTCGGCCATCGCCGCCACGTGGCGCCAGGTGAAGGACAGCAGCAGTCGCTGCCCGTGCGCCGCGGCCCCCGTGTGCGCGCGCTGGAAGACGGCCGTGGCGTCGGAGGGGTTGCCGGACAGGTGCTGGGCGATCAGGCCGCGGCGGAAGTCCAGCAGCGGACGGGTCGGCGAGTGCGGGGCCAGCAGGGCCGCCGCCCGGCCCAGCGCGGACCGTGCCTCGTCGGCCCGGTCCCGTACGCCCAGCAGGGTCGACGCGTAGGCGAGGTGGCCCCGTTCGCACGCGGCCGCGCCGCGCGCCTCGTCGTCCGTGGCGAGGGCCTCCGCCTCGCGGAGCGCGGCCTCCGCCGGGGCCCAGCCCTCCGCCGTGAACACGCACCGTTCGATCAGCACCGCCGTCCGCCGCAGCGCGGCCCCCGGCTCGGTCGTGGCGCGGGGGGCGAGCAGTGCGGCGGCGTCCTCCCAGCAGGCCCGCGACCGCAGCCGCCAGACGGCGTGTTCGAGGGGGCCGTCCCCCGGGACGTGTGGCTCCGACAACCCAGAATTCCGCATGGCGGTCTCCGCCACAGTGCCCTCCCCAAGCGCGCCGTCGAGCTGGAAGCCTGCCTCGATCACAGCACGGCGAACCGCGCGCGGCCAAGGGTCAGGTGTGAACCAATTCACAAACTCCGGGGCGAAGGCTACCCAAGGATGATCGGCTTCATGAGCAGGATTCCGCTCATCTGGTCACCGGGAGGGACGCAGGGGTTCTCAGCTCATGCGCAGTGCCAGGAAGAAGTCCAGCTTGTCCTCCAGCCGGGACAGATCGCGCCCCGTCAGCTGCTCGATGCGCCCCACCCGGTACCGCAGCGTGTTCACGTGCAGGTGCAGTCGCGTCGCGCAGCGCGTCCAGGAGCCGTCGCAGTCGAGGAAGGCCTCCAGCGTGGGGATGAGCTCGGCGCGGTGGCGCCGGTCGTAGTCGCGCAGGGGGTCCAGCAGCCGGGCCGTGAAGGCGCGGCGCACGTCGTCCGGGACGAAGGGCAGCAGCAGGACGTGCGAGGCCAGCTCCTGGTGGCCGGCGGCGCACACCCGGCCCGGGCGCGCGGCGGCGACGCGGCGGGCGTGCCGGGCCTCCTCCAGGGCGCCGCGCAGCCCCTCCGCGGAGTGCACGGCGGCGCTGACGCCGAAGGTGAGGCGCCCGTCGCCGTCGAGCCCGCGCTCCAGCGGCTCGCGGACGGCGGCGAGCAGCGCGTCGGCGTGGAGGCCCGCGCCGGTCAGCGGCTCGTCGGGCCCGGTGACCACGGCGGGCAGCGGCACCAGCGCGACGGCCTCATCGCCCGTGTGGGCGACGGCGATCCGGTCGGTGGGCTCGGGGCCGGTGCTGTCCTGGTCGACCAGGACCTCCTCCAGCAGCGCCTGCGCCACCGGGCCGCCGGGGACGTCGCCGCCCTCCCACTCCACCCGGGCCACGACGACCTGCCAGTGCGGGGCGGTGCCCAGGCCGGGCAGCAGCACCGGGGCCGCCACCCGCAGCCGGGCCGCGATCTCGGCGGGCGCGGCGCCCGCCTGGACCAGCTCCAGCACCTCCTGGGCGAGCCGGCGGCGCACCGTGCGGGCCGCGTCGCGGCGGTCCCGCTCGACGGCGATCAGCTGGGTGACCCCGTGCAGCAGGTCCAGGCGCTCCGCCGGCCAGTCGCCCGCGTCGGCCTCGACGGCCAGCAGCCAGTCCGACAGGACCGTCTCGCGCACGTCGGCCGCCGACGCCGCGCGGGCGGTGCCGCCCACGGGGAACAGCGAGTACGTGCTGCCGCCGGCGGTCACCCGGTGGGGGCCGCGCCGGCCGGTGCGCGAGGCGGCCAGGTGCTCGCCCGCGAGGGCCGCGCCCGTCTCGGCGGACAGGCCGGGACCCGCGTCCGCCAGCGAGGAGCCGGCGATCCGGCGACCGGTGGGGGAGAGCACCCAGGCACGCAGGTCCAGGTCGGTGCCGAGCAGATCCAGGACGACCTCGGGGCCGCCGCCCGCCGGGCCGCCCGTCATCAGCCGCCGGTGGCGGTCCACGACGGCCGCCAGGTCCCCGGCGCGCTCGCTGGAGACCTGCCGGACGACGTGCTCGGTGATCGAGGCGAAGGAGACCGTCTCGTCGACGGAGAACAGCGGCATCCGGTGCCGGGCGCAGGCCGCGATCAGATCGTCGGGGGTCGAGGCGATCTCCGCCTCGCCCGCCGCCAGCCCGGCCACGCCCGCCGCCGTGAGGATCCGTACGAACCGCTCGGAATCCTCCGGGTCGCGCCGCCAGGCCAGGCCGGTCAGCACCAGCTCGCCGCCCGACAGATAGCGGCTCGGGTCGCGCAGGTCGGTGGTCATCACGCCGCGTACGGTGCGGTCCAGCTCGTCCTCGCCGCCGAGCAGCCGAAGGCCCAGCGCGTCCGTCTCCAGCAGTGCGCGCAGCCGCATCCTCGTCGCCGCCGATCTGTCCTCAGGTAACCCGTGGAATGCAGTGAGGTTTCTGCATCCCGTCTTTCGTTCGAATCTACAAGACTGGGGCCCTGGCCAGCCAACCAGCTTCATGTTTTCGGTGACTGCACCGCGCCGGTCACGCGTCGCTGTACTGGCGGTGCGCCGCGTGAACAGGACATCACACAGGACCAGCAGCCCCCCTCGAGAAGAGACCGCCCATGGAATTCCTGCGCCCCGCCGCCTGGGAGGAAGCGCTGGCCGCCAAGGCCGAGCACCCCACGGCCGTGCCCATCGCGGGCGGTACGGATGTGATGGTCGAGATCAACTTCGACCACCGCCGTCCGGCACACCTCCTGGATCTCACCCGCATCGGTGAACTCCACGAATGGGACGAGGACGGCCCCGACATCCGCCTCGGCGCCGCCGTCCCGTACACCCGCATCCTCGAAGAGCTCCGCACACCGCTGCCCGGCCTCGCCCTCGCCGCCCACACCGTGGGCTCCCCGCAGATCCGCAACCGGGGCAGCGTCGGCGGCAACCTCGGCGCCGCGTCCCCGGCCGGCGACAGCCACCCCCCGCTGCTCGCCGCGGGGGCCCGGGTGGAGGCCGAGTCGGTGCGCGGCACCCGGCTGATACCGGTCGAGGAGTTCTACACCGGCGTCAAACGCAACGCCCTCGCCCCGGACGAGCTCATCCGCGCCGTCCGCGTCCGCAAGGCCACCGGGCCGCAGCAGTTCTCCAAGGTAGGCACGCGCAACGCCATGGTCATCGCCGTCTGCGCCTTCGGCATCGCCCTCCACCCCGGGAGCCGCACGGTCCGCACCGGCATCGGCTCGGCCGCGCCCACCCCGGTGCGCGCGCGGGCCGCCGAGGACTTCCTCGCCGCGGTCCTGGAGGAGGACGGCCTCTGGGAGTCGGGGCGCCCCATCGCCCCGTCCGCCGTACGGCAGTTCGCCGAGCTGTGCTCGGGCGCCTGCAACCCGATCGACGACGTGCGCGGCAGCGCCCGCTACCGCCGCCACGCGGTCGGCGTCATGGCCCGCCGCACCCTCGGCTGGGTGTGGGACGCGTACACAACGGCGGAGGGAGAAGCGCGATGCGCGTGACGTTCACGGTCAACGGACGCACCCAGCAGGCCGACGACGTCTGGGAGGGCGAGTCCCTGCTGTACGTGCTGCGCGAGCGGCTCGGCCTCGCGGGCTCCAAGAACGCCTGCGAACAAGGCGAATGCGGCTCCTGTACGGTGCGCCTGGACGGCGTCCCCGTGTGCGCCTGCCTCGTGGCGGCGGGCCAGGCCGAGGGCCGGGACGTCGAGACCGTCGAGGGCCTCGCCGACCCCGACAGCGGCGAACTCTCCGTCGTCCAGCGGGCGTTCGTCGACACAGGCGCCGTCCAGTGCGGATTCTGCACCCCCGGACTCCTCGTCGCCGCCGACGACCTGCTCGCACACCGGCCCGACCCCTCCGACGCCGACATCCGCGAGGCCCTCTCGGGCAATCTGTGCCGCTGCACCGGATACGAGAAGATCCTCGACGCCGTCCGCCTCGCGGCGGCCCGCACCGCGGCGGAGGGCTGACCCGATGCGCGAGCCGACCCCCACCGGACTCACCCAGACCGGCGACCAGACCGGCGCCACCAAGGGCGGCATCGGCGAGTCCGCCCTCCGCCTCGACGGCACCCTCAAGGTCACCGGCGAATTCGCCTACGCCTCCGACCTGTGGCACGAGGACATGCTCTGGGGCGTGACGCTGCGCAGTCCCCACGCCCACGCCCGCATCCGTTCCCTCGACGTCGCCGAGGCCCTCGCCACCCCGGGCGTCCACGCCGTCCTCACCCACGCCGACCTGCCCGCCGCCACCCGCTACGGGCTGGAGATCAAGGACACCCCCGTCCTCGCCGACGGCGTCGTCCGCCACCACGGCGAGCCCGTGGCGCTCGTCGCCGCCGACCACCCCGAGACCGCCCGCCGCGCCGCCGCGAAGATCCACGTCGACTACGAGACCCTGCCCGTCGTCACCGACGAGACGAGCGCCACCGCCCCCGGCGCCCCCGTCCTCCACCCCGGCCGCACCGACGACCACGCCCCCCACGTCCCCCACCCCAACATCGTCCACCGCCAGCCGATCGTGCGCGGCGACGTGTCCGCCGTGAAGGACCGCGCCGACGTCGTCGTCACCGGCGAGTACGAAGTCGGCATGCAGGACCAGGCGTTCCTCGGCCCCGAGTCGGGGCTCGCCGTCCCCGCCGAGGACGGCGGCGTCGACCTCTACATCGCCACCCAGTGGCTCCACGCCGACCTCCGCCAGATCGCCCCCGTCCTCGGCCTGCCCGAGGACAAGGTCCGCATGACGCTCTCCGGCGTCGGCGGCGCCTTCGGCGGCCGCGAGGACCTGTCCATGCAGGCCCACGCCTGCCTGCTCGCGCTGCGTACCGGCCGGCCCGTGAAGATGGTCTACAACCGCTTCGAGTCCTTCTTCGGCCACGTCCACCGCCACCCCGCCAGGCTCCGCTACGAGCACGGGGCGACCCGCGACGGCGACCTCGTCTACGTCACCGCCCGCATCGTGCTGGACGGCGGCGCCTACGCCTCGTCCTCCCCGGCCGTCGTCGGCAACGCCGCCTCCCTGGCCGTGGGCCCGTACGTCGTCGAGCACGTCGACGTCGAGGCCCTCGCCCTCTACACCAACAACCCGCCCTGCGGGGCGATGCGCGGCTTCGGCGCGGTCCAGGCGTGCTTCGCCTACGAGGCGCAGATGGACAAGCTCGCGGCCGCGCTCGGCATGGACCCGGTCGAATTCCGCCGCCGCAACGCCATGGCGCAGGGGGCGGTGATGCCGACCGGCCAGGTCGTCGACTCGCCCGCGCCCGTCGCCGAACTGCTGCGGCGCGTCAAGGCGATGCCGCTGCCGCCGGCCCGGCAGTGGGAGTCGGCGGGCGGCGACCCGGACGTCCGGGCGCTGCCGGGCGGCCTGTCCAACACCACCCACGGCGAATCGGTCGTCCGGGGCGTCGGCTACGCGGTCGGCATCAAGAACGTCGGCTTCTCCGAGGGCTTCGACGACTACTCCACCGCCCGCGTCCGGCTGGAGGTGGTGGGCGGCGAGGCCGTGGCCACCGTGCACACCGCGATGGCCGAGGTGGGCCAGGGCGGGGTCACCGTGCACGCCCAGATAGCCCGGACCGAGCTCGGCGTCGCCCGGGTGACGATCCATCCCGCCGACACCCGCGTCGGCTCCGCCGGCTCCACCTCCGCCTCCCGGCAGACGTACGTCACCGGCGGCGCGGTCAAGCACGCCTGCGAGCTGGTGCGGGAGAAGGTCCTGGAGCTGGCCCGGGCCCGCTTCGGCACCTACCACCCCGCGTGGGCCACCGCCGA
Source organism: Streptomyces sp. NPDC001678 (assembly GCF_042892945.1). Classification (NCBI taxonomy): domain Bacteria; kingdom Bacillati; phylum Actinomycetota; class Actinomycetes; order Kitasatosporales; family Streptomycetaceae; genus Streptomyces; species Streptomyces sp. NPDC001678. The sequence goes on along the minus strand of NZ_JBIAUP010000008.1, from coordinate 53,321 downwards.
ACTCCTGCTGGAGGACGGCAAGGTGGTCACCGACGGCGGCGAGGTCCTGGCCACGCTCGTGGACGTCCTGGAGGGCGAGGTCGTCGAGGCCGAGGAGGAGTGGCGGCACCGCCCCACCCAGCCCTTCGACCGGCGCACCGGGCAGGGCTTCGGGCACGTCCAGTACTCCTTCGCCGCCCACCGGGCGGTCGTGGAGGTCGACACCGAGCTGGGCCTGGTCAAGGTCGTGGAGCTGGCGTGCGCCCAGGACGTCGGCAAGGCGCTCAACCCGCTGTCCGTCACCGGCCAGATCCAGGGCGGTACGACACAGGGGCTGGGCCTCGCGGTCATGGAGGAGATCGTCGTCGACCCGGCGACCGCGAAGGTCCGCAACCCCTCCTTCACCGACTACCTCATCCCCACCATCCTCGACACGCCCGCCATCCCGGTCGACGTCCTCGAACTCGCCGACGACCACGCCCCGTACGGTCTGCGCGGAGTGGGGGAGGCCCCCACCCTCTCCTCGACGCCGGCCGTGGTGGCGGCGATCCGGCAGGCCACGGGCCTGGCCCTCGCCCGGGTCCCGGTCCGCCCGGAACACCTGACAGGCACCTGATTTCCCCTTGTCGTCTCGGGCCGTCCCCCGGGTCGTGCAGCCCCCACCGGAATCTGGACTGGAGCAGGCACCATGACCCATGCATCCGTGCGGCCCGGGACCACGGCGGAGGACGCGGGCGCGGGCTCGCGTCCGCCCGCCGGACGGTCCCCGCTCGACCGCTACTTCCACATCTCCGAACGCGGTTCGACGCTCGGTCGCGAAGTGCGCGGCGGCGTCACCACGTTCATGGCGATGAGCTACATCCTCCTGCTCAACCCCCTGATCCTGTCCGGCCCGGACGCCGAGCGGCACACCCTCGCCCGGACGGGCCTGATCACGGCGACGGCCTTCGCGGCAGCGCTGTCCACCCTGTTGATGGGCCTGATCGGCAGGGTTCCGCTGGCGCTCGCGGCGGGCCTCGGGGTCTCCGGGGTGCTCTCCACCCAGGTCGCGCCCCAGCTGACCTGGCCGCAGGCCATGGGCATGTGCGTCCTCTACGGCGTCGTCATCATGGCCCTCGTCCTCACTGGGCTGCGCGAACGCGTCATGAACGCCATCCCGCTGGAGCTCAAGCACGCCATCACCATGGGCATCGGCATGTTCATCGCCCTGATCGGCCTGGTCAAGGCGGGCTTCGTGCACGCCGCGAAGTCCGGGGGACCGGTCACCCTCGGGCCGGCGGGCGAGCTGGCCGGCTGGCCGGTGCTGCTCTTCTGCGTCACCCTGCTGCTGATCTTCATGCTCCAGGCGCGGGACGTGCCCGGCGCGATCCTCATCGGCATCGTCGCCGGCACCGTGCTCGCCGTCGTCGTGAACGCGGCCTTCGGCCTCGGCCCCCGCACCTGGCAGAACGGTGCCCCGAAACTCACCGGCGGCGCCGTCTCCATGCCCGACTTCTCCCTCTTCGGCCAGGTCGAGTTCGGCGGCTGGGGGAAGGTCGGCGGGGTGACCGTCGGCATGATCGTCTTCACTCTCGTCCTGGCCGGGTTCTTCGACGCCATGGCCACGATCATCGGCGTGGGCACCGAGGCCGGACTCGCCGACGAGCGCGGCCGGATGCCCGGCCTGAGCCGGGCGCTGCTCGTCGACGGCGCGGGCGGCGCGATCGGCGGGGTGGCCGGGGCCTCGGGCCAGACGGTCTTCGTCGAGTCGGCGACGGGCGTGGGCGAGGGCGCCCGTACGGGCCTGTCGTCCGTCGTCACCGGGCTGTTCTTCACGGCGTGCCTGTTCTTCACGCCCCTGACCAGGATCGTCCCCGGCGAGATCGCCGCGGCGGCGCTGGTCGTCATCGGCGCGATGATGATGAGCCACGCCCGCCACATCGACTGGACGGACCGGGCCGTCTCCATCCCGGTGTTCCTGACGGTGGTGCTGATGCCGTTCACGTACTCCATCACCGTGGGCGTCGGCGGCGGCGTCATCGCCTACACCGTCATCAAGGCCGGGCAGGGCCGCTGGCGCGAGCCGGGCCTCTTCATGTGGGTGCTGACCCTGGTCTTCGCGGGCTACTTCGCCCTGCACCCGATCGAGCAGTGGCTGGGCGTGAAGTAGGGGGTTCTGTCGTGCTGGACATCGCCTCGGAGTTGCACCGGTGGTGCGCGGAGGGCCGTGACTTCGCGGTGGCCACGGTGGTGGCCGTCCGGGGCAGCGCGCCCCGCCCACCGGGCGCGGCCCTCGCCGTCGACAGCGAGGGCACGGCCGTCGGCTCGGTATCCGGAGGATGCGTGGAGGGCGCGGTGTACGAGCTGTGCCGCGAGGCGCTGCGTACGGGGGAGCCGGTGCTGGAACGATTCGGCTACTCGGACGAGGACGCTTTCGCCGTCGGCCTGATGTGCGGCGGCGAGATCGACGTGCTGGTGACCCCGGTACGGCGGGACGGGACGTCGGCCTCGGCGATGTCCGCCGCCGCGCGCGGCGAGGCGCTGGCGCTGGCCCGGGTGGTGACGGGCCCGCCCGGAACACCGGGCCGCGCCCTGCTCGTACGGCCCGACGGCACGGTCGAGGGCGGCTTGGGCGGCGGCCCCGCGCTGGACGCGACGGCGGCCCGGGAGGCGCTGGCCCTGCTGGACGCGGGCCGTACGGCCCCGGTCGACGTCGGCGCGGACGGCTCGCGCTGCGGGGAGCCGGTGCGGCTCTTGGTCGAGTGCAGTGTGCCGCCGCCCCGGATGCTCGTCTTCGGGGCGATCGACTTCGCGGCGGCGCTGGTGCGGGCGGGCAAGTTCCTCGGCTACCACGTGACGGTGTGCGACGCCCGCCCCGTCTTCGCGACGCGGGCGCGCTTCCCGGAGGCCGACGAGGTGGCCGTCGACTGGCCCCACCGCTACCTCGACCGGACGACGGTCGACGCCCGTACGGTCGTCTGCGTCCTCACGCACGACGCGAAGTTCGACGTCCCGCTGCTGGAACGGGCGTTGCGCCTGCCGGTCGCGTACGTGGGCGCGATGGGCTCGCGCCGTACGCACGAGGCGCGGCTGGCGCGGCTGCGCGAAGCGGGACTGACGGACGGCGAACTGTCCCGGCTGCGCTCCCCGATCGGCCTCGACCTCGGCGCCCGGACGTCGGAGGAGACGGCCCTCTCCATCGCAGCGGAAATCATCGCGCTGCGGCGCGGGGGATCGGGAATTCCGCTGGCGGACGGGGAGGTTTCGATCCATCACGACGGGTGGGACACGGGCCGGGCCGTTCTCCTACGCTGAGCGCTTCGTGCGATCGGCGGTACGGGGGAGGGAGTGCGGCGATGCCCAGATGGGCCCAGGTGTGCGTGCGGGTGGTGGTGCTTGCGGCTGCCGTTATCGGTCTCGTCCACGTCCCGTCGTGGGTGGAGGACGCGTACCGGGGCCGGGCGGCGTACGAACGGGCGTCACCGTGCCCCGCCGACGGTCACCCGGCGAGTGCCGGGGCCGACTGCTTCGAGCAGGTGAAGGGCGAGGTCGTCGGCATGGGCACCAGGGGCTGCCCCGGCGACGGCTGCCCGCCCGAGGAACAACGGCTCCGCGTCCGCTACGGGCGGGACACCGTCTGGCTGACGGTGGACGGCGACACGTACGACGCCGCGCGGCGCGGCACCCCGGCCGACGTCCGCCTGTGGCACGGCACCGTGACCCGCGTGGAGGTCCGGGGCCACGCCACCGACTACCTGCCGTCCGCAGGGAGTTCGCTGCTGTGGCGCCTGGCCGGTTCCTGGCTCCTGGCCGGGGTGGCGATATGCGCGGCGGCCGGGTCCCGCCGGCGGTTCCTGGCCTTCTTCGGCGGCGCCTGGCTGCTGCTGACCGGACCGTTCGTCGTGCTCGCGGACACGTCCCTCGTGGGCGGGCTGGGCGTGGGCGACGTGATCCTCGCGCTCGTGCTGGCCGTGCCGGGCGTCATCGTGAGCGTTGTTGGACTGCGCCGGCCCGCCCGTCGTGATGACCGTTCGTGACCAGGCGGACGATGTCCTCGTGGGCGGAGAGGTCCGGTACGACGACCTCGGCGTACCCCCGACGCACCACGTCGACCCGCCCGGCACGTACGGGCTGCTCGCGCCGCCGGCCGTCGAAAACGGCACCGCAGCGCTTTGCGGGATCATTACCCCGAACGGGTGGCCCCCCGTGGCACCTGTGGCATGCTGGGTGCCGAAGGTGCCGTTCCGGCCCGCTTCGGCGTGTACGTCGGCGGTACCTGCGCTGTCCGTACGAGCGAGGAGGTGATCGGGATGACCAGTCGGAGTCCCGAGGGAAGTCCTCGCCACAGCGCACCTCTCCCGCGCGCGGCCCGCTGACGCCGTATTTCCGCTGACACGTCGGCCGTTCGCCCCTCGGTGACAGACCGCCCACGGTCTGTTCGCTGTCGCGTGTGATTCCCCTTTCTCCAGTAGGCCGTTGTCGGCCGTTTTCTTTGCCTGAACCCGCGAACACGGGTGCTTCGCGCTGTCTGAAGCGCGTCAGGCCGTCATATCTTCACGCCCACTTTTCCGTGCGACGGCACGGCTCCGCGCCCCGCCGCCATGCCGTCATGCCCGGAGAGAGGTTCCGCCATGACCAACACCACCCTCACCCCCCAGAAGCTCGCACCGCCGGGCCGTACCCGCCGGGAGCGGAAGGCCGCCGAGCTCGAGGCCGGGACCCGTGCCGTCGCCGAGCGGCTCGCCCGGTACAGCGCCCTGCCCGGGGCCCAGGTGCTCCAGGACGTCCGCGCCACCCCGCAGGGGCTGCGGCAGGACGAGGCCGGGGAGCGTCTGGAGCGCGACGGCGCCAACGTCGTCGCCCACGACCGGGGCCCCCGCTGGTACGCCCAGCTGGCCAGGGCCTTCTGGAACCCGTTCATCCTGATCCTCACCGCCCTCGTCGTGATCATGTACGCCCAGTGGCTCCAGGTCGCCGACGAGGAGCCCTTCGACCCCAAGATCCCCATCCTCGGCGCGATGGTGCTGATCAGCTGCCTGCTGCGGTTCTGGCAGGAGTACCGGTCCGCCGCCTCCGCCGCCGCGCTGCGCGCGCTGGTCACCACCACCACTGCCGTCCAGCGCCGGGCAGGGCGGGACCAGGCGCCCGCCACCGTCGAGATCCCCATGGACCGGGTCGTCAAGGGCGACGTCGTCCGGCTCGCCGCCGGCGATCTCGTCCCCGCCGATCTGCGGCTGCTCACGGCCAAGGACCTCATGATCAGCCAGGCCGCGCTCTCCGGGGAGTCGCTGCCCACCCCGAAGGCCGACACGCGTACGCACGACTACGGACAGTCCACGACACCCGACCCCGTCGAGGCCGACAACCTCGCCCTCATGGGCACCTCCGTCACCTCCGGCACCGCCACCGGTGTGGTCGTGGCCACCGGCTCGGACACCTACTTCGGCTCGATGGCCGGCTCCCTCGTCGGCGAGCGGCCCGAGACCAGCTTCGACACGGGGGTGAAGAAGGTCAGCTACCTGCTGATCCGCTTCATGCTCGTCATGGTCCCGCTCGTCTTCGCGATCAACGGCTTCACCAAGGGCGACTGGGCCGAGGCCTTCACCTTCGCGATCGCCGTGGCCGTCGGCCTCACCCCCGAGATGCTGCCGATGGTCGTCACCACCAACCTGGCGCGCGGCGCGGTCACCATGTCCCGCCGCAAGGTCGTCGTCAAGCGCCTCAACGCCATCCAGAACCTCGGCGCCATGGACGTGCTCTGCACGGACAAGACCGGCACCCTCACCGAGGACCGCATCGTCCTCGACCGCTACCTCGACGTCCGGGGCGGCGAGGACAGCGAGGTACTCGAATACGCCTACCTCAACAGCCACTTCCAGACCGGGCTGCGCAATCTGCTGGACCAGGCCGTCATCGACCGTGTGCTCGAAGCCGAGGAGGTTGTCGTCGACGCCCGTTTCACGATGGTCGACGAGATCCCCTTCGACTTCGCCCGCCGGCGGATGTCGGTCGTCCTCGCCCGGAACGATCTCAATGGTCCTGCCGCGGAACACGTCCTCATCACCAAAGGCGCCGTCGAGGAGGTCCTCGCCCTCTGCACCCACATCACCGACCGCGGCGTCCGCGTCCCCCTCACCGACGCGCTGCGCCGTGAGGCGGCCCTGACCGCCGAGGCCAACAACCGGCTCGGCCTGCGCGTCCTCGCCGTCGCGACCCGTACGACGCCCGCCGAGCGCGAGACGTACACCGTCGCCGACGAGGCGGAGCTCACCCTCATCGGCTTCCTCGCCTTCCTCGACCCGCCGAAGAAGGACGCCGCCCGCGCCCTTCAGGCGCTCGCCGACAACGGCATCGCGGTCAAGGTCGTCACCGGCGACAACGAGCTGGTCGCCGCCCGGGTCTGCGCGGACGTCGGCATCGACGTCGGCCGCGTCGTCACCGGAACGGAGATCGACGAGCTGGACGACGCCGCGCTGCGCGAGCTGACGGCCACGACCACCGTCTTCGCCAAGGCGAACCCCGTGCAGAAGGCCCGGATCGTCCGTGCCCTCCAGGCCGAGGGGCACACCGTCGGCTTCCTCGGCGACGGCATCAACGACGCCGCCGCGCTGCGCGACGCCGACGTCGGCATCTCCGTCGACACGGCCGTCGACATCGCCAAGGAGTCCGCCGACATCATCCTGCTGGAGAAGGACCTCATGGTCCTGGAGCAGGGTGTCCTCCAGGGTCGGCAGACCTTCGGCAACACCATCAAGTACATCAAGATGACGGCCTCCTCGAACTTCGGGAACGTCTTCTCCGTCCTGGTCGCCTCCGCCTTCATCCCCTTCCAGCCGATGCTGGCCATGCAGCTGCTCGTGCAGAACCTCGCCTACGACATCTCGCAGCTGGCCACGCCCTGGGACCGGATGGACAAGGAGTACCTGCGCGAGCCGCGCAAGTGGGACGCCAAGGGCATCGGCCGCTTCATGCTCGTCCTCGGGCCCACCAGCTCGGTCTTCGACATCACCACCTACCTGCTGATGTGGCACGTCTTCGGGGCGAACAGCGAGGCGCACCAGGCGCTCTTCCAGTCCGGCTGGTTCGTCGAGGGCCTGCTGACCCAGACCCTGGTCGTCCACATGCTGCGCACCCGGAAGATCCCCTTCGTGCGGTCCCGGGCCACCGCGCCCGTGCTGGTGATGACCGCGCTGGTCATGGCGTTCGGCGTCTGGGTGCCGTTCTCCCCGCTCGCCGGGGTGCTCGGGATGCAGGCGCTGCCCCTGACGTACTTCCCGTGGCTCGCCGGCACCCTGCTCGCCTACTGCCTGCTGACCCAGGGGGTGAAGACCTGGTACATCCGCCGGTTCAACACCTGGCTGTGAGCAGCCGATAAGAGGGCCGACAAGAGATCGACACAACGGACACAGGAGGGGCGGATCATGGCCATGGTTCACGAGTGGCAGCTCGCGGCCAACATCGGAGCCGGACTGGGCTTCGGTGCGATCATCGGGCTGGAGCGGCAGTGGCGGGCCAGAATGGCGGGGCTGCGCACCAACGCGCTCGTCGCCGCCGGATCCGCCCTCTTCGTCCTGCTCTCCACCTACGGTTTCAGCAGCGCCACCAGCACCACCGGCTACGACGGCTCACGCGTCGCCGCGCAGATCGTCTCCGGCATCGGCTTCCTCGGCGCGGGTGTCATCATGCGCGACGGGCTGAGTGTGCGCGGCCTCAACACCGCTGCCACGCTGTGGTGTTCGGCCGCCGTCGGCGCTCTCGCCGGCACCGGGCTGTACGTCCTCGCCGCCCTCGGCACGGTCGGGGTGGTGGGCGCCAACACCCTGCTGCGCCCGCTCGCCCGGGGGCTGGACCGGGGGGCGTACGGCGGGGCCGAGGTGGTCACCGACTACCACTTCGAGGTGGTCTGCACCGAGCCCGAGGAGGCGCACGTGCGGACGCTCGTCGTCCAGGCCGTGACCCGGCCCGGCTTCACGCTGCGCTCGGTGCACAGCCGGGACGCGGAGACGGCGGGGAAGGTGACGGTCGCGGCCGAGATCAGCACCGAGCGCCGGGACGACAGCCTCCTGGAGGAGGCCGTCAGCAGGCTCTCGCTTGAGCCCGCCGTCTCCGCCGTCAGCTGGACCGTGCTGCACGGCCCGGACGACGACGACAACGGGAGCGACGAGGACGACTACGGGTCCCGGCGCCGCACCCGGCGCCGGGTGCGCAACCTCTTCACCGGCCGGTGACGCCACTGGAGTCCCCCAGGGCAAGGAGGCGTCCGGCCCTGTGCACCGGGCGTGGGGTGCTGTACGTTCGCGGGTGGTCCGGCGATGGGAGAGGTTCAGCGTGACTGGCGTGAACGGTTCGAGCGCGTCGGAGGCGTCGCGCACGCCGCTGTTCGTCAAGATCTGCGGTCTGCGCACGGCCGAGGACGTGGACACGGCCGTCGAGGCCGGGGCCGACGCGATCGGCTTCGTCTTCGCGCCGGGCGGCCCCCGCACGGTGGACCCCGCGCTCGCCCGCGCGCTGGCCGAGCGGGTGCCCGGGCACGTTCTGACCGTCGGAGTCTTCCGCGGCCAGCCCGTGGCCGAGGTGCGCGCGCTGGCGCGGGCCTCGGGCGTCCGGGCCGTACAGCTCCACGGCGGCGAGGGGCCCGCGCACTACGCGGAGCTGCGGCCCGACGGCTGGACGCTGATCCGCGCCACCTCCTGCCACGGCGCGCCGCCGGTCCCCGGCGAGCTGGGGGAGGACCTCCTCCTGCTCGACGCCCCGGCCCCCGGCTCCGGTGAGCCGTGGGACTGGTCCGCCGGGAGCTTCACCCCGCCGGCGGGCCGCTGGATCCTCGCCGGGGGGCTGAACCCCGGGAACGTGGCGGACGCCATCCGCACCACGGCCCCCTGGGGCGTGGACGTCTCCAGCGGCGTGGAAGTGCGGCGCGGGGTAAAGGACCCGTATTTGATCAGGGAGTTCATGCAGGTCACCCGCTCGGTGGAATGATTTCGGCCGTCGGTCCAGGGCCAACTCCGGCCCACGCGTGTAGACTTCGAACGCCAGCGCGGCCGTCGAACGTCTGTCCTGGCATATTCCCCTGACAACCCTCCAGTGGATCGCGGCGCCCTCGACGCGCCGCGCGGTTCCGGCCTGTCCGCGAACCGGAAGCTCACCATCTCCAGCACCCGAGAACCTCGCACCACCTTGCACTTCGCACGTCCGTGTACGGCAAGAGCGTCGGTCAGGAACTTCGGTATCCAGAGAGTGAGGCGGCGACATGTCCGCGAACGACTGTCAGAGCGACTGTAGGTTGACCGGTACCTGGCTCGGCGAGGTCGATCTGCGACCGATCGCCGAACAAGTGGGGACACCGGTCTTCCTCTACAGCGAAGCACAGATCGTCAAGAACATAGGACGCATACAGAGCGCCGCCGAGGCGGCCGGTATCGGCTCCCGCGTCGAGCTCTACGTCCCCTTCTTCCCCAACTCCAACCCCCATGTCCTGCGGCCCTTCCAGGACCTGGGCGTGGGCGTCCTGCTCCAGCTGCCGAGCGAGTACGAGCTCCTCACGAAGTTCGGCTTCGACAAGTTCATCGTCTCCCCGGGCCATGTCTCCGACGACGAGATCAGCTTCTGGGACCGGGCGGGCTACCCCACCTTCCTCTCCAGCCTGGACGAGGTCTCCCACTCGCTGCGCAACGACGCCCCCTCGATCAGCGTCCGGATCGACAGCCTCGAGTCCGGTAAGCCCGGCATCAAGCTCAGCGAGCTCAAGGACCTCTCGGACCTGCTGGAACGGCACGGGCGCGACCTCGACTGCCTCGAGGTCTACTGCGGAAGCGGCAACTCCCTCGATGACATGGTCGGCATCATCGAGACGATGTTCACCATCTTCCAGACCCACTTCCCCAAGGCCCACTCCATCAACTTCGCGGGCGGCCACGGCTTCGTCTACGAGAAGTGGGACGAGACGGAGAAGCACTTCGACTGGGGCCAGTACTTCAAGGCGCTGCGGGCGAGCGCCGACCGGATGGGCATCCCGGAGGACGTGAAGTTCCTCTTCGAGCCGGCCCGGGACGTGCTGGCCGACACCGGAGCCCTCCTGCTCAGCGTGGAGCGCAACGTCATCACCAACTCCGTCGGCAGCCTCGTCGTCACCGACGGCTCCCGGATGCTGATGCCCTCGGCCCAGCTCCGCGACCGCCGCCACAACGTGGTCTTCCTCGACGGGGACATGAAGGAGATCCCCGCGGGCACCGGCGGTGTCGACGCGGCGCTGCGCGGCCGCAGCATCCTGCGCCACGACTACATCCTGCCCGGCGAGTACCGGGTGCCCGAGGGCGTCGACGCCCGCAGCCACATGCTGATCCTCGACGTCGGCGCCTACTGTGCCACGCAACACATGGAATTCCTCAACATCCCGCCGGCGGCGGAAGTCCTCGTGGACACCGCCGGAACGCCGCACCTGATCACCGCCCGCGGTGGCGACCTCGACAAGTGGCGCCATCTGCTCGACGAGAAGCAGGCCGTGAAGCTCTGACGCGCGTTCTCCGCGAGGAATTGAGTCGAGGAGTGAGTTCCGTGCACGAAGTGAACGCCCCCATCGAGCTGTTCCGTGAGTGGTTCCGGGACGCCGAGGCCAGCGAGGTCAACGACCCCAACGCCATGTCGATCGCCACCACCGACGCCGACGGACTGCCCGACGTCCGTATCGTGCTGCTCAAGGGGTTCGACGCCGACGGGTTCGTCTTCTACACCAACAGCAGGTCCCAGAAGGGCAGGGAGCTCGCCGGCAACATGCGGGCCGCCGGCGCCCTCCACTGGAAGTCCCTGCGCCGCCAGGTGCGCTTCCGGGGCCCGGTCGAGCAGGTCACCGACGCCGAGGCCGACGCCTACTTCGCGTCCCGCGCCCGGGACAGCCGCATCGGCGCCTGGGCCAGCCTCCAGTCCCGGCCGCTGGCCGACCGCACCGAGCTGGAGGCCGCCGTGGCCCGCGAGACCGCCCGCTTCGGCGAGGGCGAGGTACCGCGCCCGCCGCACTGGCTCGGCTACCGGGTCCGGCCCGTCTACGTGGAGTTCTGGACCGAAAAACCGTTCAGGCTGCACGACCGGCTGGTATTCACGAGGGAGAAGCCGGAAGGCGAGTGGGACCGGAAGCGGTTCTACCCGTAGCGGGCACCACCCGCGGGGCGCCGGCCGGCGGCGCCGTCCCCGGACGGCGACCACCGGCGGCGCCGCCCTCCGGCCCCACCGGTCCACCCGTACAGCGAGCAGGGACAGAACCATGTACTTCACGCATGCCGATCCGGTCTGGAACGCCCACCCGCGCCTGCGCGCGGTCACCCTGGCCGTCGACGGCGTCCTCGGGATGACGAGCGGCCACGAGAGCGGCCGGGAGCGCCGGGAGGCGCTCACCGCGCGCGTCGAGGAGCGGCTGGCCGCGGCGAGCGAGTCCGCGATGCCGGAGATCGCCGCCTGGCGCGAGGCGTTCTCGAAGATGGGGCTCAAGCCGACCCAGTACCGGTGCGCCTCGGAGGCACTGCTCCGGCGCTACCGCAAGGAGCGGAACCTGCCGGGCTTCCACCCGCTGGTCGACTACCTCAACGTCGTCTCCATGGCCTTCGCCATCCCCATCGCCGTCTTCGACTGCGACAAGGTCACGGACGGCATCACGGTCCGCCACGCCGACGGCTCGGAGGTCCACCGGACCTTCCAGGGCGAGACCGAGCACCCCGCCCCCGAGGAGATCGTCTTCACCGACGTGGCGGGCCACGCCCACTCCCGGCGCTGGACCTTCCGCCAGAGCGCCCTGTCCGTCGTCTCCAAGGAGACGGACCGCGCGCTCATCGTGGCGGAGGCGCTCCACCCCACGGCCGCCGAGGACCTCGCGGCGCTGGAGCGGGAGCTGACGGCGGGGCTGCCGGAGGCCGGGGTGCGGATCGTGGCCGCCCGGCCGATCGACACCACGGATCGCCGGCTGGAGTTCTCGTACGCGCGAGGGGATTCCGAGCGAGGGGATTCCGCGCGAGGAGATGAGGAGACAGCATGAATCCGACCCCCGACCCCACCCCCGACCCCACCACCGGACTCGAGAACGTACGACGGGCCGTCGCCGAGGCCTGCGCGCGAGCGGGCCGCGAGCCCGGCTCCGTGACGCTCGTCGCCGCGTCCAAGACCGTGCCCCCGGAGATCCTGGAGCGGACCGTCGAGGCCGGCCACCTGGTCTACGGCGAGAACCGGGTCCAGGAGGCCAAGGCCAAGTGGCCGGAGCTCCGGAGCCGATGTCCGGACCTCGAACTGCACCTGATAGGGCCGCTCCAGAGCAACAAGGCCCGGGAGGCGGTGGCGCTCTTCGACGTCATCCACTCCGTCGACCGGCCCGGCCTCGCCGCGGCGCTGGCGCGCGAGTGCGCCCGGCAGGACCGTAAGCCCCGGCTGTTCGTCCAGGTCAACACGGGCAAGGAGCCGCAGAAGGCCGGTGTGCTGCCGGACGACGCGGACGCCTTCCTGACGGACTGCCGGGAGACCCACGGCCTGGACGTCGTGGGGCTGATGTGCATCCCGCCGGCTGATGAGCCGCCGGAGCCGCACTTCACGATGCTGACGGAGATCGCGGCCCACAACGGCCTGGACCTGCTCTCCATGGGCATGAGCACGGACTTCGCGACGGCCGTCGAGTACGGCGCCACGCATGTGCGGGTGGGCAGCGCGATCTTCGGCTCCCGGCCACCGCTGAATCCTTCCGGCACGGCCTGAGGCACGGACGGGCGGCCCGGTCAGCGCCATGACCGGGCCGCCCGGCATGACCGCCCCGTCCCACGACGCCCCGCATGGAGACGTACATGCCTCACCGTCCCGCCCGCTACGACATCCTCTTCGAACCCGTACGGATCGGCCCGGTCACCGCGAAGAACCGCTTCTACCAGGTGCCCCACTGCAACGGCATGGGCCGGGCCTTCCCCAGCTCGATGGCCGCGATGCGCGGCGTGAAGGCCGAGGGGGGCTGGGGCGTCGTCGTCACCGAGCAGTGCGACGTCCACCACTCCGGCAACCACCAGCGGGAGATCAGGATCTGGGACGAGAAGGACCTGCCCTATCTCTCCCGGGCCACCGACGAGATCCACCGGCACGGCGCCCTCGCCGGCGTCGAACTCGCCCACAACGGCTCCTACGTCGGCAATCTGGAGAGCCGGACGATACCGATCGCCCCGAGCCTGAAGGCCGTCCGGGGCAACCTCCCCATCACCGCCCGGGCCATGGACAAGGACGACATCCGCGCCGTCCGCCGCTGGCACCGCACGGCCGCGCTCAACGCCAAGCGCGCGGGCTTCGACATCGTCTACATCTACGCGGGCCACGACATGACGCTGCCCGTCCACTTCCTCTCCCGCCGCCACAACCACCGCACCGACGAATACGGCGGCAGCCTTGCGAACCGCGCCCGGCTGCTGCGCGAGCTCATCGAGGACGCCAAGGAGGCCGTCGGCGACACCTGCGCCGTCGCCGTCCGCTTCGGCGTCGACGAGCTGATGGGGCCGCGCGGCATCGGCTCCGAGGACGAAGGGCGCGACGTCGTCGAGATGCTCGCCGAGCTCCCCGACCTCTGGGACGTCAACCTCAGCAACTTCGACAACGACGGCCAGACGTCCCGGTTCAGCGACGAGGGCTTCCAGGCGGAGTACGTCAAGTTCGTCAAGAGCGTCACCAGCAAACCGGTCGTCGGCGTCGGCCGGTTCACCTCGCCCGACACCATGGTCTCCATGATCAAGGGCGGCACGCTCGACCTGATCGGCGCGGCCCGCCCCTCCATCGCCGACCCCTTCCTGCCGAGGAAGATCGAGGAAGGCCGCTTCGACGACCTCCGCGAGTGCATCGGCTGCAACATCTGCGTCGCCGGCGACAAGGCGAGCGTGCCGATGCGCTGCACCCAGAACCCCACCATGGGCGAGGAGTGGCGGCGCGGCTGGCACCCCGAGTACATCCCGCCCAAGGACACCGACGACACCGTCCTCGTCGTCGGCGCCGGCCCCGCCGGCCTGGAGGCCGCCCGCGCCCTGGGCCAGCGCGGCTACGACGTGATGCTCGCCGACCGCCGCCGCGAACTCGGCGGCCGCGTCACCCTGGAGAGCCGGCTGCCGGGCCTGGGGGAGTGGGCACGGGTACGCGACTGGCGGCTCACGCAGCTGCGCCGGATGCCCAACGTCCAGCTGCTGCCGGACAACGAGATCACCGCCGGGATGGCCCTGGAGGCCGAGTGCTCGCTCGTCGCCGTCGCCACCGGCGCCGCGTGGCGGGCGGACGGGGTGGGCCGCTACCACCACTTCCCCATGGAGATACCGGCCGGGACCCCCGTCTTCACGCCGGACGACATCATGGCCGGCCGGTTGCCGTCCGGCCGGGTCGTCGTCTTCGACGACGACCACTACTACATGGGCGGAGTGATCGCCGAACGTCTCGCCGAGCACGGCTGCGAGGTCACGTTCGTCACGCCCGACAGCCTGGTGTCGTCGTTCACGCAGCTCACGGCGGAGCAGAAGCGCGTCCAGCGGCGGGTGATGGAGAAGTGCGCGGCCGTGCACACCTCGACGGCGCTCCTGCGGGCCGAGCCCGGTACCGCCACGCTGGCCTGTGTCTACACGGGCCGGGAAACGGTCGTGACCGCCGACGCGCTCGTCCTGGTCACCGGCATGGTGCCGCGCGACGAGCTGTACACCGGGCTGCGCGCGTACGGCGAGGACGCCCTGGGCGCGGCGGGCATCCGGCGCGTCGTCCGGCTGGGCGACTGCCTGGGGCCGGGGATCATCGCGGCGGCCGTTCACAGCGGCCATCTCTTCGCCCGCACCCTGGACACCGCGATCACCGATGAGACGCCGTACCGGCGGGAGAACGTCGAGCTCGACTGGGACCAGTCGCTGCCGGTGAGCAGCGGCGGCGTGTGGAGGCAGGAGGAGAGGCAGGGGCATGGACAGCGGCTCTGACGACGCCCGGTTCGACGAGTTCAAGGACCTGGTGCGCAAGGTGGCGACCGGCGCCACCCTCACCCGTGACGAATCGGCCCGCGCCTTCGACCTGATGATGGCGGGCCGGGCGACGCCCTCCCAGATGGGCGGGCTGCTGATGGCGATGCGGATGCGCGGCGAGACCGTGGAGGAGATCACCGGCGGGGTGATCGCCATGCGGGCGAGGATGCGCGGGGTGGCGGCGCCGCCCGGGGCGATGGATCTGCTCGGCACGGGCGGGGACGCGTCCGGCTCGTACAACATCTCCACCTGCGCGGCGCTCGTCGTCGCGGGGGCGGGCGTACCCGTGGCCAAGCAGGGCAACCGGGCGCTGTCGTCGCGCAGCGGCGCGGCGGACGTCCTGCGCGCGCTGGGCGTCCGGATCGACCTGCGGCCCGAGGACGTGGCGCGCTGTATCGACACGGCCGGGATCGGCTTCATGTTCGCCCCCGACCACCACCCGGCGACGGGGCACGTCCATCCCACTCGCGTCGAACTCGGCACCCGCACCGTCTTCAACCTCATGGGGCCGCTGACCAACCCGGCGGGCGTACGGCGCCAGATGGTCGGCGTGTTCGCCGAGGAGTGGGTCGAGCCGCTGGCGCGGGTGCTGGGCGAACTCGGCTCGGAGCGCGCCTTCGTCGTCCACGGCTCGGACGGCCTCGACGAGATCACCACCACCGGGCCCACCACCGTCGCCTCGCTGGAGAACGGCACGGTGCGGGTCTTCCGGGTGAGCCCGGAGGACGTGGGGTTGCCGCGCGTGGCCCCGCAGGCGCTCAAAGGCGGCGACGCGCGGGCCAACGCGGAGGCGCTGCGCGGCGTCCTTACGGGGGAGAAGGGGCCGTACCGCGACATCGCGGCGTTCAACGCCGCGGCGGCACTCGTGGTCGGCGGCCGGGCGAAGGACCTGAAGGACGGCATGGAGCTCGCCACGGAGTCGATCGACGGCGGGGAAGCGCACCGCAGGCTGGAACGACTGATAGCGGAATCCAACCGACATGATTCCCACCGAAGCGAAGGGGCTTAATCGGATGCCAGGCTTCCTCTCAAGGATCGAAGTGGCCAAGCGTGAGGAAATCGCGGGGGCGAAGCGCGACCGCCCCCTCTCGTCCCTCGAACGCGAGGCGGCCGCCGCCCCGGCCCCGCGCGGCTTCCTGGCCGCCGTCGAACACCGCGTGGCCCGGGGCGAGTACGCCCTGCTCGCCGAGATCAAGAAGGCGAGCCCGTCCAAGGGCCTGATTCGCGCCGACTTCGACCCGCCGCTCATCGCCCGCGCCTACGAGGCCGGGGGCGCGGCCTGTCTGTCGGTGCTGACCGACACCCCGTCCTTCCAGGGCGGCCCGGAGCACCTCGTCGCGGCCCGCGAGGCGACGGAACTCCCGGTGCTCCGCAAGGACTTCATGTACGACCCGTACCAGGTCGTCCAGGCGCGGGCCTGGGGCGCCGACGCGATCCTGATCATCATGGCGGCGGTCGACGACGCGGCGGCGAAGGACCTGGAGGACACGGCGTTCGACCTCGGCATGGACGTCCTGGTCGAGGTGCACGACGAGACGGAGCTGGAGCGGGCGACCCGCCTGCGCTCCCGCCTCCTCGGCATCAACAACCGTGACCACCACACCTTCGAGACGACGCTCGCCACCAGCGAACGCCTCGCACCGAAGGTGCCGAAGGACCGGGTGATCGTGGGGGAGAGCGGTCTGTCCACCCCCGCCGACCTGGCCCGGCTCGCCCAAGTGGGCATCTCCACCTTCCTGGTGGGCGAGAGCCTGATGCGCGATCCGGACATCGAGACGGCGACGCGGGCCCTGCTGACCCGGTAGAAACGTATCGTCACTCGACACAGACAGCAGCAAGAGGAGTATGGCCCGTGGGCATCGAATTCCTGGTCACGTCCTTAATCGTGACCGCCTCACCCGGCACCGGCGTTCTCTACACGCTGGCCACCGGCCTTTCGCGCGGCTTCCGCCCGAGCATCGTCGCCGCGTTCGGATGCACCCTGGGCATCGTCCCTCACATGGCGGCCACCATCATGGGCCTGGCCGCCCTGATGCACACCAGCGCCCTGGCCTTCCAGACCTTCAAGTTCCTGGGCGTCGCCTATCTGCTCTACGTCGCCTGGAACACCTGGCGCGACCGGGGCACCCTGAGCGTGGAGGAGCAGGCGGGCGAGCCGCCGTCCGCGGTGCGGGTGATCTGGACGGGCGTCCTGCTCAACATCCTCAACCCCAAGCTGACCATCTTCTTCCTGGCCTTCCTCCCGCAGTTCGTCAGCACGAACGAAGCGCACCCGGTGCCGCGCATGATCGAGCTGAGCGCGGTCTTCATGCTGATGACCTTCGTCATCTTCGTCGGCTACGGGCTCCTCGCGGCCTCGGTCCGCGACCATGTGATCTCCCGCCCGCAGGTCATGACCTGGATGCGGCGCACCTTCGCGGGGGCGTTCGTGGCCCTGGGCGCGAAGCTGGCGTTCACCAACATCTGAGGTTCACAGACATCTGAGAGAGCTCGCCGGCTGGGACTCCAGCAGCCGCTCCAGCCGGCGCCTCGCCTCGAATCCCTCCCGGGGCAGGTGCACGGTCACCCGGAGGTCGTGCCGGCTGGAGGGGTGGAGCACCAGATGGTCGAAGGTCATCTCGCCGAGCACCGGATGGAGCACGGCCTTCGTGCCGTTCGACTCCTTGCGCACGTCGTGCTGGTCCCACAGTTTCGCGAACTCCGGGCTCCGGGCATTGAGCTCGGCCGCGATGGCAGTGAACCGGCCGTCATCGGGATAGGCCGCGGCCGACCCCCGGAAATCGGCCACGACCTGCGGCGCCAATGTGTCCCAGTTCGCAAAGAACGACCGGTACTTGGCGTCCGTGAAGAAGGAGATCAGGCAGTTCTGCCCGTATCCCCGCAGTCCGAAAACCGCCTGTGCCGACTCGTTGATGATGACGAAATTCCACCAACGGTCGAGAACATAGGCGGGATAAGGGGACCAGGCGTCCACCAGCCGTTCCAGCTCGTGCATGAGCGCGGAGTTCTCGAGGATCTTCTCCTCCGGCGGCCTGAGCCCGACCAGTTGATAGAGATAGGCCCGCTCGGCGTGGTCCAGGCGCAGCACACGGCCGATCGACTCGACCACTGAGTCCGAGACGTTGATCGTCCGCCCCTGTTCGAGCCAGGTGTACCAGGAGACTCCTATACCGGCGAGGGTGGCGACCTCCTCGCGGCGCAGACCGGGCGTACGCCGCAGTCCGCGTCCCGGAAGACCGACGTCCTCCGGCCGCACCCTGGCACGGCGCGAACGCAGGAACGCCCGCAGCTCCTCCCGCCTCTGAGGCACCTGCTCCGTCCGGTCGGCTGCTGTCGTGTGGGTGGTGGTCATGACACCACCATAAGTTGGCTCTACTCATGTCCGGGTAATACCGCGCACGATGGTGGGTGTGATCAACCCCCCGCCCCGCGCGGAAAGCCGCCCAACCCCCGAAGGTGGCTTCTCGCGCGGGGTGGAACTTATTTCATCCCCCATCGATCGATTCGGGTATTTCATGACGCTGAACATTGCGGGTGCGGCACGCTTCAACGGCAAGGTCGCCCTGATCACCGGCGGCGCCACCGGCATGGGCTTCGCCACCGCCCAGCTCCTCCTGGCCGAGGGCGCCGAGGTCGTCATCACCGGGCGCAGCGAGGACCGGCTCAAGCTCGCGGCCGAGCGGCTCGACGGGGGAGACCGCCTCCTGACCGTCGCCGCCGACGTCTCCAAGCCCGCCGACCTGGCGCGACTGACGGACGCGGTGCGCGAGCGGTTCGGCCACCTCGACGTGGTGTTCGCCAACGCGGGCGTCGGGGTCTTCAAGCGGATCGAGGAGTTCACCGAGGAGGACGTCGACTACGTCGTCGACGCCAATTTCAAGGGCGTCTTCTACACGATCCAGCGCTCCCTGCCGCTGCTCCGCGACGGTGGGTCCATCGTCATCAACGCCTCCTGGACCCTCCACCGGGGCCTCGCCATCGGCTCCCTCTACGCGGCGACCAAGGCCGCGGTCGCCAACCTGGCCAAGACGCTGGCCAGCGACCTCGCCGACCGGGGCATCCGGGTCAACTCGGTCAGCCCCGGCTACATCGACACCGACATGTTCCGCGAGTCCGTCCCCACCACCGAGGCGCGCGAGGACAGCGCCGCCCAGTCGGTGCAGAAGCGGGTCGGCACCCCGGAGGAGGTCGCCTCGACCGTCGCCTTCCTGGCCTCCGACGCGGCGGCCTTCGTCAACGGCGTCGACCTCCTGGTCGACGGCGGCGTCGTCAACGCCATCCCCGCGTAGGTTCCCGCGCCGCCCCGGCGGCCCGTCGGCGATCCCTTCGAACAGGAGTCAGGACAGGACATGCGGTCCATCGAGACGTTCGTCAATATCGACGCTCCCCTGGAAACGGTGTGGGACGTCATCGTGGATTTCGACCGCTACGGCGAGTGGAATCCCTTCATCCTGGAGGCCCGTGGCAAGGCCGAGGCCGGTCAGCAGCTGTGGCTGCGCATGCAGCGCCCCGCGAAGCCGCGGGAGGAGGTCCACACCCCCACGGTCACGGTGGTGGAGAAGAACCGGCACCTCCAGTGGTCCGGGATCATCCGGCACGCCACCGTCTTCCGGGCCCGGCACGAGTTCCTCCTGGAGGAGACCGCCACCGGTGTGCGGCTCCGCCAGCGGGAGGACTTCGGCGGCCTCACGATGCCCTTCGCCGGCGGCATGATCTGGCGGATCGAGGAGGGCTTCCTGCTGATGAACGCCGCCCTGAAAGTACGAGCCGAAGCCCTGCGCTGACGCGCGAGTGACGAAGGAGCACGCGAAGTGGATGCCCTGTTAACCGAACGCACACGCCGGACAAGTCCCGGGATCACCTTGTGCGCGGTGCTGTTGACACTGCTGATCCTGCCGACCTCGGTGACCGGGTCGGGGGTGGCGCTCCCTCATATCGGTCAGGACACCCACGCGTCGCTGGACGCGTTGCAGTGGGTGGTGCACGGGTACAACCTGACCTTCGCGAGCTTCATGCTGGCCTGTGGCGCCCTGGCCGACCTGATCGGCCGGCGGCGGATGTTCGTGGCCGGCGCCGTGGTGTTCACGGTCGCCTCGCTGGTGAGCGCCGTGGCGAGCGACATCATCCTGCTCGACCTCGTGCGCGGCGCGGCCGGCGTCGGCGCCGCCGCCCTGCTGACCAGCGGCAGCTCCATCCTGGCCACCACCTTCGACGGCGCGGCCCGCACCAAGGCGTTCGCCGCCGTCGGCATCGCCACGGGCGCCGGGCTCGCCCTGGGCGCCATGGTGGCGGGCGTGCTGGCCGACTCGCTCGGCTGGCGCTCGTTCTACGGGGCGCACGCCCTGCTCATGGTGCTGGTGCTGTTCGCCATCCCGTTCATGCGGGAGTCACGCAACGAGTCGGCGGCCAAGGTGGACTGGGCGGGCACCGTCACCTTCGTCGGCAGCCTCTTCCTGCTGATGCTCGGCATGGTCGAGGGCCCGCAGTGGGGCTGGGCGAGCGCCGGAGTGCTCGGCATGCTGGTGGGCTCGGTGCTGCTGATGGCGGCCTTCGCACTGGTGGAGCGCCGCGTACCGCACCCCATGTTCGACCTGAAGCTGCTGCGCAACGGCCGGTTCATGGCGCTGTGCCTGATCCCCGTGGTCGTCACGTTCGCGTTCGTGATCCTCCTGCCGCTGCTGCCGAACTACCTGCTGGTCGCGAACAAGTCGAGCAGCCAGGCGGCCGGCACCATGATGCTGCTGATGACCCTGCCCATCCTGATCACCCCGCTGCTGGCCGGCCGGCTGGTGAAGTGGGGCTGGAGCAACCGGGCCGTGTTCGCCGCGAGCCTGGTGTGCCTGACGGTCGGCGTGGCGTGGCTGGCCCTGGTGCTGGAGCCCGGCGTCGGCGCCGCGGCGCTGGCCGGACCCCTGATCACGCTCGGCGTGGGGCTGGGGCTCAACTTCGGCCTGGTCGACGGAGCGGTGCTCGACGTCGTCCCGCCCGAGGCCACCGGAACGGCGGCCGGGTTCCTCAACACCCTCCGCCTGGGCAGCGAGGCCGTCGTCATCGCGGCCGCCGGCTCGGCCCTGGTCAACCTGATGCAGAACTGGCTGAACGACGGCCTGGACCGGTTCCCCGCCTACCGCGGCGAGCCCGTCGAACTGGCCAACAGCGTCAACTCCGGCGACCTCACCGGACCGCTGTCGAAGCTCCCGGAGAACGTCCGGCCGGGCTTCTTCGACTTCGTCACCGACGGCTTCACCGACGCCTGGCACGTGGTCCTGTGGGCGAGCGCCGCGATCTGCGCGGTGCTGTCCGTGGCCATCTACGTCATGCTCCGCGAGCCCGCACGGCAGCCCGCGACGGACGGCCCGGCGCTCGCCGCGCCGAAGAACGAGGTCACCGCGGACACCCTCTCGTAGGGCCCCATCCCGCGGTACTCAGGGCGGGCGATCCCACCGGGTCGCCCGCCCCTCCGCGTTCCGGCTGCCTCAACATTCCGTCCTCCTTGCCGGTTTGACCACGAATCCCCGCTTGTAGGCATGGGTGATGATCTCCGTGGCGACATCCGTGATGTTGGGAATGCTCCCCAGCCGCTCGCTCAGGAAGCGGTAGAGATCCGCCTCGTGTTCGAGGCACACCTCCACGATCAGGTTCTGGGTGCCGGTGACGGCGGCGCAGTAGCGCACCTCGGGGGAGGAGGCCAGCGCGACACCGACGGTCTCCAGCGCCGCAGGGTGCACTTTGAGACACATTTGAGCCTGGACGGGCCTGCCCAGCAGCTCCGGTTCGACCTCTGTGCGCAAATAGAGCATGCGCCGTTCGAGCAGGGACGTGACGCGCCGGCCCGCCGTCGCCACCGAGAAACCCAGCTCCCGCGCCAGGTCGGTGAGGCTGACCCGGGCGTTCCTGATCAGCTTCTCCGCCACCCGCCGGTCCGTCGCGGTCAGCTCGTACCGGTCCGCGGGATCGGGGAGGGGCCGCACCGCGCAGTTGCGCAGCGCCGTCTCCTCCTCCGCCGTCAGCACCGGCACGCGCCACTCGGCCGCGGTGAGGAAGGTCTTGAGGGTGGTGTGCACCTCGACCTTCCTGATCCGGGGGATCCCCGGAACCCCCTCTGCCGTCAGGGTGTGGAGGCCCGGCCGGTGCGCCACGATCATCTCGCACCACAGCACGTCGCTGCGCCCGCTGACCGCGACGACCCGGCGCAGGTCGTCCCGCTGGACCAGCGCCCGCGCCACCTCCTCCAGCGCCCCGCCCTCCGTCTCCAGACGCAGTTGAACAGCGTTGCCCAGGCCGCACCGCATGGTGTCGTAGACCGCCGTCGGCCGGATGGCCCCCCAGGCGATGAGCCGGTGCACCCGCCGGCCGACGGTGCGCTCGTGCTCCCCCAGGATCCGCGCGATTCCGCCCACTCCGGCCCGCGGACTGATCTGGAGAGCCGCGACCACGCGTCTGTCGTCTTCATCGAGAATGTCGGAATCTTTCACCATGGCTCGATCATTGCAAGGTAGCTAACGAAGCGCATAGGTCTGTTGTCCGAACTCACCGGTCAGTGGGAAAATCGGCAACAGACAGCGACGCAAGTCTGGACAGACGCTGTCAACGGGGGGATGAGAGTGGCGTGCGCGCCCGCGACGGCCTTGCCGGGTCATGACGCGTCCGCTCGCTCTGTCCCGGGCACGGTGACCGTGCCAGGGCTTCGATGCGCGCCGCGTGGTCAGGCGCGACACCGCAAGGGTTTGCTGTCCGGGTCCGCGCCGGACAGGCGAATCGTGGCCGCGGCCGCCGACGACGTCGGCCGCCCTTCCCTCCCGCCGTGGGCGCTGCCATGTGCGTACGCCGCGCCCTGTCTCGACAGACGGGAAGCCGCCCGGACCGCTACCGCGTCCGTTTCCCGGCTTCACGAACGGACGCCCGGCACCTGATCCGTGCGACCAGCCCTCAGGGCCCGTTCCACGACTCACACTCGGGAAGACGCTATGGAATTTCGCACCCTCGGAAACCTGGCCCTATGCATCGACGGACGGGACATCACACCGACCGCCCCCAAGCAGAGACAGGCCCTCGCCCTGTTGCTGCTGCGCACCGGGCAGCGTGTCAGCATGCCCACGCTCATCGACGAGATCTGGGACGGCAGCCCGCCGCGCACGGCCATGACCGCCCTCCAGACCTATATCGGCGTCATCCGCCGCACCATGGCCGAGGCCGGTGGCACCACGGTCAAACAGGTCGCGGCGGAACGGCTGATGACGGACGGGAACACCTATGTGCTGAGGGTCGACGACGACGAGTGGGACAAGCCCGCCTTCGACCTGTTCGTCCAGCGCGGCCGCGAGGCCGTCGCCCAGGGTGATGCGGCGGAGGCCGAGCGGCTGCTCAGAATGGCGCTCTCCCGCTGGCGGGGACAGCCCCTCGGCAACGTACGCCTCGGCAGGATCCTCGCCCCGTACGCCGAGCGCCTGGGCGAACTGCACCTGGGCGCCCGGGAGCTGCTGGTGGAGGCGCTGCTGCGGATGCGCAGGTCGCAGGAGGCCGTGGAGGAGGCCACGGAGCTCGCCTCCGAGTTCCCGTACCACGAGAACGTGCACGCGCAGCTGATGCGCGCGCTGTACGGGGCGGGCCGCAGGGCGGCCGCGCTGGAGGTCTACCAGCGGCTGCGCAGCCGGATGGGGGAGGCACTCGGCATCACGCCCTCCCCGAGCGTCAACACCCTCCACCATGTGATGCTCCAGGACGAACCGGACGAGCAGTTCCTGGCGTTGTCGGGCGCGGCCCGGTAGGGCGGCGGGCCCACCGGGGGAGGGAGCGCGCCGTGCGGGCTTTCCCTCCCCGGCGGACCCGCCGGTCGGCCGGTCCGGCCGGTCCGGCCGGTCAGCCGGTGATCCCCGGGAGCCGTCCGCCCCCGACTTCCCGGACGTAGGCGCCCAGCCGGGCGTCGTCCCCCACCGCCACGGGATGGCCCACGGCCCGCAGCAGGGCGAGGTCGGAGGCGTGGTCGCCGTACGCGGCGGCCCGCTCCGGCGGAATGCCGCGGCGCGCCATCAGCTCGCGGGCCGCGGCCGCCTTGTACGGGCCGATCATGGGCGTCGGCAGCCGGCCCGTGTAGACGCCCGCCTCGATCTCCGGCTCGCTGCACAGCAGCAGGTCGGCGCCCAGGAGTTCACGGACGGGCTCCAGGCAGGGCGGGAACGAGCCCGACACCAGGACGGTGAGCGCCCCCGCCGCGCGGTGGCGGCTCAGGGCCGCCACCGCCGGGCCGTGCAGCGCGCCGCCGGCCGCCAGTTCCGCGGCGAACCACGCCCGGCCGTGGGCCGTCACCTCGGCCACCGGACGGCCCGCGTAGTTGCGGTAGTAGTCGCGATTGGTCTCGTCCCGGGGGACGCCCTCGGCGGCCCGCAGGCGCAGCTCCTCCTCCGCGAGCCGGGCGCGGTCCGGCGGCAGACCGCGTTCGGCGAAGTGGTGGGCGAGGAACCGGAACATGCTCTTGAAGGTGAGCAGGGTCTCGTCCACGTCGAAGAAGGCCACGTCCACCGGTGCGTTGACGGCGCCGGGGGCGGCCGTCCGCTCGGTCGGGGCGCTCACTTCGCGGTGGGGCAGCCCGGGTCGGCCGCGGGCTTGGAGAAGGGTGCGCCGGCCGGCAGGACGTCCGTGATGTAGAGCACCACCGGCTCGGTGCCCCGGTTGACGCCGTAGTGCACCTCGTCGGGGCCGGTGGGCTCGACCAGGGCGTCGCCGGGCTTGATGGCGCGGACGGTGCAGTCGGCGCCGTTGATACGCGTGAGCGTCCCGGACTTGATGACGGCGATCTCCGCTCCGACGTGGTAGTGCCAGCCGGTGGCGGCGCCCGGGGGGATGACGGCCTTGCGGTACACCAGGTGCCGGGGGCCGTCGGCGTCGACCTTGAACGGAAGGCCGGAATCGCCCTCGGAGAGGGTCTCGCTGGTGATCGGGCCGGGGGCGGCCTGCGGGGCGGCATCGGCGGCGCCGGCCGCAGTCAGGCACAGCGCGGTGGCCAGCGCTGCGTAGCCGAGCTTGCGCCGGTGGGCAGAGGAAAGGGATATAACGGACATCGCATGCTCCTTGATGTGATTCAAGTGATGGGCGATTTCGCTGGGGAAGAAGAAAGTGCTGTGCCGGAAGGACGGCGTGGACGGCCCTGGGGGACGGTCAGACGGTGCCGGTCCGGGCCTCGTCGGCCAGGAAGGCGCGCACGCCCCGGCCGGAGGTCTTACGGCCGAGGAACCCGTGGTCCACGAGGTTCCGCAGCAGGCCGGCGGGGGCCAGTCCGGGCCGGCCCGAGTCCTCGTACAGGCGGCGCTGCACTTCGAGGGCGACGTCGGCGCCGACGACGTCCAGGAGCCGGGTGGGGCCGACGGGCTGTCCGCCGACGGACTTCATGACGGAGTCGAGCAGCGCGGGCGTGACCGAGGGGTGCCGCAGCGCGGCCAGGGCGTCGTTGAGGTAGGGGAACAGCAGGGCGTTGACGATGAAGCCGGTGCGGTCGGCGCACTCCACACCCGTCCTGCCCAGACGGGCGAGGACGGCGCGGGCCCGGGCGAGGGCGGCCTCGCCGGTGTGCTCGCCGCGGACCAGCTCCACCAGCTCGATGGCGGGCGCGGGATTGAAGAAGTGGAGGCCCAGGACGTCCTCGGGGCGCCCGGAGGCGGCGGCGCAGTCGCGCACCGAGAGGCTGGAGGTCGTGGTGGCCAGCAAGGTGCCGGGGGCGCACAGCGCGCCGAGCCGGGCGAAGAGGTCGCGCTTGACGCCGAGGTCCTCGACGACCGCCTCCACCACTACCTCCGCTCCGGCCGCCGCCGTGAGATCGGTGGTGCCGGTCCACCGGCCGAGGCTCTCGGCGAGCCGCTCCTCGTCGGCGCCGGCCCGCAGCAGCCCGAACTCGACGGCTTCCCGGGCGTCGACGGCCTTCCGCTCCGTGCGGGCCACGAGCACGGTGCGGTAGCCGGCGCGCAGGAACACCTCGGCGATCCCGGTGGCCATCGTGCCGGAGCCGATGACGGCGACGGTCCCGCCGGAGTCCGCCGGTTCACCGGCGCCGCCCTCAGGCGGGCGGGCCGTCGCGCCCGCCGTGTTCGTCGTGTCCGCCGTGTCCGTGCCGAGCGGGGCCGGCGTGAACCGGTCGCCCAGGCGCCGGTGGAGTCCGCGCAGGATGTCCCCGGCGGTGCGGTGGCCGATGGCGTCCAGGATCTCCAGCGGCCCCTCGGCCCAGCCGCAGCCCAGGCGTACCGCCGTGTCGAGGGAGTCCCGGTCCGCGTAGCCGTCGTGGCGCATCCACGCCGCCTGGTTGAGGAAGCCGAAGAGCAGCCGCGGGGCGAGGGAACCGGGCACGTCGGGCACGGTGTGCGTCCTCACCCCGGCCCGGTCCAGCAGCGCGGCGACGCTCGCCGCGGCCTCGTCCGAGGTGTGGGGGGCGCGGGCCAGCTCGGCCGCGTCGAGCCGGTCGGCGCGGGCGAAGCGCAGGGCGAGCAGTTCGCCGCCCGCCGCGTCGGCCAGTTCGGCCGCGGGCGTGGTGAGCGCCGTGGTCACCACGGGCGCGCCGGCCCGGCGGTGGCGGGAAATCGCGGCCAGCACCTCGCGCTTGGCGGGTTCGGGCTCGGGTACGGCCTCCAGGATCACATCGGCGGCGGCCACGGCGGAGAGGTCCGCCGTCACCTCCGCCCCGGCGGGAAGTGCGCGCCGGGTGCGCGCGGCGGCTGCGGCGTCCGGCTCCACGCCGATGGTGCGGATGCCGGCGGCGGCCAGCCGCCGGGCCAGTCCGGCGCCCGCGGCGCCGAGTCCGACGACCGCGGCGGTGCCGGTCGTGCTCGCTGTCATGGGGTTCCTGCCTTCCGGGGCGGGCCGGCCGGCGACCGGCAGGCCCGCCGGGGGTCAGTACCGGTCGCCGACGGGCGCGGGCACCGCGTCCAGCTCCGCCAGGTCCGCGGGGCTCAGCCGGAGCGCGGCGGCGCCGATGTTGTCGGCCAGGTAACGCGGGTTCTTGGTACCGGGGATGGGGATGACGTGCTCGCCCCGGGCGAGCGTCCAGGCGATGGCCACCTGGGCGGGGGTCGCCCCGTGCCGGGCGGCGACGGAGCGGACGGCCTCCACGATGCGGAGGTTGGCGGCGAACGCGGCGTCGCCGAAACGGGGATTGGTCGCCCTGAAATCCCCCTCCTCGAAGTCCGGCCGCTCGAACGAGCCGGTCAGGAAGCCCCGGCCGAGCGGGGCGAAGGGGACGAAGGCGGCGCCGTGGGCGGCGCACCATCCGACGACGTCCGTGCCCGGCGCCTGGGCGTCCCGTGTCCACAGGGACAGCTCGGACTGGACGGCCGAGACGGGGTGCACACGGTGGGCCCGATCGGCCTCCTCGACGGTCACCTCGGACAGGCCGAGCCCACGCACCTTGCCCTCGCGCACGAGCTCGGACAGCTGCCCCCAGGACTCCTCCAGGGGGACGGCCGGGTCCACGCGGTGGAGGTAGTACAGGTCGATGACGTCGGTGCCCAGGCGCCGCAGGCTGGCCTCCACGGAGCGCCGGATGTGCGCGGGCGAGCCGTCGCGGCGCATCGCGCGCGTGGCCAGGTCCGTGACGACCATGCCCACCTTCGTGGCCACGACGGCCTCGTCCCGGCGGCGCGCGAGCACCCGGCCCACCAGGGTCTCGTTGTGCCCGTCGCCGTAGACGTCCGCGGTGTCGAGGAGCGTGACACCCGAGTCGAGTGCCTGCTCGATGACCGCCACGGACAGCTCGTCGTCGCGCCGGGACTCCGCGTACCCCCAGCTCATTCCCATGCAGCCGAGGCCGATGGCGCCGACCAGGGGACCCGTACCGCTCAACTGACGCGTGCGCACGCGCTCTCCTTGTGTGTTCGTCGGATGGTGGTGGAGTGGCCCGGGGCGGGGCGGGGAGTGCCCCGCCCCGGTCTCAGACCGCGGTGAGCACGAGTGCCGCGTTGTGCCCGCCGAAACCGAGGGAGGTGCTGACCGCCACGTCCATACCCACCGTCCGGGCGCCGCCGGTGACCACGTCGACGTCGACCTCGGGGTCGAGTTCGCGCACGTTGGCCGTGGGCGGCACCGAGCCGTGGCGCAGCGCCAGGGCGGTGTAGGCGACCTCGATCGCCCCGGCGGCGGCCAGGGTGTGGCCGGTGACGCCCTTGGTGGAGGTCACCGCGGGGCCGGTGCCGAGCACCCGGCGCAGGGCCCGCGCCTCGACCAGGTCGTTCATCGGCGTCGACGTGCCATGGGCGTTGACGTGGCCCACGTCGCCCGGGGCGACCCCCGCGTCGGCCAGGGCCGTGCGCAGCGCCCGCTCCAGCCCCGCGCCGTCCGGGTGCGGGGCCGTGGCGTGGTACGCGTCCGAGGAGGCGCCGAAGCCGGTGATCCGCGCGTACGTCCGCGCGCCCCGGGCCCGCGCGTCCCGCTCCCGCTCCAGGACGAGCACCGCGGCCCCCTCGCCGGCCACGAAGCCGTCCCGGTCGGCGGCGAACGGGCGCGACGCCGCGCCCGGATCGTCCCGGCGGCTCGAGAGCGCGCCCATCCGGGAGAGCCCGGTCAGGGTCGCCGGGCTGAGCGCCGACTCGGTGCCGCCGGCCAGGACGACGTCGCACAGGCCGGCGGCGAGCCAGTCCCGGGCGATGCCGACGGCGGAGGCGCCGGAGGCGCACGCGGTGGCGGTCACCAGGCTCGGGCCGAGGATCTTCTGGTCCATGGCGACGTAACCGGCCACCATGTTGACCATCCCCATCGGGACCATCAGCGGTGACACGTCCTCGGGGGCGCCGTCGTAGAAGGTGCGGTGCTGCTTCTCGAACGTCGCGGTGCCGCCCAGGGAGTTGCCGAGCACCACGCCGACCCGTGTCCCGTCCCAGGAGGCGGGGTCCAGGCCGCAGTCCGCGACGGCCTGCCGCGCCGCCACCAGCGCCAGCTGGACGAAGCGGTCCAGCTTCCACGCCGTGCGCCTGCCGAGCAGGGCGTCGGCGTCGAAGTCCGGGACGCGGCAGGAGAAGTCGACCTCGGCGCCGTCGAGCGCGGGGTCCGTGGCGGCCGCGGAGAGGCCGGAGGTGACGCGCCGCCAGTTGTCCTCGACACCGGAGCCCGCGGGGGTGACCAGCCCCATGCCGGTGATCGACACGGCGCGGTCCATGGCGGTGGCGCTCACACCCGCGGGCCCTTCGCCTCGATGACCGTCACCGCGTCGTCGATCGTGTGGGTCGACTTCAGCTCGCCCTCTTGGAGCACGACGCCCATCTCCTTGCGGAGGACGAGGCCGAGCTCGACGAGGATCAGCGAGTCGATGTCGAGCTCCTCGAAGACGGCGCCGGAGAGGATCTCCTCCACCGGCAGTCCGAACTTCTCGCTCAGGATGGACACCACACGGTCCTTGATCTTCTGCGTCGCTGTTGCCGTGGTCATGACTGTTCCTTCCGTAGGGTAGGCGTGGGGTCGGGGACAAGGGCCAGATCCGGCCAGCGCAGGGCGGCCGATCCCCAGGTCAGGCCGCCGCCGAAGCCGGTGAGGAGCACCCGGTGGCCGGGCCGGACGTCCCCGGCGGCCACCGCGTCGGCGAGCGCGAGCGGGATGGAACCCGCCACGGTGTTGCCGACCTTGTCGAGGTTGACGACGATCTGCTCGTCGGCCAGGCCCAGTTGTTCGCCGACCGCGCGCAGGATGCGCACATTGGCCTGATGGGCCACCACCCGGTCGACCGCGGCGTCCCCGGTCCAGCCGATCCGGTCGATCAGGTTCCGGGCGGACTCGCTCATGTTCAGCACCGCCTCGGTGAAGACCGCGCGGCCGGCCATCGAGAAGTACTGGTCGCCCTCGGGGGCCGGCTCCCCGGTGGAGCGCTGCCGCGAACCGCCGGCGCGGACGGTGATCAGACCGGAGCCCGCGCCGTCGCTGCCGAGGTCGAAGCCCAGCAGGGCCCCCGGCTCGTCCGCGTCCCCGGTGCGCAGCACCACCGCGCCCGCCCCGTCGCCGAAGATGGCGCGGGTGGTGCGGTCCCCGGGGTCGAGGATCGTGGAGAAGGTGTCCGCGCCGATGACCAGCGCGCGCCGCGCCGTCCCGGCCGTCAGCATGGAGGCCGCGACCGCGAGGGCGTAGACGAAGCCGGTGCACACGGCGCCCACGTCGAAGGCCGCGACGCCGCCCAGGCCCAGCCGCTCGGCCACGACGGGCGCCGTGGCCGGGCAGGGGTGGTCGGGGGTGCTGGTGGCGAGCACGACCAGGTCGATCCCGTCGGCCTCCGCCCCGCCCCGGGCGGCCGCCGAGGCCAGCGCCCTGCGCCCGGCCTCGACCGCCAGGTCGGAGGTGGCGTCGCCCGGCTCGATCACATGCCGGCGCTCGATGCCCGTCCGGGTGCGGATCCACTCGTCCGAGGTGTCGAGCTGCCCGGCCAGCACGTCATTGGGCACGATCCTCGGCGGCACCCAGGCGCCGAGGCCGCACACCACGGCGGCCCGGCTCACGACGCCGCCTTCTCCGGCGCGGCCTTCTCCGTCTTCTCGGGCATCGCCTTCGGCGCCGGGGCGCCCACCGCGGCGCTCGCGCCCATCTCGGTGACGGTCTCGGTGCCCACGCGCTCCGTGCGCGGCAGCGCGGACAGCACCACCCGGGCGCGGCGCAGCGCCATCCGCAGCTCCGCCGCGTCCAGACCGGTGAGGGAGGCGATGTGGCCGTCCGGCCGGACGAGCACGGCCCGGGGCTCCTTGCCCAGCAGCGGGGCGAAACCGGGCCAGGCCGAGACGTCCTGGGCCGGGAAGCCGGCCGGGAGGGTCGCGAGCAGCGCGTCGCGCTGCCGGACCCACTCGTCGTTCTGCCGCTCGCCGGCCCACAGCAGCACGGTGAGGCGCGCGGCGTCGACGGAGGGCCAGCGGCCCCCGCCCGCCGCCGGGCCGTCACCGGCCGACGCGTGCCGGCTGAAGACCGGCAGCCGGTCGCCCGCCCGCACGGCGCGGGTGAGCCCCGGCAGCGTCTGCCACAGCGACTCCGCGGGCCGGTAGGTGACATCGTGCTGCGCCATCAGCGGGGCGCCGAACCGCTGGAGGACGCCCGTGCGCCGCGCGGCCCGCACCAGGGTGTCCCGGACGGCGACCTCCCTGCGGCCCCGGAACAGCCCCCAGCTGGTCTGCTTGGCGGTGGTCAGGACCACCCGCTCGGCGGCCAGCCGGCGCTCGGAGTCATAGGTGTCGAGGATCCCGGGCTCCAGGGTGCCGCGGATGACGCCCGCCAGCTTCCAGCCCAGGTTCACGGCGTCCTGGATGCCGGTGTTCATGCCCTGGGCGCCCGCCGCGCTGAAGATGTGACCCGCGTCGCCGGCGAGGAAGACCCGGCCGTCGCGCAGGGTCTCGGCGACCCGGCGCCGCGCCCGGAAGATCGTCGTCCAGTCCAGTGGCCCGATCAGACCGGGGCGCGGGGCCCGTTCGTCCATCACCCGCTGGAACAGCTCGCGCGGCGGCGCGTGGTCCTCCGTCCAGCCCGGCACGCTCACCGCCAGCCGGAACCGGCCTTCGCCGAACGGGGCGAAACCGAGCGCCCCACCGCGCGTGTAGCAGTAGAGCAGCTCGTTGTCGTGGAGATCGCCGTCGATCGGTCCGTCGCCGATGGCGAAGAGCACGTCCTCACCGCTGCCGAGGAACTCGATGCCGGCGAAGCGGCGCACCGCACTGTGCGCGCCGTCCGCGCCGATGACCCAGTCGGCCTCGATCTGCTCGGTGCGGCCGTCCGCCCACGCCACGTCGGCCACGGGCCGCCGGCCGGAGTTGTCGAGCCCGGTCACCGTGCCCTGCTCGACCTTCCCGCCGAGCGCGATCAGCCGGTCGCGGACCACGTCCTCCGTGCGGTGCTGGGGGATGACCAGGCCGAAGGGGTAGGGGGTGTCCTTGAGCCGGCTCATCTCGATCGAGCCGAGCGGCCGCTTCTGCGAGAAGTAGGAGACCGCGTCGAGCCGGTTGCCCGCCTCGGCGAGCGGGTCCGCCGCCCCGATCCGGCCGAGCAGCTCCAGGCTGCGCGGCCACACCACGATGGCGCGGGAGTGCAGCGAGGAGCCCGGCGGGGTGCCGTCGACGACCCGCACCGGCACACCCTGGCCGAGGAGTTCGCACGCGAGGACCAGACCCACCGGCCCGCCGCCCACGATCAGCACCGGCCGTTCCCCGCCGGAGCGCTCTCGCAGGGGAATCGTCATCATCATGCCTTTCCGTTCGAGTACCGGATCGCCGAATGGACCCGGGACCAAGCTGAGGAGGGGGGCTGGGGCTCAGGGGCGGTGCACCACGACACCGCTCCAGGTGAACCCGGCGCCCGCGCTGAGCACGACGGCGTGCTCGCCGGACCGCAGCCCCCACGGGCCGTCGCCGGCCAGCGCCGTGAGGTTCGAGAAGAGGTCGCCCGCGCCCAGATGACCGGTGCCGGCGCCCAGGTCGACGACCGGGGCGGGGGTGACCGCCGCCACCGCCGGCCCGTAGATGTCACGCGCCGTCGCCCGCCCCAGACGGGGCAGCAGCACCGCGCGCGGGGGCGGACCGTCCGGTCCGAGGCCCGCCTCGGCCAGCGCGGCCGCGACCACGCGGGTGGTCGTCTCCCGCAGCCGGCCGACGAACGGCTCCCGGCCCGTGCCCGTCAGGAACGCCTTCTTGGTGCGCCGTACGTCGACCGTGGCACCGGCCGACAGGGGCGCCTCCTGGAATCGGGACACATCGCGGTGGACGACCTCCAGATCCGGCGCGGCCTCGGTGACCAGGGCGTCCAGGACGAGCGCGGCTCCCGCCGGCCCCTCACGGCGCTCCAGCACCGCGGCCGTCCCGCCGTCGCCGTACCAGACCCCGTAGTCACCGCGCCAGCGGTCGAACGCGGGGCCGCGGAACCGGTCGCCCGTCGTCACCAGCACCGGGCCGTGGTCCGGCATCGCCACCAGCCGGGTCAGCGCGGCCTCCAGGGCCGCCGCGCCGCCGTTGCACATCTGCTGGACGCCGACCGGGACACCGCCGGTCGCGCCGGTCCGGTCGGCCACGTAGTGCGCCGGGGACCAGAAGTCGTGCCCCTGGTAGTACGTCCACGCGTGGAGCACGGCCCGTACGGACGCCGGTGCCACTCCGGCCCGCTCCAGCGCCTCCCGGCCGGCCAGCACCGCCATCTCGGGCGCCGACTCGTCTCCGGAGACGGGGAGTTCCTCGTAGCCGATCGCCTCGCACTCGTCCCGGCCGACCAGGCCGTCGGCGAGCGCCTCCACTGCCTTGACGGTGGTGGCCGGCAGCCATTCGGCGGGAGTGAGGAGGACCCCCCGGGGCGCCCTCACACCATCACCTCCGCTCCGGCGGCCGCGGCGGTCGCGTAGGCGCGGGACGTCGTGGTGTGCATCCGGCCGGTGGCGATGACCGCGCCGTCCTGCTCGAACTCCACGTGGAACGTCCACAGTTCCGGCAGCGCCGCGCCGAGCTCGTCCACATGGGCGTACGGCTCGGTCCTGCGCACGTGCACGGTCGTGGGGGAGTCCAGCTCCGCGTAGCGCGTGAAGGAGAAGTCGAAACCGGCGACCGTGGTGCGCGGCGTCGAGGCGCCGTGCAGCTCGGAGGCGCCGAAGAGGCACAGCTGCCGGGCCGCCTCCATCAGCACCATGCCCGGCACGTGGTCCTGCGCGTGGTCGAACATGCTGCGGTTGTCCACGGGCACACGCAGCGACGCGGAGGCCCCGTCGGGGCCGGTGCGCACGTCGCCGAGCACCACGTTGGCCGGATCCACCCGGCCCACGAGGGACGGCGCCAGCCGCGACTCCGCCCGGGGGACGTCCGTGAACGGGGTGAGCGGCCTGCCCCGGCCCCGCTCGCGCACCATGGCGTACACCTCGCCGGGTATGTACCCGACGCCGATGCGCACCGTGCCCAGGCGGTGCCGGGAGAGCTCCATCTCCACCTCGTACGTCAGCCGGCGGACATCACCGGCCGCCCCGCGGCGGTTGCTCGTGCGCACCCGCATCGCGAGCTCGCCCGGCCGGTCCGTGACGGGCGCGGTCAGCAGCCCCGGCAGGGACATCGACCACGAACGCAGCAGGAACTTGCTGTCCCTGGGCACACCGAAGAACGCGTGCCCCCCGTACGTCTCCGCCTGCCGGCAGCACTCCAGCAGGAGCAGTGGATCCGGCACGCCGAGCCGGGAGCACCCCTCCGTGTAATAGGTGTGCGACGGCGGCAGTTGAGCGGCCGCGAGGTACGTGGACTCGCTCACCCGGCGGGCGTCCGTCAGGAACACCTCGGACAGGGCCCAGCGGTGCAGCAAGGACCGGTCGACGGTCCGGTTGAATTCGAGGCTTTCCGTTCCGGACAGACCGCTTCGAGGGACCTTGGATTCCATGAACACCTCCAGAACCTCCGCTATCGCGTTTCCCGCGTACAAATCTCTGGTCATCTCGGTGGTGGGCTTGATGAGAGTCTCCCGACGTCGGCACACGCCCCGCTCAAGGCGTTCTCATGGGATTCCCATGCGATTCGCACGGACCGTGAGCCCGGTGCGAGAACCAGGATTCAGCGGCCCGGCCAATATTCAACTCAAGTCCGGCACCAGTTCCGGCACCAGTGGCCCGGCGATGACCGGCGCTTGTCCTCCGCTTGAGTCGCGGGTGCCGACACTCGATCCGGCACTTCGATTCACCGGAGGCATGGCACCGAACGGGCACGGCACCGACCGGAGGAAAAACACTGATGGCCACTACACGCGACATTGGCGCGACGCCGTTCGCCGCCCTCTTCCCGGGGCAGGGGGTGCAGCGACGGGGCATGGGCGCCCACTGGCGCGGCACGCCGTCGTGGTCCCTGGTCGACACGGTCTCCGAAGCGTCGGGACACGACGTCGCCGAACTCCTCCTGGAAGCCGGCACGGAGACCCTCGCCCGCACCGACCTCGCCCAGATCAGTGTCTTCACGGCGTCGTTGCTGTCCTGGACGGAGTTCCGGGACGCCCACCCGCAGGCCCGCGTCACCGCCTTCGCCGGGCACAGCCTGGGGGAGTACACGGCCCTGGTGGCGGCCGGGGCGCTCACCGCCGCCGACGGCGCCCGGCTGGTCGGGGCGCGCGGCCGCGCGATGGCCGACGCCGCGCGCCACCGGCCCGGGGCCATGGCCGCCGTCATGGGCGCGGACCACCCCGGGGACGTCGAGGAACTCACCGCCCGGGTCCGCCGCGACGGTGCGGACCTGTGGGTCGCCAACCTCAACTCCCCGCAGCAGACGGTGGTCGCGGGCTCCCCGGACGCGGTCGAGGCCGCGGGGGCGCGGGCCCTCGCGAACGGCTGGCGCTACAGCGTGCTGCCGGTCTCCGCCGCCTGCCACACCACCTACATGACGCCCGCGAGCCGGGCGCTCGCCATGGCACTGGACGAGGTCACGTTCCGGCCCACGCACGCGCCGGTGGTCTCCAACGTGAACGCCCGCCCGTACACCGAGGGCCGTGCCTGGCCGGCGCTCTGCGCACGCCAGCTGATCTCCCCGGTGCGCTGGAACGACACGCTCCACACGCTCGTGTCCGACCTGGCCAGCGCCCGCTTCACCGACTTCGGCCCGGGCCGCACCCTGGCGGCCCTGGCCCGCCGCGTCTTCCCGGACGTTCCGGCGGAACCGGTGGGGGGTGGGCGACCGATTGTGTACAAATAAAAGAGTGGCGGGTACTCGAGCGAGTACCCGCCACTCCTTGGCGTACCGTGTTCAGGGACCGAATCAGTCCCGGTCCGACCACCAGGCCGGTGAAACATCGATGTACAGCACGTCACCGACCCGCTTTTCCATGGGGTCGTCCGGATCGATGTCGCCGTTTCCGTAGGGATCCGCATCGGCGACGACGAAGATCCTCGCGCCGGAACCGGACACCCGGTACCGGTGGAAGTCGTCCGTCACCGACGCGTCGTCGTCCGGCTCGACCGAATGCCCCATCTCGGTGATCAGGGCCCGCAGGTCGTCGAATCCGACGCGATGAGTGAATTCACCGTACGCCTCCTTCAGGGCCGGAGGCACGACGCCAGGTCCGCGGATCAGGCTGCGCACCCGCACCTTGATGCCGGTGCACGACCAGTCGCCCTCGTCCTCCTGGAACGACAACTGCACGAGTCCGTAGTCCCGGCCGATGACGCCCGCCGACGGGTTGTCGGCGTAGTCGGGCCCCAGCTCGTCCTCCCATGCGGCAGGACGGGACCCGATACCCGCCCCCAGTACGTCACCACGAGTGGCGAAACGGGCGTAGAACTCCAGGTCGGACATCTGCGTCTTCTCCCATGCCCCGATTACGGAATGTTCTCCAGTGCGTTGATCAGGTCCTGAATCTCTTGCGTCCGGTCGTTGTCGAACTTCCACTCCGGCTTACGGCCTTCCTTCATCGCCTTGGCGCTGAATTCGAACTTCTCCTTGGCGGCCCTTGCGACCCTCAGCATGTCCTCACGCCGCTTCGGATTCGTCCTGAGTTCCTCGATGGCGGCGTCGATCTGCTTCTGCGAAGGCTCACCGATCGAACCACTTCGGCGGAAGGGCAGGCCCATGATGCCACCCTTGCCGTCCGCGCGGATCAGCACCTCCGTCTCGTCCGCCATATTGACGTGAGCGCCCTTGTGGACCCAGTCACCGGCGACCTGGGCCACGTGATCGATCTCGAGGCACTTCTTCTTCTTGGCGTTGTGGACGAGGACCGCCGTGGCGCCGGCCCCGACGTAGTAGGTGTGGACACCGTCGACGGTGAGGTTGTAGACCTTCCGGGTCTCGGTCCACGCCCGGGTGCCGACGACCTCGTTCAGCCCGCCGTCGGGGGTGCGGAGCCGGTCGCCCGCCTTGAGGTCCGCCGCCGTGAGCCAGCGGTGCTGGTTGTCCACCCAGAAGGGGTGGTTGGCGGTGGCGGTGACCTTGCCGGTTTCGTCGCCCGACTTACCGTCGGTGTCGACCGTGACCTCGACGAGGCTCTTCACACCCTGGCCGATGATCACATTGGTGACCATGTGCCCCTCGGTCCTGCCGGTCCCGGGGTCGGTGGCCAGGACGTCCTGACCCGTCCGGACGTCCTCGATCGGCTTGCGGGTGCCGTCCGCCATCAGGACCGGGGTCCGCGGCGTGAAGCTGTTGTCGGGGAGTTCCTCGGCCGCTTCGATGAGGCATTCCGCATGTACCTTGCGGAGGGTCTCGAGGACGCCCTTCCCCTTGTCGATGAGCTTCTTCGCCGCGGCCGACTCCTCGAGGAGCTTGCCGATGTTGGCCAGCCGCTTGATGGCCTTGGCGATCTCCGGGAACTTCTCGATGGCCCGGAGGGCCTTGCCCCAGGGAAGGTTGTTCACCAGCGCCCAGAAGCACGCCTCGACGTTGCCGTCACTGATGCACTTCTTGATGTTTTTGATGTCGAAGTAGTCTGCGAGGAGACCACCACCGATCTCCACCAGGAGGTCCGCGAAGTCCTTGCCCGCGAGCTTCCGGGCCTTCTCGTACTCCTCACGGGAGATGCCGCTCTTCTCGAGGACCTCCAGCTCGTCGTCGGTCAGCTGGGGAGTGTCGCTCTTGCCCG
Source organism: Streptomyces sp. NPDC001678 (assembly GCF_042892945.1). Lineage (NCBI taxonomy): Bacteria > Bacillati > Actinomycetota > Actinomycetes > Kitasatosporales > Streptomycetaceae > Streptomyces > Streptomyces sp. NPDC001678. The sequence continues at coordinate 15,858 of NZ_JBIAUP010000008.1, read as the reverse complement.
CTTCGGCGGCTTCCTCGCGTGCCTTGCGCTCCTGCTCGCGTGCTTCTGCCTCGGCCTTCTTGGCCGCCTCGTCGGCCTGCTTGGCGTAGCCGAGGGCGTTGTTTGCGGCTTCCTTCGCCGATTCGGCGTGCTTCTCGGCGGATTCGGCGAGCTTGTTCGCGGCCTCGGCGTCCTTCGCCGCCTGGTCGGCCGCGCCCTGGGCGGTGGCGGCTTCGCTTTCGGCGAGGTCGGCGGCACCGGCTGCGGCTGCGGCGTGCTGTTCGGCTTCGGCGGCGGCGCCTCGGGCGCGGGCGGCTTCGGCTTCGGCGTCGTTGGCTGCCTGGCGGGCGGCTGCGGCGTCGGCGTAGGCCTGGTTGGCGGCTTCACGGGCTGCCTTGGCATCCGCTTGGGCCTGGGCATCGGCCTGGTTGGCACGTGCGGCGGCGGCGCGGGCCTTGGCGCCGTCGACGGCGGCGTCAGCGGCGGACTTCATGGCGGCGGCCATGGAGCGCGTGGCGTTCGCGGAGGAACGGGCGGCGTCGGCGGCGGCCTTGAAGGCCGGGGCGACCTGCGCGTTCGCACGCTTCGCGGCGGCTTCCGCGTCCTCGGCGGCCTTGACCGCTTCGTTGGCCTTGGCCTGGGCGGAGGCGACCTGCTCCTCACCCAGCTCCTGGGCGGCGGTGGCGACCTCGGTGGCGAAGTCGGCGTCGATGTCCTTACCTGCGAACGGTGCGGTCAGCTCGATCGCGGTGTTCGCCGGGTCGGCGATACCGGCAGCGCTGGCCTTGGCAGCGGTGGACGCCTGGACGGCGATGCCGGCCTGAAGACGGGCCATGGCCGCCTCACGGGTGGCGCCTTCGGCCTCGTCCTTGGTGCGGTTGGCGGCCTGGAGCGCGTTCTTCGCCTCGATCGCCGCGAGCCCGGCCAGGCGGGCGGCCTCGTGCGCGGCCACGCCCGCACGTGCCTCCTGGGCAGTGGCCTCGGCGGCCTGGAGGTTGGCACGCGTAGCGGCGGCATGGGTCGCCGCGGCCTCGGCCTCGGCACGGTTCGCCGCCGCGTTGGCGGCGGCCGCGGCGGCCTCGGCCTTGTTGGCGGCGGCGTTGGCGCGCGCTGCGTGCGCGGTCGCCTCAGCGGCGGCGGCACGGGCGCGAGCGGCCGCGCCGGCGGCCTCCGTCGCGGCGGAACGTGCCCGGACAGCGGCACCACTGGCCGTATCAGCGGCACCCTGCGCCTGATCGGCCGCAGCACTGGCGGTGTCGGCGTCCGACCGGGCGGCGGCAGCGGCCGCCTGCGACTCGACGGAGTACGAGGTGCCCTTGGCCGCCGCTGCCATCGACGCGGTGGCCTGGGCCCGGGCTTCCTCGGCCTGGTGCTTCTGCTGGGCCGCGTACGCCTTGTCCCGGGCCTCGCGGGCCTGGGTCTCCATCCCGCGGGCGTTGTCGTCCGCCGTGGCGGCGATGCCTTCCTGCTTCTCTGCGTCGGCACGTGCCGACGCGGCCGTAGCCGCGGCCGCCTGGGCCTCCGCCCGAGCAGCCGACGCCGTACGGGCCTCGGCCTCCGCACGCGCACGCGCCGCCGCCGCGATGTCGCGCTCACGCTCCGCGCGAGCCCGCGCCGCCGCAGCCAGATCGCGCTCGCGCTCGGCGATCGCCCGCTGCTCAGCGGCGATCTTCGCCTGGCGCTCGGCCTCCAGACGGGCCTCGCGCGTCTTCTTCGCGTGCTCCCACGCCTCGGCCTCGGCCTTCTCCGCCGCGACCCGCGCCGTCCGCGCACGCGACGCCGCGTCGGCGGCGATCTTGGCCTGCTTGTCGGCGGCCTCGGCGAGCTTCGCCGCGGTCGCGGCGTGCTGCTCGGCGTTCGCGCGCCACATCTTGGCCTGCTGCTCGTGCAGCTCCGCCTGGTTCTTGGCGTTGAGGCCCTTGGCGTCGGCCTCGGTGGCGTCCACCGCGTGCTGCGCGGTCTCACTCGCCTTGACCGCGGCGTCTGCGGCGGCGGCGATACCGGAAGCGACCTCCGACCACTGCGTGCCGTAGGTCAGGCCGGTCTCGACCAGCACATCCGCCTGGACCTTCGCCTGCGCCGCGGCGACCTGCGCCTGCTTGGCGGCGATGCCCGCGAACTCGACCTGACGCGCGACGTCGGCCTTGACGTTGTCGTACGACGACAGCGTCTTGCCGGCGCGGTCCGCCGACAGCATCCGGTCGGCCTGACGCGCCGAACCCGCCGCCAGCGTCATCGCGTTCGAGGCGTTCTTCAGCGCCTTGACCGCGTCACCGTGCGCGGCGATCAGCTTCGTACGGGCCTCGGCCGCGCGCGCCGCCTTCTCGGCCAGCTCCCGCAGCTTGTCCGCCGCCTCCTGCGCCTCCTTCTGCGCCTTCTCGATCGCGGCGCGGGCGTCGGCGTCCTTCTGGGCGGCGACGAGGTAGCCCTTTTCCAGGAACTCAGCGATCTTCGCGTTGTCCTTGGTGTCCAGGGCGGCCTGGGCGGCCTTCTTCACCTCCGGGCCACCGGAGGCCGCGAGCATCTCGACGCGCTTGCGGTTCTCCTCCGCCTGCTTCGCCGCGTTCTGCTTGTCCTTCTCGTCGCGCTGCTTGGCGATCGACGCGCCGAAGGCCAGGAAGTCCGCGCGGTCCTTCGCGGTCGCCTTCGGGCCCAGGACGCGCTCGACCTCGGCGTTGAAGTACGCCCCGCCCGTGCCGCGCAGCTTTTCGATCTCCGCGCGGTTCTTGACGTCCGCGCCGTCCTTCTTCTCCTTCGCACGCTTGCGGGCCTCGGCCTCGCCGTGCTCCAGGAACTCCCGGATCGCGTTCGGGTCGGAGCTTTCCAGGGCCTTCTTCGCGGCCTCCTGGACCTCCGGCTCCGGGTCGAACTCCGCGAAGTCCTCCACCAGCTGGCGGTCACGCTCCGCGGAGAGCTTGTCCAGCTCCGTCCGCGGCGCCGGTACCGCACCAGCGGCAGGCTTCGGCAGCGCCGCCGCCAGCTTGTCCAAAGCGGCCATGGCCGCGGTCGGCGAGACCGCGGCACTCTGGGCGCGCGCGGCGGTGGTGGCCGCGGTGGCCTCCCCCGTCGCGCCACCCAGAATCGCCACCACCACAGCTGTGGAGACGGCCTTTCTCACCACACCGGCCACGTCACCACGCAGCCGTCCTCCGGCTCTTGGCCGGAATCTACCCATCACGGGAAGAACCCCCAACGAAATGAAATGGAAAAAGCCCCTGAACCCGCGCACGCGAGCAGGGCGGAGCGGACCCGGTCACGAGAACCGGGTCCGGATGACCGCCGAGATCACAGCGGTCGGGGAAATTCGGCCGACAGGTCAGGCCGGCCGAAGTACGTGAAAAGCGTCAGCCCTTGACGCGCGTCTCGCCGTCCCGGGCCTTGTCGAACATGTCCTGCCAGAACTTGGACGTCTCCAGCGCGTTGGCCTGCTCCTGGGACCAGGTCTTCTGGGTGGCGTCGGCCGACTGGCCGATGTTCTTCCAGAGCTCGTCCGAGGACTCCTTGGCGGCCTTCGCGATGTTCTTCCAGTTCTCGGCCTGCGCCGCGGCCGTCTCCTGCTCGGCCAGCCACGCCTTGCGCGCGGCCTCGGCATGGTCGGCCACGGCCTTCCACGCCTGCTCGGCCTCGGCCCGGGCCTTCGCGGCGTCGGCCGAGGTCTTCACGGCCTCTTCAGCAGCCGCAGCGCCCTTCATCAGGCGCGACAGGACGGCGAGCCGGACCTGGTCGCCGTCGGCGAGCCGCGTCCGGAAGGCCTCCACGTCGAGGGCCGCTCCGGTCACCCAGCCGTAGCCGTAGAACTCGGTGACATCCGCATCGCCGGCGCCGGGGCGCAGCGCCCACTGGGCCGCCACGCGCACCTGCTCACCCGGGTCGCGCTCCGCGAGGACGGTCACGAAGTCCCGTGCCTTCGCGGAAACTTCCAGCTTGTGCTGGACGTCGGCCTCCCTGGCGGCCCTGTCGCGCTTCTGTGCCTCGGCGTACCCGGTCCGCACGAAGGCGGCCTGGTCGGCGACCGTGCCCTTCAGGGCGCGCTCGGCCGCGGTCCGTACCTCGGGGGAGAACTCGACGGTGTGCGTGCGCACCACGCGCTCGCAGAACGCCTTGTTGCGGGCCCGGGTGTCCCGGGCCCGCTGCTTGGCGGCGTCGAAGCCGCCGCCCGGCGCCAGCCACTCCGCGATCGCCTCGTCCCCGCGGACGTGGCGCAGGGCCATCCACGCGGAGGAGCGCACCTCGGTCGCGGGGTGGTTAATCGCCAGGTAGAGAACCCGGTTGCGCGCCTCCTGCGCCGCCGCTGTCTGAGCGAGCGCGGCCTGGTCGGCCGGCTGGTCGGCCGAGACGGCCGCCGTGACCGGGGCGTCGGCCCACGCCGATGCCGCTCCCGTGAGAGCGACACCGCCGGTCAGCATGCTGACCGCCAATGCCCGTGCGATCCACCACTGACGGCTCACTCATTCCCCCTGAAAAACATGAATTGCATCTCACTGCCCATATGGGGAGGGACAGCGTCCTGGTCATGACGCTGTCCCTCCGGTGCGTTACCTGCTGTGCTCGCGCGGTGCGGACCGGAAGGTCACTTGACCGGCAGGATCTTCCACAGCTGGGCGTCGGACATGTTGCAGTACCAGGACTGGGCCTTCACGGCGTTGTCCGGCTTGGCGCCGCTGATGTCCAGGCAGCGGTCCTCGGTGTGCGTGGGGCGGATCTGGAAGTGCTTCTTGACGGGGTCGACGAGCACGACCTGCCAGCGCATGTTCTTGGTGCCCGCGCACGTCCACTGCTGGGCCTTGGCGCCGGCCTGGGTGCCGCTGTTCTCGACCTCCAGGCACTTGTCGCCGGTCACGGTCCGGAGCTCGTAGGAGGAGCCGGGTGCGGGCACCAGACGCCACTGCTGAGCGGGGACGTTGGCGTAGCAGGTCCACTGCTGGGCCTGCAGCCCGTTGGCGGTCTCGCCGTTGTTGATCTCCAGGCACTTGCCGGTGCCCACGGCCTGCAGCTGGACGACCGTTTCGGGCAGCTTCGCGCGCTCGGTGGCCTCGGTGCGGTTCGCGTTCATCCGCGTCGCCGCCTCCACGGCTGCCTCCGCGGCAGCCTTGGCGGCGTCCTCGGCGGAGCGCGAGCGGGCGGCGTCTGCGGCCTCGCGGGCGGCCTTGGTGGCCGCTTCGGCGGAAGTCGCGGTGCGGTCCCCGTCCGCGTACGCGGTGGTCGTGCTGCCGACCAGCGCGGCGATGCCGACGGTGACGGCCAGCGCGGCTCGGGCGATCCGTGCCATCAGATATTCCGTTTCTTCTTGAAAGTTATGGGTGCTCAGGCGCTGACCGGCTTGATCCGCCACTGCTGGGCGGTGGTGCCGTTGCAGTACCACTGCTGGGCGTTGGCGTTCTCGTCGAGGCTGCCGCCCTTGATGTCCAGGCAGCGGTCGGCGGTGTGCGTGGGGCGGATCTCGTACAGGTCCTTGGTGAAGTCGACCATCACCAGGCGCCAGCGCTGCTGCGGCGCGTTGACGCACCACCACTGCTGGGCGTTCGCGCCCGCCTTGGTGCCGGAGTCCTCCACCTCGAGGCACTTGCCGCTGTGCTTGGCACGCACCTCGAAGGTGCCGTCGCCGACAGGGGCCAGGTCGAAGAGCTGGTTGTCCAGGTCGTCGGCGCACTTGGCCTGCATCGCGTTGGCGCCGTTGCGGAGGCTGCCCTTCGCGATCGTGAGGCACTGGCCGCTGTGCTCCACCTGGAGCTGTACGGCGGTCGGGGCATCGGCGGCGCTGGGCGTGACCTGGTCCGCGTGGGCGGTGGTGACGCTGCCGGCCAGCGCGGCGACACTGGCGGCGGTGGCCAGCGCGGCTCGGATGATCCGAGACATCGGGTGTTCCGTTCTTTTCAGGAGTGAAGTCTTCAGGAGCGGGTCAGCGCGCGAGCGGAGTGGAGATCTTCCAGGTGGCGTCCTGGGCGAAGTCCTTCTCGACGTCGGCGCGGTTCTTGCCGCTCTTGTCGGCCGCGTAGACGTCGCCCTGGTACTGGCGCAGCCAGCGGCCCGGCTGGCTCGCCGACTCGAAGGACGTGCCGGAGCCGGCCAGCGCCTTGCGGGCACACCAGGTGGCGTCCTTGGCGAACTGCGCGCTGCGGTCGTTCGCGGTCATCCGGACCCGGAGGTCCTTCTGTGCCAGGTAGTAGCCGGGCTTGCGGACCGACTCGAGCGAGTAGCAGCCGGACTGGCCGTTGGCGAGCGCGGGCACGACGACCCAGGTGGCGTCCTCACGGTCGGCCTGCTTGCTCTTGGCGCCGACGGGAGCGATGAAGGCCTCGCCGCCGTCCACATCGGACTGGCGGAGGTAGAAGCCGGACAGCTTGGCGTTGGCCGCCTGGAAGGACTGTCGCAGCGCACGGAACTGGCCGTCCTTGAGGAACCGGGCGACGTCCTCGTCGCTGCCGGCCAGTGCCTTCTTCGCCGTGGCCACCAGATGCGGGTACATCCCGGTCTTGTCGGCCGCGGCCATGATTTCCTGAGCCCGCAGCCGGTTGCTGTCCGCGACCTTCTTGCGGCGGGCCTCGTCGTCGCGCTTGTAGGCCGCTTCGGCACCGGTGTGGATGAACTTGTTCCACTCGGCCTTGTCGGAGCTGAGCACCGCCTTCTGGGCCGCGAGGTAGAGCTCGGTGCTCTTGGCGTCGTCCGGAACGGTCTTCAGCAGCTCGCGGATGAAGTTGTCGTCGCCCAGCGTGAGCATGGCCTCGGAGGGCGTGACGCCGAACAGCGCCGCCGCGCTCTTGCGGGCGGCCAGCTCCGCGCGGCGCTGGGCCTCCTCGCGGTTCTTCTCCTCCAGGGCCTTGATCTCGGCGGCCACATCGCGCTGGTGGGCCTCACGGGCACCATTGGTGATGAACTCGCGCCAGGCGGCGGCGTCGGAGGCCAGCGCGGCGGTGGCCGCCTTCTGGACCTCGGAACCGGGGGCGCTGTTGTTCATGATCGCGCGGACAAAGTTGTCGTCGCTGAGCGCGAGCAGGTCCGGAGTGCTCGTGATGCCCACGGCGATCAGGGCCTGGGACTTGGCGAGCCGGGCCGCGCGGTCGGCGTCGGCGCGCTCCGTGTTCCGCGTCTCGTCGTCACGGTGAGCCTTGTGGATGCCCGTGATGATGAACTCCGCGTAGTCGGCGCCGGACGTGCTCGCCAGGGCGTTCTCGGCGGCCAGGCGTACCGCGGTCCATTCCTCGCCCAGGTCCCGGGCCTTCATCCAGATCGCGTAGATGAGGTCGCGGTCACTGAGAGCGATGTATTCGCCGGTCGCCTCGAGCTTGACCACGGACAGCGCCCGTTCGCGCTGCATCTCGTCGGTCGCGACGTCCCCGGTGGACGACGCCGCCGCGGCGGGAGTCGCCATGACGAGGCTCGGGGCGGCCACTCCGGCGACAGCGGCCAGCGCGGTGGTGGTCACGATCCCGCGCATCAGGACGCTGCGCGCGCGTGCGGAGTTGGTGTGACGGTTGTGCATGTTGTGTTCAGTACCCCCAGTAACGCCCCGTGGAAGGACCCGGTGAATGGGTGAACGAAGGCGTGGTCTGGGCGAAGTTTTGAAGATTCCCCGGATAGGAGTCAAACCGGAAGAGTAATGATATGATCAAGTCGCTGCGCTTTGCCGCCCAAGGCGCGTATGTCGCTGGGGGTTGACTTTGTGTCGGATGGCGTGGTTTATGGCTGTGCCATTTCGCGGCATGCCTGTACGCCCGGTCCCCGAACACCGTATTGGCTCCGGTTCCGGTCGAGGCGCCAGGTTCGGCGGGCTGCTCAGAGCCGGTCGCGCTTCTTGAAGACGAAGTACAGGCTGACGCAGACCATCCCCATCGGCAGAATCGCGAACGGGTAGCCGAACGCCCAGTGCAGCTCCGGCATGTTGTCGAAGTTCATGCCGTAGACGCGGCTGATCCTCCCCAGCCACTCCCCAACGGGGCGTCATTCTCCCCGGATTATCCCCAGAGGCGGCTGCCTCCGAAGGAAGATCGCCGCTGGTCGGGACTGTGATCGGCAAGCCGTGACAGGCGCCGCTGTTTGCTCGGCAGTGCTCGCTTGCAGGGTGTGGCGGCTCGTTCACAGGGAGAACAAGCCCTCCTGGACGCCGCGCGCGACCACCGATCGTCGGGGGTGGATGAGGCCGAGCCGCATGAACGCTCTGGGATGGGCGGCGATGTTGCCGATGAAGAGGTGTACGGCGCGGTTCGGGGTGACCAAGCGCTCGTACCGGCGCTCACGCAGTTTCTCGCGGGCGTCGGTCTCGCCGTACCTGCGCAGGAACTTCCGGTAGCACTCGCCGGCCTCCCGGCCCCTGAGGGGCATGCCGTGGCAGCGGATCACCCGCGTCTCAGTCGATCACCCGCGGCAGCCGCAGATTCAGCAGCTCCGTCACCGCCACCACCACCCCGAGCTGCACAGCAGCGTCACCACCAGCGCGTCCGCGTACCCCGCTGAGCGGGACCGGCCGCGCCCGGTACGGCAGCGGAGCCCTGATACGGCGGCAGGGCCCGGACCGTGCGTCGCGGTCCGGGCCCTGCTCCGTGGGGTGCCGCCCTGCGGCGGCTGTGCGTCAGCTCTGTGCGGTGTCGTCGCTCGCCTGGCCGGCGGCCTCAGCTGCGCGTGCCTTTTCGCGCATCTTGCGAACCAGCTCCGCCTTCTGGGCGGCGGCGCCCTGGCGGTCGAGGTTGCGGTGCGGACCGTTGTTCTGCCGCTCGGCGCGGGACAGCTTCTTGCGCTGGCCGCCGCCCTGGCCCACGGGGTTGTTGATGTTCTTGCTGTCGGTCACGGGTTCTCCCGGTGGTGATGTGAAGTGATCTACGGATTCATCGGTGGGGGACGGGCGCGGCGACGTCGAGGGACGTCAGCGGGGGCCCGTCACGCTCTCACTCGTAAATCGGTGTCTGGAAGAACATGACAAAGACGTTACCCGGTTCCGTCGGCCCCGCGCGCCAAGATTTTCGCCGCCCCGGCGCCGGTCGGGCCTTCACGGATGGGCGCTACTGGTCCGTCGCGGGCGTTGTCAGTGGTCGCGAGCACACTGACGGCACGGCAAGGCCTGGTGCCGAAGAAAGGGGTGGCACCAGTGTGGGGACGGGATCCGGTGGCCGGGGTGGGTTGCGGTGGTGGGGGTGTTTGAGTTTCCAGTTGGACATCTTGCGTTTGATGACGCGGGTGAAGGAGATCCGGTCGGGGTCGAGGCCGGCTTGATGGGCGGTGTGGTGCATGACGCCCCTGAGGGCGTGGTGGACGAGGAGGAATCCGTAGACCTCCTGCTCGACACCGTCGGGATCCCGCGAGCGCAGGACGAGACGGTGTCCGCCCTGATGGGTCTTGATCTCGTCGAGGGTGTTCTCGATCTCCCACCGCTGGTGATAGAGGGCGGCGAAGCTCGGCCGCGGGCGCCTCACCGGGATTGCGGATAGTGGTGACCAGCCGGTAGACGTCTTTGACGTCGTGTCCTTGAGCGTGTACTCGATGACACGGACCACGCCCGGGTCGTGGCGTCGGCCATGGTCCTCGGTGGCGACGATTTCGGACAGGTAGGAACCGTCACCGAGGTGCTCGAGCACGAGGAGCACGATGTTCTTGCGCAAGCGGCCCCGTTGCCGCGGCGAACACCGCATGCGCCCGCACTCGGCAACCACCTCGTCCACCAGCTCCGGCGGGAACACCCGCGGGTCCAGGTCGGCTACTACTGCCTCGCCCCCGCCCCCGCCCCCGCCCGGGCACGAGCCGGTGAATACGCGATCCGCCATGGCCGGCTGTCCGCCCGAGCCGCGGCTCGACGACCCGCCTCAGGGCAGTCCCGGGCGGCGAGCATGCGGCCTGGGTTGCCCTGAGGGTCGGTCACTTTCGCCAGAACAGGTGGTGCGTCACGCCGCTCGGGCTGGGCACGACCTCCAGGTGGAACCGGTCGAGCAGCTCATCGGGGGACTCCCAGAGCCGTAGTCCGGATCCGAGCTTCACCGGAGAGACCGCCACATGCATGGTGTCGACCAGGTCGGCGTCGAGGAACTGCCGGATGGTGGTGACCCCGCCGCCGAGCCTGACGTCCTTGCCGAGTGCCGCCTCCCGCGCCTGCGCGAGGACCGTGGCCGGGTCGCCGTCGACGAAGTGGAACGTGGTGTCGGAGAGCGTGAGCGATGGACGCGTGTGGTGGGTCATGACGAACACCGGGGTGCGGAACGGGGGTTCGTCCCCCCACCAGCCGTGCCACTCATGGTCGCGCCAGGGCCCGCGCTGGGGCCCGAACTTGTTGCGGCCCATGATCTCGGCACCGATGTTGCGGGCGTAGTCCCGCGTGAGGTAGTCGTCGAGGCCCCGGCTCCCGCCCGGATCGGTGCGCATGGGCCAGCTCGCCGTGGCGCCGGCCCAGGCGAACAGCCTCTCGGGATTGGCGTGGCCGAACGGATTCTCGAAGCTCTGGTCCTCGCCGGCACCGATGCCGTCGCTCGAGACGTTGAAGTTCTGGACTCTCAATAGCTGTGCCACGTGTTCCTCCAGCGTGTAGGACAACGGTGGTGAGACTGTCCGGGGCGGAAACCTATCGCTGCGTCCGTGACCGGTCGGAAACCAAGTTACCCAGTGCCTCACCTATGAGGTTCGTGAGGTTCGGGCGGTCTACTGTGGGGACGTCCGCCCTATGGAAAGCAGCACGACGGTAGACCTGACGGTCGCTTGGGGTGGCGGGTGAACAGGCCACGCGCTGCCGACCCGGCCGGCGACCGTCGCCTCGTTCCACCTGCGGACGACACCGTCCACCGCCGACCATGCCCGGGCATGCCGGAGAAGGCCATCACCTGTCCTGCCCGTTGCCGGGGGGGGGCGCACAGGGCATGGTCGACGAGGTCACTGGCGGCCTGCTCCTGTCGGAGTGCGGTGTCGGGCGAGCCGCTCAGGGCGGTGGACATGGAGACGGTGACGGTGCGCCTGCCGTCGCCGGTGGCGCCGTTCAAGGTGATGTAGCCGCCATTGCCCCCTTCGTGGCCCCAGTAGCTGCCGCCGCAGGAAAGGGGCCGTTCGACCAGGCCGAGGCCGTAGCGTCCGTGCGGCCAGAACGCCTGGATCTCCTTGTTGACCGGGACGGTGTCCCGCATCTCGGCCAGCCGTGCCCGGGGCAGCAGCTTGCCGCCGAGCAGAGCCTGGAAGAAGCGGTTGACATCCGCAGTGGTGGAGACGTAGCCGCCGGGATCGGGGAGGATCACCTCGGTGACGTCGACCCGTTCGCCTGACGGGAAGACCTGGTAGCCGTTCGCGTGCGGAGGGCGGAGCGAGGGACTGCTGCCCGGCAGGTAGGTGTGATCCATGCGGAGTGGTTTCAGGACCCGTTCCTCGACCTCCTGGTGCCAAGGGCGGGCTGTGACCTTCTCGATGATCATGTCGAGCAGGACGTAGCCGGTGTTGGAGTAGCTCCACCCGGCGGCGGGCGGGAAGTCCGGGCGATGGCTCATTGCCAGCGCGACGATCTGTTGGGGTGTGTAGGTGTCGTACCGGCGCTCGTCGTACTCCTGCGGGGTGCTGTAGCCGGGGAGGTCGTCGTCGTGGATGCCGCTGGTGTGCTGGAGGAGTTGGCGGACGGTGATCCGGCGTCCGTCGTTGCCGTTGCGGTCCACCGACCCGGGCAGCCGGCGGTCCACAGTGTCGTCGAGCGCCAGCTTGCCCTCGTCCACCAGTTGCAGGATCACGGTGGCCACCAGTGCCTTGCTGGTGCTGGCCATCCGGAAGTAGCCGTCGCGGGGCACCGGACGCCTCGTACCCGCCTCGGCGACGCCGCTGGTGGCGACGAGATCCCGGCCAGGGCCGGTGGTCACCCTCGCCTGGACGCCGGTGACCCCCAGCGCCTGGATGGCGTCGGTGTCCCGGCGCAGATCGTCTTGCCCGTATCCGGGCGCAACCGGGTCGTGTGCGTCGGCTGCCGGCTGGACGGCAATGGCCGTGCCCGCGATGACGAGGGCGGCCGCGACGGCGGCCGGCCACCGTTTGCCGATGCGGCGGTGCCGCCGTCCGGGCCGGTCGGGCACGGGAGTGCCCGGGTGGTGCGAAGCAGAGCTCGGGTTCGTGGATCTCATGCCCGCACGCTAGGTATGCGTCCGTTTTCGGGTCGCTACCGCAGGCGCCCGAACGAAAGGTACAGCTGCCTGTAGTGCTGCAAGATCGCCTGGTTGTCTAGGGTCGATCGCGTGGGGCCTCCCACAGTCCTCCTGCACGACAAAGAGAAAGTGGGACAAGTGCTCGGCATACCCGGCGCGGCCCGCGCACGGTGGCTCAAGACATGGCGCGGCGGGCGTTACCTGCTGGGCACTTTGGTGTCCGCGGCGGTAGCGCTCGCCGTGGCACCCCTGCTGTGCATTCCGTCACTGGCTCAGCCCTGGACGGAACAGCACCGCCGGCATGCCGGGGCACTGCTGGGACAGCCGGTCGAGCCGCGCCCGCGCGCCGCCCGCCGCAACCTCGCATGGCTCGTGACGCAGATCGTCACCGGTCTGCCGGCGGGTGCCCTTGCCCTGGTCTGTCTGGGCAGCCTGTCTCTCACCCCCGTCATCATGCTGTTGTGGTGGGCCTTCCCCACAGCGCCGTGGCTGCCCGTGGTCAGCGTTCCCATCACCAACTGGGACACCGCGTTGCCGCTCGGGCTGGTGAATCTTGTGGTCCTGGCGGCCCTGTCCGCCGTTGTCCTCCCGCTGCTCGCCCGAGCGCATGCCCGGTGCTGTCTCGCGGTCCTGGCGCCATCGCCCGCCGAGCAACTGGCCGAACGAGTCACCGAACTCACCCGAACGCGTACAGACGTCCTGCAGGCACACAGTGCGGAACTCCGCCGGATCGAACGGGATCTGCACGACGGCACCCAGGCTCGGCTCGTGGCCATCGCGATGCGGCTCGCCATAGCCGGCCAAAGACTCCCCGAAGACCCCGAAGCGGCCGCCGGTCTGGTACGACAGGCCCACGCCGAGACCGAGGACGCGATGACCGAGCTGCGCTCCGTCATCCGCACCATCTACCCCCCGGTGCTGGCCGACCAGGGCCTCTCCGGCGCGCTCGGCACCCTGGCCACCAGGTCCGGAGTGCCGACCCCCATCGACGTCGGCCCGCTCGGTGAGATCCCCGCAGCGGTCGAAGCGGTCGCCTACTTCGCCGTCACCGAGGCACTGGCGAACATCGCCCGGCACAGCCGGGCCACCCATGCCTCGGTTCGCGTCACACGCGACGGCGCGCTGCTCCGTGCGGAGATCACCGACAACGGGACCGGCGGAGCGGACGCCGCCCGAGGGTCCGGCCTGGACGGAATGCGCCGCCGCGCCGCCGCTCTGGACGGCACCATGAAGATCAGCAGCCCACCGGGCGGGCCGACCGTCATAACCGTGGAGATGCCGTGCGTGTAGTGATCGTCGAGGACAACGTCCTGTTGTCGTCCGGGCTCGAACTCCTGCTCAACTCCCAGGGCTTCGAGGTCGTCGCGATCGCGGCCGACGCCCCCGGTTTCCTCACCGCCGTCGAGACCCACCGGCCGGACGTCACCATCGTGGACGTGCGGCTGCCCCCGGCCTTCCGCGACGAGGGTATCCGGGCCGCGGTCCAGGCCCGCCGCGACCATCCCGGACTTCCCGTCCTGGTCCTGTCGCAGTACGTGGAGCAGGAATACGCGGGCCGCCTCCTCGCCGACGCCCGGGGCGGCATCGGATACCTCCTCAAGGACCGCGTGAGCCGCATCGCGGAATTCACCGACGCGCTGCGCCGAGTGGCCGGCGGCGGCACCGCCATGGACCCCGAAGTCATCGCCCAGCTTCTCGCACACGGGGATCCCGTCGATGCCCTGACCGCACGCGAACGCGAGGTCCTCGCGCTGATGGCCGAGGGCCACGACAACACCACCATCGCCCAACGGCTCGTCATCACCGACAACGCTGTCCACAAACACATCGGCAACGTCTTCCTCAAACTCGGCCTGTCGGTCGGCGACAGCGGCCATCGCCGCGTCCGCGCCGTCCTGGCATACCTCCGCCGCCATGGCAGTACCCCGCTCGCCCGGCGAGGAGGTCGGTGATGTGCCGCTACGGCCTGTTTCCGGTGCCGTCACCGGGTATGCCGCTCCATCGCCTCCGCGATGGCTGGGTCTTGACCGGCGCGGTCTGGTGGTGTTCTCCGAGGATGCGGCGGTAGCCGTCCGAGTAGGTCTCCCGCGTACGTACAGGACCGGCGTGCGCGGCCGCAGGCGCTGGGGTGTCGGCGTCGGCCGGCTCGGTGGCGGACACGGAGCCGGACGCGGAGCCGGCCGATGGGATCGGCAGGGTGCGGACGGCCGTCCCGCCCACTGTCGTGTTGGCGGCTGTGATGGGTCGAGGCGATGCCTCTGGCGCCGGCGCCGGTTGCGACCCCGGAAGCCCTGTGGCGCGAGCCACCCGTGCTCGCGAACGCCGCGGTCCGGTGACGGCACTCGGTCGGCCCGGCGAGCCGGCCGAGCGCTGTCCCCGGCGGCGTGGGCCGCGGTGTTCATGCACGGCGACCTGCGGATCACTCATGTGCTCGCCGAAGGCGACGAGATCACCGGCATCATCGACCGGTCCGAGGCGGGCCGGGGTGATGGAATGGCAGGCTCCAGGCCGTCCAGTGCACCTGCCCGGCACCGGCGATCCCAGCGAGTGAACGGGTGGTACAGCACATGCTGTGCCACCCGTTTCGCTGTGCGGACTTTGTGACGAGCCGCCGAGGTCACCTCGTGAGGCTCTTGCGGCGAACACGCAGTGAGTGCTTCTTCCTTCCCCCAGGTCTACCGCTGCTGTCCCAGCCGCCGCTGGTGGCTACGTCCCACCCCTGCTGTTGCTTCATCTGAGCGGCGAAGGTACGCAGGTCGTGAATCTCGCAGCCGCAGTTCAGCGTGACGCTGACGCCGATGTACGGGCTCCGGGGGTTGTCCTTGGCGTAGGGGTTCGGCTCCCACTGCACGTCGTGGACGTGCTCCTTGAGGCCGGTGCGTTCCTCGTCGTGCTTGATCCCGTGCGCTTTCGCGTACTCGTCCAGGTCGTCGATCGCGAACAAATGGCTCGACCACTCTCCGGGCCAGACCGCGAAGAGACGGGACTTGCCGGCCACGGCCCGTTCGTACGCGGCGCGGTCGCTCCCGTGCGTCACCGTGCCGTCCTCGTGAACCTCGATGCAGCAGGTCGTACGTGCGGTGTAGCGGAAGGGGGTCGGGAGCCGCCCTCAGCACCATTCGCGTACGCGAAGTCGATCAAGGGGTCGCGCCCTCGTCGCTAAAGCCAGTCCCGCCGCTTGAAGATGAAGTACAAGCTCGTACACACCACCGCCATCAGCAGAATCGCGAACGGATACCCGCCCGCCCAGTGCAGCTCCGGCATGTCGTCGAAGTTCATGCCGTAGATCGTTCCCACCAACGTGGGAGCGAACAGAATCGCCGCCCACGACGAGATCTTCTTGAAGTTGTCACCCTGACCGCGCTGACCTGCGGAAAGCGATTGAGTGGGCGCTCTGACCTGCAGCGATGCCTCTTTCCGGCCCTTTCGCCGTGCTACCCGCTGATGCGGCCGAACCTCCCCAGCCGCTCCCCCAACGGGGCTTCATTCTCCCCAGATTCTCCCCAGCGGGGCTGACCCGTCTTCGAGGAGAAGACTGGTCTGAGGGCTCTCCTCGAGACATTGCTGGGCCGTTGCTCACTGTGATGAGCCTGCCAGCTGTAGGGGGAGAGGGGTTCTACTGAGGTTTTCGTTAGTTCTGTGGTTGTTGGGGGTGGATGGTCAGTCCGGTGTGGGTGAGGAAGGACCAGGGGAGTTGTTCGTCGGAGCAGACGCGGTGGATGCCGTGTTCGGTGGCGTCGGCGACGTCGGCGAGGTGGTCGCCGGCGAGGTTGGCGAGCTCGCGGGTCTTGAT
>NZ_JBIAUP010000007.1:0-387965 GCF_042892945.1 Streptomyces sp. NPDC001678 | reverse complement strand
TACGCCGGAGAGCCGGTGGTACTGGTGTGGGACGGGTTGTCCGCGCACTGGAGCCGGGGCATGCGCGCCTGGGCAGCCGGCCAGGACTGGCTCACACTGGAACGGCTGCCCGCCTACGCACCCGAGCTCAACCCCGTGGAACTGCTGTGGTCGTCCATCAAGACCCGCGAGCTCGCCAACCTCGCCGGCGACCACCTCGCCGACGTCGCCGACGCCACCGAACACGGCATCCACCGCGTCTGCTCCGACGAACAACTCCCCTGGTCCTTCCTCACCCACACCGGACTGACCATCCACCCCCAACAACCACAGAACTAACGAAAACCTCAGTAGTGCCCTTCTCCCCGACCGGGAGGGACAGTCGGTGCGCAATCGTACGGACACCGGTCTCCAGGTTCTGGATGTGGGCGAGTTGGGCGCGGCGGGACAGCGCCCACTGGTCGTGGGTGGCCTTCGTGATGCTCCCGGCCCATCGGGACGACGCCTCTTGCGTCACGGCGCGCTTCCGCTCCGCCCACCGGTCGGTGTCATGCTCCAGAGCGGCCGCGCAGCGGGCCTTGAGGTCACGCCCGGCCAGCGTCCCCAAGTGGCCACCGACCAGCCTGAGCACCTTCTTGTCCTGGGCCGTGATCGCCTTGAGCCGGGTACGGACCGCGACACCGGACGGCCCGAGAGCAACGAACGGCGAATCAATCGGGCGCAGGTCAGCCACGTTCGGCGGCCTCCAACGCGGCTTTCGCCCGGTTCTTCGCCGAACGGCGGCCATACAGGCGGGCGCAGAACGATGTCAGCACCTCCACCATGTCGCGCACCAGGTCGTCCTCGACCTCGCCGTCGTCCAGCACCAGCAGGCGGCGTCCCGTCGCGGACAAGGCGGCCTCGACAAGCTCGACGTTCATCCGGCCGAGCCGGTCCTTGTGCTCCACCACCACAGTGGTCACCTGCGAGTCGGCCAGCAGACGCCGGGCCTTGGAACGACAGCCGTTCATCCCGGAAGCGATCTCCGCCTCAACACGAACGACCCGGTGACCGGCCTTCGCCGCCCACGCCGACAGCCGGACGACCTGGCGTTCCAGATCGGTCTTCCGATCGTGCGAGGAGACGCGGGCATACAGCCCCAGACCGCCAACGGCCCCGAGCGTGGTGGTGGCGTCGATGTTCACCAGGATCGTGCGTGGCCCGACCCGCTGAGCCGGTACCGGCAACGTCCCCTCACGGAACCAGCGATACGCGGTCTGCGGATGCACGCCCTGCGTCTTCGCCCATTCCGTCAGGTTCACGCTCTGACAACGATACTCACTCATACATGGTTACGCTCACTTACCCGACTTTGAGGGCCGGCAGGTGGTCACCCCCCTGTCCCGGATCGTAAGACATCCCTCTCACCATGCGAGAGAACGGCCTACGGTGGAAACGCCACTTCACGCCGTCGCGAAGGGACGAGCCGCCATGCCGGAACGGCAGAACGTCTACATCCACGGTCACCACGAGTCCGTGCTGCGCTCCCACGGCCGCCGCCGGGCCGCCGACTCCGCCGCCTACCTGCTGCCTTCACTCGAACCCCACCACCGGATCCTGGACATAGGCTGCGGCCCCGGCAGCATCACCGCCGACCTGGCCGCCCTGGCGCACCGGGGCCGGGTCACCGGCCTCGACGCCGCCCCCGCCATCCTGGAGACCGCCCGCGCCGCCGCCCGCGAACGCGGCGTGTCCAACGTGGACTTCACCGTCGGCGACATCCGCGCCCTGGACTTCCCCGACGGCTCCTTCGACGTCGTCCACGCCCACCAGGTGCTCCAGTACCTCGACGACCCGGTGGCCGCCCTGCGCGAGATGCGCCGCGTGTGCCGCCCCGGCGGGATCGTCGCCGTCCGCGACGTCATCTACACGGCGATGACCTGGTACCCGCGCGTCCCCGGCCTCGACGACTGGCAGCGGCTGTACGTGGACGTCGCCCGCGCCGGCGGCGGCGAACCCGACGCCGGCAGCAGGCTGCTGGGCTGGGCCCGGCGGGCCGGGCTGACCGACGTCACCGCCACGGCGGGCGCCTGGTGTTACACGGGTGCCGAGCAACGCGCCTGGTGGAGCGGCCTGTGGGCCGACCGCACCCGCTCCGACCCCTACGCCCGCCACGCCGTCGAGGGCGGCCACACGGACCGGGCCGGCCTGGCGGCGATCGCGGAGGCCTGGCACGAGTGGGGACGTCACGAGGACGCGTGGTTCTCGGTGCTCCACGGCGAACTGCTCTGCCGGGTCAACTAGCCTGCTTTTCATGAACATTCTGGGGACTTCGCTAAGGGTGTGCGTAAGCGATCTGGAAGCGTCGATCACGGTGTACGAACGACTGACCGGCGCCGAGGCGCAGCGCTTCCGGCGCGGCGGGGTCTCGGTCGCGGCCGTCGGCTGCTTCTTCCTGATGAGCGGACCGGAGGCCGAACTCTCCGTCCTGCGCAACATCACGGCCACACTGGCCGTCACGGACGTCGACGAGGCCCTCGCCGATCTGCTCGCGGTGGGCGCGCAGATCATCGCGGGCCCCGTGCGGACGCCCATCGGCAGCAACCTGGTGGCCCGTCATCCGGACGGATCGGTGTTCGAGTACGTCGACCGCCGGACCGGCTGACAAAGTCAGCCCGTCCGGCGTTTGAGGACCGGGGGTCCGGGGGCGGAGCCCCCGGGAAACGGGAAGGGGCGGGTCAGGGGAACGACTCGCCCTCACCGAGATCCTCCACCTCGAACCCCTCGGCAAGAACAGCACGCGCCCCCGCCGCATCCCCCCGCCCCTCCAGCACCCGCGCCTCCAGCAACCGGAACCGCCCCCGCGCCCGCGCAACGGGATGCACCGCCGCCAGCACGGCGGCAGCCTCCTCCGCCCGCCCCACCGCCAGCAGCGCCTCGATCGCCTCCCGCGCGAGCGCCGTCCGCGCGGCCCGGGACGCCCCCGCCTCGTGGGCCTCCGTCACCGCCCGTGCGTAGCGGTCGGCGGCCCGCTCCGGATGCCCGCGTTCCACGTCCGCCGCCGCGAGCGCGCGCCGCGCCGGCCAGCCCATGCCCTGCCGGAGCGCGTGCTCCCAGCTGCGGACGGCCTGCGAGCGATCACCGGCGTGCCACTGGGCGACGCCCAGGTGGTACGCGGTGTGCGGGCCCGGCCCGGCGGTCTCCAGCAGCTCCCGCCAGGCGGGGGAGACCAGGGAGGGGCCGGGCTCCGGCCCCTCCTCGCCCAGTGAACCGGTGCGCAGCAGCGCCCGCCAGGGCCGCTGCTCGTCCCCGCCCCCGTCCGCCGGCACCGGGAACGGCGTCCCCGGCAGCTCCAGGCGCCCCCGCTCGACCTCGAGCGCCCCCCAGCCGGAGCCGGTGGCCAGTGTCTCCTTGGGCTCGTGGTCGGCGTACGGCCGCCACGCCTCGTACGCGGCGTCCACGGCGGCGCGCGGCAGCGCCGCCTCCAGCCGTGCGGCGGCCTCGGCCCGCGCCGCCGCCCAGTCGGCGCCGTGGACGGCGGTGGGGTCGGCCGCCAGCGGCCCGTACGCCTCCAGCCAGGCGAACTCGCCGCCCGCCTCCAGGGGGACGTGCTCCAGCTGGGTCGGCGCGAGGCCCGCCTGGATCTCGGCGTAGCCGCCCGTGCCGGGCTCGGTGAGCCACTCCTGCCAGCGCCGCCCGGTCTCGTCCGCGCCCCACAGGAAGAGCTTGCGGCCGGTGAGCGCGTCGGTCGAGGTCTGGACGAGCCCCTGGCCGTCGCCGTCGAGCGCGGCGATCCAGCGGCGTTCGCCGTCGGGGAGGTCGTAGAAGTAGTCGGCGTGGTGGGTGCCGTCCGCCGGGTACGTCCGGTCGGCGCCGTCCCAGTGGGGGACGGGCACCCGGCGCAGGGAGGCGCGGTCGTAGCCGAAGTGCCAGGCCCGCTCGGCCGGGGCGAGGACCCGGGTGCGCGGGCCCTCGGGCACGGCGGTGTTGGACCACCAGTAGACGGGCGCGGTGCGGTGGTGCGGATTGCGGACGCGCACACCGGCGTAGAGGAAGTCGGAGCCGTCCGGCAGCCACAGGTCGACCTGGAAGGGCAGGTCGCGCAGCCGCTCCCACTCCCACAGCCGCAGCATCTGGCCGCCGTCGGGCGCGGGCACCCTGGCCGCGTGGAGCGGGGCGACGGAGAGGGCGCCGTGGCCGGTCGCGCCGATGTTCCATTCGATGCCGCCGGAGAACCAGGCGCCGTTCAGGGCGAAGCCGGCGGGCTGGAGGACGGGGTTGGAGTAGAGCAGCGGGCGGCCCGTCGGCTTGTGGACGAGCGAGTGCACCCGGCCGCCGAGCCCCGGCAGGACCGTGGCGCGCAGCCGGTCGTTCTCGATGACGATCGCGTCGAGGTCGGTGGGCACCCGGGTGCGGGTGTAGTCGTCACGGCGGCGTACGGGCAGCAGGGAGCGCAGCGGCGCGTAGCGCGTCCGCCGGGCCATGGCGGGCGGCAGGCCCGCCATGGCGGCGCGGTCCAGGCGGTGGACGTCGCCGCGGGTGCGCAGCGGCGGCAGCGGGTTCTCCGGGCCGGGGGAGGCCGCGGGCAGGGTCAGCACGGCTCGGCGGATGGTGGTGGCCACGCGTCGGTCTCCCTTTCGCTCCGGGGGTCGGGGATTCTCTTCGCTTCGGGGTTCTCTCACAGCCACACGGGGGCGTCGGCGCCCCAGCGGCCGGACCGCCGGGCCCAGTCGCGCGGGGAGCCCGTGAACTCCACGGGCGGGCGCGCGTACCGCAGCCGCCCGAGCGGGCCCTCTCCCCCGGCCAGCCAGGGCGCGGGGTCGTGGCCGTCGCCGCCGGGCTCGGGTACGCCGTCGTCGTGGGGCACGTCGCGGGCCAGCCAGGCCGCCGTCTGCGCGAGGGCGAACCGGGCCAGATGGGTGCCGCCGCCGGCGCGCTGCTCGGTGACGGCGCGCAGCAGGGCGGCGGCCAGCAGATAGCCGGTGCCGTGGTCGAGGGCCTGGGCGGGGAGCGCGCCGGGGCCGCCGTCGGGGCCCGGCTCGGTGGCGGCGATGCCGCAGGCGGCCTGGACCAGGCTGTCGAAGCCGCGCCGGCCGCCCCACGGCCCGTAGCTGCCCCAGGCGCTCAGCTGGCCGATGACCAGGCCCGGCCGCCGTTCGGCGAGGGCCTGCGGGGACAGGCCGTGCCGGTCGAGCGCCCCGGGCCGGTAGCCGGTCACGACGACGTCGGCGGCGGCCAGCAGCTCCTCGAAGACCGCGCGGTCGGCGGGGCGGGCCAGGTCGAGGGCGGTGGAGCGCTTGCCCAGGCCGGTGTCGTCGTGCAGTTCCTGGCTCTCCGGCAGGGCGGGGGAGTCGATCCGCAGCACGTCCGCGCCGAGCAGGGCGAGGGTGCGGGTGGCGACCGGGCCCGCGAGGACCCGGGTGAGGTCGAGGACGCGCAGTCCTTCGGCGGGCAGGGCCCCGGAGGGTGCCCCGAGCGCGCGGACGGGGCCCTCGGCGATCCGTTCCAGGGAGAGCAGGGGGCGCTGGGCGACCGCCGCGCCCTGCGGGTGGACGGCCCACTCGTGGGGGGTGCGCACGGCGACGGCCAGCCCGCCGGCCGCGTACACCAGCTCCTCCACCCGCGCGGCCTCCCGGCCCGCCAGCTCCGCGGCGACCCGGTCGACCAGCGGCGCGGCGTCGGCCTCCGGCCCCGGGTCGGGCAGCCCGAGGGCGGCGAGGAGGCGGGCGCGGTGATGGGGGTAGTTCGCGTGGGTGCGCACCCAGCCGTCGGCGGTGCGCCAGTAGCGGGAGAGCGGGGCGAAGGAGGCCGGGGAGCGGCCGTCGCGGCGGATATGGCGCTCGCTGGCGAACGCCGTCGCGACGGCGCCGTCGTCGACGCGTACGCGCGGCAGTGGCCCGCCGCGCCGGGCGGCGAGCAGTTCGGCGGCGGCCAGCGCGCAGACGGCCACCGTGGCCCGGGCCGTCTCGCGGACCGGGAGCCGGGCGGGCAGGGCTGTCTCGGTGCCGCCGTACTCCACGGCGGCCATGAGTGCGGGGTCCCCGCCGAGCAACGCCCAGGCCTGGTCCGTCGCTTCGGACGATCGCTTGATCATCCCCCGAGTCTGGCACTGGGTGCCAGGTGCTGGGAAGAGGCCCATTTAGGCGTCCTGCCCAGAGGTGTCCCGTCCCATGGCGGGCACTACCCGTTCGGGTGACATCCGGCGTGGGCCCGGCGCGGCGGTTCCCGAGGTCTAGGCTGGACGCACCAACGGTGATCGGCGGGCGACGCCCGGTGAGCGGCTCGGGGACGGGTTTCGGTGAGTGAGCGTGAGTGAGCGCACATCCCCGCCCGGGCCGGAGTCGCCGGGGCGGACCTGTCAGTGGTGTCACGGTTCCGGGTACGGGACGCGGGCGCTGGCGTACTGCCCGGGCGCCGACCCCTTCGCGGGCCCGGCCGACACCGTCCACCGCGCGGGGCAGTGCGCCCACTGCCGGGGGTCCGGGACGTACGACTCCGCGCTGGACCCGACCCTCGGCCATCCCGGGGAGGCCACCGAGGGGCCCGTCGGGGAGCCGGACGACTGACCCCACGGGCCGGTCGCGAGCGTGAACCGGGCGCGAACCGCCTGTTCCGCTTGATCGCGCCCCGGTGGACGAATCACGGTGCGCGGCGGTGATCACAGCACCTTTTGCGGTCGCCGGGCGCTCCTCGCGGGACAAAAAATTTCAATTTTGCGCCGTCTCACAGTGCGGTCAATATGTGCTGTCGCACATACCTGTGCTCTTGCACAGTCATGCGAAGTCGCCACAGAATCAGCGACCTGCCCGCAGTACGAGAGGCGCACCCTTCCATGCAAGAAACCGACGGCACTCCCGCACGCCGCTTCGGCCTCCCCACGGCCATCTGCCTGGTCATGGGCAACATCATTGGTGGGGGCATCTTTCTGCTGCCCGCCTCGGTCGCCCCGTTCGGCACCGTCAGCCTGCTGGCCTTCGGTGTGCTGACGATCGGAGCGATCGCCCTCGCCCTCGTCTTCGGGCGGCTCGCCGAGCGCCATCCGCACACCGGCGGCCCGTATGTCTATGCGCGCGCGGCGTTCGGCGACTTCGCCGGGTTCCTGTCCGCCTGGTCGTACTGGACGATGACCTGGGTCAGCAACGCCGCCCTCGCCGTCGCCGGCGTCGGCTACTTCCATGTGCTCACCGGGGGTTCGTCCTCGAAGGGCACGGACCTGGCGATCGCCCTGCTGATGCTGTGGCTCCCGGCGCTGGCGAACCTCGCCGGCACCCGCTGGGTCGGCGTGGTGCAGGTGGTCTCCACGGTGCTGAAGTTCGTCCCGCTGTTCTTCGTCGCCGTCGCCGGCCTCTTCTTCTTCGACCCGAAGAACCTCGGCTCCTTCAGCGAGGGCGGTGGCAGCTGGGCCAGCGGTCTGTCCGCCTCGGCGGCGATCCTGCTCTACAGCTACATCGGCGTGGAGTCCGCCGCGATGAGCGCCGGCGAGGTCCGTGACCCGGAGCACAACGTGGGCCGCGCCAGCGTGTTCGGCACCATCGGCGCCGCCGTGGTCTATCTGCTCGGCACGGTGGCGGTCTTCGGCACGGTCGCGCACGACAAGCTCGCCAAGTCCACGGCGCCCTTCTCCGACGCGGTCGACGCGATGTTCGGCGGTGAGTGGGGCGGCACGCTGATCGCCTTCGCCGCCGTCGTCTCCATCGTGGGCGCGCTCAACGGCTGGACGCTCATGAGCGCCCAGATGCCCTACGCGGCCGCCAAGGACGGCCTGTTCCCGGCGATGTTCGGGAAGAAGCGGCGCGGGGTGCCGACGGCGGGCGTGATCGCCGCGGCGGTGCTCGCCTCGCTGCTGACAATCATCAACTACGTCTCCGGCTCGGGCGGGGTCTTCGAGATCCTGGTCCTCATCACCACCTTCTCGGCGACCGTCCCCTACCTCCTGGCCACCGCCGCGCAGGTGTACTTCCTGCTGAGGGGCGAGCGCGACAAGGTCCACGCGGGCCGGTTCACGCGTGACATGGTCTTCGCGCTCGGCGGGTTCGGCTTCTCCTTCTGGCTGGTGGCCGGCGCCGGTTACGCGGCGGTCTACCAGGGCGGGCTGTTCCTCTTCGCCGGCATCCTCGTCTACGCCTGGATGGCGGCCCGCCGCCCGGCGGCGGGCGAGGGCGACGGCGCGGCTGACGGCGCCGGCGAGCCCGTGGCGGCGGAGAAGTCCGCCGAGCCGGAGCTGGTGGCGTAATCGGTACACAGGACGCACGAGGAAGGGGCGGGCCCGGGGGCCCGCCCCTTTCGCATGCCCGGCGACCTGGCGACCCGGCTGCTCAGGCCGTGACGCCGCCGTCCAGGACGAGCTCCGTGCCGACCGTGTAGCCCGCCTCGTCGGAGGCCAGGTGGAGCACCGCGGCGGCGACCTCCTCCGGGCTGCCCGCGCGGCCGGCGGGGACGTCGCGGGCCATCCGCTCGGCCTTCTCGTGAGCCGACTCGCCCGGGCGCGTGGACATCGACGTCTCGATGGCGCCGGGGCTCACAGCGTTGATCCGCACTCCCTCGCCGATGTGGTCGAGGGCGGCGCTGCGGGTCAGCGCGGAGACGGCGGCCTTGCTCGCGGCGTACGCGCCGAATCCCGGAACGCGCTTGTGGGCGCCGAGGTTGGACGAGATGTTGACGATGGCGCCGCCGCCGTTGGCCCGCATGTGCGCGATCTCGTGCTTCATCGACAGCCAGACGCCCGTGACATTGGTGGTCAGGACGGTGTGCCAGTCGTCCTCCGGGATGTCGGCGACCTTCGCGGGCGGGGCGAGCACGCCGACGTTGTTCACGGCCACGTCGAGGCCGCCGTACCGCCGCACCGTTTGCTCGACCAGGGCCTCGACGTCGGCCGGGCGGGTCACGTCGGCGGTGACGGCCGTGGCCTCGCCGCCCGCCGCCCCGATGGCGGCGACGGTCTCCCGGAGCGGCTCGGCGCGCCGGCCCGCGACCACGACCCGGGCTCCCTCCCGGGCGAAGGCGAGGGCGACGGCCCGGCCGATGCCGGTCCCGCCACCGGTGACGAGGACGGTCCTGCCGGAGAAACGCGTGGTCATGTCGATGACTCCTCGGGATAACGAAAACAAAGATAAAAGAACGATCGGTCTTGAATTTGGGCATGAAGGCATGCAGGGGCGCGGAAGCGCCCCCTCGGGGGTGTCAGTCCAGCAGGGTCAGCGCCTGCTCGGCGGCGTCCCGCGCGAGGCCCGGTCCGGTGTCGAGCCGGCCGATCACGCGCAGCCCCTGGAGGAGCACCAGGAGCATCCGGGCGATCGCCACCGGGTCGCGTTCCGGGGGGAGTTCGCCCTGCGCCGAGGCCCGCATCAGCGCCGAGGTCAGTGCCGCCTCGACGTGGTGCCAGCTCTGCTCGACCCGGCGGGCTGCGACCGGGTCGCGCGGGCCCAGTTCGACGGCCGTGTTCGTCACGAAGCAGCCGCGCCGGGGCAGCTCGCCGGCCGACTCGGCCGCGAAGCGGCGTACCAGGGCGCGGACGGCCGGCAGGGCCGGGCCCGGCTGGGAGAGCTCGGCCATCAAGCGCGGGTCCTGCTGCTCGCCGTAGCGC
Organism: Streptomyces sp. NPDC001678; assembly: GCF_042892945.1. Lineage (NCBI taxonomy): Bacteria > Bacillati > Actinomycetota > Actinomycetes > Kitasatosporales > Streptomycetaceae > Streptomyces > Streptomyces sp. NPDC001678. Next base: position 378,424 of record NZ_JBIAUP010000007.1, on the reverse strand, counting down.
TCCAGGGCCTTGAGGTAGAGGTCGTGCTTGCCGCCGAACGTCGCGTACAGGCTCGCCCGGGCGATGCCGAGACGCTCCACGAGGTCCGCCATCGACGTCGCCTCGTAGCCGCGCTCCCAGAACAGTTCGAGGGCCGACTGGAGGGCGGCGTCCGGATCGAATTCCTTGGTCCTGGCCACGTCGTCGATCCTAGGCGTATCGAGAACGACTGGTCAAGAATCAACGGTCGGTCAAGAGTTCGTCCATCCGCGGTCTTATGGGTTGTCAGTGAAATGTCACATTACTATGGTACGCCGCGCATCACCTCGTAGCTGACGCCTCATCAACCCCCCTGAGGAGAACCGGTGTACGCGCTACGCACAGTGCGCAAGGGGCTGCTGGCCGCCGCCCTGGCGGCCGCTCTCGCCCTGCCGACGGCTCAGGCCGCTCAGGCCGCCCAGGCCGGGCCCGCCCGTCCGGCCGCCCCGCCCCCCACATCCACCCCCACGTCCACCGCCGGGACCGCCACCGGTACGGCCCCGGTCCACGACCCCCACGACGACGTCGACCGCCTCGCCGCACCACCCCGGCAGACGACCCGCACCCCCGTCCCCGGCGGCGAGCGCGGCGAACCCGGCCGGATACCCGGCGACCTCGCGCAAGGCAGAGCCGACAGACCCGGCAGGCCCACCGCCGGCCCGGCCCTGCGCGGCTCCGTCCCCTGCACCCTCGACGGCCTCACCCGGCTCGGCCCCGACCAGCTCGCCGACTTCCTCACCGACCCCGCCGTCACCGCGGACGGCTGTCTGCGCGGCCTGATCTGGACCTGGGACGCCCGCCTCGTCCCCGTCCTCTCCCGCGCCCACGTCCAGGCCGTCGCCCGGCGCGCCGCCGAGCTCGCCCCCCGGCACACCGGGGACGACGCGAGCCACCTCCTGGAGCTCTTCACCTACCTCCACGCCGCCGTCTACCACGACTTCTCCCACGACGAGATCGACCTCACCGACCCCGCGACCGTCGACGCCATGCGCCGCGCCACGGACGCGTACGGCACCGCCGCCCACACCTTCGACCCCACCCGGCAGAACGCCGAGACCCTCCGCGAGGCCCTCACCGCCGGCAGCGCGCCCGGCCTGCGGCAGCACCAACTCGGCCTCGTCCCCAAGGTGCTGGCCACCATGGGCCCCGGCCGGACCACCGCCGGCGACCCCGCCTGGGGCGGCGCCGCCCTCGCCGCCCTCACCGTCAACTACCTCGGCGTCTACCCCGGCAACAAGGACACCGACTTCCACCGGGCGGTGGCCGCCGACCCCGGCTACCGCGCCGCCTTCCGCGCCTTCTCCGGCCACACCCACCTCAAGGGCACGGCCAACGCCTGGACGGTCCGCGACGCCCTGAGCGAGTACGGGCGCTTCGGTCAGATCGACGGCCTGCGCCCCGCGATCACCGCCGACCTCGGCGCGCTGCTGAAGACCGCCGAGACCGGCTTCGGCGACCTCAGCGCCCCCTGGGCCTCCCTCGCCTCCTGGCTCAACACCTATGAGGCGTGCGCGCCCTACAACGTCTGCAAGCCCCAGATAGAGGCCCGGGTCTTCCCGCGCACCTATACCTACGACAAGGGCGGCATCGAGGTCCGCACCGCCCTCGACCAGGCCATCGTCGACCAGCTCTACTACGCGAGCAAGCAGGTCAAGGCCCAGTTCTTCCGGGTGCTCGGCACCGACGTCCCGCTGACCGGCGACCCCAACACCACCCTCCACATCCACCTCTACGCCTCACGCGCCGACTACGAGGTGCTCCACCCCCTCCTGACCGGCATGGGCACCAACAACGGCGGCGTCTACATCGAGCAGGGCGCCACCTTCTACACCTACCAGCGCCGCGTCCCCCAGGACTCCAGCCTCACCCTCGAGGAGCTCTTCCGCCACGAGTACACCCACTACCTCAACGGCCGCTGGGCCGTCCCCGGCATGTTCGGCGAAGGCCCCTGGTACCAGGGCGACCTGACCACCGCCATGGACGAGGGCACGGCCGAGTTCTTCGACGGCGCCACCCGCGACGAGGGCATCAAGGTCCGCAAGTCCCTCGTCAAGGGCATCATCGCCGACACCGCCGGTGGCAAGCCCCGGATGAGCGTCGACCGGTTCCTCCACGCCACCTACGACGGCGACGGCTTCCGCTTCTACAACTACGCGGGCACGTTCTTCGAGTTCCTGTGGCGCGAACACCCGGTACTGCTGCGGGAGATGTACGGATACGAGCGCGCCGACGACCCCAAGGGCTTCGACGCCTGGCGCACCCGCATGGGCAAGGACGCCACGATCCAGCGCGAGTACGACGCCTTCATGGATGAGCAGATCCGCGACGTCGACCACCTCTACGTCCCCGACACCCACTACACCCCCGTGGGCTCGCTGACCCACGCCGCCGCCGACCGGGTCGGCGCGGCCTTCGCGAGCGCCACCGGGATCACCCCGTCCAACTGCGCCGGCAACGGCGACACCAGCGGCAAGCCGCGCTTCACCTGTACGGGCCGGATCACCGCCAACCTCTCCGACAGCGGAAGCCCCGACCGGGTCTTCGGCGACATGTCCGCCACCGTGGACTACTTCATCCTCGGCCGCGCGGCCCCGGCCGCCAACAACCTCGCCGACATGAACTGCTCCTTCGGGTCCGTCGACATCTGGTCCGACGGCAAGGCGGGCACCGCCGACTTCACCTGCGAGGGCCCGCTGCGGCCGTGAGCACCTGAGCACCGTCTCGGGTCCGCCCGACGCGCCCATGACCTCCGAGGTCGTCGCGGACCCGGCCCCTCCTGGGGCAAGGTGAGCACGAACGGTCTCCCGGACCCGCGCACTCGGGTCCGGGAGACCGTTACGTCATGTGAAAGAGTGGAAGAACCGTCAGCCCAGATCGAAGACGTTGCGCAGGCCCAGCCGGTGCCGGAACTCGTCCTGCCGCCGGAGCGGCTCAAGCTCCGGCGCCCGGTAGAGGGGCGTGACCGAGCAGCGCTCGGCGCGGGAGCCGGTCTCCTCCAGGAGGGCGTTGACGGCGGTGCGCGCGGAGGCGTTGGCGCCCTCCATGGTGGCCAGGTCGATGTCGACGGCCACGTAGTCCCCGGCGAGGAAGAGATTGGGGATGGCGGTGCGGGCCTCGGGGCGGTCGTACCAGGTGCCGGTGGGGTGGATGAAGAGCTGTTCGTCGTTGTTCGCGCGGGTGCCGTCCAGCTCCACGGCCGGGTCCAGGAACCACGAGTGGAGCGTCGCGTCGCGCAGCACCGTGCGCCCGGTGTCGTTGAGCCCGGCCTTCATCTGGGCCCAGACCTCGCGGGCGACCTCCTCGCGGGTGCAGCGTTTGGCGGGCTTGCCGTAGAGGATGCCGGGCCGCTCCCATTCGGAGACGTCCACGGAGAGGCAGTCCGCGACCGTGCCGTCCCCGTAGTCGGCCCGGAAGTCCCGGCCGCGCCAGTACTGGGCCTGGCTGACGGACGTGATCGACCAGGGGGTGTCGATGTGGTTGATGTGGCCGTGGATGATCGGGGTGGGTTCGGTGAGATAGAACTGGATGCCCGTCATCCAGTCCGTCTTGAGCCTGTCGCAGCGCGCCAGCCGGGGGTCGGCCGCCCGGACGCTCTCGTTCCAGGTCAGCCTGGCGTGCTCGACCGGCATCGCGGAGACGAAGTGGTCGGCGGTCACCGACTGCCGGGCGCCGCTCGCGTCCTCGACCACGGCCTCGGTGATCCGCCCGCCCGCCAGCCGCAGGTCCCGCACGGACCAGCCGGTGTGGAACACCACGCCCAGCGAGCGCAGATGGGCGGTCCACGGGTCGATCCACGCCTCATTGGTGGGCGCGTCGAGGACCCGGTCGGGCTCGCCGTCGGCCCCCCGGCCCAGCGCGTTGTAGAGGAAGGCCTCGACGCAGGTCGCGACGGTCCGGGTGCTGGCGACCTCGGCCTTGGTCGCGACGATGTTGCGGGTGATGCCGATGGCCAGCAGCTGCCGGTAGTCGGCCGACATCCGCGCGGCCCCGGTGAACTCCAGCCACGGGACGCGCTCCCAGGACTCCAGCCGGCGGCGCTCGCTGCTGGTGAACCAGACCAGCAGCCGGTTCGCGAAGTACGCGATCTCATGGGCCCGCAGCCGGGAGAGCGTCTCGCAGTAGGCCGTCAGCGCGCGCAGCAGCGCGTCCGGGGTGAGGACCGGGGGAGGCGTGCCGACGGTGGCGAAGGGGATGCGGATGTCCTCACGGCCGCCCGTGCGCGCCAGCATGACCTCGCTGGAGGCCACGAGGTTGTCGTGGCAGCCGTTCTCGTTGCCCTTGAACGGGATACGGCGAAGGGTGTCGGGGAGATTGCGGTAGAAGCCCGGGATGAAACGGAAACCGTGCTCGCCGGGCAGCGGCTTGCGTCCGCCCTTCGCGCTGCCGGGCACGTCCATGCTGCGGGCCTTGCCGCCGAGCGCGGACTTGCGCTCGTAGACCGTCACCTCGAAGCCCCGCTCGGCCAGTTCATGGGCGGCCGTGAGCCCGGCGACACCACCCCCGAGGACGGCTACGCGCCGGCCCGCGCTCCCCTTGCGGACGGTGCCGGCGGCCGGCCGGGGCGCGGCGTGGGCCGTCCCGGTGAGCGCCGCCGTCGCCGTGACGGCCGCCGCGCCGCCGATGAACCCTCTGCGTGTGCGTTCCGCCATGCCACAGCCCCCTGCCACCCCGGTAACGTGTCATGTCCGGCGCAGGAGCATAAGAGAGTCCCTCGGGTCCCGGAAGGGCGTCGCCGACGCGTCCGTGCCATCCGCCGCACATTGGCGTGAAAGCGCTGCCGCCTCATGGGACGCTGGTGGGACGACGAGGACGAAGGGATGTGCGATGGCAGTCGAACCGCTCTCGCAGAAGGACGTGGAGGATCGCCTCCAGGAGCTCCCCGGCTGGTCCACGGACGGTGACCGGATCACCCGCCGCTACTCCTTCGACGGGCACTTCCAGGCGGCGGCGATGGTCGTCCACATCGCCCAGATCCAGGAGGAGTTGAACCACCACTCCGATCTGACCCTCGGCTACAACACGGTGACCCTCGCCGTGAACACCCACAGCGTCGGCGGAAAGGTCACCGGGCTGGACGTGGAGCTGGCCCGCAGGATCGAGGCGGTCGCCCCGGGGCACGGAGCGCGCTGACGACCGGTCCCGCGGGGCGGGCGCCCCGCGGGACCGGTCCGTGGATCAGCTCCAGTCGAACTCGTCCGGGTTGGGGCCGAGCCGGTTGCCGGCGTCGAGGCCGGCGATCGCCGCGAGGTCGTCGGCGTCCAGCTCGAAGCCGAAGACGTCGAAGTTCTCCCGGATGCGCGACGGCGTCACCGACTTCGGGATGGCGACGTTGCCCAGCTGGAGGTGCCAGCGCAGGACGACCTGGGCGGCCGACTTGCCGTGCTTGGCGCCGATGCGGGCGAGGACCGGCTCCTCCAGCAGGCCGCGGCCCTGGCCCAGCGGGGACCACGCCTCGGTGACGATGCCGAGGCGCGCGTGCACGGCACGCAGCTCGGTCTGCGCGAAGTCGGGGTGCAGCTCGACCTGGTTGACGGCCGGGACCAGGGAGGTCTCGGCGATCACGCGCTCCAGCTGGGGCGCGTGGAAGTTGGACACGCCGACCGCCTTGGCGCGACCGCTCTCGGCGATCTCCGCGAAGGCGCGCCAGATCGTCACGTAGTCCTCGCGCATGGCCCGGGGCCAGTGGATGAGGTAAAGGTCGATGTAGTCGAGGCCCAGCTTGGCCAGGGAGGCGTCGAACTCCCGCAGCACGCTGTCGCGCGTCCACGTCTCGTTCGCGCTGTTCCACAGCTTGGTGGTGACGAACAGCTCGTCACGGGCGATGCCGGAGGCGGCGAGCGCCTTGCCGGTGCCCGTCTCGTTCTCGTAGATGGCGGCGGTGTCGATGCTGCGGTACCCCGCTTCGAGGGCGGTCGAGACGGCGGCGGTCGCCTCGTCGTCGGCGACCTGCCACACGCCGAAGCCCAGCTGGGGCATCTCGACGCCGTTGTTCAGGGTGATGGTGGGGACCTTGCTCACAGCAGTCGATCCTTACGTTCGCGAATGCACTTGCTCCAGGGTCAACCGGAACGCCGTGGGCCGCATTCCCGCTTCTGCCGTCAAGTCACCCGGATGGGCGTCAGGGGCCCTGATGGGGGTCAGGAGGAGTAGAGCGCCTCGACCTCGTAGGCGTAGGCCTTGTCTATGGCCTTGCGCCTCAGCTTGCGCGTGGGCGTCAGCAGCCCCTGCTCCTCGGTGAAGAGGCCGGGCAGGATCCGGAAGGCGCGGATGGACTCGGCCTGCGAGACGAGGGTGTTGGCGGCCACCACGGCCCGCCGGATCTCGGCCTCCAGGTCGGGATCGTGCACCAGGTCGGTCAGGGTGGCGGGCCGGGGCAGCTCCCGCATGGCCAGCCAGTGCGCCACCCCCTCCCGGTCCAGGGTGACGAGCGCGCCGACGTACGGGCGGTCGTTGCCGACCACGACGCACTGGGCGACCAGCGGGTGGGCGCGCACCCGCTCCTCCAGGGCGAGGGGCGAGACGCTCTTGCCCCCCGAGGTCACCAGGATCTCCTTCTTCCGCCCGGTGATCGTCAGATAGCCGTCCTCGTCCAGTGCCCCCAGGTCGCCGGTGGCCAGCCAGCCGTCCCGGAGCACGGAGACGGTGGTGCGCTCGTCCCCCAGATAGCCCGCGAACACCTGCTCGCCGCGGAGCAGCACCTCGCCGTCGTCCGCTATCCGCACGCTCGTGCCGGGCACGGGCCGGCCCACCGTCCCGAAGCGGGTCCGCTCGGGCGGGTTGGCGACGGCGGCGCCGGTGGTCTCCGTCAGCCCGTAGCCCTCCAGCACCGTCACCCCGGCCCCGGCGAAGAACAACCCCAGGCGCCGCTCCAGGGCCGAGCCGCCCGACATCGCGTACCGCACCCGGCCGCCGAGCTCCTCGCGCAGCCCGGCGTAGACGAGCCTGTCGAAGACCCGGTGCTGGACGCGGAGCGCGGTGCCGGGGCCCGGCCCGGTGCCGAAGGCCCGGGCCTCCAGCGCCCGCGCGTAGCGCACCGCGACGTCGACGGCCTTCTCGAACGGCCCGCCCCGGCCCTCCCGCTCGGCGGCGCGCCGGGCGGCGGCGAAGAGGCTCTCGAAGACATAGGGGACGGCGAGCACGAACGTCGGGCGGAAGGCCCGGAGGTCGGGCAGGAGGGCGGCGGCGGTCAGCCGGGGCTGGTGGCCCAGCCTGACCCGGCCCCGGACCGCGGCGACCTCCGCCATGCGGCCGAAGACATGGGCGAGGGGGAGGAAGAGGAGGGTGGACGCCTGCTCGCCGGGGCGGGAGCGGAAGACCCGTTCGTAGCGGCGGAGGACGTTGTCGCTCTCGGCCATGAAATTGCCGTGGGTGAGCACACAGCCCCGGGGGCGGCCCGTGGAGCCCGAGGTGTAGACGACCGTCGCGGGGGAGCGGGGGGTGAGCGCCATCCGGTGGCGGTGGACGACCTCGTCGCGGATACGGGCGCCGGCCTCGCAAAGCTCGTCGACCGCGCCCGCGTCGAGCTGCCAGAGGCGGGTGAGCGCAGGGAGGCGGTCGATGACGGAGCCGATGGTCATCGCGTGGTCCTCGTGCTCGACGACGCAGGCGGTGACCTCCGCGTCGTACAGCATCCCGAGGACCTGGTCGGGGGAGGAGGTGGGGTACACCGGCACGGGCTGGGCGCCCACGCTCCACAGCGCGAAGTCGAACAGCGTCCACTCGTAGCGGGTACGGGACATGACGGCCACCCGGTCGCCGAACCGGACGCCCTGGGCGAGCAGGCCCTTGGCCAGCGCCAGCACCTCGTCCCGGAAGGCGGCCGCGGTCACGTCCCGCCACACACCGCCCTCGGCACGGCTCAGCGCCACCCGGCCGGGGTCCTCGGCGGCATGGTCGAAGACGACGTCCGCCAGCCCTCCGACAGGGGGCGCCGTCACCAGGGACGGCACGGTGAACTCGCGCAACCTCTCGCTCCTCGCGGACGTGGCACAGCCCTCGCGGGCGTGGCACAGCGCCGTGACCGTACCCGGTCCCGTACCGGCACGAACCATTCCGGGCCGGTTCCGGTCACCCGGAGCGCGGCCGGTCGCGGAGCGCGGCCGGTCACCCGGAGTGGAGCCGGTCGCCCGCTGCCAGGATCGCGTCCGCGAGGGCCTCCGCGCTGTCGCGCACCGGCCCGTCGCGCCGCGCGCCCGCGCCGTGCAGCAGGACGATGTCGATCCCGCCGAGTTCCGGCAGCCCGGCGCCGGCCGGGAGGCGGACGAGCCCCGGCGGGATCATCCCCTGGGCGTGGGCCATCACCCCGAGCCCGGCCCGGGTGGCGGCCACCAGACCGTTGAGACTGCCACTGGTGCAGGTCACCCGCCAGGCACGGGCGTGCCGCTCCAGCACCTCCAGGGCCCGGGCGCGGGTCACCGCCGGGGGCGGGAGGAGCACCAGCGGCAGGGGGCGGCGCGGGTCGGGGCGGCTGCCCTCGGCGCCGATCCAGACGAGCCGGTCGCGCCAGACCACCCGGCCGTGGGGCTCGTCGGGGCCCGGGCCGGTGCCGGGCCCGTCGGCCCCGGGGCCCGCCGCCATGGGCTCGTCGGCCGGGTGCCGTTTGGCCAGGACGAGATCGAGGCGCCCGGCCGCGAGCCGCTTCATCAGATGCCCGGACAGGTCCACGGTCAGCTCCAGGTCCACCTCGGGGTGGTGGCGCCGGAACCCCTCCAGGAGCTCGGGGAGCCGGGTCAGCACGAAGTCCTCCGACGCCCCGAAGCGCAGCCGCCCCCGGGGCCGCGCCCCCGCGAACCAGTGCGCGGCGCGCTCATGGGCCTCCAGGATCGTCCGGGCGAAACCGAGCATCGCCTCGCCGTCCTCGGTGAGCCGCACGCTGTGGGTGTCCCGGGAGAACAACTGCCGCCCGGCGGCGTCCTCCAGCCGGCGCACCTGCTGGCTGACCGTCGACTGCCGCACTCCCAGCCGCCGCGCGGCCTGGGTGAAGCTCAGCGTCTGGGCGACGGTCAGGAACGTACGCAACTGCGCGGGATCGAACATGACAGATAAGGCTATCGGAGGTTATCGGTATTCGTGATAACAGTCAGAGTGGTGTACGGGGTTCCCGATGGCCGTGGGGCGGGAAAAGGATGGGACACATGCGCCGTCTTCTCTCCCGCCTCCCCGTCGACCCCTATATAGCCGCGCTGCTGGGCACGGTGCTGCTCGCGGTGCTCCTGCCGGTGCGCGGCCCGGCCGCGAGCGTCGCCGGCGGGGCCTCCACGGGCGCGGTGGCGCTGCTGTTCTTCCTCTACGGCGCCAAGCTCTCCACCCGTGAGGCGATGGACGGGCTGCGCCACTGGCGGCTGCACCTGACGGTCCTCGCCTGTACGTTCCTGGCCTTCCCGCTGCTGGGCCTCGCCGCCCGGGGACTCGTCCCCCACGTCCTGCCCCCGGAGCTCTACACCGGGCTGCTCTTCCTGTGCCTGACGCCCTCCACCGTCCAGTCCTCGATCGCCTTCACCTCGCTGGCGCGCGGCAATGTGCCGGCGGCGATCTGCGCGGGCACCTTCTCCAGCCTCGCCGGCATCGTCCTCACACCGCTGCTGGCGGCCCTGCTGCTGGGCGGCAGCGGCGCCGGGGGCTCGCTGGACTCGCTGCTGTCGGTGGTGCTGCGGCTGCTGGTGCCCTTCCTGGCCGGGCAACTGCTGCGCCGCTGGATCGGCGGCTTCCTGACCCGGCACCGCCAGGTGCTGGGGCTGGTCGACCGGGGTTCCATCCTCCTCGTGGTCTATGTGGCCTTCAGCGCGGGCATGGTGCGCGGCGTCTGGCAGCAGGTGTCGCCGTGGCGGCTGGTGGTGCTGGTGGGCGTCGAGGCCCTCCTGCTGGCCGTGATGCTGACCCTCACCACTTTCGGCTCGCGGGGGCTCGGCTTCGGCCGCGAGGACCGGATCGCGATCACCTTCGCCGGCTCGAAGAAGAGCCTCGCGAGCGGGCTGCCGATGGCCACCGTCCTCTTCGGCGCCCAGGCGAGCCTGGCCGTCCTGCCGCTGATGCTCTTCCACCAGCTTCAGCTGATGGTGGGTGCGGTACTGGCGAAGCGCTTCGGCCGCGGGCCGGTTGCCCTTCCGGCGGAGCCGGCGGGCTCGGCGGGCTCGGCCGCCCTGGCGGACCCGGCGGTCACCCGGTCGCCGGGGCCGGTGGACCCGGCGACCGAATCGGCCTCTGCCCGGGGCGGAGCCTGAACGCTCCGCACGGAGGGCGGGCCGGTCATCCGCGGGCCGGTGGGGGCTGGTCGCGCCCACGCGGCGGAGCCGCAATCGACACTGCCCCGCGCCCCTTACGGGGCGCCGTCGATTCGGTCCAGTGGCAGCCACAGCACCGCGTCCCGGCGGGCGACCGGTGCGTTGCGCCCGCGTACGGCCGCCAGCTCTCCGTCGGTCAGCGCCCGCCCGTAGACCCGTACCTCGTCCAGATCCCCCGTCAGGAACACGCGGGCGTCCGGTTTCTGGCCCAGGTGCACCCCGAACGTCGAGTTGCGGCTCACCGATCCCGGGACGTCCGGCACCGACACCGACGCGCCGTCCACGGTGAGGGTCACCACCCCGCCCGCCCGCCGCAGGGCCACGTGGTGCCAGCGCCCGTCGCCGTACGCGCCCGCCGACCGCACCGTCGCCGTACGGGACGGCCCCGGGCCGGGCGCCAGCGCCGCCACCTGGCCGACGACCCGGCCGGTGCCCGGCTCCCCGCGCAGCGCCACCTGGGGTGCCCCACCGACCCCGCCCATCCACAGCAGGGGCTGCTCGCCCTTGACCGCCGCCGCCCGGTAGCGGAACCACAGGGCCGCCGTGAAGTCCCGGGTGCCCAGGGGCAGCGTGGGCCGGTAGGGCAGGCGCACGGCGGAGTCCGTCCCGTCGAAGCCCAGCCCGCCCCCGAACCGGCCCCCCACCGGACGGGCGCCCCCGAGGACGTACGCGCCGGTGCCGCCGGGCGCCCGGTCCGGTGTCGTCGGGTCCGGGCCGCGCCGGGGGCCGAGCCACTCCTCGGTGAACCGCGCGAAGCGGATCTCCTGGTGCGCGTCGGCCTTGCCCGCCTCGTAGAGCAGACCGGTCGTGTCCTGCCCGATGACCGCCATGTCGGAGTAGCCGGACCAGTCGGCGGTGACCCGCCGCCCCCGCTCGGCGCCCTCCCAGGTGCGCCCTTCGTCGTAGGAGGAACGGATGGTCATCGTGCGGCGGCGGTCGGGGTCGGCCGGCGCCGAGAACAGCCAGCGCCCGGGCCGAAGCGGGATCACCGCCCCCTGCACCATGGGGGAGTAGAGGTCGGGCAGGGGCCGGAACGGCGCGTCGAAGCTCTCCCCGCCGTCCCCGCTCACGGCGTCGTCCCGGTTGCCCAGCTCCGTGCCGTCCTGCTCGCGCCCGCCCGCGTAGACCGCGCCGTCGCTCCGCTCGGCGAGCGTCAGTTCGGAGGGCTTCTGACGGTACGTCCGGTCGGCCGCGACGGGGTAGGTGTCGACCGCCCCCAGCCGCCAGTGGGCACCGCCGTCGTCGCTGAGGGCGAGCGCCCCGTGGTTGGCGGAGGTGCGGGTGCCGTCATGGCTCTCCGCGTTGAGGCCGATGACCAGCCGCCCGTCGTGGGGGCCATGGCCGAGCTGGATGCCGTGCCCCGGGCCGGTGGCGTACCAGGAGTTCCAGCCGGGGGGCCGGATCTCCTCGGTGAGGTCGCGCGGCCACGACCAGCTGGCGCCGTCGTCGTCGCTGTACTGGAGGTGGGGGGTGCGGTCGCAGGGCACATCGCAGTTCCCGGCGTCCTCGCGGCCCTCGTTGTAGGTGGTGGCCAGGACGATCCGGCCGGTCCGGCGGTCCACGACCGGCGCGGGGTTGCCATGGGTGTCGCCCAGGCCCGGGTCGACGACCTGGAGCGGCCCCCAGCTGCGGCCCCCGTCGGTGGACCGCTTGAGCACGAGATCGATGTCGGTGGCGTCACCGCAGTTGTCCTTTCTCCCTTCGGCGAAGGCGAGGAGGGTGCCATGGGTGGTGGTGACGATGGCCGGGATGCGGTAGCAGGCGTAGCCGGGGTCCTGGTCGGGCCGGAAGAGGACCCGCTCGTCGAACCCGGCCCGCCCCGGGCCGACCGGATCCTCCGTCGCCCCGGCCGGCGCGGGGTGGAGGACGAGCGCGAGCAGTGCCCCGCAGAGGGCGAGCGCGGCGGGGATACGGCTGCGGGCGCGAGCTGAAGGGCCGCTGGGGGGTCTACCAGGGGGTCTGCCGGAGGGTTCGCCGGGGGAGGAAGGATGCGCCGCCATGGCCCGTCCCTTTCGCGTCAAGGCCGTCGAGGCCCCACGTGTCCGGTGGGTCAACGTACGGGGCGGGCCTTCCTCTCACAAGGACCAGGCGGCATATACGCTCACACGGGTCGCAGAATCACCTTGCCGCGATTGGCGCGCGACTCGATGATCCCGAAAGCCTTCGCCACGTCCTCCAGGGGCAGCACGGAGTCCACCCGGGGCCGGATCCGCCCCGCCGCGAACAGCTCCCACAGCTCCCGCCGCCATCGCTCCATCAGCTCGGGCCGTTCACGGGCTATGAGGGCCATCTGGAAGCCGATGGCCGATTTCGCGCCCACCAGCAGGTCGTACGCCTCGATCGTCCCGCCGCCCGAGCTGTAGGCCACGATCCGGCCGCCCGGCGCGAGGGCGGCGATCGCGGGGGAGAGGAGCTCGCCCCCGACCGCGTCCAGCACGATGTCCACCGGGGCGCCCCAGGACTCGTCCCCGTACGTCACCACCTCGTCCGCGCCCAGCGACCGCGCGAACTCCGCCTTGTCCGCCGAGCTCACCGCCGCGACCACCCGGCCGGCCCCGCGCGCCTTGGCGAGCTGCACCGCCAGGTGCCCGGAGCCCCCGGCCGCCGCCGTCACCAGCACCGACTCGCCCGCCGCCGGCCGCGCCGCCTCGTACGCCCCCAGGGCGACCAGCCCGCACCGCACCAGCGCGACGGCGTCGGCCGCGCTCGCGCCCTCGGGGACGGGCGAGAGCATCGCCGTATGGACGAGGGCGAAATCGGCGAAGGCGTCGGTGAAGCACAGCCCCGTCACCCGGTCGCCGACGGCGAAGCCGGTCACCCCCGCGCCGACGGCCTCGATCTCCCCGGCCACCTCGCCGCCCGGGCCCGTCGGCAGCGGCAGCCCGCCCTCGCGGACCTTGCGGACGACGGGCAGCGTGAGGCCGATCGCCTCGGTGCGCACCAGCACCTCGCCGGGCCCCGGGACGGGCACGGCCGCCTCCTCGACCCGCAGGACCTCGGGGCCACCGGTCTCGGCATACCGAACACGTCGCACGACGCACCTCCGCACAGTCAGGCCAGGGATTCATTGGGATCCCCAACGTTGGTAGGCCCTACGCTACACGACTTCATTGGGAAGTCCAATGGTTTCGGTTAGGCTCGTCCCATGGCAGACAAAGCAGGCAAGGCAGGCGTGGCAGCCACGGCAGGCGCAGCGGACACCGCAGCCGGCGAGCCCGCCCTCCCCCGCATCCAGGCCCTCCCCAGCTGGCTGCTCAACCGCGCCTCCGCGCGCGGCCGCCGCCTCGTGACCGAGGCGCTCGCCCAGGACGGCATGCGCATGCCCCACCACGCCGTGCTCTCCGCCGTCGCCGACCTCGGCCCCGTCGCCCAGGCCGAGCTCGGCCGCACCACCGGCTTCGACCCCAAGGACATGGTCGGCATCCTCAACGACCTCCAGGCCCAGGAGCTGATCACCCGGACCCCCGACCCCGCCGACCGCCGGAAGAACGCCATCGCGCTCACCCCCGCCGGCCGCCGTCGCCTCGCCCGCCTCACCAAACTCGGCGACGAGGCGAACGAGGCCCTCCTCGCCGCGCTCACCCCCGCCGAGCGCGAGCTCTTCCTGGCCCTCCTCTCCCGCGTCGTGGCGGACGACCCGGCGGACAACCCGGCGGACAACCCGCCGGGTGGAGACCGGGACGGCGGCTGAACTTCCCGCCAAAGCCCGGGCGCCGACGCCCCGGATCTGGTGGGATGTCACCCGCAAGTGGGGCGACGATGGGAAGTCAGAGGCGTGGCGGCGGCCCGTCCGGGCCGACCACCCGTTACACAGGGCTGGAGAACATATACAAGTGGGCCGAGGCGAGACGAGGTGTCAGGTGAATCTCCAGCAGCTGCACTACACCTCCACCGCCACCACGGCCCCCGACGGCTCCGGTTTCCGCTTCACCGCCGCCAGCCCCGAACTGCCCATCACCCTGCTGGGGGAGGCGGAGCAGCTCATCGGCTACGAACCGCCCCACGACGCCCCCGACTGTCCCTCCACCGAGGAACTCGCCGACTTCCCCGTGGCGTTCAGCCACAACCGTCTCTCCGACGGCAGCCGCCTGCTGTGCCGCACCGTGCGCACCGGCCCCGGGCGCGCGGGCCGGCACGGCAATTTCCACGCCCACGCCGTGCGCCTGCCCGAGGGCGCCCGGCTGCCCGGCGGCCTGCTGCCCATCGAGGCCTGGGAGTCCCCCTCCTGGTCCGACCGCACCCCCGAGGGCGGCTCCCCCGAGCCGCTGGCCGGGTTCGTCCCCGCCCGGCGCATCGACAAACAAGGACTGCTCGACTTCGTCCGCTCCCGCGCCGACCGCCTGGAGCCCTTCCTCGCCGACGTCCGGACCCTCTTCCGCACCCCCGACGCCCAGCAGCTCCTCGTCATCGAGCGGGACAGCGCCGCCACGGCGTACTGGGTCGCCGTCGCCAGTGCCGTCCTGCCGCGCGACCTCGCCGACCGGCTCACCTTCACCACCTACACCCGGCACCCCATGCTCGCCCGGCAGCAGATCGTCTGCGCCTTCCCCGACGCCGACTTCGACCACGTCTCCGCCTCCGCCCAGCACCGCTACCGCGTCCACGACTGCACCGGCGGCCCCTCCAGCCCCGCCCGCGCGGAGCGTGACCTGTGGGCGTCCGTCGCGGCCCGGATCTGGCTGGCGGGCCAGCCCGCGCTGTTCGCCGAGGCCACGCGCCGTACGGGCGTCCCCCTGGGCCTCGGGGGCGGGCGCGGCCCCGGCGACGAGGCCGACCGGCTCGCCGCCCTCGCGGCCCGCGAGGGCATCCCCCTCGACTCGAACGGCCGTACGGCCGCCGCCCGCTGGGCCCGTGGCCACGCGCCCGGCGACAGCCTCGACACCGCCCTGCGGGCCCGGCTGCTCGCCACCCTCGCCGCCGGGGGCACCGACCGCTCACCCGAGGAGTGGACGGTCCTCGCCTCCCTCACCGAGGAGTTCGCCGCGCCCTCCTGCCGGTCGGCCTCCGCCCCCCTCAGACGCGACCTGCGGGCGGAGCTGGCACGAGCGGCCGACTCGCCCGACACCCCCCTCGTCCGCTTCCTGACGCTCCTGCGCCTCGCCGAGGCCCTGCGGGTCGAGCACGAGGCCGTCCTGCCCGTGCTCACCGCCCGGCTGACCGCCGCCCTGCTCGACGAGGCCTCCCCGGACCGCAAGGTCGTACGGGCCGCCCTCGACACCCACCCCCGGCTGCGCACCGCCGTCCTCGACTCCCTCGACCACACCGCCGCCACCGACGACCCCCGCCCCATCACCCGCCTCCTCGCCGCCGAGCTCCCCCGCGCCGACCTCACCGGGCGCCCCCACCTCCGGATGGCCGCCGCCATGCCGATGTCCGCCCTGCGCCGGTCCGAGCGCGCCGCGGGCGGTGGCGGCGGATCCGACGGCAGATCCCACCGCGGCTCCGACGGCGGACCCGACGGCGAGGGCACGCCCGGCCAGTACGCCGACGAACACGCCGACCAGTACGCCGATCAGTACGGCGACGACCACGCCGACGCGTACGCCGACTACGAGGACCGGCCGGCCCTGCTGCACGCCCTGGTGAAGACCGCCGGGCCCGAGCACCAGGAGACCCCGTCCGTCCTGCGCACGGCCTACCGCCTGGTCTGGGGCGACGAACCGCTCGGCACCCTGGAGGCCGTCGTCCTCCTGGAGGGCATCGCGCCCGGCGCCGTCCACGCCGCCGGCCTGGACGGGCCCTTCGTCCGGGCGGCGCTCACCGGCACCCCCGACGACCCCGTGGCACCGCGCCTGGCCAAGACCCTCCTCAAGAGCGTCCTCGGCGACGGCACCGAGCTCCCGCCGCGCGAGCACGCCGCCCTGCTCCTCCTCGAACAGGCCGGGGACCTCGCCACCGGCGCCGCCCTGCCCGGTTGCGCCTCGCGCGTGGTGAGCCTGCGCCGGCAGGCCGAGCCGCTCGAGGCCGGCATCGAGGAACGGCTCGGCGACGCCCTCGCCCGCCACCTGCTGTGCATGGACCCGCCCCCGGCCCCCGGCGAGCTGCCCGACCTCGTCCTCGCCGAGGACGAGTACCTGCTGTACGCCTACGCCCGCGAGGCGCAGGGCGACGAGGTGCGCGACCTGCTGCGCCGCACCCCCACCTACGCCGCCGTCTGCTTCGTCGCCTGGCACACCGCCCCCGACGTCAGCCCGGTCTGGGACGAGATCCGCGCCGAGCTGCTCAACTCCGTGCTGCGGCCCGAGGTGCGCCGGATGTCCACCGAGGACGTCGAGGAGATCCGCCGCTGTCTGCGGCAGGTCGGCGGCCCGTGGGCGGAGATGTTCCACGAGTGGGACCGCTTCGGGGTGCTGGGCAGGCTCAGCGGCCGCTGGCGGGCCCGCCCGCCCCGCGCGTGACGAGGCGTCGGTCCCGGGTCCTCGCAGCGCCACGCGCTGCTCACACCGCCACGCGCTGCTCCCCGGCGTAGATGTTCATCGACGAGCCCCGCAGGAACCCGATCAGCGTCATCCCCGTCTCCGCCGCCAGGTCCACGGCGAGCGACGACGGCGCCGAGACCGCCGCCAGAACCGGGATCCCGGCCATGACGGCCTTCTGCGCAAGCTCGAACGAAGCGCGCCCGGAGACCATCAGTACGCTCCCGGCCAGCGGCAGCAGCCCCTGACGCAGCGCGGCGCCCACGAGCTTGTCGACGGCGTTGTGCCGGCCCACGTCCTCGCGGACGTCCAGGAGCTCACCGTCGGGCGAGAAGAGGGCCGCCGCGTGCAGCCCGCCGGTGCGGTCGAAGACGCGCTGGGCCTCGCGCAGCCGGTCGGGGAGCGCGAAGAGCAGCTCCGGCGCGAGCCGCAGCGGCACCGGGCCGTCGGCGACCGGCCAGCGGGCGGTGGTGCGCACCGCGTCCAGGCTGGCCTTGCCGCACAGGCCGCAGGAGGAGGTGGTGTAGACGTTGCGTTCGAGGGCGATGTCGGGAACGGGGACGCCGGGGGCGAGCCGGACGTCCACGACGTTGTAGGTGTTGCCGCCGTCGGCGGTCGCCCCGGCGCAGTAGACGATGTTCGCCAGCTCGTCCGCACGGCCCAGGACGCCCTCGCTGACGAGGAAGCCGGCGGCGAGGTCGAAGTCGTCGCCCGGGGTGCGCATGGTGATGGCCAGCGGTTTGCCGTTCAGCCGGATCTCCAGCGGCTCCTCCACCACCAGGGTGTCCGGGCGGGTGTTCACGGCCCCGTCGCGGACCCGGACCACGCGGCGGCGTGCGGTCACCCGTCCCAAATCGATCAGCCCCCACAGTCGGCGATGTTCGGCGGTCCCGGCAACGTTCTCACGCGTCGCCGGGCGCCGACCTGCCGACCCCCTGCCGGTCGGGCCGCAGCGCGAACGCCCGGTCCGCCGATTCCCGCACCGAGCGCTCCACGGCGTGGACCAGGAGCGTACGGTGCCGCTCCAGCGGCGTCCGCCGGTCCTCGGGGGCCAGCAGCCGCAGGTCGTCGAGGGCGGCCATGAGGCGTCGGGTGACCTGCGGACTGTTGGTGGCGCAGCCGCGGATCTCCGCGAAGCCGAGGTCGACGAGATCCGTCCACCCCGGCAGGTCCTGGACCAGCCGCACCCGGCCCCGGCGGTCGCGGTGGTGGAGCGTCCCCAGCGGCCGCCCCGCGACGGCCGCCAGGAACTGGGTGATCCGGTCCAGGCAGGCGACGGCGGTCGTCGGGTCGTTGACGGCGGGGGACAGGGCCCGCTGGGCGATGTCCGACAGCTGCCGCAGCCCGAACCCCAGGTCCTGGTGGAACGTGCGCTCCACCCCGACCGACACCGTGTACCGCAGCGCCCGCGCGGGCGGCGGCGTGCCCCCGTGCACGGTCAGCAGCGGCGTCCCGGGCACCACGAAGTCCCCGATGCGCGGGATCAGCCGCAGCACCACCCCGTGCCGCCGCGCCACCCGCACCAGCCGGGCGATGTGCACGTCCCGCAGCACCCCCGCCCGCCCCCGGTGCACCACCTCACCCCCGGCCGCCGGCAGCTCCGACGGCGGCCCGGCCTCCGCCACCGCGTGCCGGTCGATCACCCGGAACGACTCCCGGGTGATCCGGTCGATGACATGGCTCACCCGCATCAGCCGCAGCGTGGAGTTCACATAGGCGACGAACAGCGCCAGGCTCAGCAGCACCAGCAGCCCGCACACCGAGGCGGAGATCACCGGCACCGTGGTGATCGTCCGGGGATCGTCCCCGGACTCGTACGAGGCCTGCACCAGCAGCGAGAACAGGAACGTCGCCAGGAACACCGTGAACGTGCACTTGGTGATCCGGCTGCGTACGTACAGCCGCACCACGCGGGGCGTCATCTGGCCACTGGCCATCTGGAGGGCGACCAGCGAGATCGAGAAGACCACACCGATGAAGGTGAGCATCGCCGAGCCCACCGTCGTGATGATCGTCTTCAGGTCGTCGGCGACCGCGATCAGCGACGCGATGTCGTCGTACGCCTGCTGCTCCCGCAGGACGTCGATGAGCAGACTGTCCAGCTCCAGCACACCCACGCCGAGCAGGACGGCCCCCGCCAGCCCTACGGTCGGGGCGAACCAGAAGGTGTCCCGCAGATGCTCCCGCAACGGCGACAACGGCCGCGGCGAGCGCCGGGAGGCGCCACCGGGCGCGGGGAAGCGGGGAGGGTGTCCCGGATTGCCCATGTATGGACCCTATGCTCCGGATGAAATCCCTGGTGAAAGGCACTCCGAATCCTTGATAGAGTTGTCCATGTCGCTGCGGGGAACGCCTCGCAGAGACGATCACCTGGTCCGGGTGGCGGAATGGCAGACGCGCTAGCTTGAGGTGCTAGTGCCCTTTATCGGGCGTGGGGGTTCAAGTCCCCCCTCGGACACCAGCAAAGACCCCAGTTGACCTGGGGTCTTTCTGTTTTTTCGGGTCTGATGACGCTTCGCGTGACCCACCGCGTGACCCACAGAAACGGGTACTTCCTCACCCGGTGGCGTGACCAACCACGAGACCGACCGGACGGGAATCTTGCTCAGGCCGCCAGACCCGGCAGGCTGCTCGGGCCGCTCGGAGCATGCCCCGCGAGGCCAGTCCGACGGGAGGCCGGAGCGGCACCGGCAAGGCCGATCCTGCTAGCGGGGGAGGCCGCGAGCTGCTTGGCGTTGTCGGCGCGCCGCTGGCCGTAGTACTTCATCGTGAACCCCGGTCCCGAGCGGTGACGGGCGTTCGCGGAGACCTCGACGGGGTTCTCCTTGGTTTTGCAGGTCATTCGTGATCTTGGTTCGGCGCCAGCCTTGCAGGCTGAACTCATCAGGCCGGTCCTGACGGTTTCGCGCGGTGCGCCAGCGGGCCGAGACCTTCTCAGGGCCCTGGGGGCCTCCGGCGTTGCTCTGCTTGAACAGCTTGAAGCTGTCTCGCGCGAAGGCCAGGCCGTGATCCACCCAGAGGTCTCCCAGCGCCTCCTTCTCGTACTGCTGACTCTCCCACTGTCACCACAGGACATCCATCAGGGCCTGGTCCACGTAGATGACCGCATCGTCCTCCCCGTCCTTCGTCAGCCTTCTGAGCCTGAAGGTGTTGCCGAGTGGAGAACGCGAAGACACACGCTGCGCTTTTGTCTACCGTAGCCACCAGCCACACCGAAACATGACCAATGAAGCCCCTGCCCAGAAGGTAGGGGCTTTTCTGTTCCCGCCTCATCGGGCATTGATTGCTACACCATCGCAGCCATCAATTTACCCCCAGAACTGCCACTTGTTGTTTGCGTCACACGGGAGAGTGCGAACTTTCCCGCCGTCTACAGCCAAGCACCTGCCTGTAGCGACGTTCTTAAGCACCCAACCGCCCTTCCACCTCTCTTCGGACCAGAGCTGATACTTGTTCGTAGAGGGAATGTCGCACGGCCCAACGTAGACGCTACCCCGAGCATTACTGTCAAGGCATCTGTTATTGGGAGCATTCCAGTACTCGATCCAGTTGGTATCTGCCTGCTGCACGTCATACCAGGTCTTTGGGGTCACATAGCAGGGGCCCGGCACGGCGTAACCACTCGAATCGGCATCAAGGCATTTACCGGCGGCCTTATTCGCCCACTCGACCTCACCATTGGCCGATGCCGGACTGGCTGTCGCCAGGCACATAACAGGAATGGCCACAGCGGCAAAAATGAGACGAAGGCGAGTTGATCTCTTCACAGGCTATCTAGCTTTCCAGATTTCTCGAACTGACTGGGTGCATATTTAACGATCAGGCGAAGGCTCTGCTGTCTCGGCCGGGCACGCTTGCGTGTGCGCCGCTTCATTGGCATGCAGCCGGGCCGCCCGGCGTCGCCTTTCAGCTCACTCAACCGCCGACGCAGGCCACATCACACCACTGATCAAGCGGCCGAGGGTAGGTGCCTGGGGTTTCCTCCTGTGGGGGAAACGGGAAACCGTCTGCGAGCTGCACGATTCCCGCCGCACACCACGGTGAGACGTGTGGAGTGCGGGAGCGCGCAGCATGCTGGAGTACGCCGTCGCCCTGGCCACGCAGTACGTCACCGTCCTGGAGAGGCACTCTCGACTCTGGTCGCCGCGCTCCTGAGTGTCGGCGAAGTGACACAGCGGGTGGAGAACTCCAAGTTGGTGGAGGCGTTCGAGCTGCCAGCCCAAGCCGCTGCACGCAAGGCCCTCTGATGACGAGACGGCTCGATCCGGGGCTGTGGGGTGCACGTAGCCCACAGCCCCGGGGCAACGGCCCGTCACCCCGGAAGTAAGTCAACTGTATTGCAATGCCGACCAAGACACTCTAAGATCATCTTCATTCCGGTTGGCGCCGCCGTGAGTGTGTTTTACACGTACTGTTTTTCAAGTCCCCCTCGGACACAGCGAAGAACCCCAGCCGAGCTGGGGTTCTTCTGTTTTTCGAGGCGTGTGCGTACGAAGCCTGCTTCAGCAGTGGTGGCGATGATCGAGGAGGCCGGTGAGATCTTGCGGCCATAGGGTCGGGTCCGTGGTCGCGGCAGCAGCGCAGATCCTGGAGACGGCGTGCGTGGTGTCGAGGTCCCAATGGCGGATGCTGCCGTCCTCACTGGCACTGGCCAGTTCCGGTGTACCGGTGCGCGGCTCGAAGGCGAGGGAATGCACGGACCCTCGGTGACCGGTGAGCACGGCCAGGGGCTGAAGCCCGGTGGTGTCGTTTGTCGTGGTGCGCCAGACGCGCACCTGGCCGTCATTGCCCGCGACTGCCAAATGGCGGCTGTCGGGGCTGAAGGCCACGGCCAGGACGTTGCTCCGCAGGCCGCCGCTGTCGCGGTCGATGGTGCCCAGGGGCTGTAGCAGGGCCAATCTGAGGGAGCGGGTCGCCCGGGTCGGCCCGTGGTGGCGGGAGAGGGGGTAGATCTCGACGGCGCCCTCGTCCGTGCCATTGACGAAGAAACGCCCATCAGGGCTGTAGGCGAGGGCGCGGATGGTGCTGGAGGTGAGCAGGGACGTCATCGGCTCACGGGGAAAGGGAACGTCGTCCCGGAGGTTCCACAGGTCGATGCGGTTGGTGTAGCCACCGGCTGCCAGAGTGCGGCCGTCGGGGCTGAAGGCGAGGGCATAGGTGCCCTTGGTCTCAGGCAGGTCGCCGAGCGATTCCCATGTGGCTGTGGACCAGAGCCGGATTGTGGTGCCGAAACTGGTCGCCAGAATGCGTCCGTCGCGGCTGAGTGCCAGGGAATCCACTGGGCCGGTCACCGGTTTCGGCCCGATGGGTTTGCCGGTGGCGGCGTCAAGCACGGTCAATCCCTCCCTGCCGGCCACGGCGAGTTGGCGGTCGCCGTTCACGAATGTCAGGGCGGTGGGCGCCTTTCCCGCTTCGAATCGTGCGAATTCGCGGCCGGTGGCGGTGTCGCGGAGGCGCACGCTGCCGTCGTTGGCCGCGGAGGCGAGGACGTGCCCGTCCTTGTCGTAGGCGAGGGCGGCGGTGGTGGAGGCCGGTTGGGGGAACCAGGTCGTGGAACCGCTCGTGTCCCACAAAGAGGTGGTGCCGTCGCTGCTCGCCGCCGCGAGTGTACGGCCGTCGGGGCTGAAAACGACGCTGTGGATGGAGTTGGCGTGGCCCACCGGCATCGTCAGCTGACTTCCGGTGGCGGTGTCCCACAGGCGTACGGAGTGGTCGTCGGCACCGGCTGCCAGGGTGCGGCCGTCAGGGCTGAAGTCCAGGCCCCAGACGGGTGAGGCGACCATCACGGTGCGCAGAAGCCGGCCGCTGGGGACGTCCCACCAGGTGACGTCCCCATCCTGTCCGGCCGCGGCCACGGTACGGCCGTCACGACTGAGAACCACGGCTTCGATGGGGCCGACGTGATGAGCCTCCAACGTGCGCGGAGGGCTGTCGGGGCCGGACCAGATCTGAACAGGTCCATCACCCGCGGCGGCGAGAACGGTGCCGTCATGGCTGAAGGCCAGTGCGTTGAACCCCGCCGAGCCGCCCTCGGGCTCCGGGAGAGGCGCGAGAGTGCGCGCGTCCCACATGCGCAGAGCTCTCGTGTTCGACGAGATCGTCGCGAGGCGCTTACCGTCCGGTGTGAGGGCCACCGTGTTCATACCGTTGAACTGGTTCGCCAGGACGCCGATCCGGCGCCGGGCGGAGGTGTCCCACACCTGTACGCCCTTGTCCGTCACGACGGCCGCGCGATCCGCGTCGGGGCCGAGGGAGACTGCTGCCGCAGGGGAGCCCGTGGCCAGGGCATGCCCCAGCTGACGGTGGGTGGCCGCGTCCCACAGGCGTACGGTGTTGTCCCTGCCGCTGGTGGCGATCACGCGGCCGTTCGAGCTGTAGGTGACGCCGTACACCGGGCCCTGATGGCGTGTGAGCCGACCGGCGAACAGGTCCGTTTCCGCGCTGAGCAGCGCGCTACGGGTCTGGACGTCGTCCGGCAGGGTGCGGAAGGCGTTCACGGTGAGCAGGCCGCCGGCGTCGGGGCGGCCCTGGCGGACGGTGTAGGAGGCACTGGCCTGCTCGTGAGCGTGCGCGGTCCGGTTCTGCCGGTCCAACTGTTGCTCGGCGCGCACGGTGGCGACGGCGAAGGCGATGACGCCCAGGAGCAGGAGTGTCTGCACCGCGGCCAGGGCTCGCAGCCATGTGGTGCGACGGCTCTGACGCCGGGAGGAGGCGGTCAAGAACGCTTGTTCATGTGGGCTGATGCCCAAGCGTGCCCCGTCCTGGTCGGCCCATGTCCGGGCCACGGCGAGGTGTGGGCCGCGCAGCAGGAGGGAGGGGTCGCGGTCGCCTTCTTCCCAGCTGTCGGCAGCCGCTGTCAGTCGCTGGTGGACGCGCAGGCTCGCCCGGTCGGCGGCGATCCACTCGCGCAGGCGTGGCCAGGCGTCCAGGACGGCTTCGTGGGTGAAGGTGATGCCGCCTTCGTCCGCGGTGGACAGCAGACGGACGTCGTGGCCGGTGAAGAACTCCAGCAGACGTTCGGCCGACGCCCGGTCGGTGAGGGAACCGACGAGCTGACGGCGGGAGAGGCGTACCCGTGCCGGATCCGTCTGCTCGCCGATGTGGACGAGCCGCAGCAGCATCGTGCGGGCGCCGGTCCGCTCGGAAGGGTTCAGCCGGGCCCACGCCCGTTCGGCTGTGGTCGCGACCGATCCGCGCAGGCCGCCGACGACCTCATAGCCGGAGAGGGTCAGGGTGTTGTCCTCCCGGTGGCGCCACAGTTCCTTCAGTGTGTGGGCGAGGAGCGGAAGCCGGCTGGGGTCGTAGCCCGTCGAGGCGCGGGTCGCTGTGAGGCCGAGATCTCCCAGCAGGAGCGGGAGGAGGCCCGGCTCGAGGTCGAGCCGGGCGCGACGAGCCGGTTCGACGATGGCGTCGCGTAATTCCGCCTCGCTCATCGGTCCAAGGGCGAGCTGGCCCCGGCCGGTCGCGGCACGCAGGCCCTCGTGGAGCAGACAGTGGCCATAGAAGTCAGCACGGACACCGCAGACCACCGTGCGCGAGACGCCGGGACGGGCCTCCTGGCCGGTGAGGACGTCGAGGAAGGCCGTGCGCCGCTCATGGTCGGGGCAGAGAGTGAACAGTTCCTCGAGCTGATCGACCACCCAGATCCCGCCGTCCGCCGTCGGCGCGTGTTCCTCCGCCTTGGCGAGTGCGGAGAGGGGATCGGCGGTGGGGGTGAAGCACAGGGCCGGGGTGGGGCCGAGACCGGTGAGATCACCACGAGCCAGGGCGGGCAGCAGACCCGCGTGGAGCAGGGAGGACTTACCGGCGCCGGACGGAGCGACCACCAGGACGGGCCCGCCGCCGTGCTCGGCCCGGTCGGCCAGCAGCCCGAGCAGCTCCGCCAATGCCGCGCGGCGCCCGTGGAACCAACGGGCGTCGGCGATGCCGAAGGCCGCCAGGCCTGGATAGGGGCACAGGCCGCGCCCGACCATGCCGAGTAACTCTCCGCCCGCACCCAGCGCCTCGTCGCACGCCCTGGCGAAGTCCGCAGTGGGCTGACGGCGGCCGTGCTCGACATGGCTGATGTACGTCTTGTCGAAGCGGATCTTCTGCGCGAGCACTCGCTGCGCCATCCCCGCGGTTTGACGGAGTTCCTTCAGCCGCGCGCCGAAGTCGAACGCGTCGTCGTTCGTGCCCTTGTCCACCCGGTCTCCTCTGTCCCACCGACCGCCCTCCAAGAGCGGTCCCCTTGCCGGCACATGGTCGGGCACGGGCATTCCCCGGCGCCGGGATTCGACCTGCCGTCACCCGGTCGAGTCGGCATCGCACCAGGCCAAGGCGGTGAAGGCGGTTGACAGACCGGCTTGACAACCGGCAACCCCTCCCGGGTCGGCCAGCGGTGCGCCGAAGCTGTGGATCGCCGGGCAGCACCGCCCGGCCCCACACTCATCGGGAGGACACGATGAACCTCATCAGCGGCCGCCGGGCCACCCGACTGCTCGCCGCGGCACTGCTGTCCGCGACCGCGGCCCTGAGCGCCCCCGCCCTGGCGCACCCGGTTTCCGCAGCGCCGGCCGCTCACGCCGCGGCCGTTCACTTCGCCGCACCGACGATCCACCGGCACGAGGAGATCGAGCGGGCGAAGGCATGGCTCACAGCCGACCACGGAAGGCCGGTGCCCTACACCCAGGACCGTGACTGGAATGACGGCTACCGTCAGGACTGCTCCGGCTACGCGTCGATGACGCTCGGGCTGCCCAAGCCGGGCCCGAACACCGTCGCTCTGAAGAACGAGGGCTGGACGCGCCCGATCGGCATGTCCGAGCTGAATCAGGGCGACCTGATCATCAAGGCGGACAGCGACTCCTCGAAGGTCCGCCACGTTGTGATCTTCGATCACTGGGTCAACGCCGGCCGCACCGAGTACTGGGCCTACGAGCAGGCCGGCGGTGTCGGCACTCGGTACACGACGCACGACTACGGCCTGCGCGAGGGCGACGGCTACCACGCCGCGCACCCCCGAAACCTCGCCGACTGATCGTACTCCGGCAACCGGGGGCCGGTCGAGGGCAACGCCCCGGCAACCACACCACAGCGTCACCGTCAAGGAGTTGATCAATCATGCGCAAGGTCTCCCGCGGCCTCATCGCCGCCGCCTTTGCCGCATCCGCGTTCCTCGCCGTTCCCACGATGAACGGCGCCCACGCCGCCGCCAAGGCCCCGGCCGTGCCGGTCGGCGACTGCCACCTGACCGCGGACACCCCGACCTACGCGAATCACACCATCACCGGCTACGGCGGGCGCTGGGACTGCGGCTCGGAAGCCACCGTAATCGTCAAGCTCATCGAGAAGCACGACTTCGGACCGGACCGGGTCCTGGCCCAGCAGAGGGCCACCGGTCGCCAGGTCGATCTGCACCCGGCCTACGGCTGCGAACCGGACAGCCAGTACCGGGTCGTATCCGAGACCGACGGGCCGGGCGGCGTGAAGGCCAAGAGCCCGGAGACCACCTACCGCTGCCAGTGACGCCCTGACCACAGGTCGGCGCAAGACCGCCGGGTGGCGCGGGGCGTCCATCGCCCCGCGCCACCCGGTCCGGTCGGCGAACAGTCACCAACTAGTCGCCGGATTCACCTGATTGGCTGGCGCGGTCTCATCCAGAAGCCGGTTGCCTGGCCGATGGATGAGAGTGTCACCTCGTCGTCATCACAAGTCGCTCCGTACCGGCCGGTGGTGGGTCATTCACATGCGCCGCCCGGTACGCGACTGTCACGAAGAGATCGGATCGATTGTGAGTATGTCCCGCACTATCAGTCGGCGTTCGTCTCTGGCATTCCTTCTCACGCTTCTGGCCGCCACCCCTGCCACAGCCCTGACCATCGCGCCGTCGGCACAGGCTGACGAGCCCGGAAGGGTTTGTATGTTCCAGGCACCCACCGGTGCTGAAATCGGCGGTCACTATGCGGGTCACGTCGGCTGGGCCTACCGTTGGGACAACGGCAGTGGTCGCTGGGATTTCGGAGCCACCGAGAACGAACGGGAGGCGTGGAACCTCAATGGCACCTGGGACGAGGTGCGCGATACGTTCCGCCACCGCCGCAATCCCAACAATGCTCCCGGCCCCTATTACACCCGGTACCGCTGCATCAATACCCGGGGGCATGACCAGCACGCCGCCTTCGTCAAGCGGGAGCGGCTCGACCATACGAAGTACGTGCTTCAGGGCGCGCCATGGAATGACGGGACCAACAACTGCCTCACTCGTGCCGTTGAGATCTTCAAGGCGTATGACAACAGCGGTGGCCTCAACCACCTCAACAGCGGCAAGAACCTGATCTGGCCCAACAAGTACTTCGCCGACGCCCTCGATGGGTTCGAGCGTGCGCGGTTCCTGTGACGGACGGCTCGGGTGGGTGAACCCGGCCGCAGCGGAACCCCGGCTGAGCTGGGGTTCTTCTGTTTTCCTGGTACGGACGGGACGTCCGACGGATGGAGAGCATGATGCCCAGGGCCAAGACGACGGACACGCGGGCGCCCGCCCCGCACGTCGCCGACAGTCATGATCTGATCCGGGTGCACGGCGCGCGCGAGAACAACCTCAAGGACGTCGGCATCGAGATCCCCAAGCGCCGGCTGACCGTGTTCACCGGTGTCTCCGGCTCGGGGAAGAGCTCGCTGGTGTTCGACACGATCGCCGCGGAGTCGCAGCGGCTGATCAATGAGACCTACAGCGCCTTCGTCCAGGGCTTCATGCCCACCCCGGCGCGGCCCGAGGTCGACGTCCTCGACGGGCTGACCACCGTGATCAGCGTCGACCAGCAGCGGATGGGCGGCGACCCCCGTTCCACGGTCGGCACCGTCACCGACGCCAACGCGATGCTGCGCATCCTCTTCAGCCGGCTCGGGGAGCCGCACATCGGGCCGCCCAGCGCGTACGCCTTCAATGTGCCCTCGGTCCGGGCGAGCGGGGCGATCACGGTGGAGCGCGGTGCCAGGAAGGCGGTGAGGGCGACGTTCAGCCGCACCGGCGGTATGTGTCCGCGCTGCGAGGGCCGGGGCGCGGTCACCGATCTGGACGTCGCGCAGCTCTACGACGACTCCAAGTCGCTCTCCGAGGGCGCGCTCACCGTTCCCGGGTACAAGGCGGGCGGCTGGAACCACCGGCTGTACAGCGAGTCGGGTTTCTACGACGCGGACAAGCCGATCCGGAAGTTCACCAAACGCGAGCTCCACGATTTCCTTCACCGCGAGCCGACCAGAATGAAGATCGCGGGTATCAACATGACCTACGAGGGGCTGATCCCGCGGATCCAGAAGTCGATGCTCGCCAAGGACCGGGAGGGGATGCAGCCGCACATCCGGGAATTCGTGGACCGGGCGGTCACCTTCACCACCTGCCCCGACTGCGACGGCACCCGGCTCGGCGAAGGGGCCAGATCCTCGAAGGTCGCGGGGATCGGCATCGCCGACGCGTGCGCGATGCAGATCAGCGACCTGGCCGAGTGGGTGCGCGGTCTCGACGAGCCGTCGGTGGGGCCGCTGCTCGACAGGCTTCGGCACAGCCTCGACGCGTTCTCGGAGATCGGCCTCGGCTATCTCGCGCTCGACCGGCCGGCGGGCACCCTGTCGGGCGGCGAGGCGCAGCGCGTGAAGATGATCCGCCATCTCGGCTCGCCGCTCACCGACGTCACCTACGTCTTCGACGAGCCCACCACGGGCCTCCACCCCCATGACATCCGGCGGATGAACGACCTGCTGCTGCGGCTGCGCGACAAGGGCAACACGGTCCTTGTCGTGGAGCACGAGCCGGAGACGATCGCGATCGCCGACCACGTCGTCGACCTCGGCCCCGGCGCCGGTACCGAAGGCGGCACCGTCTGTTTCGAGGGCACCGTCGAGGGGCTGCGGGCCGGCGGCACCGTCACCGGCCGGCACCTCGACGACCGGACCGCCCTCAAGGAGACGGTACGCAAGCCCACGGGCGCGCTGCCGATCCGTGGCGCCACCGTGCACAATCTGCGCGGCGTCGACGTCGACATCCCGCTCGGGGTGCTCGTCGCCGTCACCGGCGTCGCCGGCTCCGGCAAGAGCTCGCTCGTGCACGGGTCGATCCCCGCCGGCGAGGGTGTCGTGTCCGTCGACCAGACGCCCATCCGTGGCTCGCGACGCAGCAACCCGGCGACATACACCGGGCTCCTCGACCCGATCCGCAAGGCGTTCGCGAAGGCCAACGACGTCAAGCCCGCGCTGTTCAGCGCCAACTCCGAGGGCGCCTGCCCCACCTGCAACGGCGCCGGCGTCGTCTACACCGACCTGGCGATGATGGCGGGGGTCGCCACCACCTGCGAGGACTGCGAGGGCAAGCGGTTCCAGGCGTCGGTGCTGGAGCACCGCCTCGGCGGCCGCGACATCAGCGAGGTGCTCGCGATGCCGGTGAACGAGGCCGAGGAGTTCTTCGGCGAGGGCGGTGGCGAGGCGCGCACGCCCGCCGCGCACCGGATCCTCCGGCGGCTGGCCGACGTCGGGCTCGGCTACCTCAGCCTCGGTCAGCCGCTGACCACGCTGTCCGGCGGCGAGCGGCAGCGGCTGAAGCTGGCCACCCACATGGCCGACAAGGGCGGCGTCTACGTCCTCGACGAGCCGACCACCGGCCTCCACCTCGCCGACGTCGAGCAACTGCTCGGCCTGCTCGACCGGCTCGTCGACTCCGGCAAGTCGGTGATCGTCGTCGAGCACCACCAGGCGGTCATGGCACACGCCGACTGGATCATCGACCTCGGCCCCGGCGCCGGACACGACGGCGGCACGATCGTCTTCGAGGGCACCCCCGCCGACCTCGTCGCCGCCCGCTCCACCCTCACCGGCGAGCACCTCGCGGCCTACGTCGGCGGCTGACAGCGGCAGCGCGGTCCGGCATTGCGGTCGGCCGTCGGGTGCGGAAGATTGCTGTCATGGCGGACATGCCCGGGAACGGCGACGACGAGGTACCGGTACTGATCGTCGGCGGGGGGCCGGTCGGGCTCACCGCCCGGGCGCTCCTGGAGCGCTGGGGCGTACGGACCCTGCTCGTCGAGAAACGCGACGAGCTGTCGCCGTTCCCCCGTTCGCGGCTGGTCAATGTGCGCTCGATGGAGATCTTCCGCGGGCTCGGGCTCGCCGGCACGATCGCGGCCGCCGCGTTCCCGCCGGACTACGGCCGTGTCCGCTTCCGCGACACCCTCCACGACCGCGACTTCGCGACGGCGGCGATGGTCGGGGTGAACGGTCCCGTCCCCGAGAGCCCCGTGACCGGCGCGCTCACCTCGCAGGACCGGCTGGAACCCACCCTGATCGCCGCCGCGGAAGCACCGGTGCGGTTCGGGACCGAGCTCCTCGGCCTGGACCCGGCCGAGGACGGGGCGAGCGTCGTCGCCTCGCTCGTCGACCGCCGCGGCGGTGCGGAGGCCCGCGTCCGGGCCCGTTACGTCCTCGCCGCCGACGGCGCGAACTCCACCGTCCGGCAACTGCTGGGCATCGGCACCGTCGGCCCCGGGGCGATGGGGGACTTCACCACCGTCGTCTTCGACGCCGACCTCGACCGCTGGTGCGCCCGACGGCCCGCCGGCGTCTACTTCACCGCGCACGGAATGTTCGCCCCGCTCTACCCCGAAGGGGGCTGGGCCTGGTTCGTCCCCACCCCCGAGGACGCCGCCAGCGCCGACTGGCCCGGTCTGGTCTCACGTGCCCTCGGCCCGGGCGCCGTCGAACGCGTCGACGTGTCACGGGTCCAGCACTGGGTGATGAACGCGTTCGTCGCCGAACGCTTCCGCCACGGCCGGGTCCTGCTGGCCGGCGACGCCGCGCACGCGGTGCCCATCACGGGCGGCCTGGGCATGAACGCCGGCCTCTCCGACGCGCACAACCTGTGCTGGAAACTGGCCGGGGTGCTCAACGGGTGGGCCGGGCCGGGGCTGTTGGAGACGTACGAGACGGAACGCCACCCCGTCGCCCACCGGACGCTCCGCCAGGCGGTGGCCAACACCAGGCTCATGCTGGACGTTCAGAGCCGGCGCCGCGAACAGCTCCAGGCGGGCGGGGTGACACCGGACTCGGTCGAACTTCCCTGGTCGGAACGGTACTTCGCCCAGCTCGGTCTCGTGCTCGGCGTCACCTACCGCTCCGGAGCCGTCCTCGCCGACGGTGACGCCCCACCCGGGCCTGATCCGTCCGACAGCGGTACGGACTACGTCCCCACCGCCGAGCCGGGCCATCGCCTGCCGCACCTCTGGCTCGCACCCGGCCGCTCCACGCTCGACGCGTGCGGTGAGTGGTTCACTCTCCTGACCCCGGACCCCGCCCGCTGGACGCCCCGGGCGGGCGCACCGTGGCCGTTGCGCGTCGAGCCCCTCCCCGACGAGCACACCGACGCGTGCGGCCTCGGCCCGCACGGAGCGCTGCTCGTCCGGCCCGACGGCCACATCGCCGCCCGCTGGCACGACCGCCCACCGGGCGACTCCGCCCTCCGGCGCGCCCTCGCCGCCGTCACCGGCTCGGCGCCGGCGTGACGGCACGGCGCGGCCCCGCGCCCGGTGAACGGGTGCGGGGCACGTGACGCGGGTACGGCGCGGTCAGCGGTCAGTCGCCGATGGCGGTCCAGTCGTCGCCGTCCTGGATGGCCGGGACGGCGGGGCTGGCGCTCCAGTTGACCTTGCCGGTGCAGCCCTTGCCCGAGTAGGCGTCGATGGAGATCTGGCCCTGCCACCACCAGCCGCGGAGCTTGTTGACGGTGTCGGGGGTGTTGAAGCAGTGCTCGACGATCACGTCGTTCTGGTTGTGGCCGCGGACGTGTATGGAGTTCGCGATGTGCCTGTTGTCGTGGAACTCGATCTGCTGGCCGCTGGATCCGGCGAACGCCGTGCCGCTCGCCAGAGCGACCCCCGCGATCCCGATCGCGGTCGTCGTGGTGGCCTTGCGCAGAAGGCTTCGGGTGCTCATCGTCGCGTCAGCCCTTGATGTGGTCGCTGACGCCGTAGTAGTCGCTGCTCCACTGCGCGGGGATGTCGACGTTGCGGCTCCAGGTGGCGGGGCCCTTGCAACCCTTGCTGCCGTAGGAGACGAGGGTGACCTTGCCCTTCCACCACCAGCCGGGGATGGGGGTGTCGTAGCCGGGGGTGTCCCAGCAGCCCGCCGCGATCTGCCCGTTCTGGTTGGTGCCGTAGAGCCAGACCGACTCGGCGATGTGGTTCTTGTCGAAGAACTCGATCTGCTGGCCGTTGGACCCGGCGGCCGCGGTGCCGGCCGCGCCGGCCACACCGGCGACGGCGAGGGCGAGCGCACCGGCGGTCTTGGCCATCCTGCTCTTGAGCTTCATGTCTGCGTGCTGTCCTTGTCTGTGACGAAGCTTTTGTGGTGGAGCCTGCGGGGGGGGGTACCGTCAGTCGGCGATGTAGAACCAGTCGCCGCTCTGGGACGTGGGGACCGTCGGCTGCCGGTCCGGCTGCCACAGCAGGTCGCCGCAGCCGCCGTCGCCGTATCCCTTGACGGAGAGCTTGCCCTTCCACCACCAGCCGCCCAGGTTGGTGTCCCCGCCCTGGGCGACGGAGAAGCAGTGGGAGACGTACTGGCCGTTCTGGTTGAGGCCCGCGATCCGGACGGAGGCCACGCCCGCCCGGTCGTGGAAGGTGATCTGCTGGCCGTTGCCGCCGGCCCAGGCCGAGCCGGAGAAGCCGGCGACCGCGCCGGTGGCCAGGACGGCGGCGGTGAGGCCCTTGACGATCGTGTTCTTGATGGTCATCGGAAGTGGTTCTCCTTGGATCAGTCGGTGATCTCGTACCAGTCGCCCGGTTGCCTTGCCGGAATCTCGTGGATCCCCTGGAAGACGACCTCACCGCCGCACTGAGCGCCGGTGTAGTCGATGACCTCCACGTCGTCCTTCCACCACCAGCCGGTGAGCCGGGTGTCCGAGCCGGGGACCACGGCGAAGCAGTGGGAGACCCAGCTGCCGTTCTGGTTGTGGCCCACGAGCTTCACGGACCGGACGTCCCCCCGCCGGTCGATGAAGTGGACCTGCTGGCCGTTGCTCCCGGCGAAGGCCGCGTCCGGCACGGCGCCGGCGAACGCGGCGGCGGTGAGCAGGCCGACGGCCGCGGCCCGGACCGCCGTGCCCGGCGTCAGTCCCATACGTCGTACCAGTCCGAGGGATGCGAGGCGGGCACGGTCAGGCCGAAGCCGTCCACGTGGGAGCCGGTGCAGCCCCAGCCGCCGTAACGGCCGAACTCGACGTCGCCCTTCCACCACCAGCCGGCCAGGTAGTTCCCGGAGCCGGGGGTGTCGAAGCACTTGGTGACCCGGACGCCGTTCTGGTTGGTGCCGGTCACCTTTACGGACAGGGTGTGGTTGTCACGGGACTTGTGGTAGTTGATCTGCTGCCCGTTCGACCCGGCCCAAGCGGTGTCGCCGGTGGCGATGCCGCCGCCGACGGCGAGTGCGACGGCGCCCGCCGTCACCATCGCCTTTCTGGCCCAGCGCATGCGGATGTCCTGTTCTGAGAGGTCTGAGAGGTCTGGGAAGTCTGGGAAGTCTGGGAAATCTGGGGAGTCTGAGGGGGAGGTGGGGTTTCCGTCGCAGAATCTATGGCGACGTCCCGGCCCGGCCCAGGTTCTCCCCGCACAGTGAAGCCGCCGTTCCGGTGCCGGAACGCACAGTGTCGGACGCCCCCGGTACGCTGCGGCCGGATCCACATCTACTGGGGGGTAGCCGTGCAGGTCACGACACAGGGGACATCGGCACCGGACCGCCGGGCGCACAGAGCCGACGACGTGCTGGCCATGCAGCGGTCGGCCCACAGGGGCGGCACACGGTCCGTACTGAGCTGGCTGGCGGCGCGCACACGGGCGCGGGTGTTCCTCGTCGGCGTGGACGGGACGATCCTGGCCTCCTGCGGTACCGGGGCGACGAAGAACGAGCGGGCGGCCGAACTGGCCCGGCGCGGTACGAAGGAGCTCGTCTCCCGGGGCCTGGGCTCCCTCGTCGTCGACGACCAGGAGCACACGGGCCTGCTCTGCTCCCTGGACTGCGCACGACGGACCGCCGCCCCGGCCCTCGCCGCCGTCCTGCCCGGGCCCGTCCCCGAGGGCCTGCCGCAACTGCTCGCGGACGCCTCCTCGGCCCTGGGCATGTGCTGGCAGGCCGAGGACAACGAACGCCGGCGGAACCGGCTGGAGCTCGTCGAGGCCCACAACCGGGAGGCCGTCCTCCACCTGCTGAT
Source organism: Streptomyces sp. NPDC001678 (assembly GCF_042892945.1). Taxonomy (NCBI): domain Bacteria; kingdom Bacillati; phylum Actinomycetota; class Actinomycetes; order Kitasatosporales; family Streptomycetaceae; genus Streptomyces; species Streptomyces sp. NPDC001678. Next base: position 344,483 of record NZ_JBIAUP010000007.1, on the reverse strand, counting down.
GAACGGTCAGGTCTCCGCCGCCCGTCAGATCGCCGGTGTCCTGCGGCCGGCCCTGCCCGAAGTGCTGCGCTTCCTCGTCGTCGAGTCCCCGCCCCGCCTGCGCCCGGACCTGGCGCGCCGGTGCGCCGGGCTGATACGGGGGGCGTGGGTGGTGCCGTGCCCCGTCCACGCCGACCACCTCCTCGTTCTTGCCCCGGTCGCGCCCGGGGAGCCCGCCGAGGAGCCCCTGGCCCTCGCCGCGGCCGTCGCCCGGGAGACCGGCGGCCATCCGGTGGGCGTGAGCGAGGCCGTCCCCCTGCGGGAGACGGCCACCGCGTACGGGCAGGCCTTCCACGCGCTGGCCGCCGCGCGCGGCCGTGCCCAGCGGTACGCCACGTTCGCGTGCCGCCCCGATCCGGTCCTGGTGATCGGGCCGGCGCTGGCGGCCTGGGCGGAGCGGCTGCTCGCACCCCTGCGCGGGCACGCGCCCCGGCGCCCCCAGGACCCCGACGGCCGGGAGCTCGCGACCACGGCCGCCTCCTGGCTGGCCTTCGCCGCGCAGGCGACCGCCCACCTCAAGATCCACCGGAACACCCTGTCCGCCCGGCTCCGGCAGACCGGGCAGCTGCTCGCCCTCGACCTCGACCGGCTCGCCGACCAGTCGCTCCTGGCGCTCGCCCTCCGCGCGGAACGCCTCCCCGCGGCCTGCCGCCCGGAGCCCCGGGGGGAGGACGAGACGGCGTCGCTCCGCCTCGACGACCTCCTGACCCGCCCCACCACCGTCGCGTGGGCCCACGGCCTGCTCCGGCCCGTACGAACGGCGCCGCCCTCCGCCGCCCTCGCCCACACGCTGGACGTCTGGCTGCGCAACGACGCCCGCCTCGGGCCCACGGCCACCGAGCTGGCGCTCTCGGCCACCGCCGTCCGCAAGCGGCTCACCCGCGTCGAGGACCTCCTGGAGCGCTCCTTGCTGCGTTCCCCCAGCGACCGCCACGAACTGTGGCTGGCCGCCCGCGCCCTGGACCTGGCGGAAGCCGCACCCCCACTCGCCCCCGCCCCCGCCCCCGCACCCGTCCCCGAACCGGCCGTAACGACCGGTTCGGGCGGCATGTACCCTTAGAGCGCGGCCGGCTATCCGCGGCCCCGAGGAAACCCCAGCTCAGCTGGGGTTTTTCTATTTTTGGGGACACCTTGCGGCAGCCGGTCCACCTCGTGGCCGAGGTCGCCCGTCCCCGCCGTCTGCCAGACACTGGTCGCGGTCGAGCCTTGAACGAATTGGTACGCCGAAGCATGAACGTTTCTCACACTGATCACCCCACCGGGGACCGGGCCGGGGATGCCTGGGACCATCACCGCCCCGTGCGCGTGGGCGTGCTGGTCACCGCACTCCTGGCCGCCTGCGTCGCCTTCCAGCTCAACGCGAGCATGCTCAGCCCCGCGCTGAAGAGCATCGAGGACAGCCTCCACGCCAGCTCCGCGGAGATCGGCCTCACCCAGACGGCCTTCTTCACCTCGGCGGCGCTGTTCTCGCTGTTCCTGCCCCGGCTCGGTGACGTCATCGGACGGCGCAAGGTGCTGGCGGGAATGCTGGCGCTGATGGCGGTGGGCTGTGTGGTCGCCGCGCTGGCCGAGAGCGTCCCCATGCTGTTCGTCGGCCGGCTCATCCAGGGCGCGTCCGGGCCGACCGTGCCGCTGTGCCTGATCATGCTGCGGATGGAGGTCAGCGAACCCAAGCGCTACGGCACCCTCCTGGGCGTGATCACCGCTGTCAACGGCGGCATCGCCGGCGTCGACTCCCTGGCCGGCGGCTACCTCGCCGACAACCACGGCTTCCAGTCCGTCTTCTGGGCCATGGGCGTCGTGGCCGTCATCGCCGCCGTCCTCGTCGCCACCCTGACCCGCGAGACCAAGGTCCCCTCCGCGCACTCCATGGACTGGCCGGGCGTCGCCTTCCTCGTCGTCTCGGTCGGCGCGCTGCTCATCGCCCTCAACGAGGCCGGCAAGCTCGACGCGGCGAACTGGGGCCTGGCCGGCGGGCTCGTCGTGCTCTCCGCGATCGCCTTCGCCCTGTTCTGGCGGACCGAGGACCGCACCCGCCACCCGCTGGTCGCCACCCGCCACCTCAAGCAGCGCGGCACCTGGGCGACCCTGCTGACCACCGTGCTCACCATGACCGGCGTGTTCGCCGTCATGAACGGCCTGATCCCCGCGTTCGCCCAGGACGCCAAGGCCGGCCTCGGCATGAGCGCCGAGGCCTCCGCCTGGTGGACGCTGACGCCCTACGCGCTGGCCGGTCTGGCCATGGGCCCGGTCGCGGGCCGGCTGGCCGCCACCTACGGCTACGGGCGGATCCTGCGCCTGGGCCTGGTCGGCGCCGCCGCCTCCGTCATCCTGATGATCTTCACCATCCCGGCCCATTCGCGCGTCATGCTGCTGGTGACCTCGGTCCTCGTCGGCATCACCTACGCGGGCGTGGCCAACATCGTCCTCAACGGCCTGGGCATCGTGCTCTCGCCCAAGGAGAACCCGGGCTTCCTGCCCGGCCTGAACGCGGGCGCCTTCAACCTCGGCGCGGGCCTGAGCTTCGCGCTGCTCTACGCGGTCAAGACCGCGGCCGCGCCGAGCGACCCGGCCTCGGCCGGCGGCTATGTCACCAGCATGATCGCCGGTGTCGTCATCATGGCCGCCGCCCTCGGCACGTCCTTCCTGATCCCCAAGCCCGTGGAGGCGGAGGCGCACTGAGGCGCACCGGCGCCCGTACCGCCGTCGAACGGGCGCCCGAACGGGCCAATGCCCCGTGGGTTTCCCATTGAAGCCTCCCCCTCGCATCCCCGACCATGAAGGGCGAGCGATGGGGAGGCCCATGAGCCGCTTCTGCCGAGACGTCGTGATCATCGGGGCCGGGCCCACCGGGCTGGCCCTGGCCGTCGCCCTGCGCCAGTACGGGCTGGGCGTGACCGTCCTGGAGAAGGAGCCCGGCACCAGGCGCCAGGTGCGGGCCAGCGTCGTCTGGCAGCGGGCGCTGGAGATCCTGCGCGACCTCGGCTGCGCGGACCGCTTCCTCGACCAGGGGCTGCCCCTGCGGCAGGCGGTCTTCCACGTCCGGGGACGGGAGGTCGGACGGCACACCATGAGCGTGCCCGGGACGGCCTTCCCACAGCCGCTGTCCATCGAGCAGATCGCCATGGAAACGCTGCTGGCCGAGCGCCTCGGCGAGCTCGGCACCGAGGTCCGCCGCAACAGCGAGGCCGTCGCCGTACGCCCCGGCGAACGCGCCGCCCAGGTGGACGTGCGCGGGCCCGACGGGACGGTGGAGACCCTCGACTGCCGCTGGGTCGTGGGCTGCGAGGGCGCGCACAGCCTGGTCCGCAGGACGCTGGGCCTCCTCTTCGAGGGCGAGCGCCGCACCGGCCTGCAGGCCGTGCAGATCAACGCCCGGCCCCGGTGGGCCTACCCCTACGCCCCGGACACCACGTACTTCTTCATCGAGCGGCGCGCGAGCCTCATCGTCTCGCCGCGCCCGGGCGGCGGGTACCGCTTCTTCTGTTTCCGCGACGACCCCGATCCCGGGCACGCCGCGCCGCCCGACGTCGAGGAGATGCGCGAGCTGGTCGCCCGGGTCACCCACGACCCGGACGTCCGCCTGACACCCACCGAGCCGGAGTGGTTCAACCGGGCCCGCTTCCACGACCGCGTCGCGGCCACCTTCCGTGTGGGCCCGGCCCTCCTCGCCGGCGACAGCGCCCACCTGTGGGCCCCCGTCGGTGGGCGCGGGCTCAACACCGGGCTGCGCGGCGTCCACAATCTCGCCTGGAAGCTCGCCGCCGTCCACCAGGGGCACGCCCGCGACGCCCTGCTCGACACCTACACCGCCGAGCAGCGCGCCATCGCCCAGGAGGTGATGCGCCAGATGCGGCGCAACGTCCTGGAGCTGCCGCCCTCCGCCCTCACCCTCACCGCGATGCGGCTCCTCGGCCCCGCCCTCCTCCGCAGCGAGACCTTCAACCGACAGGGCCGCAATCTCCTCAGCGAGCTCTTCCGCCACTACCGCAGCGGGCCGCTCGCCGCCGACCGGGGCGGGCGCGGCGCCCTCCGCGCCGGCGACCGGCTGCCCGACCTGCCCGTCACCGAGGGCGGACGGCAGCGCAGGCTCCACGACCTGCTGTCCTACGACCGCTGGACGCTGCTGGTGGACGCGGCGGCCGGCGCGTCCACCGGCACGGTGCCGGGCACGACCGACACGGCCGAGCTGCGGCGCACGCTTGAGCGCTATGCGGTGCGGGCGGAGGTCTTCGGCATCCGCGCGGGGAAGGGCGTCGCGGAGGGGCCCGCGCCCGGCACGTTGTTGCTCGTCCGGCCGGACGGGCATATTGGGCTGCGGGCCCGGGCGGGGGATGCGCGGGCGCTGGGCGCTTACCTTGAGCGGTGGTTCGTTCGGCTTGGCTGAGTGAGCTTGCGCCATCCTCAACGGGCTGGTCAGGGTGCCGTCCAGCAGCACGACCTCGCCCCCGGCCCGGCCGAAGTCCAATCCGGCTGCGACCAGGGGTGTGCCGGCGCATCTGGAACGCGGCGGACTCGTGGTCGCGATCGTTCTTCTGATCCTGCCCCTACCGTCGGCCCCTACCGTCTACGCGGCACGAGTCCGGTTTCGAAAGCGATGATCGCCAGGTGGACGCGGTCCCGAGCCTTGAGCTTGGCGAACAGACGCGCGACATGGGTCTTCGCGGTCGCCGCGCTGATCACCAGACGCTCGGCTATCTCAGTGTTCGACAGTCCCTGTCCGACCAGTGCCAGCACCTCGCGCTCCCGGTCGGTGATCCCCGCGATGGGACTCGAGTCCGCGGCGGGCCCGGCGCCCGGTTCGGGGGCCGCGGGGCCGGACGCTCCGGTGAAGTCCGCGATCAGCCGTCGGGTCACGCTCGGCGCGATCAGCGCGTCGCCCGCGGCCACCACGCGGATCGCTTCCAGGATCGCGTCCAGGGCCATGCTCTTGAGCAGGAATCCGCTTGCCCCGGCGCGCAGTGCGCCGTAGACGTACTCGTCGTCGTCGAAGGTCGTCAGCACCAGCACCTTGGGCGGGTCCGGCTCGGCGGTCGCCTGCCGGGTCGCCTCGATCCCGTCCATGCCCGGCATCCGGATGTCCATCACCACGACGTCCGGCCGCAGTTCACGCACCAGGCGCACCGCCTCGCGGCCGTCGCCGGCCTCGCCGACCACCTCCAGGTCGTCGGTGTCGCCGATCAGGATCCCGAGCCCGACCAGCATCAGCGGCTGGTCGTCGACCAGCAGTACCCGCACGCTCATGCCGGGAGCCTCGCAGCCACCCGGAATCCGCCCTCCGGCCGCCGGCCCGCGCTGAACTGGCCGGACAGCAACGTCACCCGCTCGCGCATGCCGAGCAGGCCGAAGCCGCTCCCGCCGGCCGCCGCCGAGGGCCTCGCACGGCCCGGCCCGCCGAGACCGTCGTCCCCGTCGTCCACCACCTCGATCGCCACCCCTTCCGGCTCGTAACCGACCGCGACCCGGCACGTCCGCGCCCTGGAATGCCGCACCACGTTCGTCACCGACTCCTGGATGATCCGGAACGCCGACAGTTCGATCTCCGGCGGCAGTGGACGCCGCTCGCCCCGCCAGGTCACGTGGACCCGCACCCCGGCGCCGGCCGTGCGTTCGGCGAGCTGCGGGACGTCGGCCAGGCTGCCGGCCGGCGCCAGCGGAGCAGCCCCCGGCATGGCGTCGTCGGGCTCGGCGCGGCGGAGCGCCCCGAGCATGCGCTGCAGCCCGAGCAGCGTCTCCCGGCTGGTGGTCTCGATACCGGTCAGCGCCTGCCGCGCCTGCTCGGGCTTGGTCTGAACGACCCGCGCCGCCGCTCCCGACAGCACCGTGATGATCCCGATGCTGTGCGCGACACTGTCGTGCAGTTCGCGGGCGATCCGCAGCCGCTCGGCCATGACGGCGTGGGCCGCCCTCTGCTCGTGCAGGGCTTCGAGGTATTCACGGCGTTTGCGGTACACCCCGCCGAAGACCCACGCGACCGCGAACCACAACGCGAACCCCCCGGCCCACTGGACCGCGTCGCTGACGGACTGCTCGCGGGTGTGGATGTCGTTGACGAGCGCGGCCGCGACGCCCGCGACGGAGCCGACGGCGGCAGCCTTCGGCCGCCGGACGGCGAGGTACCCGCCCAAGCCGACGAGCAGGACGAACACGATCGACGGCCGCGCGCCGAAGGCGTCGCCGAGGACTGCTTCGCCCAGGACCGCCGCGAAGACCGTCGCCGGCAGACGGCGCACCAGCAGAACCGGCAGGGCGAGCACGACGTACAGACCGATCATCTGGGCGGGCTCGAGGTCGGGGAACCGGAACAGGCCGTACTCAGGGGCCGGCATCGTCAAGGGGAGCATCAGCGCGTACAAGCAGGTGGTGGCCAGCACCACGGCCTGTGACATCAGCCAGGTCACGCGCTTCGATGTCGACAGACGCTGGAGAAGCTGTTCCATACAGAGATCGTATTCAGTGGCGTCGGCTCTGCGTCGCCCCGGGGATGTACGCCGGATACGCCCCCGGGCCGATGGCCTGGGAAGAGGTGACATCCGCCGGCCGACGCGGTGGATCGTGGTCCGTATCTAGCGTCGATCCCATGAAACGCAATCGCCGTATCAGCGCTGTCGCAGCACTGGCGCTCGCCGCCCTCGTCACCGGAACCGGCGCCGGGTACGCCGCCACGACCACACCGTCGGCCACACCGGTGGCCACGCGCGCGTTCGACGCCGCACCGGCCACGGCCACCGCGCCCACGCGGTCCTTCCAAGGCACGCTCCCCGCGCCGACCGGCCCCTACGCCGCCGGCGAGGACGTCATCCACCTCACCGACGCGAACCGTCCCGACCCGTGGGTGCCGTCATCCGGCCCCCGCCGACTGACCGTCACGATGGTCTACCCGGCCGTCCCCGGGACCGGGACTCCGGCCCCTTACATGACCCTCGCCGAGGCAGCCGGACACATCCAGCGCGCGAGGATACCGGCGAGCTCCGGCATCACCCCGGAGAACCTTTCCAGCGTCACCACTCAGGCCTTCGAGGGCGCTCGGCCGCAACGCGGCAAGCATCCGCTGGTAGTCCTCTCACCCGGGTTCGGGGACCCGCGCATGGTGCTCACCTCGCTCGCGACCGACCTGGCCAGTCACGGCTACGTCGTCGCGCTCGTCGGCCCCACCCACGAGGACAGCGGCGAAACGCTGGAGAACGGCCAGACGCCGCCGTGCGCGATCTGCGATGACCCGAAGCTCGACATGAACACGGTCACCGCCAGCCGCGCGCTGGACGCGTCCTTCGTGATCGACCGGTTGACGCATGGCAATACCGCGTGGCGCCTGGCGCACCTCATCGACAAGCACGAGATCGGGATGGCCGGACACTCCATCGGCGGAGCGTCGGCCGTCGCCACGATGATCGCCGACCCGCGGGTACGGGCCGGCGTGAACATGGACGGCAAGTTCTACCCGGTCCCGATGCCCGGCCAGATCAACCGGCCGCTCCTCATGCTGGGCGAGACCGACAACCACTCACCCAGCGGCACCGACACCACGTGGGAGAAGGCCTGGGCCGCCCTCGGCGGCTACAAGAAGTGGCTGGCGGTCACCGGCGCCAACCACGCCAGCTTCACCGACGTGGACCTGCTCGAGGAGCAGGCCGGGTTCCCGACGCCGCCCCTCGACCCCGCACATGGAATCGTGCTCACGCGTGAGTACGTGACGGCGTTCTTCGACCAGACGCTGAAGGGGATCCACCGTCCGCTGCTGGACGGCCCCTCGCCGAACAATCCGGAAGTACTCTTCCAGCCCTAGTGCAGCGCCGCGTTGATCCTTCGGGGGTCCATGCGGCTTCGAGTGGGCCGCCGTCGAAGGTCCAGCGGTAGGGCTTGGCGTCGTGTTCGTCGCAGGCCAGGACGAAGGTGTCGATGCCCGCGGCCAGTTCGTCGCAGGAGGCGAACTGGCCGCGGCGCCCACGCGGCGGTAGCCGCATATCGACACAGCCCCGCACCCCTTACGGGGCGCTCCCGTTACGGGGCTCCCGTCCGTACCATCATCCTCGCCGGGCCGTGGAAGATCAGGTCGTCCGCGTAGCGGACCGGTTCGGTCGCCGGGGCGAGGCCCGGGAGGCGGAGGAGTTCGGTCAGGGCTGTCTCCGCCTCGGCCCGTGCCAGCGGCGCTCCCACGCAGTAGTGGATGCCCATGCCGAAACCGGTGTGCCGGAGCGCGTCGCGGCGGATGTCGAGCCGGTCGGCGTCGGGGAAGTGCCCGGCGTCCCGGTTGGCCGAGCCCAGCACCAGGACGACCTTCTCGCCCCGGCGCACGACGTGCCCCGCGATCTTGTCGTCCTCCTTGGCCCACCGGCTGATCATCTGCACGGGCGGGTCGTAGCGCACCAGCTCCTCCACCGCGCCCGGCAACAGCCCCGGATCCGACCGCAGCGCCGCGAGCTGCTCCGGGTGGGCGAAGAGGGCCAGCAGCCCCTTGGCCACCAGATTGGTGGTCGTCTCGTGGCCCGCCGTCAGCAGATGGATACAGGTGCCCACCAGGACGTCGTCCCCCAGCGGAAGGCTCTCCTCGGCCGCCAGCATCGCCGCGATCAGGTCCGCCGCGTTGGGGCTGCGCCCCGCTCGCCGCCCGGCCAGCTCGGCCCGGAAGTACCCGGCGAGCTCCCGCGCGGCCGCCTCGGCCACGGCGAACCCGTCGGACCGGCGGGCCGCCCGGGAGCTGGTCGCCTGCTGGAGGTCCACGGCCCGCTCGCGGAACCAGGGGCGGTCCGCCCGCGGCACCCCCAGTAGTTCGCTGATCACCAGGATCGGGAAGGGCGCTGCGAAGCCCGTCACCAGATCGGCGGGGTCCGCCGCCGCTAGCTCCCCGGTGAGCTCCGCCGCCAGCCGTCGGATCCGGGGGCGCAGCGCCTCCACGATGCGGGGCGTGAAGGCCTTCGCGACCAGCGCCCGCACCCGGGTGTGCTCCGGCGGGTCCATGAAGACCAGCCAGTTGGTGACCGTGCGCCGCAGGTGGGGGCACTCCTCGGGCAGCGCCGCGGGCAGGGCGCCCCGGCCGTGGCGCCGGCTGGTGAGCACCCGGGCCACGTCGGCGTGCCGGAAGAGGTACCAGGTGTCGCCGGAGCGGTGGACGGGGTCGAGCTCCCGGTAGGGCCGGTAGGACGCGTAGGGGTCCGCCGGATCGACGTCCTCCGGGCGGAACGGGGGTATCGGTGCGCTCATGGGGTGTCTCCCTGGCGGCGGAAGAAGTCGGCGTGGAAGGCCGCCATCTCGGCGACCTGGGACGGCACCGGCTCGCATTTGCGGGCCGCCGCCGCGAGGTGGTCGAGGCGCAGCGCCAGCGAGCGGCGCGCCACGTCGGGCCGGGGGACGAAGGCGGGCGGGGCGTCCAGTTCGAACGTCGGCCCGGCGGTCCGGCCGCGGCGGCCGGACTCCATGGTGACCAGCAGCTCCGCCAGCGGGCGCATCATGCCGGTCATCACGTCGATGGAGGCGTTCATCAGCTTCGAGCGGCGCAGGCTGCCGTCGGGGCTCTCGCCGAAGTGCTGGACCATCAGCTGGAGCATCACGTGGTACGAGCGGTTGAACAGCCGTGCCACCGTGCGCGCCTCCTCGTCCGTGATCGCGTCCTTCGCCGCGTCGCCGACGCCCAGCGTGGGGTTGCGCAGCACCGGGTAGGCCGGGCTCCAGGGCAGCAGCCGCCCGTACGGGCCGGGGACCCGCTCGGTGGTCAGGGCCTCGCCGATCCGCAGGAAGCTCTGGAAGTGCGAGGAGTCCGACGGCCCGGCGTCGCCGAGGGTGCCGCCCTCGCCCTGCTCGGTGATGAAGTCGACGGCGAACAGGGCGCTGGAGAGGTCGTCGACCTCCAGTTGGTAGTCGGGGTGGGTGGTGTTGACCGATTCGCGCATGAACACGTGGTGTTCGCCGCCGCCGCGCCCCTTCTCGACGAGGAAGAGGTCCGGGACGCGTCGCAGCCCCTCCCGGATGCCCGCGTACAGCTCGCTCACCGAGTTCCAGGTGAAGCCGAGCGGCCGGACGGGCCCGGGCCGGGTGCCGCCCTCGCGGCGCACCTCGGGGGTGAGGCCCGCAGGCTGTTCGATGGCGATGTAGCGCTGCACGCTGCCGACGCTCAGCCCCTCCAGGGCGAAGTCCAGCGGTACGGGCAGTTCGGCGTTGAGCGTGCCGAAATCGATCTCCGGGACGTGGAAGGGCTCGCCCATGGCCGTGATGATGTTGTTGACCAGCAGGAAGTGGATCATCTCCTCGCGGGCCACGTTCAGCAGGGTGCCCCGGATCCCGTCGTCGAGGGTGGCGCCGCCCTGCCCGCACGCGAGCTCCAGTTGCCCCGTCGTCCACTGTCCGCGCCGTACGTACTCCCGCCCGGCGCCGTGTGTGGGCACGGAGAACGCCGCGTAGAGGTACTGGAGCATCACCGCGAGCTCCAGCGCGGCGGCCTGCTTGAGGACGGTCCACAGCTCGCCGCGCGTGGTGATCGCGGGCTCGGTCACGGGGATCGCCGGGGCGGTCAGCGGCGGGCGCGGCCGTTCCTGCTGGTTGCGCAGATAGGCCAGCAGGAGGCGGGCCTTGGGGTCGGTCAGGTCGCGGGTGGGCGGCATGTAGTACGTCTTGGCCTTGTTGCGCGGGTCGCACATCTGCCAGGCCAGCTCGGCGTAGGTCTCCACCTTGCAGCGGTCGGCGAGGCTGAAGACGTCGGAGCGCATGAAGGTGGAGATGTGCTCGTAGAAGGCGAAGACCTCGCGGTGCAGCAGGGTGAAGTCGACGTCCTCGCGCGGGACGTCGTCCAGGTGCCAGTCGTCGGGCAGGACGCGGACGGACAGACTGCCCGCGCCCGCCCAGTAGCCGAGGGCGTCCTCGTCGTCGTAGGCCGTCCAGGCGGAGCCCTCGGCCGTGGGGTCGGTGGCGGGCCGGTCGGCGGGGTCGGTGGTCAGCAGGACCCGGCAGGTGCCCGCCCGCTCGCCGCGCAGGGTGAGCAGGCCCCGGCCCCGCTCGTCGGTCGCAACGGAGCACTCGGCGGTGAAGCCGTCGTCCCCGCCGCGCATCCCGAGGTGGACCGCGTCGCCGCAGCGCGCCCCGGCGCCGCCCGCGACGGGGTCGGCGGGCAGGGCGCGCGGGTTGGAGTACTGGCGCGCGTGGACGGTCCCGGCGCTCGCCGGGCGGCCCCGGACGAACACGCGCAACGGGATCTCCACGGCGTGGTCGCGCCTCCGCGCCCGGTCGCGGTGATGGAGCGTCACCAGGGCGTCGTCGCTCTGGACGTTGACCTCCCGCTCGACGAGCAGCACCGTCGCCTCCCCGCCCCCGGTGGCCGCCCGGACCAGGCACAGAGCCTCGTCCGGGGCGGCCTCCCAGCCCGCCTCGGCGGGCACGGTGACGACGCCGGAGGTGAGTTCCCCGTCGTAGGACCCGGCGGGCAGCCGGGCGAGGAGCCGGCCGGAGCGGGCCGAGCGCAGCTCCAGGTCGCCGGCGTCCAGCGGTGGGCCGAGCCGGTGCAGCGGGCCCGGACCGGCCTCGGGCGCCCGGCCCGTGAGCGGCACGGCGGAGATCATGTTGAACGCGGCCCGGCCGCGCCCGACCTCCACCGTCATGTGGTGGAGCGGGCCGCCCGCCCCCGGGAGGGGGGCGAGCAGCCGGCCGGCGGGGTAACCGCGCATCTCGTCGGCGTGCCAGGGCGCGATCGTCCCGCGCACCCGCCACAGGGCCGGGGTGTCCGGGGCGAGCGGCGAGGTCACGTCGTCCAGCGCGAACTGGACGACCAGGCCGTCCGCCCCGCCCGTCACCGCCTCGCGCAGCGCGCGCACGGCGGGGGAGAGCCCGGCGTCCGGCAGCCAGCCCAGCCCGTCCGCGCCCTCCTCCGGGGTGACGACGAACTGGTGGACGGCGCAGTAGCCCAGCTCCCGGGCGAGCGCGTGCTCGCCCACGTCCAGGATCCGGCGGAAGTCCACCCAGCGCGGCGGCTGGAAGCCCTCGACCGCGTTGCTGAGCATGTAGCCGTCGTCGTGCGAACGGCCCAGGCGCCCCAGGCCGAACCGGCCGATCATCAGGGCGGTGGTCCACCGGGAGGCCGGGTCCAGGTCGAAGACCCGGGCCCGGTTGACGGTCGTGCGCAGGTAGTCGTTGTAGTGGCCCCACACGTCGACGCTGCGGCCGACGACCGGGTCGTCGGTGGCCGGCGGGGCGCCGGCCGGCGTGTCCGGGCCCTCGACGGAGACGATCCGGGCGTCCAGCAGGAAGTGGCCGTTGCCGTCGAAGTGCCGGCCCTTGACCGCGCTGAAGACGCCTGCGGCGAAGGCGTCCGCCGCGACGGTGCCCTCCGCCGCCGGGCAGGGGCGCCCGGCGGCGTCGAAGTGCGGCCCGAGCGCCTGGAGGTGGTCGTGGTACTCGGCGGCCGGCCGGTCGGCCGGGAAGGGCCGGCCGTCGCCGGTCAGGGCCCGGTTGGCGGCCAGGTCGACGAGGCCGCTGCGCGGGCCGGTGGGCAGTTTGGTCGTCGCGGTGCCGGCGAAGTGCAGCCGGGGCAGGTCGAAGACGCTCATCACAGGGCTCCCGCGGGGTTGGCCCGGCCGGAGACGGGCGTGCGGCGGCGGTCGGTGGCGAAGTCCGTCACCTGTTCGACGGCCCGGAGCGCGGACTCGATCGAGCCGTCGATCCAGGCGGGCGACGTCGAGCAGTGCTCGCCCGCGAAGAACAGCCGGTGCGCCGGGCGGCCCGCGCGCAGCAGCTCCTCCTCGACCTCGCCGGGGCTCTTGCCCCAGCGCACGGCGCAGCCCGCCTGCCAGCGCGAGTCCCCCCAGGCCACACTCACGGCCTCCAGCACCATCCCGGGCGACAGCAGTTCGGGGTGGGCCACGCTGAGCTCGTCCAGCACCAGACGGTGCCGGCGGCAGGCCGACATCCGGCTCAGCTTCCGGGCCTCGTCCCCGATGGTGTAGCTGGCCAGCAGGGTGGCGCCGCGCCCCGGTTCGCCGTCGACGGGCGGGTAGTAGGTCTGGCGGATCCGTCCTCCGGTGAAGGAGGCGCCGCCCTCGATGCCGCTCTCCCGCCAGAAGGGCGTGCGGCAGAGGAAGGCGACCTTGGTGGCGGGGCAGTACTGCACGTCGCGCAGTACGGCCAGCTTGTCGGCGTCGAGGCCGCTGAGCCGCATCCGCCGTACGGCGGGGAACGGCGCGGTGCACACGACGAGGTCCGAGCGCTTGACGACCGTCCGGCCGGCCGCCTTGACCTGGAGCAGGACGCCGTCGTCGCGGACGTCGACGGCGGTGACCCGGTGGCCGAGGGCCACCGTGCCCCGGAGGCGGCCCGCCAGACGGCAGGTCAGCTGGTCCATGCCGCCGTGCAGCCGCAGCAGGTCGGGGCTGGTCTCGGTGAGGATGTCGTCGAGGAAGCTGTTGAGCCGTCCGCTGCATCCGGCGCGGATGCCCGGGTAGGCGGCGAAGAACGTGTGGAGGTCGACGCGGTCCCGTGCCGATCCTCGTATGTGCTCGGTGATGTCGAGGTGGTCGACCATGTCGAGCAGCTGACGGTGGAGGTCCGCGCGGAGCTCGTCCCTCAGGTCCGGGGGAGCGATGGCGTCGACGATGGCCGTCAGCCAGGTGCCGAAGGCGATGGTGCCTGGCGTGTACCGGTGGTCCGGGCGCTGCCGGGCGAGCTCGGCGCGGAAGTCCTCGCGGAGCGGACGGGCGGCGTCCCGGATGCGAATGAAGCCGTTCCGGGTGTGGAGATAGGCGTTCTCCTCGGAGAGGAGCGTGGCGAAGGTGCGGAGTTTGTCGTCCAGCCCCATCTTTCGAATGTATTCGAGAGTGTGGCGGTGATGGGCCGGAATGCGCATGGCGCCGAGCTCCACGGACGGTGCGCCGGGGCCCGGGCCGAACCGGTGGGTGAGAATGCGGCCACCGATGCGGTTGTTTCCTTCCAGGACCTCGACGCGATAGCCGAGGCGCTCCAGTTCGTAGGCGGTCACCAGGCCGGAGACACCGGCGCCGATGACGGTGACGTGGCGTCCGCGCTGTTCGAATTTATCGAATGCGTGGGCATGCCAAACCGTGGAGTTCGCGGACATTGGTGGTTCCCCCCGTTAATGCCGTGCTTTCCCCGTTCGAGCACCCGTACAAATTTCATACGGGGCCGTCGGAACGCAATGGTATTTGAGGACGCTCGAAATCCGGCAGCGGATTTTTCCCCGGCGTCGACGAAATCGTAGACGCGGTACGGAGAAATACGGCCGGGGATCGTCCGGACATCCCATGGGCCGTGCGCTCGCCCCGCCGGACGTGATCGACGCCGGTCCCACGACGCCCGGCAACCCCTCGGATCATCCGGCCGTACTCCCAGCGGAGTACGGAAAAGCCCGTACTCAAGTACGACGACGTGAGCGCCCGGAACGGGCATCGTGGAGATATGGAGCACGAGGTGACGGACCGGGGGGCCGGGAGCGGGAGCGGGAGCGGGGGTGGCGGGTGAGCGCGCTCGCCGTGGCGGTGCTGTTGTGCCTGGTGTCCGCCGTCTGCTACGCCGGAGCGGCCATCGCCCAGGAGCGCGTCGCCGCCACCGGCCCCGGCGGCGGGTACGCGCCGCTGCGGCGCGCGGGCTGGTGGGGCGCGGTGGCCCTCACCTGCCTCGGCGCCGGGCTGCACGTGGTGGCCCTGGCCTACGGCCCGCTGAGTCTCGTTCAGCCGCTGGGGGCGCTGACGATCGTCTTCGCCCTGCCGATGGCCGCGCTGTTCGCCCGCCGCCCCGTCGGCGCGGCGGGCCGGCGCGGCGCGCTCCTCGCCACGGTGGGGCTGGCGGGGCTGCTGAGCCTCACCGGGACCCCGCACGGCGACACCCTCGACCGCGCCGAACGCCCGCTGCTGGCGGTCGTCGTGCTCACCGCCGTGGCGCTGGCGGCCCTCGCCGCCCGCCGGCTGCGCCACCCGGCCGCCCGGGGCGTCATGCTGGCCGCCGCGGCGGGCACGGCGTTCGGCATGGCGTCGGTCTTCACCAAGGCCGTCGCCGAGGACTGGACGACGCGCGGCGCCGGCCTCCCGGCCCTGCTGCCGGGCCTCGGCGCGATCGCGGTGCTCGCCTCGGCCGGGATGCTGCTGTCCCAGGCCTCCTACCGCGGCGCGGGCCTCGCCGCCCCCCTGGCGACCCTCACGGTCGTCAACCCCGTGGTGGCCGCGGCCGTCGGCGTCGCCGAACTCGGCGAGGTCTTCCGCTACGGCGCCACGGGTACGCTCCTCGCCGCCGTGGCGGGGGCGCTGGCCGCGACGGGCGTGGTGACGCTGACCCTCCAGGACGCGAAGCGTCCTGCGGACGGCGAGGTGGAGGGCCTCGCCCTGCCCCACGCGCGCCGCCCCGAGCGCGGTCTGGTCCCCGCGGGCGCGGACCCGGACCCGCGCTGACGCCGTCGCGTCGACGGGGTCGAGGCTGCGTGATGCGGTGCGGCCCGGTGGTCGGTTTGTGCCCACCCTCCCCCAGCTACCGCTGGGAGGTGCCCCCAGCCCTGCGGAACGATTGCCCACAAACCGGGGGTGCCAGGGGGCGCAGCCCTCTGGGAAACGGTGAAAGGGCGGGGCTGGGGCACCCTCACCGGAGCCGGGCCCGGGCCCCGGGTGGACGCACCGTGGCGCGCGGAGTACAGAACGCGCCACCATGGTGATCCCCCGACCCCTCCGGAGGAGCCCCCGTGGATTTCGATGTCGTCGTGGAGATCCCGCAAGGCAGCCGCAACAAGTACGAGATGGACCACGAGACCGGCCGCATCCGGCTCGACCGGATGCTGTTCACCTCCACCCGCTACCCGGCCGACTACGGCTACATCGACGAGACCCTCGGCGCCGACGGCGAGCCCCTCGACGCGCTCGTCCTCGCCGGGGACCCCACCTTCCCCGGCATAGTCATCCGCTGCCGTGCGATCGGGATGTTCCGGATGCGGGACGAACAGGGCGAGGACGACAAGGTGTTGTGCGTGCCCTCCGGCGACCCCCGGCACGAGCACGTGCGCGACCTCCGGCACCTGCCCGAGTTCGACCGGCTGGAGATCCAGCACTTCTTCGAGGTCTACAAGGAGCTGGAGCCGGGCAAGTCCGCCGAGGCCTCCTGCTGGGCGGGCCGGGCCGCCGCCGAGGCCGAGATCAGCGCCGCCCGCGCCCGGGCCAAGGCGGCGGGGACGAACTCTCCCTGGTAACGGGGCCGAGGTCGGTGGCGATGCGGTAGAAGAAGGGGGCATGGCCACCACCGACCGGCGTGTCGAGCCTGTTTCCGTCACCACGGACCGGGACGGCACGCCGCACCGCGACGTACGCCTGGCGACGGTCGCCGTCGCCTTCGCCGTACTGCAACTGTGCTACGCCGTCGCCCACATGGACCTCGGCTGGGACGAAAGCGTCTACCTCTCGCAGGTGGACCCCCGCAACCCCGCCGCCTTCTTCAGCGCCCCACGCTCACGCGGCATCAGCTTCCTCGTCGCACCCGTCGTCACCCTCACCCCCTCCGTCACCGCGCTGAGGGTCACGCTGGTACTGCTCTCCTCGCTCGCGCTGTTCGCCGCGTTCCGGGTGTGGGAGCCGCTGCTGGGCAAGGGGCGCGTCGCGCTCGCCGCGCTGCTCCTCGCCGGGCTGTGGATCACCGTGCTCAGCGGCCCGGAGGTCATGCCCAACCTCTGGCTGGCACTGGCCGCCGTCGCCGCCGTCGGCTGGTTCCTGCGCGCCCGCCGCGACGCCCCCGGCCGGCGCCGGGCCCGTACGGGTCTCGCCCTGGCCCTCGCCGCCGCCGCGCTCCTGCGCGCCCCCGACGCCGTCTGGCTCGCCCTGCCCCTGCTCGCCGCCTGCGCCGGCCTACGGGCCTGGCGGACGCCCGCCACCGCGGCCGCCGTCCTCGGCGGGCTCGCGGCCGGCGGCGCGCAATGGGCGGCCGAGGCGTACACGCGCTTCGGCGGCATCGGCCGGCGGCTCGCGCTCTCCAGCGACACCGAGGGCGGCATGGGCGCGCACCTCGGCGCCGGCCTCCGCGCCTCCTATCGCGCCCTCAACGGCCCCCAGCTCTGCCGCCCCTGCCGCATAGCAGGCCCCTCCGTCACCCACTCCCTGTGGTGGCTGCTGCTCCCCGTCCTCGTCGCGGCCGCCTGCGCCATGGCGATGAGGGCCCGCCACCGGCAGACGGAGGCGGTCGCCGTCACCCTCCTGCCCGTCGCCTGCGCGCTGGCCCTGGCCGCGCCCTACCTGCTCCTGCTCGACTATGCGGCGCCCCGCTTCCTGCTGCCCGTCTACGCGCTGCTCGCGCTCCCCGTCGCCGCACTCGCCGCGCAAACCGTACGGGCCTCGGGGGCGGCCGGCGGCCGATGGGCCCGGCTCACCACCGTCGCCCTGCTGTGCGCCGTCCTCACCGCCCACCTCGCCGTCCAGATCGAGGAGCTCCGGGTGAACACCGCCGACGCGCGCGACACCACCGTCCGCTACCGCCGGGCCGCCGACGAACTCGGCCGCCTCGGTGTCACGGCCCCCTGCCTCGTCACCGGCCCCCGGGCCCAGCCCATCGCCTACGAGGCGGGCTGCGCCTCCGCCCAGACCATGGGCAACAACCGCTCCCACACCACCGCCGACATCGTCCGCACCGCCGCCCGGATCCCCACCGCGCTGCTGTACGACACGCGTCACCCCTACCTCCCGCCGTACGCGCGCCGGTGGCACTCCCACCCGCTGCCGGGCACCGACTGGCTCGCGTACGTCCCCTGACGCGCCCGACCGGATGGCCGCGCCCGCCCCGGATGACGTGCTCAGGCCAGCAGGGCGGCCAGGTCGCTGTCCACGTCGAGGTGCCCGGCCTCGGCGCCCGCCGGCACCTGGGCGTAGGTGTGCGCCAGGAAGGCCCGTAGCTCCGGGGTGTCGATCTGCACCATGGCCACCCCCTCCAGCGCGTGGAACTCCAGCACCGTGCGGTGCGGGCCGCACGGCCACACCCGTACGTCCCCGCCGCCCGCCGAGCGCAGCAGGCCCCGGGCCAGCAGCTCCCGGGCGAAGGCCCACTCGACCTCGTCCCCGTCGAGGGAGGCCGTGGGCGGGAAGACGACGCGCACGGCGAACGGATCGGCGCTCTCGTAGCGCAGGAGCGCGGGAACCGTCCGGGACGGCGGAGCCGACGCGATGATGCGTGCCTGGACAGCCTGTTCGATGACAGCGGACAATGCCGGCTCCCTTGCGTTGGTTTCCCGGTGGTTTCCCGGTCGTTCCCGGTGGTGCGCTTCCGTGCCGTTGTGACTTCCTCTGCTTTACACAGTGAGACGGCCGAACGATCGTGGTCGTGCACATGAATCAAGCGTGAGCTGCATCACGGCCCTTGAAAAAGAAGACATTTGTCATTGATGGCAATGAACTCCAAGGAATACGGCCAAGGATGGTCAGAGCCGCGCCGGCAGGACCGCCAGCAGCTCCCAGCCGCCCTCGGGCGCCGGCCCGGCCGTCAGCGAGCCCCCGATGGCGTCCGCGCGCTCGCCGACACCCACGAGCCCGAGCCCCCCACTGTCCTCCGGTGCGCGGGGCGCGCAAGGCGTGCGCGCCGGCCCGCCGTCGTCCCGCACGGACACGAACAACCGTTCCCCGGAGCGCCGCAGCGACACCCCCACGGCGGAGGCGTCCGGGCTGTGCTTGGCCACATTGGCCAGGCCCTCGCCGACGATGCGGTGGACGGAGGCACCCAGTTCGGGGGCCAGCCCCTCGTCGAAGCGGGGGTCGACGCTCAGCGTGACCCGCGCGGCCGGGTGCACCTCGCGGAACGCCGCCACCAGCTCGGCCGTACGGTCCAGCCCGGGCAGCGGCGCGCGGTGCGCCTGGTCCTGCTGGAGCACCTTCAGCAGCCGCCGGGCCGTCGTCATGGCCTCGTCACCCGCCTCCTGGATGTCGCGCAGCGACGCGGCGACGCGCTCGTCGTCCGCCAGCGACCCGGTGGCCTTGGCCAGCAGGGTCATCGCCGCCACGTGATGGGCGACGAAGTCGTGCAGCTCGCCCGCCAGCTCCAGCCGCTCCGCCTCACGCGCGGCGGCCACCGCCCGGGCGCGCTCGACGTCCCGGTGGCGCAGGCACAGACCCAGCGCCGTCACCCCGGCCACGACCAGGGCGTACGCCACGACGGTGGTGCTCAGCGCGTCCGCGTCCCGCACCGGCGCCGCGAGGATCCCGGCGGCCAGCGCGATCCCCAGCGGCACGGCCGGCCGCACCGGGGTGCGCCAGGCGACCGCGCCCAGCAGTACGAGCAGGGCGGCGCTCTCGGTGATCCCCCAGGCCGGTATGGGCTGCCCCGCCATCAGCAGACAGCCGGTCGCCGACCACGACACGGCCACGGCCGCCGCCGCCCGCCCGGCCAGCGGCGCCCAGGGCAGCAGACAGGCCGCCACCAGCAGCCCGGTCAGCCACAGCACCAGATGCGCGTGCAGATGCGCGTGGTGCCCGCCCGAGTACACCGGATGCCCGGCGCCCCTGCTCAGCGCCCGGCCCTCCAGGATCCACAGCCCGCCGAGCGCGGCCACGAGGGCGGGCGTACGGGCGGCACGGAGCGAGCGGGAGGGCGGCAGGGACGGCAGGGACGGCAGGGGGATCTGGGCCATTCCCCCACGCTAGGCACGGCGTCCCCGGCCCCGGATCGCCCGTGCGGCCACCGGTCACCGGCCAAAAGGATGAATCTTTGACGTTCCTCCGTCGTGGAGTTGTCATGGACGGTCCCGCCGGGCCTCCGCTAGCTTCCCGCCCCATGAGACGCATGGGAAAGACCTTACGAACCCTGCTCACCGGGGCCTGCGGAGCAGCCCTCGCCCTGGTCGGCCCGGCGACGGCGCCCGCCCGGGCCGCCGCCCCCGAACGCCACATGGCGTGGGAGCTCAAGGACACCGGCACCGACACCCGCTTCCGGGGCCTCGCCGCCGTCAGCCGCGCCACCGCCTGGGCAGCGGGCACCAAGGGCACCGTCCTGCTCACCCGGAACGGCGGCACCACCTGGCGCGATGTCTCCCCACCCGGGGCGCGCGGGCTGGAGTTCCGCGACATCGAGGCCTTCGACGGGCGGAACGCCGTCGTCCTCGCCATCGGCGAGGGCGAGGCATCGAGAATCCTGCGGACGGAAGACGGCGGTACCACCTGGACGGAGACCTTCCGGAACACCGACCCCAAAGCCTTCTACGACTGCGTGACCTTCTTCGACCGCCGCCACGGCCTCGCCCTCGGTGACCCCGTCGACGGCAGGTTCCGGCTCCTGGAGACGAACGACGGCGGCCGCGCCTGGCGGCCCCTGCCCACCGCCGGACTGCCCGCCGCACTGAGCGGCGAGGCGGCCTTCGCCGCGAGCGGCCAGTGCGTGGTGAGCTCGGGCCCCCGCGACGCCTGGATCGCCACCGGCGGCGCGACCGCCTCCCGGGTGCTCCACTCCACCGACCGGGGCCGCACCTGGACCGCCACCGAGGCGCCCCTCCCGGCGGGCGACGCCGCCCGCGGCGTCTTCGGGCTCGCCTTCCGCGACCGCGCCCACGGCCTGGCCGTCGGCGGGGACTACCGCGCCGGGCAGCCCTCGCCCCGGGCGGCCGCCGCCAGCGGCGACGGCGGCCGGACCTGGCACGCCGCCACCGCGCCCCCGGCCGCCTACCGCTCCGGGGTCGCCTGGCTCCCGCACACCCGCACCACGGCCCTCGCCGTAGGCCCCACCGGCAGCGACCTCACCACCGACGGCGGCCGCACCTGGCGCACCTTCGACACCGGCTCGTACGACACGGTCGACTGCGCCCCGGCCGCCGCACCGGGCGCGGGGTGCTGGGCGGCGGGGGAGAAGGGACGCATCGCCCGGCTGGTACCCCGGAGGGCCTAGGCCCTGTCCGGCGGGCCATGCAGTGCCCCGTAGGGGCGCGGGGAACTGCGCGACAAGCCACGACGTGCCCGCGGATTGCCCGACCCCCGGGGTGGCGTGTCAGCTGCGGGCCGTCGCCGGCCGATCGCGCAGTTCCCCGCGCCCCTATGGGGCGCCGTGGTGGCGCGTGACGAAGATCCGCCGGACACGGCCTCTAGGAGGGGAGCTCCTGCCGGTACGGCTCCATGGCCTGGGACGTCTTCGTCGGGATGAACTCGGTGACGGTGTACTCGGCCACGCCCGCCACCGTGAACGGGTCGCTGCGCGTGATCTCCTCGATCTTCGCCCGGTCCTCGCCCACCGCGAGGATGATCCCGCCGTCGCGCGGCACCTTGCGGCCGGAGGCGATGAAGACGCCCGTCTCGTAGTGGGCCTCCAGCCAGGCCACGTGCTCCGGCAGAGCGGCGTCGATGCGCTCGATGGGGGCGATGTAGGTCAGTTCCAGTACGAACATGATCGACAGGCTACGCCCGGTCGCCCAGTACGGCACCCCCGCCCCGGCGGCGGGGTGCCCGCCCGGTACCGTGCCCACCATGATCGACGCACCCCGCCCCCTGCCCACCGGCTGGCCGACCATCGAGGCGGAAGCGACCGCCGTGCAGGACGAGTTGCGCGGGCGGGTGATCCTCGACGAGCCGGGCCCGGAGCCGGGCGCTCCGCTGATCGCGGTGGGCGTGGACGTCGCGTACGACGACGAGCGGGACGTCGTCGTCGCGGCGGCCGTGGCGCTCGATGGAACGACCCTGGAGGTCGTCGAGGAGGCCACGGCCGTC
Source organism: Streptomyces sp. NPDC001678 (assembly GCF_042892945.1). NCBI lineage: Bacteria > Bacillati > Actinomycetota > Actinomycetes > Kitasatosporales > Streptomycetaceae > Streptomyces > Streptomyces sp. NPDC001678. The sequence continues at coordinate 322,812 of NZ_JBIAUP010000007.1, read as the reverse complement.
GGCCGCGTCGCCTTCCCCTATGTACCGGGGCTGCTCGCCTTCCGGGAGATCCCCACCGTCCTCGCCGTGCTCGACCGCCTCACGGTCACCCCCGGCCTCGTCGTCTGCGACGGCTACGGCCTGGCCCACCCCCGCCGCTTCGGCCTCGCCAGCCACCTCGGCGTCCTGACGGGCCTGCCCACGATCGGCGTCGCGAAGAACCCCTTCACGTTCACGTACGACGCGCCCGGCCCGGAGCGCGGCGACACGTCCCCGCTGCTGGACGGTGCGGAGGAGGTCGGCCGGGCCCTGCGCACCCAGAAGGGCGTCAAGCCCGTCTTCGTCTCGGTCGGCCACCGCGTGAGCCTCGACCACGCCTGCGCGTGGTCCCTGGCGCTGGCCCCCCGCTACCGGCTCCCCGAGACCACCCGCGCGGCCGACTCCCTCTGCCGACGCGCGCTGGCGGAGGGAACCGGCTGAGGCCGGGCTGCTGAGGCCCGGTTACTCGGGCGTGGCCGGGGCGACGATCGGGAACGAGGAGTCGGGCCTGGTCAGATAGCCGAAGACCGCGTCGGCGTATTCCGGCTTGCCCTCGGGGATCTGGACGAGGCCGTCGCGGACGGCCTTGCCGAAGGCGGCCCGGTAGTCGCCATTGGCCCCGTACATCAGGCCGTTGAGGACGTCACGGGTCAGCTTGATCACTGTCTGCGGCGTGCCGGCGAAGCGGTCCTTGCCGGGGACGTAGACGAGGACGCCGTTGCGCAGCGTCGTCGTGCAGGTCTGCTCGTCGCCGTTGCTGATCACCCACTGGAGGACGATCGGGTCGCGCTGCTCGCGGGCGGCCCTGGGGCCGTCGATCGCACGGGCGAGCGTGGAGAAGTACTGCTCCAGGGACGTGCTGACGATGATGTCGCCGGGTTCCTGGTTGTACGGCCTCTCGACGCCGTGGGCGAGCTCGTGGGCACCGGTGAGGTAGAAGTTGCGCCAGGTGCCGTTCTCGGATCCGTAGCCGAGCTGGGTCAGGGCCTTGCGCTGCAACTCCTTGGCCGCCGCGCTGTCCTCGGGGTGGCCGAAGATCACGTGGTTGAGGAGCTCGACGACCCAGCGGTACTCCTGGCGGTCGTAGGCCGCCTGCGCCGTCGCCACGACGGCGTCGACGCCGCCCATCGCGTTCACGTAGTGGGCGCCCGCCTCGGCCGGCGGGAGGTTCCACAGATGCGCCGGGTTGCCGTCGAACCAGCCCATGTAGCGCTGGTAGACGGCCTTGAGGTCGTGGCTGAGGGAGCCGTAGTAGCCGCGGGTGTACCAGTGGGAGCCGAGGGACTCGGGCAGTTCCAGCTCTTCGGCGATCTCGATGCCCGTCTTGCCGGCGTTGATCAGCCGCAGCGTCTGATCGTTGAGGTAGGCGTAGACGTCCCGCTGGTTGCTCAGGTACTCGACGATCTTCTCCTTGCCCCAGCGGGGCCAGTGGTGGGAGGCGAACTCGACGTCCGTGTGCTCGCCGAAGGTCTGGATCGTCTCGGTGAGGTACTTCGACCACGCGTGGGCGTCCCGGACCTGGGCGCCGCGCAGGGTGAGGATGTTGTGCAGCGTGTGGGTCGCGTTCTCCGCCGCGCACAGGGCGCGGGCCTGCGGGAAGTAGATGTTCATCTCCGCCGGGGCCTCGGTGCCCGGCGTGAGCTGGAAGACCATCCGGATCCCGTCGACGAGCTCCCGGTAGAGGCCGGGCCGCCAGGGAATGACGTCCTTCGACGACCACTGGTCGCGCGGGACGGGGGCGGTACCGCTGCCGCCGATGTTCACGTTCGGCGGGACAAGCGTGACCTCACCCGTGGAGACGGTCAGCCCGAGCCCGGCACCGACCTGCCCGTACGGGCCCTTGTCCAGCTTGGCCGCGTACATGTACTCGGAGCGGCGGGACATTGCCGGACCGGCGTAGACGTTCTCGCTGACGGCGTGCTCCAGGAAGCCGTCGGGGGCGATGATCGGGATGTTGGCGTCGACCTCGCCGTTCTTCTCGTGGAAGAGGCCGCGGACGCCGCCGAAGTGGTCCACGTGGCTGTGGGTGTAGATGACGCCGACGATCGGCCGCTTGCTCTCGGTCGCGTCCCGGTAGAGCTTCAGCGCCCACTGGGCGGTCTCGTAAGAGGCGAGCGGGTCGATGACGAGGATGCCCGAATCGCCTTCGATGATGGTCATGTTGGACAGGTCGTAGCCACGGACCTGGTAGATCCGGCCGTGCTCGTAGGACGCGACCATGAAGAGGCCGGCCTGGGCGGTGAGCAGGCCCTGACGCCACAGGCTCGCGTTGACGGAGGGCGGGGCGTCGTCCGTCGAACCCTGGCTCAGGAAGTCGTAGCTGACGAAGTTCCACACGATCCGGTCGCTCTTGTGGCGGGCCGGGATCGCCGGGATCTCGGGGAGTGCGATGAGTCCGCGCTGGGCGTCCTCGAAGTCCTCGGAGTTCGGCGGGATGGTGTTGACGATCTGCCGGTTGGCCTCGGCGACGGCCGGGTCGACCTCGATCTGCTCAGCGGACTCGAGCATGCGAACGCCTCCTCTGGCACATGGGAACACCATCGACGCTATTCGCAGTGGAAAATGCCCCGCAAGGAACGGAACCGGACAGAGGCCCGCCCCCGGTACGGGGGCGGGATCACGTCACAGGTCGTTCACCGGGTGGTCCGGGTGGGCCCGGGCCCAATGGGCCCGCTCCGCCGCCTCGTACTGCGCGAGCGCCATCGGGTCGCGCCGCTGCTTGGCGCCGTCCTTCGCGCGGGCGAAGAGCAGGCACTGCTGGCAGGGCGCGGCGGCGGGCGCTCCACCGCTGGTGTGGGGGAGCGGGATCGTCACCGGACGCCTGCCGCGCGCTTTTCGTCGGCGCGCGCCAGCCGCAGCGCGTCGGGGTCGACGTCCCACTCGCGCCCGCCGCCCGGTGGGCGGAGCTGCGCACGGCCGCCTTCGGTCGCCATGAGGCAGCCGAGGCGGTCGAGGCGGGTGTCGATCAGCCATACGCTGGGGCGGTAGGTGATTGTGGCAGCGGTTTGCTTCGTCATTTGTTCGAACCTCCGGGTGTTCGAGCTTGTTTGAGCGGGCAATTCCCTTGCGGAGGCTCAAGAGTTGCGCGCCGGAAGGGAGGTGAACAGTGATTTGATGTTTCCAAACGCCTTTGGAAACCGGGGGAGTTCACGTGAGTGAAGGTGCGCAGGACGGTCCAGCCTTCTACGGCAGCGAGGTGCTCCACGCTAGGGAGCATGCAGGTGTGACGCAGCAGCAATTGGCAGATGCGATCGGGTACAAGGTCCCGTACGTGAGCAAGGTCGAGAACGGTCATACGCTCGGGTCGGAGCTCTTCGCCCAGGGATGCGACCGGTACTTCGGCACGCCCGGCTACTTTCTTCGGCTGCGTCGCCGGATCTCCGACGCCGGGCATCCCGAATGGTTCGTTCCGTACGTCAAGCTGGAGCGTCAAGCCGCCGTCATCGAGGATTACTCGACCACCTTCCTCATGGGGATGCTGCAAACGTCTGCCTATGCGGGCGCGATCTTCCGAGCGTCCTATCCGCGGGAGAGCGACGCGCAGATCACTGCGCGCGTGGGGGCGCGGCTTGCCCGGCACAGCGTGATAGAGCGGGAGGACCCTCCACGCTTGTGGGTGATCATCCACGAGGCAGCGCTGCGTATGATCGTCGGCGACATCGCCACGATGGGGGGACAGCTTGAGCACCTGCTGGCGGAGGCTGAGGCACCCAACGTCATGATCCAGGTGCTCACTAACGACGCTGGCACTCCGGCCGCTCACCTGCCCTTCACGCTGCTGACCCCGAAGGATGGCGGACCGACCGTCCTGCACGAGGAGACCCGGCACCACGCGCGGGTGGACGACTCGGTGTCCGCCGTAGCGGAGGCGCAGGACGTATACAACCGACTGCGCGCCGACGCGCTGTCGCCCCAGCGGTCCACGGCATTGATTCGAACTATCTTGAAGGAGTTCAGCCATGAGCACCGCCCCGGACCTCACCCGCGCGATATGGGAGAAGTCGAGCTACAGCGGCGGAACCGGCGGCCAGTGCGTCGAGTTCGCCAGCAACCTCGCGTCATCATCCGGCGTCGTCCCCGTTCGGGACAGCAAGAGCCCTGACGGGCCCGTGCTCACGGTGTCTGTCCCGTCCTGGTCCGCGTTCGTGACAGGGGTCAAGGATCGGTGAGCACAACCGGGCACCTCCACACGATGTGGGAGAAGTCGAGCTACAGCGGCGGGAACGGCGGCCAGTGCGTCGAGTTCGCCCGCAGCCTCATGTCATCATCCGGCATCATCCCCGTCCGGGACAGCAAGCGGGGCCCTGACGGGCCCGTGCTCGCCCTGCCCGCCGCCGCCTGGTCCGCCTTCCTGACGGGAGTCAAACGGCAGCAGCACCCCGCCGTGTAGTCGGCGCACCTACTCGCCGAGCAGCGGCAGCACCGCAAACGCGTGGTCCTGCCAGATGAGGCGGGACGCCTCCTCCGGGTAGGTCGTGACAGCCGGTCGCGTGTCGAAGATCCGGGTGAGGCGCCGACCGGCGTCGTACGCGGGCCAGCCGGGGTCGCCGTGGGTGGCGAAGGCCGTCCATGCGGTGCGCATGGACGCGGAGAGCTCCTCCCCGGCGGGGGAGGGGCTCTCGCCGAAGAGCGCGGCGGGCTGACCGCTGTCCAGGTTGCCGAACACGAGAGGGACGTCGAGGCCGTGGCACGCGCCGAGGGCGCCGCCCATTCCCGGCGCGGGCCAGGTCAGCTCGTACACATGGGCGCGTCCGCCGCCGGTGATCTGCGCCTCGGCGAGACGGAGGCTCGGCATGCGGAACAGCCAGTCCGAGTGGACCAGTTCGTACAGCTCCTCCGGGCCAGCCGCCGGAAAACCCTCGCCGTACCGGCGCGCGCCGTCCGGGCCGGGGGCGAAGTTCCGGAGAGCGGTCGCCGCCCGCGCGTCCGTCACCCGGCCGAGCGTGCCGTCGAGCGCGCTGAACAGCCGGTGCTCTTCGCGGGTGTGTCCGGTGAGGACGTCGACGTCCCGGCCCGCGCCGTCGGCCAGGGCCTGCCAGGGGGTGACGGGCAGGACATCGCCGTCGACGACGGGCGAGAACGGGATCGTCCTGAGCGCGGCCCGGCCCCAGCGTCCGGCGAACGAGGCCGACTCGGCGGCGACCGCGTCGCCGGCGGCGGCCAGGCGGTCCGGGGCCACGGCCGACAGGTCGGCCGCCGTGGGCCGCAGTCCCAGCCCGGCGGCGTAGGCGGCGGCGATGTCGGCGGCGAGTGCCGGGGAGAAGAACGTCCCCTGCGCGCTCTGCGCGACCGCCCGGCGGAAGAGCCCGGCCGCGCGCGGCATCGCCAGCAGCGCGGCGACCGACCCCGCCCCCGCCGACTGGCCGAAGACCGTGACACGGTCCGGGTCGCCGCCGAACGCCCGGATGCCGTCGCGCACCCACTCCAGCACGGCGATCTGATCGAGCAGGCCCCGGTTGGCGGGCGCGCCCTCGATCGACGCGAAACCCTCGATGCCCACCCGGTAGTTGAACGTCACCACGACGACGCCGCCGTCGCGCGCGAGGCGGGCCCCGTCGTACTCGGGGAGGGCGGCCGTGCCGAAGCAGTAGCCGCCGCCGTGGATCCACACCATCACCGGAAGCCCCGCTCCCGGGTACGGCTCGGGCGACCAGACGTTGGCCGTCAGCCAGTCGGTGCCCGCCGCGTCCCGCGCCAGCGCGTCCATGCCGAGGAAAGCGGCCTGCGGAGGCGGCGGCCCGTACGACACGGCCGTGCGCACGCCGTCCCAGCCCTTCACCGGCCTCGGCGCGGCGAACCGGAAACCGTCCACCGGTGGTTCGGCGAAGGGGACGCCACGGAAGACCGCCACGCCCCCTTCCGTACGGCCGCGTAGCACCCCGGCCGTTGTGCGGACCTCGGGCTCGGAGCCCGTGGGTGTTCCGGAAGCGGGAATCGTCATCGCAGCCCCTTCCCGGGCGGGGGGAACGCTGTCACGGATGCCGTGCCAACAGCACGTCATCATCCCGCCCGGGCCGGGACGAGAGCCAGCGGATTACGGCCCCACGGGCGTAGCCGCCCCCAGGGCTACGGCCGGTGCGTCAGCTCCGGAAGCCGCAGGCCGTGCGGGGGCGAGCCGGGGGCGACGCCCCCGGACACGGCATCCCGCGTCGCCCGCGCGAACGCCGCCGCGCCGCCGACCAGCGGCAGGCTCGCCGACGTCCCGTGGAGGTCCACCGTCACACGCGGCGTCGTGCTCGCCGGTTCGATCAGGCCCCCGTCCGTGCCGGCCACGATCAGGGCCAGGCGGTGGCCCGCCGGGACGATGTGGTCGGTCGCCGCGAGGTCCAGCGTGATGGTGTACGGCTTGCCGGGGGTCAGCGGACGGCCGTGGGCGAGGTCCCCGGCGTGGCCGAGGTCGGCCCAGCCACGGCTGAAGACCGTGTGGCCGACCTCGGCCCGGTCCGCCGCCGTCCCCTTGAAGCAGCCGGTGTCGGTCGGCGTCCCGCTGCCCCAGCAGCTGCGGTCCGCGAGGGTGAGGATGCCCTCGCCGCGTCCCGCGTAGTTGCGGATCGTGGCCGGGCCGAGGTCGACGAGGACGGCCGAGAGGTGGGCCGAGGACGTCGACGGGGTGACCGTCAGCCGGACCGTCGAGGAGCCGGACAGCCGCAGGTCCTGGCTGAGGGGACGGGTGACGAACCCCGCCTTACTGCCCGTCGGTTCGTCGATCTTCGTCGCCCAGTCCGCCTCGCCGAGCTTCGGGTCGTCCGTGAACTCCGCCGTCGCCCCGCGCGGCGCCGGCTCCGTGCCCAGTGTGCCGACGCCGGGCACCGGGCCCGTCCCCGGCCGCAGGACGGCCGTGCGCGTGCCGCGCGGCGGCCAGACGCGGTCGGTGGACCACTGGTCGGGGGCCCGCTCGATGTCGGCCATCGGCTCGCGCTCGACGCCGTTGTCGTAGCCGAGGAGGTAGTGGTCGAACCAGCGGTGGAGGGTGGGCACCCACGCCTCGCGGCGGAAGTCGAACGGGTCGACGTGGCCCGCCGTGGAGAGCCAGACCTTCCGCTCGACGCCGTGCGCGGCGAGCGCGTCCCACCACTGGCCGAAGTGCTTGGTGCGGACGTTGAGGTCCTGCATCCCGTGCACGGCGAAGACGCTGGCGCGCACCTTGCCGGCGTCCTTCACGTAGTCGCGCTCGGCCCACAGCCGCGTCCAGTCGCCGGTGCGGGGCGCGCCCTCGACCAGTTCGCGCTGGACGGCCTGGCAGCGGCCGCGTGCCTCGGGGCTCTCGATGCCGTTGGCGAGGCCGTCGGGGCCGCCGTCGTAGAGGGCGGCGCCCTTGGCGAAGTAGTAGTCGTACCAGGAGCTGATGGCCCCGATGGGGACGATGGTCTTGAGGCCCTTGACGCCGGTGGCGGCGACGGCGTTGGCGATCGTGCCGTCGTAGCTCTTGCCGATCATGCCCACCGCGCCGGTGGTCCAGTCCGGCGTGACGGCGGTGGTCCCGGTGCGCGAGGAGTAGCCGCGGGCGCGGCCGTTCAGCCAGTCGACGACGGCCTTGGCGGACTGGACGTCGGAGCGGCCGCCGATGTCCACGCAGCCGTCGGAACGGTTCGTTCCGGTGAGGTCGACCAGTGCCACCGCATAGCCGCGCGGGACGAAGTAGTTGTCGTAGAAGAGCGGGAACTGCTGCGGACGCCCCTGCGCGTCGTACGTCTTCTTCTGGCTCTCGTTGCCGCGCCCGCAGCAGGAGTAGTACGGGCTGGCGTCCATGATGACCGGCACCTTGCGGCCCCGCTCGGCGGCCTCGCGGGGGCGGATGATGTCGACGGCCACCCGGTCGGTGCGGCCGTCGCGGTCGCCGTCGACGCGGGTGTCCACCCACACGGACTCGCGGACGGCCCGGTCGTAGGAGTAGACGGGTCTGCTCTCGCCCGGTGGTTTCCCGCCGTTCGCCGCGGGCGCGGCGAGCGCCGGGGTCGGCAGGAGCACGGCCAGTAGGGCTATCAGTGCCGTGGGTAGGGACTTCGTCCAGGGGATGCGGGAATTCCGCTTACGTATCGTCACGGGGCGGACGGTAGCGCGGGAAAACCGCTGTGCAGAAGGGGGTTTGCGGGGTCTACGGTGTCACCGGTGTGTCGATCGCATGACAGAAAGCACCATGGACATACCCGTCCCGTCAATGAGTACATAGGCTCCGATTGATCTCTCGCCCCCTACGAGTTGGAGTGCCTCGTGCGTCACAGACTGATCGTTCCGGCCGCTGCCGCCGCCTCCCTGCTGCTGGCGATCCCGGCGTCGGCGGCCGAGCCCACGCCGGGCGCTCCGGGCGTCGGCGACTCGTACTACCCGACGGCCGGGAACGGCGGTTATCACGTCTCCCATTACGACCTGCGGCTGAAGTACCAGCCGCAGACGGACAAGCTGGAGGGCACGGCCACCCTCACCGCCACCACCACCCAGGCGCTGTCCCGTTTCAACCTGGACTTCGCCCTGGACGTGAGCGAGGTGACGGTCAACGGCAAGACGGCCTTCTTCGCCAAGTCGGGCGACCACGAACTGGAGATCACTCCCTCCGCGCCCCTGGCCGAGGGCAAGCAGATCACCGTCGTGGTCCGCTACAGCGGCACCCCCTCGCAGGTGAAGATCGGCGGGTACTCCGCCTGGCAGCGCACCCCGGACGGCGCGGTCGTGGCCAACGAGCCGGAGTCGGCGGCCTGGTGGTTCCCGAGCAACGACCACCCGCGCGACAAGGCCACGTACGACATCTCCATCGCGGTGCCGGACGGCCTCCAGACGGTCAGCAACGGCGAGCTCAAGTCGCAGTCGTCCAAGCTGGGCTGGACGCGCTACAACTGGCGCGCCACCAAGCCGCAGGCCTCGTACCTGACGACGCTGGCGATCGGCAAGTTCGACATCACCACCGACAAGACGGCGGACGGCCTTCCGGTCCTCAACGCCTACAGCAAGGACCTGGGCGACAACCTCGCCTCGGCCAAGGCCAGCGTCGAGCGCTCCGCCGAGATCATCGAGTGGGAGAGCAAGATCTTCGGCCCGTACCCGTTCAACGCGATCGGCGGCTACGTCCCGAACGTCAAGACGGGCTACGCGCTGGAGACCCAGACCCGGCCGTACTACAGCCCCTCCGGCTTCGCCAACGGCGCCAACACCTCCCTGGTCGTGCACGAGCTCGCCCACCAGTGGTTCGGCGACAACGTCTCGGTGAAGAACTGGCGCGACATCTGGGTCAACGAGGGCTTCGCCACCTACGCCCAGTGGCTGTGGTCGGACAAGGAGGGCGAGGGCACCACGCAGGAGCTCGCCGACTACGTCTACGACAGCATCCCGGCCGACAACGCCTTCTGGAAGGTCAAGCCGGGCGACCCGGGCGCCGAGAACCAGTTCCACGGCGCGGTCTACCAGCGGGGCGCGGTCGCCCTCCAGGCGTTCCGCAACAAGGTCGGCGACAAGGCGTTCTTCGCCGTCCTCAAGGGCTGGCAGACCGACAACAAGTTCGGCAACGGCTCCGTGCAGGACTTCGTGGCGTACGCCGAGAAGGCCACCGGCAAGCAGCTGAAGGGCCTCTTCGACACCTGGCTCTTCACGGACAGCAAGCCGAGCGCCGCCGTCGCCGCGAAGGACGGCATCGGCAAGGCCGGCAAGGCCGCTCCCAAGGCGAGCAAGTCCGGCAAGGCGCTCGCGGCGCCGGCCAAGGCCGCCGAGCCCAAGTCCTGGAAGAAGATCCAGGCCGCGCAGAACGGCCACGGCCACCAGCACTGACCCACCCCATAGCGCAGCCCACAGGGCCCGTCGTCACGGACGACGGGCCCTGTGCCATTCCTGCGGCCGGGGGTTTCACAGCAGTGGTGGCACAGCAATACTGTTGAACCCGCAGGGCGCCGACCGGCACGGGCGACGGAGAGCGAGGCACCACATGACCACCGGGACCGAGGAACCCTCCCTCACCGTCGACGAGTTGGCCGCCCGCGCCGGCGTCACCGTCCGTACGGTCCGCTTCTACAGCACCCGGGGTCTGCTGCCCCCGCCCGAGATAGGCCCCCGCCGCGTCGGCCGCTACGGCTCCGCCCACCTGTCCCGGCTCGCGCTGATCGAGGAGCTCCAGCACCAGGGCCTCACCCTGGCCGCCATCGAACGCTATGTGAGCGGGCTCCCGGCGGATCTGAGCGCCCACGACCTGGCGATCCACCGCGCGCTGGTGGCCTCCTGGACCCCGGACAAGGCCGAGGAGACCACCCGCGAGGCGCTGGAGCGGCGCGTGGGGCGCCCCCTCACCGACACCGACCTCGACCGGCTCGCCGCCATGAACGTCCTGGAACGCCCCGGGTCCGGCGACGCCCTGCGCGTCGACCCCGGACTGCTGGGGCTGGGCCTGGCGCTCCTGGACGTGCCCATCGCACTGGGCACGATCCTCGCGGCCCGTACGGTGCTCCTGGAGCACGCCCGGGCGACGGCGCGCGAGCTCACGCGGCTCTTCCACGAGGAGGTCTGGGGCCCCTACCGGGAGCGCGAGGAGGACCCGGAGCAGGTCGAGGCGATGAAGTCGCTGTCGGCGCACATGCAGCCGATGGTGGTGCAGGCGCTGGTGACCGCCTTCCAGCGGTCGCTCAAGCAGGAGCTGCGGGACACGTACGGGGGCTGAGCGCACCGCCCGCCCCCGTACGTCCCCCTGTCAGGGCACGTCAGTCCGTGAAGGTCTCGCCCTTCTCCGCCTTCTCCACCAGCAGCGCGGGCGGCGCGAAGCGCTCGCCGTACGCCTCCTGGAGCTCGCGGGCGCGGGCCAGGAAGCCCGGCAGCCCGCCCTCGTAGCCGTTGACGTACTGGAGGGCGCCACCGGTCCAGCCGGGGAAGCCGATGCCCATCACCGAGCCGATGTTGGCGTCGGCGACCGAGGTCAGCACGCCTTCCTCCAGGCAGCGGACGGTGTCCAGGGCCTCGGAGAAGAGCATCCGCTCCACCATGTCGGCGAAGGGGACCGGCGCGGCGTCCGGCCGGCCGAAGTGCTCGGCCAGCCCCGGCCACAGCCCGGCGCGCTCGCCGTCCACGTAGTCGTAGAACCCGGCACCGCCGCTCCGGCCGGTGCGCCCGAACTCCTCCACCATCCGGTCGATGACCGCGTCGGCCGGGTGCGGCTCCCACGTGCCACCGGTTTCCTCGACGGCACGGCGGGTCTCCTCGCGGATTTTGCGGGGCAGAGTGAGGGTCAGCTCGTCCATCAGGGACAGCACCTTCGCCGGGTAGCCCGCCTGGGCCGCCGCCTGCTCCACGGAGGCGGCGGGGAGGCCCTCGCCGATCATCGCCACGCCCTCGTTGATGAACCGGCCGATGACGCGCGAGGTGAAGAAGCCCCGCGAGTCGTTGACGACGATGGGCGTCTTGCGGATCCGCCGGACCAGGTCGAAGGCGCGGGCCAGGGCCTCGTCGCCGGTGCGCCCGCCCTTGATGATCTCCACCAGCGGCATCTTGTCGACGGGCGAGAAGAAGTGCAGCCCGACGAAGTCGGCGGGCCGCTCCACGCCCTCGGCGAGGAGGGTGATGGGCAGCGTGGAGGTGTTGGAGCACAGCAGCGCGTCGGGGGCGACGACCTGCTGGATCTCCTGGAAGACCTTGTGCTTGAGCGCCGGGTCCTCGAAGACGGCCTCGATGACGACATCGCAGCCCGCGAGGTCGGCGACGCCGGCGGTGGGCGTGATCCGGGCGAGCACCGCGTCCCGCTCGGCCTCGGTCGTCCGGCCCCTGGAGACGGCCTTGTCCAGGAGGCGCTGCGAGTACGCCTTGCCCTTGGCGGCGTTCTCGGCGGAGACGTCCTTGAGGACGACGTCGAGGCCGGCCTTGGCGCAGGCGTAGGCGATGCCCGCGCCCATCATGCCCGCGCCGAGGACGGCGACCTTCGAGGCGGTGCGCGGGGCGATGCCCTGCGGGCGGCTGCGGCCGGAGTTGACGGCCTGGAGGTCGAAGAAGAACGCCTGGATCATGTTCTTGGCGGTCTGCCCGGTGACCAGCTCGGTGAAGTAACGGGCCTCGACGACCTGCGCGGTCTCGAAGTCGACCTGCGACCCCTCGACGGCGGCCGCCAGGATGTTGCGGGGCGCGGGGTAGGGGGCGCCGCCGGTCTGCTTGCGCAGGGTGGCGGGGAAGGCGGGGAGGTTCGCGGCGAAGCGCGGGCTGGCGGGGGTGCCGCCGGGGATCCGGTAGCCCTTCTCGTCCCAGGGCTGGCGGGAGGCGGGGTGGGCGTCGACGAAGGCGCGGGCCTTGGCGAGGAGGTCCTCGGGGCCGTCGGCGACCTCGTGGATCAGGCCCGCCTCCAGGGCGCGGCGGGCGTTGTACTGCGTGCCCTGGAGGAGCACCTTCAGGAGGGCATCGGTGATGCCGAGCAGCCGTACGGTGCGGGTGACGCCGCCGCCTCCCGGCAGCAGGCCGAGGGTGACCTCGGGCAGGCCGATCTTCGTGCCGGGCGTGTCGAGGGCGACGCGGTGGTGGCAGGCGAGGGCGATCTCGTAACCGCCGCCGAGCGCGGCGCCGTTGATCGCGGCGACGACGGGTACGCCGAGGGTCTCGATGCGGCGCAGGTCGCGCTTGACGGCCATGCCGGCGTCGAAGACGCGCTGGGCGTCGGCGGGGGTGGCCTTGATCAGCTCGCGGAGGTCGCCGCCGGCGAAGAAGGTCTTCTTCGCGGAGGTGACGATCACTCCGCGGATCTGCTCTTTCTCCGCCTCCAGGCGGTCGGCCACCGCCGTGAGGGACGCCTTGAAGGCGTCGTTCATGGTGTTGGCCGACTGGGTGGGGTCGTCGAGGGTGAGGGTGACGACGCCGGCCGCGTCGCGGTCGTAGCGGATGGTGGTTTCGGTCATGGTTCCAGGTCTCCGTGGTGTGTGGTGTCCGATGGGTTGGTGAGGCCCCTGTCCCGCCCTTTCACCGTTTCCTGGGGCTCCGCCCCAGACCCCGGTGGGATTCACACCCGTTCCACCACCGTCGCGATCCCCATCCCGCCCCCGACGCACAGCGTGATCAGCCCGTACCGTCCGTCCCGCCGCTCCAGCTCGTCGACGACCGTGCCCAGCAGCATCGCGCCCGTCGCCCCCAGCGGATGCCCCAGCGCGATGGCGCCGCCGTTGACGTTGACCTTCTCCAGGTCCGCGCCCATTTCCTCCACGAAGCGCAGGACCACCGCCGCGAACGCCTCGTTGACCTCGATCAGGTCCATGTCGCCGATGGTCAGCCCCGCCTTGGCGAGCGCCTTGCGCGTGGCGGGGGCCGGGCCGGTGAGCATGATGGTCGGCTCGGAGCCGGAGACGGCGGCCGAGACGATACGGGCCCGGGGCCGCAGCCCGTAGCGCTCGCCCACCTCGCGGTTGCCGATGGCGACGAGGGAGGCGCCGTCGACGATGCCCGAGGAGTTGCCCGCGTGGTGGACGTGGTCGATCTTCTCCACCCAGTGGTACTGCTGGAGGGCCACCGCGTCGAAGCCGCCCTGCTCGCCCAGGGCCGCGAAGGAGGGCTTGAGGGCGGCGAGGGTGTCGACCGTGGTGCCGGGGCGCAGGTGCTCGTCGCGGTCGAGGACGACGAGGCCGTTGCGGTCGCGTACGGGCACCACGGAACGGTCGAAGCGGCCGTCCTTCCACGCGGCGGCGGCCAGCTCCTGCGATCGCGCGGCGAAGGCGTCCACGTCACGGCGGGAGAAGCCGCCGAGGGTGGCGATCAGGTCGGCGCCGATGCCCTGGGGCACGAAGTTGACGTCCAGGTTGGTCATCGGGTCCGCGAACCACGCGCCGCCGTCGGAGGCGATGGGCACCCGCGACATCGACTCCACGCCGCCCGCGAGGACCAGGTCCTCCCAGCCGGAGCGGACCTTGGCGGCGGCGAGGTTGACGGCCTCCAGGCCCGAGGCACAGAAGCGGTTCTCCTGGACGCCCGCCACGGTGTCGGGCAGCCCGGCGGCGATGGCGGCGATCCGGGCGATGTCGGAGCCCTGGTCGCCGATGGGGCTGACGACGCCGAGCACGATGTCGTCGATCGCGGCGGGGTCGAGGTCCGGGAGGCGCCGCCGGAGCTCGTGGATCAGCCCGACGACGAGGTCGATGGGCTTGGTGCCGTGGAGGGCGCCGTTGGCCTTGCCGCGGCCGCGCGGGGTGCGGATCGCCTCGTATACGTACGCTTCGGTGCTCAAGGGCGTGGGCCTTTCGGAAGTTATCGGGGAGAGAGGGTCAGGAGAGCAGGGAGCGGCCGATGATCTCCTTCATGATCTCGGTCGTACCACCGTAGATCGTCTGGATCCGTCCGTCGGTGAACGCCTTCGCCACCGGGAATTCGGCCATGTAGCCGTACCCGCCGTGCAGTTGCAAACACCGGTCGGCGACGCGCTTCTGCAGCTCGGTCGCCCACCACTTGGCCATGGAGGCGTGGACGGCGTCGAGCTCGCCCCGGTCGTGGTCGGTGACGCAGCGGTCGAGGAAGGCGCGGGTGACCGCGCACTCGGTGGCCATCTCGGCGATCTCGAAGCGGATGTGCTGGAGCCTGGCCAGCGGCCGGCCGAAGGCCTCGCGCTCCTTGACGTAGCGGGTGGTGATCTCCAGCACGTGCTCGGCCGCGGCGATCGCGGAGACGGCGATGCTCAGCCGCTCCTGCGGCAGATTGGCCATCAGATGGCCGAACGCGCCGTGCAGTTCGCCCAGCAGGTTCTCCTTGGGGACGTGGACGTCGGAGAAGAACAGCTCGGCGGTGTCCTGCGCCTTCTGCCCGATCTTGTCGAGGTTGCGGCCGCGCTCGAAGCCCGGCATGCCCCGCTCCACGACCAGCAGGCTCAGCCCCCTGGCGCCGCCCTCCGGCGTCGTCCGGGCCACGACGACGACCAGGTCGCCGAGGATGCCGTTGGAGATGAACGTCTTGGCGCCGTTGAGCAGCCAGTGGTCGCCCCGGTCCTCGGCGGCGGTGCGGATGCCCTGGAGGTCGGAGCCCGCGCCGGGCTCGGTCATGGCGATGGCACTGATGATCTCGCCCGAGCAGAACCCCGGCAGCCAGCGCCGCTTCTGCTCCTCTGTCGCGAGGCCCGCCAGATACGGGCCGACCATGTCGTTGTGCAGCTGGACGGCGAGGCCGGCCGCGCCGGCGCGGGCGAACTCCTCGGCGAGCACGGTGCTGTAGCGGAAGTCCCGGTTGCCCCCGCCGCCGTACTCCTCGGGCACGGCGAGGCCCAGCAGGCCCTGGCGCCCGGCGGCCCGCCAGGCGTCGCGGGAGACGATGCCGTCCTTCTCCCACTGTTCCTGGTGCGGGGCCACCTCCTTGGCGAGGAAGGTGCGCACGGTCTCGCGGAAGGCTTCGTGGTCGGCGGTGAAGAGCTGACGTTTCATCGGTTCTGACTGCCTTTCTCTGCCGCGCCGGCGCCCGGCGCGTGCCCTTCGGGGCCGGGTTCAAGACCGGGTTCGAGACCGGGGACGTCCCAGTCACGGGCCACCTCGGCGGTGTCCGCCCCCGGCCGCGCGGGCGGCCGGCGCACGGAGCCGGGGGTGGCGGAGAAACGGGGGGCGGGGGCGGGCTGGGTGATGCCGCCGTGGTCGGTGAAGGTGGCGCGCGCGGCGAGGTGCGAGTGGTCCGGGGCCTCGCGCAACGACAGGACGGGCGCCACGCACCCGTCCGAACCCTCGAAAACCTCCGTCCACTCCGCCCGGGTGCGCTGCCTGAAGCGCTCGGCGATCGCGGCCCGCAGCTCGCCCCAGCGGGCGGGGTCCTCACGGGGAGGCGCTCCCTCACCAAGGCCGAGCAGGCGGGTGAACTCGGCGTAGAAACGCGGCTCGAGCGCGCCCACCGCCATATGGCCGCCGTCGGCCGTCTCGTACGTGCCGTAGAAGGGCACCCCGCCGTCGAGGAGGTTGGCGCCGCGCCGGTCCTGCCAGCGGCCGGCCGCGAGCATGCCGTGGAGCATCGCGGTGAGATGGGCGGTGCCGTCGACGATCGCGGCGTCCACGACCTGCCCCGGGCCGCCGGAGCGGACGTGCTGGAGGGCGGCGAGGATCCCGATGACCAGATAGAGGGAGCCGCCCGCGTAGTCGCCGAGGAGATTGGCGGCGGCGTAGGGCGGGCCGTCGGCGGGCCCGGCGAGGCCCAGGGCGCCGGTGACGGCGATATAGCCGATGTCGTGCCCGGCGCTGGGGGCGAGCGGCCCGTCCTGGCCCCAGCCGGTCATCCGCCCGTAGACGAGCGCGGGATTGCGGGCCAGCGCGGCGTCGGGGCCCACGCCCAGGCGTTCGGCGACGCCGGGGCGGTAGCCCTCGATCAGCACGTCCGCGCGGGCGGCCAGGTCGAGGACGGTACGGGCGCCGTCCTCGGACTTGAGGTCCACGAGGACGGAGCGTTTGTTGCGGTTGGTGATGTCGTGGGCCGGGTCGATGGCCAGCCCGGGCCCGCCGGGCCGCTCGACGCGGACCACGTCGGCGCCGAGGTCGCCGAGGAGCATGGCGGCGAACGGGCCGGGCCCGATGCCCGCCAGCTCCACCACCCGCACCCCGGCGAGCGGCCCGCTCACTGCCGTCCCTGTCCCTGTCGCCATCCCGGTCCCGCTGTCCATACGGCCCCCACGTCCCTGTGACACAACCGCTGTAACACTCGTGATGTTAAGAACGTGTTCTACCGATCACAAGGGTCTTGCGGGGCGGGTCTGTGGGCGCGCGGGGGAGCGAGGGGGTCAGGGTGTGGCGGTGAGGGTGGGCCAGAGGTTGGTGGCGGTGAGGGACCTGGCCAGGCGCAGGGCCCAGTAGGTCTCGTCCCCGTCTTCGTCGCGCCAGGACCACAGGCGGGTGGTGGCGAGGTGGAGCGGGCTGAGCCGGGTGGTGCCGATGGCGCCGTGGAGTTGGTGGGCGATACGGGCGATCTCGGCGGCCGAGGCGGATGCCTGGGTCTTGGCGGCGGCGATGGCGACGTGTGCGGCCGGGCCGCCGCCGTCCAGCGGTGCGGCGGCGGCCCGGACGGCGGTACGGACCAGGGCGGCCTCCTCGACGAGCCGTGCCTCGTCCTGCTTGACGGCCTGGAAGCGGCTGAGCGGACGGCCGAACTGGGTGCGGGCGGTGGTGTGGGCGACCGTCAGTTCCACGCAGCGTTCGGCGGCTCCGGCGATCAGGGCGGCGCGGGCCAGGGCCGCGCGGAGCCGGGCCTCGTCCAGCAGTTCGGGGGAGACCCTGCGGACCCGCGAGGCGGGGATCTCAAGGGCGGCGAGGTACAGGTCGTCGCGGGCTTCCTCGGCGAGGTTGGCTCCGGGGGTGAGGACGGCCTGGTCGGGGGTGAGGGTGAACAGGACGGGGCCGAAGGGGGCGGTGGCCAGGACGACCACCGCGGTGGCGGCGCGGGCCCAGGGGACGCGGCGCAGGGTGCCGCTGACCAGCAGGGTGTCCTCGTCGCCCAGACAGCCGGCCGAGCCGACGGGGGAGGCGGCCGGGTGGGCGTAACGGACGGTGAGCTCGGGGGCGATGGCGTAGCCGAGCGGTCCGTCGGGGACGGCGAGGCCGACGCGGCGCAACAGCGGGCGGGCGACCAGGGCGGTCTCGGCTAAGGGGGCGGGGACCGCACGGCGTCCTGCCTCCTGGGCGGCCGCGAGGAGTTCGGCGGTGGAGGCGTCCGGGGTCGGAAGGGCCACGGCGTCGGGGTCGGTGGTGTTGGTGACGACGGCGATGGCGTCGGGGTCGGCGTAGAAGGCTTCGGTGTCGTAGGCGTCGGCGGAGATGACGGGTGCGCCGGTGTCTATCGTGTGGGTGTTCATCAGTGCCGCTCCAGACCACGAGTGATGATGCCGCGAAGGATTTCGTTGGTGCCGCCGCGCAGCGTGTAGCCGGGGCTGTGCAGCAAGGCGAAGGCGAGCAGTTCGGGGTGGCTGCCGGGGGTCGCGTGCGGATCGGCCGGGGTCGGCAGGATGCCGCGGACAGCGTCGACCAGCGTGCCCTCCAGGCGGGTGCCGAGGTCCTTGACCAGGGCGGCCTGGATATCGGGCGAGGCTCCGGCGTCCAGGGCCGCGGCCACGCCGAGGGACAGTCGGCGGATGCCGTACAGACGGGCCGTCAGGATGCCGACCCGGGCCAGCTGCTCGGCCGTCGCCGAGCGCTGCTCCAGTTCGCGAAGCAGGGAGACCAGCAGGGGGAAGGTGGAAAGGTAGCGCTCCGGGCCGCTGCGCTCGAAGGCGAGTTCACCGGTGACCTGCTTCCACCCGTCGCCCCGCTGTCCGAGCAGCATGCCGTCGGGGACGTCGACGCCTTCGAAGTGGCAGGCGTTGAAGCGGTGCTCGCCGCTCATCAGCCGGATCGGCTCGACCCGTACCCCCGGGGCGCGCAGGTCGACGATGAACTGGCTCAAGCCCGCGTGCCTGTCCTCGGCCTCGTCGGTGCGGGCCAGCACGATGGCGTAGTCGTTGACGTGGGCGCCGCCGGTCCACATCTTAGTGCCGGTCAACCGCCAGCCATCGGCGGTGCGTTCGGCACGGGTGGCGACCGAGGCGAGGTCGGAGCCGCTGCTCTTCTCGCTCATGCCGATGGAGAAGAAGCACTGTCCGGCGGCTATCCGGGGCAGGAAGAAGCGGCGCTGTTCCTCGGTGCCGTGCCGGAGGACGGACGGGCCGGCCTGCCGGTCGGAGACCCAGTGCGCGCTGACCGGGGCGCCGGCGGCGAGCAGTTCCTCGATCACCACGTAGCGCTCCAGGAAGCCGCGGCCCGCGCCGCCGTATTCGGTGGGCAGGGCCATGCCGACCCAGCCGCGCTCGGCGAGGCGGCGGCTGAAGCCGGGATCCCAGCCGGCCAGCCAGGAGTCGGGGCGGCCCAGCACGGTGCCGCGGTCGCGCTCCTCGTCGAGGAAGCCGCGGACCTCGCCGCGGAGCCGACGGGCCGATTCGGGCAGTGCGACGTCGGGAAACGCGATCGGTGAAAGCGTCGAAGGAGACATGGATCAGTAGCTCCCGGTTGGGGTTACGGAGAATCGGTCGGTTTGCGATCGGTCAGTTCGCGATCGGTCAGTTCGCGGAGCGCAACAAGGAAGGATCGAAGCCGACCTCGCCGAGCACTTCGTCGGTGTGCTGGCCGATGGCCGGGCAGGGCCGCGGCTCCGGCTCCGGGTCGGCCGAGTAGCGGACCGGTCGGCCGATCACCCGGTAGGGGCCCTCGGTGGGGTGTTCGGCATCGCGCAGCAGGCCGCCCTCGCGGGCGTAGGCGCTGGTGGCGGCGGATTCCAGGTCGAGGACGGGGGCGGCGGCGATGCCCGCCCGATCGCAGAACTCCTGCCACTCGGCGCTGGTGTGGCGCGGGGTCAGTTCCGCGAGCAGCGGATAGAACTGGTCGGCGTTGCGGGCCCGGTCGGGTCCGGTGGCGAAGCGCGGGTCGTCGGCCAGGCCGGGGCGGCCGACGAAGGCGGTGAACTCCCGCCAGTCGCGGTCGCTGTGCGGCAGGATGCACATCCAGCCGTCGGCGGTGCGCAGGGCACGGCGCTCCGGGCTGAGCGAGCGCGCCGAACCGAACGCCCCGTCGGGCTCCAGGGCAGCCGCGCCCAGGTGCTCGACCAGGTTGAAGGCGAGCATGGTGTCGGCCATCGGGACCTCGATGTGCTGGCCGGTGCCGCCGTGCTCCCGGTAGTGCAGCGCGGCCAGCACCGACTGGGCGATCTGCATGCCGCAGATCTTGTCGGCCAGCACGGTGGGGACGTAGTGCGGCCGGCCGGAGACCTTGTGGTTGAGCCAGACCAGGCCGCTGGCCGCCTGGATGATGTCGTCGTAGGCGGCGTGGGTGCCGTAGCGGCTGTCGCTGCGGAAACCCTGGGCGTTGGCGTAGATCAGGCCGGGGTTGACCGCCGCGACGTCGTCGTACCCGAGGCGGAGACGCTCCAGGGCCTGCGGGCGCAGGTTGGTGATGAAGACGTCGGCGGTGCGCAGCAGGGCGAGCAGGGCGTCGCGGCCGTGCGGGGCCTTGAGGTCGATGACGGCACTGCGCTTGTTGCGGTTCAGGTTCAGTGTCGCGGCGCCCATGCCGGGGTGGCGCCGCGGAGGGTAGTGGCGCGTCATGTCACCGGCGGGCGGTTCGACCTTGACCACATCGGCGCCCAGGTCGCCCAGTTGCTGGGCGGCGTACGGGGCCATGATCACACTGGCCAGTTCGATGACACGGACTCCGGCGAGGAGTCCACGTCCGGACGGGCCGCTCAGTTTCTCGGGCATCTTCCAGTACCTCCCGGGGTCAGCGCCACTGGAGCTCGGCGGACCCGAGCGGGGACCGCCGGCCGGGCTGGGGGACCGTACGCCCGCTGTACGCGAACGGCGTCGCCGGTTCGGTGAGCGGGCCGAAGTCGGTCATGGTGGTCGACAGCGCGGCGAGCGGCGCGCCCCCGGGCCGGGGCAGGTCGAGTACGTCCTCCCGTGCCAGCATTCCGAGTTCCTGCACCCAGTGGCACACCCCGGCCAAGGTCACGCGGATCCGCCACGAGCCGCCCTCCGCCGCTCGCCGGCGCAGGACCGTGGCGACGGCGGCGGCACCGAGGTAGGCGGCGAGGTAGTCGTTGAGCAGGTACGTCGGCGGGAGCGACGGCCGGTCGGTCCACTCCTCGACGGCGAACCCGGTCGCCGAGCAGGCGAGTTGGTCGAAACCGCCGCGTTCGCCCCAGGGGCCGTCGGCGCCCCAGGCGTGGTATTCGAGGGCGATGAGTCCGGGGCGGCGCCGGACGAGCTCCTCGATCGACGCCCCGTGCCGGGCGAGTCCCCGGTAGGCGTTCACGAAGACGTCCGCTTCCTGGAGCGCGTCGTGGAAGGCCGCACGGTCGTGGGCGTCACGCAGGTCGCAGTAGGCGTTGCGCTTGCCGCCGCCGGTCATGGCGATCATCGGGATCGGGTCGGGGCGGTCGGGGCGCGTCAGGTGCAGCACGTCGGCGCCGAACTGGGCCAGGAGCCGCGTCGATACGGGGCCCGCGATGACATGGGTGAGATCGAGCACCCGGACGCCCGCGAGCGCCTCGTCGTCCTCACCGATCGGTTCCAGAGGCCGGACCGGTCCGTCACCGACGCGTTCGATCTCGACGACCGGGCGCCGCGCGACATACCGCCCCGCGGGGTGCGCGAGCCACTCGTCCCGGCTGCGCACCGCGCACGCGACGCCGCCCCGCCCGCAGATGGCCTCCTCCAGAGTGAAGGCGTCCCAGCCGGCCGCGGCCCGCGCGATCCCCACCTTGTCGAGAGGGCACCGCAGCACGGAGGCGACGGCGTCCCGCAGATGCGGATAGGTGGTGATGATGAAGATCCACCGGCCGTCGCGCGCCCGGTAGAAGTCGTTGTTGCCGAGCAGTGCCGGATCGTCGAGCAGGACACCGATCGGGCGTCCCGACAGCGTCGTGTGGTGCGTCGCCATGAGCTGGTCGATCGCGGCCCCGGCCCGCACCCGAACCTTCTGGTGCCGGTGGCCGCGCTGTTCGCCGACCGCCGCCATCTGCTGCCCGAAGACACCGATCGCGGCGGACATGGCATCGGCGAGGCGGTGCACCGAGGGCACCAGGGGGTCGGCCCCGACGACGGTGATGTCCTCGGCCCCCCGGGCCGGATCGGGGTCGCCGAGGGCGTGCAGCAGCCGGGAGGCGATCTCGCCGGCGGGCGGCTTCGGCCCGGTCGTGGTCAGCGTGTTCGAAGTCATGCCGGGATGCTCGTTCCCGGCACCGCACGAACGCCCGGATTCACGGATATCCGTGAACCGGTGCGGACGTCACGCCCGCCTCTCCTGTATGTGTGCGAGGAGCCGGGCCGCCGCCCGGTCCAGACTCAGCCGCTCCGAGCGGCCGCGACGCCGGTGTATCAGCGCGAGGGCTCCTGTGACGACGGAGCCTTCGGTGACGGGGATCGCGAGCGCGCTGACCTCGGGGTCGGCCAGACCCTCGCTGCGGCTGATCCGCGACGCGCGGATCGCCGGAAGGGCGGAGCGGAACTCGGCGACCGCCTCGGGGTCGTGGCGGGCGAGCTCGTCGAGCAGCCCACGGCGCTCCGCCTCGTCGGTGAAGGCCAGCAGCAGACGGCCCGCGGCGGTGCGCAGCAGCGGCCGGGAGACGTGCTCGTCGGCGAGCGGCACGAGGCGGGGAATATGGTCCTCGCCGCCGCGCGCGAGGTGCACGGCGTCGAGCCCGACCCGCACCGTGAGCAGCACCGGGGTACCCGCGACGCGGCTCAGTTCATCGAGCTCGGCCTGGCTGATCCGCGGGACGGCCCGGCCGGCGATGAGGTTGAGGACGTGCGGGGCGGGCCCGAGCCTGAAGCGCCGGTGCTGTTCCAGCAGGAAACCGGTCGCGACAAGGCCGTTGACCAGATCCTGCACCGAACTCGCCGGCGCCCCGGCCGCCCGCGCCAACTCGGCCACGGTCACCCCGCCCGGCGCCCGGGCGGCGGCCTCCAGGATCCACGCGACCCGGTCCACCGTACGGTGGCGCCGCCTTCGGCCGTGCTCGCCCATCCCACCCCGCCTTGTCCTTCGTGTACTCCGCCGGCCACGAGCGCCGACACGGCCCGTCGATCCTTTCGAGGGCCTACGTGAGGTGTTGATCCTCAGTGCGACGGCGAGGGGTTCAGCCGGCTCGACGCGCGGGCCAGCAGACCGATGAGCAGCGCGCGTTCCTCGGCGCTGAACCCGTCGGCGATCCGCCGTTCGATGGCGACGGCCTCCGCGTCGGCCTGCCCCAGCAGTCGGCGTCCGTCGTCGGTGAGGCGCACCTCCGTCACCTTGCGGTGCCAGGGGTGCGGCTGCCGCGTGATCAGTCCCTTGGATTCGAGGTTGGAGAGCACGGTGGCGATGGTCTGCGGGGTGACCAGGCACGCGCGGGCGAGCGCGGCGGCGGACAGCCCCGGCTGTTCGTCGAGCATGTACAGCGCCGCGTACTGCGGAACCGTCAGGCCGAGCGGCCGGAGCGCCGCGTGCTTGGCGGCCATCAGCTCCTGTTCGACCCGCTTGATGTGGAGGCCGAGGCGTTCGGTGACCGGCATGTCCATGGAGCTGTCCATGGGGCGATCGTACGTCCTGGGCGCATCGGGCCCTGGCTTATGGCAGAGCTCTGTCATGTGTAAGATCTCTGTCATTCCTCTCGTGCCACTCATGGAGGCAACCCATGTCCTGCCCCGAACCGCTCGACCACGTCGTCACCGGGTCCGGCCCGGGCCTCGTCCTGATCCACGGGACCGGCGCCGACGCGACCTCGAACTGGGGACCTCTCATCGAGGCGACGCGCGACCGGTACACGGTCGTCGCCCCGAACCTGCCCGGCGCGGGCGCCACCGCCACGGACCCCGCGCCGATCGACCTGGACGAACTCGCCGACCGGATCGTCGCCACCGCCCGCGCCGCCGGGCTGGAACGGTTCCACCTGGCCGGCCACTCGCTGGGCGCCGTCGTCGCCACGGCCGTGGCCGCGCGGCACCCCGGCGCCGTGACCTCGCTCGTCCTCCACGCCGGATGGGTCAGGACGACCGCGCGCGAGAAGTTCATGTTCGACCTGTGGGCGCGACTGCTGCGCACCGACCGGGAACTGCTGGCCCGTCAGCTGATCCTCACCGCGATGGGGCCCGGTCTCCTCGCCTCCCTCGACGACGACGGGTTCGCCGAGAGGGCCGCGGGGTTCACGGCCATGCTCGACGAGCGCATACTCGGGCAGATCGAACTGGACGCCCGTATCGACCTGCGCGACGCGGTGGGCCGCGTCACCGCCCCCACGCTCGTGGTGGCGAGCGCGGACGACCGGATCCTCCCGCCCCACCACCAGCGCGAGCTGGCCGACGGCATCGACGGGGCCGAGTACCTCCAGGTCCCCGGCGGACACGGCCTGCCGTTCGAGGACCCGGCCCGGTTCTTCTCGATCGTCACCGAATACGTGGACAGGCGCCGGGCGCTGTAAGGGCCACGCCGGGTCGGGTCACTCCGCGTCGAGCCGGGCGACGAGGCGCTTGGGGGCGATGGTCCGGTAGCTCTCCTCCACCCAGTCGCAGAGCAGCTCGACGGGCACGTCGGTGCCGGTCAGCGGGACGGTCACCCAGCCCGAGCGGCCCAGTCCGTAGCCCGTGGGCGCGGCGCCGGGGACGGTCAGGGCATGGCCGTGGGACGCCTCGTCCATGAGCTTGAGGGAGATTCCGGCGGATTCGTCGTTCCCCTCGGCGCCCAGGAAGACGAAGATCTTCTTGTTGACCTTGACGACCGCGCTCTCCTCCCAGGGGAAGTCCTCGAAGGCGCCGGGGAGGGAGAGGGCGAACGCGCGGACGCTGGCACGGGTTTCGAGGGCGGGCATGGGTGGCGGTGCCTCCGGGAGTCGCTGTGGCCTGTGGGGGAGATGTTCCCACCCGATAAAATCGGTGCCCTTATGAGTGCCACCCTCGTCGCCAAGGACCTCGTCGCCGGACACGGTGACCGCACCCTCTTCTCCGGGCTCGACCTCGTCGTCGCCCCCGGGGACGTCATCGGGCTCGTCGGGGCCAACGGGGCGGGGAAGTCCACCCTGCTGCGGATGCTCGCGGGCCTCGCCACGCCCGAGCGGGGCACGCTGCGGCTCAGCCCGCCCACCGCCACCGTCGGTCATCTGCCGCAGGAGCCCGAGCGGCGCGAGGGCGAGTCCGTCCGGGCGTTCCTCGCCCGCCGTACCGGCGTCGCCGCCGCGCAGAGCGCTCTCGACACCGCCACCCAGGCCCTCGTCGACGGCGCGCCCGGCGCGGACGACGCCTACGCCGTCGCGCTGGAGCGCTGGCTGGACCTGGGCGGCGCCGACCTCGACGAGCGGGCCGAGGAGGTCGCCGCCTCGCTCGGCCTCGGCATCGGCCTGGACCGGCCCATGACGGGCCTGTCCGGCGGCCAGGCCGCCCGCGCCGGCCTCGCCTCCCTGCTGCTCAGCCGCTACGACGTCTTCCTGCTGGACGAGCCCACCAACGACCTCGACCTGGACGGCCTGGACCGGCTGGAGTCGTTCGTCACGGGGCTGCGCGCCGGCACGGTGCTGGTCAGCCACGACCGGGAGTTCCTGACCCGCACGGTGAACAAGGTCCTGGAGCTCGACCTCGCCCAGCAGCAGGTGAACCTCTACGGCGGTGGCTACGCCGCCTATCTGGAGGAGCGCGCGACCGCCCGTAGGCACGCCCGCGAGGCCTACGAGGAGTACGCCGACACCAGGGCGGGCCTGGAGGCCCGGGCCCGCACCCAGCGGAACTGGATGGACAAGGGCGTCCGCAACGCCCGCCGCAAGGCCACCGACAACGACAAGATCGGCCGCAAGCTGCGCGGCGAGACGAGCGAGAAGCAGGCGGCCAAGGCCCGGCAGACCGAGCGGCTCATCGAGCGGCTGGAGGTCGTGGAGGAGCCCCGCAAGGAGTGGGAGCTGCGGATGGAGATCGCCGCCGCGCCCCGCTCGGGCGCGGTCGTGGCGACCCTGCGCGGCGCGGTCGCCCGGCGCGGGCCGTTCGCCCTCGGCCCGGTGGACCTCCAGATCGACTGGGCCGACCGGGTCGCCATCACGGGCGCCAACGGCTCCGGCAAGTCCACGCTGCTCGCCGCCCTGCTCGGCCGGCTGCCCCTGGACGAGGGCGGCGCCGCGCTGGGCCCGGGAGTGGTCGTGGGCGAGGTGGACCAGGCCCGGGCGCTGTTCTTCGGGGACGAGACGCTGCTGGCGGCGTTCGGCGCGGAGGTCCCGGAGCTCGCCCCGGAGGACGTCCGGACGCTGCTGGCGAAATTCGGCCTCAAGGCGGCGCACGTGCTGCGCCCGGCCGTGACGCTCTCCCCGGGCGAGCGCACCCGTGCGGCGCTGGCCCTGCTCCAGGCGCGCGGGGTGAACCTGCTCGTCCTCGACGAGCCCACCAACCACCTCGACCTGCCGGCCATCGAACAGCTGGAGTCGGCGCTGGCCTCGTACGACGGCACGCTGCTGCTGGTCACCCATGACCGCCGGATGCTGGACGCGGTCCGCACCACGCGGCGGCTGGAGGTCTCGGACGGGCGCGTGAGCGAACGCTGAGCCGTCACCGGGCGGGAGCTGGGTGGTTCCTGTGGGAGGGCTGAGCGAACGGGTGACATCGCGTCCGAAAAGAACCCCAGTGGAAGGCCAACACTTCCCCAAGAGAAGCCCAAGGCGTCAGCCTTGTTTGACCATTGAATCAGTGGCAATACCCCGGGTACGGCTATGTTTTTGAAGCGCCGATGGGGTTACCCAGGGTGCGTTCGATTTACGGAACGTTGGGAACCGGCATACGAACCCCTCGTGGGCGGGTGCCGTCTGTGGTTGCGGGCGTCGTCCGATGGCGTCCGTGCCACCCACGTCGAATAGAGGCGTACCGACCGATGTCATCGACCCTCCCAGGACCCGCACCCGTACCCACGGGCTCCGCAGCGGGCAGGGCGCGCTACGGAAGCGCCCCGCCCCACCCGGAGCGCACCCTGCTCGACGTGTTCGATTCCACCGCCGCCGCGCACCCCGATGCCCTCGCCCTGGACACCGGCAGCGAGACCCTGACCTACCGGGCCCTGACCGCCGAGGTCGCCTACCGCGCCGACCGGCTGCGCCGGGCCGGCGCCGGCCCGGGCGACCGGATCGGCGTCCGCGTGCCCTCGGGCACCGCCGAGCTGTACCTGGCGATCCTCGCCGTCCTCCGCTGCGGCGCCGCCTACGTCCCCGTCGACGCCGACGACCCCGACGAGCGGGCCGCCACCGTCTTCCGCGAGGCCGGGGTCTGCCTGGTCATCACCGCGGACACCCTGCTGCCGGGCCCCGCCCCCGCCGCCGGCCCGCACCGTCCGACGCTGCCCGACGACGACGCCTGGATCATCTTCACCTCCGGCTCCACGGGTGCGCCCAAGGGCGTCGCCGTCAGCCACCGCAGCGCCGCCGCCTTCGCCGACGCCGAGGCCGGTCTCTTCCTCAAGGACTGCCCGCTCGGCCCCGGCGACCGCGTCCTGGCCGGGCTGTCCGTGGCCTTCGACGCCTCCTGCGAGGAGATGTGGCTGGCCTGGCGGCACGGCGCCTGCCTGGTGCCCGCCCCCCGCTCCCTCGTCCGCGCCGGCCACGAGCTCGGGCCCTGGCTCGTCGAGCGCGGCATCACCGTCGTCTCCACCGTGCCCACGCTCGCCGCGCTGTGGCCGCCGGAGTCCCTGGACCGGGTGCGGCTGCTGATCGTCGGCGGCGAGGCCTGCCCCGCCGAGCTGGTCGACCGCTTCGCCGTGCCCGGCCGCGAGATGTGGAACACCTACGGGCCCACCGAGACCACCGTCGTCGCCTGCGCGGCCCGGATGCACCCCGGCGAGCCCGTGCGCATCGGACTGCCCCTGGACGGCTGGGAACTGGCCGTCGTCGACCCGGCGGGCGAGCCCGTGCCCTGGGGCGCCGAGGGCGAGCTGGTCGTCGCCGGCGTGGGCGTCGCCCGCTACCTCGACCCGGTCAAGGACGCCGACCGCTACCGCCCCTCGGCCGCCCTGGAGACCACCCGCGCCTACCGCACCGGCGACCTCGTCCGGGCCGACCCCGAGGGCCTGGTCTTCGCCGGGCGCGCCGACGACCAGATCAAGATCGGCGGGCGCCGGCTGGAGCTCGGCGAGATCGACGCCGCGCTCAGCGCCCTGCCCGGTGTGCTGGGCGCCGCCGCGGCCGTCCGCACCACCCCGGCCGGCGGCCGGCTGCTCGCCGGGTATGTGGTGCCCGGCCCCGAGTACGACCGCGAGCTCGCGAGAAAGCTGCTGGTGGAACGGCTGCCCGCCGCGCTGGTGCCCGTCCTGGGCGAGGTCGCCGAGCTGCCCACCCGCACCTCCGGGAAGGTCGACCGCGACGCCCTGCCCTGGCCGCTGCCCACCGCCGGCGACGACGCGGCGGAGGGCGGGCCGCTGACGGGGACCGCCGCCCGGCTCGCCGACCTCTGGGAGGAGCTGCTCGGCACCCGGCCCTCCGCCGGCTCCGACTTCGTCTCCCTCGGCGGCACCAGCCTGGCCGCCGCCAAGATGGCCTCCGCGCTGCGCGAGCACTACCCCGGCGTCTCCGTCGCCGCCCTCTACCGCCATCCCGTGCTCCGCGACATGGCCGCCCACCTCGACTCCCTCGCCCCGCAGGAAGCCGTGCGGCGCGAGGTCCGGCCCGTGCGCCGCCGGATGGGCGCGGCCCAGATCGTGGTGCAGACCGCCCTGTTCGGCGTCGCCGGGCTGCGCGGGATCGTGGGCCTGGCCGCCGCCGACAACGTCCTGGGCCTGCTGGCCCCCGAGGCCTGGGCCCCCCACACCTCCTGGTGGCTGGTGCTGGCCGGCTGGCTGATCCTCTTCAGCGCCCCCTCCCGCTTCCTGCTGGGCGCGACCGCCGCACGCCTGCTCACCGGGGGCATCGCGCCGGGCGCGTACCCGCGCGGCGGGCGGGTCCACCTGCGGCTGTGGGCCGCCGAACGCACCGTCGCCTCCTTCGGCGTCCCCGCCCTGCTCGGCACCCCCTGGGCCGTCTGGTACGCCCGCGCCCTGGGCTGCGCGACGGGCCGGAACATCTCCCTCCACGCCATGCCGCCGGTCACCGGCCTCGCCGAGTTCGGCGACGGCTGCGGCGTCGAGCCGGAGGCCGACCTCGCGGGCTGGTGGCTCGACGGCGAGACGCTGCGCGTCGGCGCGATCTCCATCGGCGCCGGCGCCCGCGTCGGCCACCGCACCATGCTGATGCCGGGCGCCTCCCTGGGCCCGGCCGCCACCCTCGAGGGCGGCGGCTGCCTCGACGGCCACATCCCGGCCGGCCAGACCTGGGAGGGCTCCCCGGCCCGCCCGGTGGCGGTTCCGCCCACCGCCGGGCCCGCGCACTCCGGGGCGCCGGCCCTGGACGTGTCCTACGCGGGGACGGGCCACGGTGCCCCGTCCGGCGCCGCCGGTCCGGCCGGCGGGCAGGGCCTGGGCGAGCCGTTCCCGGCCCAGGCGTTCGGCTCGGCGGCCCCCGCCGGTCACTCCGGTCCGGCCGACGCCCGGCCGTTCCCCGGCGCGAGCCGGGACGCCGGCGTCTCCCACGCCGACCCCCACCCCGCGCGGAGCGCGCACGCGCACGTCCCCGGGGCACGGCGCCCCGACGGCACCGGGCGCGGCGCCCGGAACACCGCGCGGCACCGCCGCTCGCGCCGTTGGTCCCTCGCCTACGCGCTGTCCCTCGCCGGGCTGCCGCTGCTGCCGCTGCTGGCCGCGCTGCCCGCGCTCGTCGGCACGTACTACCTGATCGAGGGCTGCGCCACCCTCACGACCGCCGGCCTGTGGCTGCTGGCCGCCGTCCCGGCGTTCACCTTCGTCACCACCGTCTGCTGGATGCTGCTCATCGCCCTGGTCGTGCGGATCCTCGGCCGCGGCATCACCCCGGGCAACCACCCCGCCGACGGCGGCGTCGCCTGGCGGGTCTGGCTCGTCACCCGGCTCCTCGACGGCAGCCGCGCCGGACTCTTCCCGCTCTACGCGAGCCTGGCCACCCCCGGCTGGCTGCGCATGCTGGGCGCGCGGATCGGCAAGCGGGCCGAGATCTCCACGGTCCTGCCGCTGCCCTCGCTGCTCACCGTCGACGACGGCGCGTTCCTCGCGGACGACACCCTGGTCGCCCCGTTCGAGCTGCACGCGGGCCGGATGCGGCTGGGCCGCGTCCGTATCGGGCGCCGGGCGTTCGTCGGCAACTCCGGCATCGTCGGCCCCGGTCGCGAGGTTCCCGACCACGCGCTGATCGGTGTGCTGTCCGACGCCCCCGCCCACAGCGAGCCCGGCAGCTCCTGGCTGGGCCGCCCCGCGATGCCGCTGCCGCGCGTCGCCTCCGGCGGCGACGCCGGGCGCACCTTCGAGCCGCCCCGACGGCTCGTCATGGCCCGCGCGGCCGTCGAACTGTGCCGGGTGCTGCCGCTGATGTGCGGCCTCGCGCTCACCGAGGCCGTGATGCTGATCGAGCAGGACGCCCTGGACGACCACGGCCTCGGCTTCGCCGCGCTCATCGCCGCGCCCCTGCTGCTGGCCGCCGGCATCGTGGCCGCGCTCACCGCGACCGCCGCCAAGTGGCTGCTCGTGGGCCGTTTCAAGGCCGGGGAGAACCCCCTGTGGAGCTCCTTCGTATGGCGCAACGAGCTCTACGACACCTTCGTGGAGTCCCTCGCCGTGCCGTGGCTGGCCGGTCCGTTCACCGGCACGCCGGTCCTCAACTGGTGGCTGCGCAGCCTCGGCGTCCGCATCGGGCGCGGCGTGTGGTGCGACACCCACTGGCTG
The DNA here is from genome assembly GCF_042892945.1 of Streptomyces sp. NPDC001678. NCBI lineage: Bacteria > Bacillati > Actinomycetota > Actinomycetes > Kitasatosporales > Streptomycetaceae > Streptomyces > Streptomyces sp. NPDC001678. The sequence continues at coordinate 292,606 of NZ_JBIAUP010000007.1, read as the reverse complement.
CCGGAGACCGATCTGATCTCCCTCGGCGACGGCGCCACCGTCAACCGCGGCTGTGTGCTCCAGACGCACCTCTTCCACGACCGGATCATGCGCATGGACCGCGTCGACCTCGGCACGGGCGCCTCGCTCGGCCCGCACGGCATCGTGCTGCCGGGCAGCACGGTCGGCGAGCACGCCGCCATCGGCCCGTCCTCCCTCGTCATGCGCGGCGAGACGGTGCCCGCCGGCACCCACTGGGCGGGCAACCCCATCGCCGGGGCGGAGCCCCGGCCCGCACCCGAGCTGGTGGCATGAGCCTCCGGGACCGCTTCTCGTGCAGCCGCCGCGGCCTCCTCACGGCCGCGGCGGCGCTCCCGCTGGGCGCCGCCGTGCTCTGCGCCGGCGGCGACAGCCGCCGCACGGCCGACGAGCCGGGCTACTTCCCCCGGCACGGCTCCCACGGCCACCGCACCCTCGCCTACGACCTGCGGCTCGACTACGACCCGGGCCGGGCCTGGCTGGACGGCCACGCCCGGATCCACGCCGTCGCCAACGACCGTACGCGCGTGGTGGCGCTGGACCTGGCCCGGCTGTCGGTGCGCTCGGCGCACCTCGACGGGGAGCCCCTCGCGGTCCGGCGCCGCGACGGCAAGCTCCTCCTGACGTCCGCCCGGGCCCTCGCGCCCGGGCAGGCGTTCGTCCTCGACATCCGCTACGCGGGCCGGCCGAAGCCCGTCACCACGCCCTTCGGCGGCGTCGGCTGGGACCGCACCGGCGACGACCACGACGGGACGCTCGTCGCCTCCCAGCCCGTGGGCGCCCCCTCCTGGTTCCCCTGCAACGACCGCCCCGACGACAAGGCCGCCTACACCTTCACCGTCACCGTGCCCCGGGGCCACCACGCCCTGGCCAACGGCACGCTGCGCGAGCACGTGCCCGTGGGCGACGGCGCCAGGGAGCGCTGGACGTACCACCACCCCGGGCCCATGTCCTCCTACCTCGCCGCCCTCTACACCGGCCGTTTCCTCCACGAGGAACGCGGCGGGGTCCGCAACTCCTACCCGCCCCGCCTCGCCGAACGGGCCCGCCACGACCTGGCCCGCCAGCCGGAGATGCTCCGCGCCTTCGCCGGGCTCTTCGGCGACTACCCCTTCGAGTCCTACGGGGCGGTCGTCGTCGACGCGGAGCTGGCGGCGCCGGTGGAGAACCAGACGCTGTCCGTCTTCGGCGGCAACCATGTGGACGGGCGGCGCGGCTGGGAGACGCTCGTGGCCCACGAGATCGCCCACCAGTGGTACGGCAACAGCGTCGGCCTCGCCGACTGGCGGCACATCTGGCTCAACGAGGGCTTCGCCACGTACTCGGAGTGGCTGTGGTCGGAGCACCTCGACGAGGACGACGCCGACACCCTGGCCCGGCAGGCGTGGCAGGACCTCTCCGGCCGCAGGCAGAACCTCCGCATCGCCGACCCGGGCCGGCGCAGCCTCTTCGACGACCGGGTGTACGTCCGGGGGGCCTGCACCCTCCACGCGCTGCGGCTGGCCGTGGGGGACGACGACTTCTTCCGCACCCTGCGCACCTGGCACGACGCCCACCGGGGAGGCAGCGCGGACACGGACATGTTCCTGGCCCACGCCGAGCGGGTGACGGGCCGTGAGCTGCGCACGGTGCTCCACCCCTGGCTCTACGACAAGCGGCTGCCGGACTTCCCGGCCTGAGCCCCGGGTCTCCGAGGGGCGGACCCCCTCGGAAACCCGGTCCTGAATCTAGTCCTGCCGGCTGGTGACCTCGACGAGGTGCATCCCGAACTGCGTCTTCACCGGGCCCTGGACCACGCCGACCGGCGCGCTGAAGACGACCTGGTCGAACTCGGGAACCATCTGGCCCGGCCCGAACGAGCCGAGGTTGCCCCCATCGCGGGAAGAGGGGCACGAGGAGTGCTTCCTGGCGAGCTCGGCGAAGTCCGCGCCACCCTCGATCTGCTCCTTCAGCTGCAGCGCTTCGCTTTCCGTCTTCACCAGGATGTGGCGAGCAGTGGCCGTGGCCATCGTATGTCCCTTCGAGTGGGCCGATCATGAAATGAGCTACCCGGCATGCTACAGAGCCCTGCTCCGGACACCCGGCGGCGTGCCGGTCGGCCCCCGTCCCTCCCCACGGGTGTGCCGCTTCCCGCCCGGCGGCGGGGAATTCACCGGTACCGTCGGCGCATGGCAAGCGATGTGATCGTGGTCGGTGCAGGGGTCATCGGCCTGACCAGCGCGGTGGTCCTGGCGGAGCGCGGCCGGCGCGTCGAGGTGTGGACCCGCTCGCCGTCCGCGGAGACCACCTCGGCGGTGGCCGGCGGCCTGTGGTGGCCGTACCGGATCGAGCCGCGCGACCGGGCGGGCGACTGGGCGCTCGCCTCGCTCGCGGTCATGACCGGCCTGGCCGACGGGCCGGAACGCACCGGCGTGCGCCTGGCCGAGGGGACGCACGCGGGCCAGGCCCCGGGCGAGCTGGGCGCGTGGGCGGACCGGGTGCCGGGGCTGCGTACCGCGGGCGCGGGCGAGTTGCCGCACGGCTACGACCGCGGGGTGCGCGTCCGGCTGCCGTTGCTGGACATGGCCACGCATCTCGCCTACCTGACCCGCCGGTTGGGCGCGGCGGGCGGCACCGTCGCCGTCCGTGCGGTCGCCTCGCTCGCGCAGGCGGCCCGCTCGGCGCCCGTCGTGGTCAACTGCACCGGTCTGGGCGCCCGCGACCTGGTGCCCGACCCGTCGGTGCACCCGGTGCGGGGCCAGCTCGTCGTGGTCGAGAACCCCGGCATCGACGAGTGGTTCACCGCCGCCGACGACGCCGGATCCGACACCGTCTACGTCTTCCCCCAGCCCTACGGCGCGGTCCTCGGCGGCACCGCCCAGGAACACGTCTGGGACCGGGCCCCCTCGCCCTGCACCGCCCAGGCGATCATCAGCCGCTGCTCCCGCGTCTTCCCCCGCCTGGCCCGCGCCCGCGTCCTCGGCCACCGCGTGGGCCTGCGCCCGGCCCGCCCGCGCGTCCGCCTGGAGGCCGAGCCGCTGCCGGGCGGGGGCAGGCTGGTCCACAACTACGGCCACGGCGGCGCGGGCGTCACGGTCTCCTGGGGATGCGCCCTGGCGGCGGCGGACCTGGTGGAGGTGGCCACGCCGTCTTGACAGCGCGGGCCCGGACGGAATGCTGTACCGCGTGACGCACCTGCCCACACCCCTGACCGGCGTCGTCCCTCCGCTCTGCACCCCCCTCACCCCCGGCGGCGAGGTGGACGTCCGCTCCCTCGTCTCGCTCGTCGAGCACCTGCTGGACGCCGGGGTCCACGCGGTGTTCGCCCTCGGCACCAGCGGCGAGGCCGCGTTCCTGAGCGACGCCCAGCGCGACGAGGTGCTGCGGGTCACCGTCGAGGCGGTGGCCGGGCGGGTGCCCGTGCTGGCCGGCGTCATCGACATGACCACCGCCCGCGTCGTCGACCGGGCCCTGGCCGCCGCCGCCCACGGCGCCGACGCGCTCGTGGCCACCGCACCCTTCTACGCCGGTACGCACCCCGCCGAGACCGCCGACCACTTCCGCCGCGTCCGGGCCGCCGTGGGCCTGCCGCTGATCGCCTACGACATCCCCCAGACCGTCCACAGCAAGCTCACCGCCCCCGTCCTCCTCCGGCTCGCCGAGGACGGCACCCTCGCCGGGCTCAAGGACAGCAGCGGCGACCTGGGCGCCTTCCGCCGCCTGCTGGTCGCGCTGCGCGAGCGCGGCCTCGACGGTGCCTTCGCCGTGCTCACCGGCTCCGAACTCACCGTGGACGCGGCCCTGCTGGCGGGCGCGCACGGCGTCGTCCCCGGCCTGGGCAACGTCGACCCGGCCGGGTACGTACGGCTGTACGACCATGCGCGGGCCGGGCGCTGGCGGGAGGCGGCGGCCGAGCAGGACCGGCTCGCGGCGCTGTTCGCCCTCGTCGACGCGGGGGACACCACCACGATGAGCGGCGGCGCCGCCGCGCTCGGCGGCTTCAAGGCCGCCCTGCGCGCGCTGGGGGTCATCGACTGCGCGGCGACGGCCGCGCCCCAGCGGCCGCTGTCCGAACAGGCCGTGGCCGAGGTCCGCCGGCGGCTGGCGGAGGGCGGACTGCTCGCGTAGCGCGAGCCGCTCACGTGACGCGCGCTTCCTGCCGAAGACGAACGGTGAACGCCGACCGGTGGGAGAGCCGCTCATGGACGAGGTGCCGCCTTGGACGAGGTGACCGCGCGCTATGTGGAACTGTGCCGCGCCGACGGGAGCGGGCCGGCCGGGGGTGGGCTGAGCGCGGCCGTGGCCGAGGCCGAGCTGCCGGCCTGTCTGCGCGACGCCCGGCTGCTGGCCCGGCCGCTGTTCGCCGACGAGCCCGGGCTGCGGTCGGCGGCGGACGACCTGCTGGCCCTCTTCGACGTCCTGGTCTCCCTGCCCGACCGTCTCTTCGACGGCGACGTCGAGCGGTACTGGGCGGCCCTGGGCGGCGAGCCCCGCCTGGGCCCGCTGCTGCGGCGCCACGTGCGCGCCGGACGGCCCGCCGACCGCTTCGGCCGGGCGGACCTCTACCGCGACGAGCACGGTCGCTTCGCCCTGCTGGAGTTCAACATCGCCGGGGGAGTGGGCGGCTTCGAACTGGGCGAACTGCCCCGCTCCCTCGAAGCCGTGCCCGCCTTCGCCGCGTTCGCCGAGCGGTACGCGCTGCGGCACGTACGGACCGCCGAACGCGTGGCCGCGACGCTGCGGGCCGTGGCGCCGCGCCCGTCCCCCGTCGTGGCCCTGGTGTTCGCCCCGGGGGCGCTGCCCCGCTACCGGCGGCCGATCGCCGGTACCGTCGACGTGCTGGAGGGCCAGGGACTGGAGGTGCTCCTCGGCGAACTGGGCGACGTACGGGGCGAGGCCGGGAAACTGTTCGTCGGCACGGCCCGCGTCGACGTGGTGCTGCGCTACTTCACCGTCGACGACACGATCGGCCACGAGGACGCCCTCGACGCGATCACACGCGCCCAGGAGAAGGGGACCGCGGTCCTGTGGACCGGGCTGGACAGCGCCCTGTTCACCAACAAGGGCGCCCTGGCGCTGCTGTCGGACCCCCGGTGCGACGCCGTGCTCTCCGCGCCGGAGCGACGGGTGACGGAACGGATCCTGCCGTGGACCGCACTGCTGACCGCGCCACTGGTCGACCGGTGCGTCGAGGAACGCGAACGGATGATCCTCAAACCCTGCCGCGGCTTCGCGGGCTCGGGCGTCGTCGCGGGCTGGGCCTGCCCGGAACGGGAGTGGCGCGACGCGCTGCGCTCCGCCGCGGACGGCGGGTTCGTCGTACAACGCCGGGTCGTGCCCCGCCCGGAGCCGGTCGTGGACCCGGGGACGGGGGCGACCGAGGACTGGACGCCGGTCTGGGGCCTGTACGTCACCCCCGACGGATACGGGGGCAACGCCATCCGCGCGCAGCGCGCCACCGGCGGTGACGTCATCGGCTACAGCACCAGCACCGAGACCCTGGCCACCGTCGCCTTCACCCGGCCCGCCGGCGACGAGCCCTGATCAGCCCGCGGGCTCCGCCCGCGCCGTCGTGTCCCCGTGCAGCAGCCCCTGGTGCCCGGCCCAGTGGGGCGCGCGCAGGGCGGTCTTGTCGACCTTGCCGATGGGGGTCAGGGGCAGCGCGTCGACGAACTCGAAGCTCGCGGGCAGATAGACGGGCCGCTCCAGCTCGGCCAGCACGCACTTGCGCAGCTCGTCGAGCTCGACGTGCGCCCCGGGAGCGGTGACGACGACGGCGTGGACGGCCTGCCCGTAGAACGGGTGCGGCACCGGGATCACCGCGGCGGCCCGCACCGCGGGGTGGGTGGTCAGCGCGTTCTCCACCAGCGGCGAGTAGATGGCGGACCCGGCCTCCCCCGTGATGATCACGTCATTGCGCCGGTCCATGAGGAAGAAATAGCCCTCCTCGTCCCGGTAGCCGAGGTCGCCGGTGCGCAGCCAGCCGTCCGGGTGGAACGCGGACGCTGTGGCCTCCGGCTGGTTGAGGTAGCGCTCCATGACGCGCGGCCCGCGCGCGCAGATCTCCCCGACCTCCCCCGGCGGCAGGGACCGGCCCTGGTCGTCGCGGACGTCCGTCTCCATGTCGGGGAAGGAACGCCCGACCGAACGCAGCAGTCTCCCGCCGTCCAGGAGGTGATCGGCGGAGTCCAGCGCTGTGAGGCCGAACGCCTCCGTCTGCGCGTAGAGCTGCCACAGCACCGGGCCGAACCGGTCGAGGGCCTGCTGGAGCCGGTCCGGGGTGATCGGGCTGGCCCCGTACATGACACGGCGCAGCCCGGAGCAGTCGACGCCGGCCAGCGCCGGGTGGTCGAGCAGCCGGTACAGCATCGGGGGCATCAGCATCATGGCGGTGATCGGCTCGTTCGTCAGCGCCTCGATCACGGCCTCCGGGGTGAAACGGTCCAGGAGGACGAGCGTGCTGCCCCCGGCCAGGCTCGTCAGCGCGTACAGCCCGCCGACGTGGGCGATCTGGCTCGTCACCAGCAGCCGCACGGGCTCCGGCAGGAAGGGGTGCGCCAGGATCGTCCGGTACATCCGGTGCCGGTGGAGGATGCACTTGGTGAGGCCCGTGGTGCCGCCGGAGCACAGGACGGTCTCGACCCGCGAGGCGTCCGCCCAGCCCTGGCCCGGGGCGGGGTCGGCCCGCCGGGCCACGTCCAGGATGTCCGGCGCCGGCCCGCCGGGGCCCAGCGACCAGAGGCGGGCCCCGGAGAACGCGCTCGTGACGGCCTGCGCGCCCGCCTCCGGGATCCGGTCGTCCATGATCAGGACGTCGGCGGGGGCGTTCTGCGTGATGCTGGCGTACTCGGCCGGGCCCCGGTCCATCGGCATCGGCAGGAACCGCGCCCCCACCAGGTGCGCGGCGAAGGGCACCCACACCGCCTCGGGGCGGTTGCCGCTGGCGAGGGCCACGGTGGTGCCCGGGCCGAGCCCCAGCGACCGGAACCCCGCGGCCAGCCGGCGGATCGCCTCCGCGAGCTCGGCGTAGGTCATCCGGCGGGCGCCGTGCACCACGGCCTCCCGGCTCCCGTACCCGGGAAAGACCTCGTCCACCAGCCAAGCGGCGTAACTGCGCCCTGCCACTCCGTCCGACCCGTCCATGGGCCCGCCTCCTCTTCCGGTTCCGGTCAACCGCCCCTGGTCGGTGGAGGACGGGACGTCGCGGGCGACGGCGCGCGCTGTTGACGGGCGTCATCCCGTCTGATCGATGGCCGGTGACGCGGCGGGTCTCACCGGGAACGTGGAGCATTCATCCGGTCGGGCGCAGCAATCGGCTCGTGCCGACGACGGCGGGCGTCGGTTCGGCACCGCCGGACCGCGCCGTGGCGGCCGATCGCCGTCGCGGCGGAGGGGGGGTGCCCCAGTCCCGCCCCTTCCCGAAACCGGGGGCTCCGCCCCCGGCCCCCCCGGGTTGTGGGCAATCGTCCCGCTGGGCTGGGGGCACCTCCCAGCGGTAGCTGGGGGAGGGTGGGCACAACCCGACCACCGGGCCGCACCCGGCCCCGCTACAGCAGCCCCGCCCGCCGCAGTGCGTCCGCCATCGCCCCGTCCGCCGCCGGGGGAGTGGCGGCCTGGCGGCCGCCCTCCGCCCGGCGCGGGCGCGGCGCGCCGCCCCGACGCTCGCCGCCGCGCTCCGCGCGCTCGCGGGGCGCTCCGGCGCCGCGCGTCGCCGGCGCCGCGTCGTCGTCCAAACGGAGCGTCAGCGAAATCCGCTTGCGCGGAATGTCGACATCCATCACCTTCACCCGCACGATGTCCCCCGGCTTGACCACATCGCGCGGGTCCTTCACGAACGTCTTCGACATCGCCGACACATGCACCAGACCGTCCTGGTGGACGCCCACGTCCACGAACGCGCCGAAGGCGGCGACGTTGGTGACGACGCCCTCCAGCAGCATCCCCGGCGCCAGGTCGCCGATCTTCTCGACGCCCTCCTTGAACGTGGCCGTCTTGAACGCGGGTCGCGGGTCGCGGCCCGGCTTCTCCAGCTCGCGGAGGATGTCCGTCACCGTGGGCAGACCGAAGGCGTCGCTCACATAGTCCTCGGGGCGCATCGAGCGCAGCGCGCCCGTGTTGCCGATGAGCGAGGCGACGTCGCCGCCCGTGGCCTTCACCATGGACCGCACCACGGGGTACGCCTCGGGGTGGACGCTGGAGGCGTCCAGCGGGTCGTCGCCGCCGCGGATGCGGAGGAAGCCGGCGCACTGCTCGTACGCCTTGGGGCCCAGGCGGGCCACGTCCTTCAGGGCGCGGCGGGAGCGGAAGGGGCCGTTGGCGTCGCGGTGGGCGACGATGTTCTCGGCGAGTCCGCCGCTGATGCCGGAGACCCGGGAGAGCAGCGGCGCGGAGGCGGTGTTGACGTCGACGCCGACGCCGTTGACGCAGTCCTCGACGACCGCGTCCAGCGAGCGGGACAGCTTCATCTCGGACAGGTCGTGCTGGTACTGGCCGACGCCGATCGACTTCGGGTCGATCTTCACCAGCTCGGCGAGCGGGTCCTGGAGCCGGCGGGCGATGGAGACCGCCCCGCGCAGGGAGACGTCGAGATCCGGCAGCTCCTGCGAGGCGAAGGCGGACGCGGAGTAGACCGAGGCGCCGGCCTCGGAGACCATCACCTTCGTCAGCTTCAGCTCCGGGTGACGGGCGATCAGATCGGTCGCCAGCTTGTCGGTCTCGCGGGAGGCCGTGCCGTTGCCGATCGCGACGAGCTCCACACCGTGCTCACGGGCGAGCCGCGCCAGGGTGGCCAGCGAGGCGTCCCACTTGTTCTGCGGGACGTGCGGATAGATCGTCTCGGTGGCGGCGACCTTCCCCGTCGCGTCCACGACGGCGACCTTCACGCCCGTACGGAAGCCCGGGTCCAGGCCCATCGTGGCGCGGGTGCCGGCCGGGGCGGCGAGCAGCAGGTCGCGCAGGTTCGCCGCGAAGACCCGGACGGCCTCGTCCTCGGCGGCCTGGCGCAGCCGCATCCGCAGGTCGATGCCGAGGTGGGTCTGGATCCGGGTGCGCCAGGCCCAGCGCACGGTGTCGCCCAGCCACTTGTCCGCCGGACGGCCCCGGTCGGCGATCCCGAAGCGCCGGGCGATCATCTGCTCGTAGGCGCTGGGGCCCTCGGTGGTCTCCTCCGGGGCCTGCGGCTCCAGGGCGAGGTCGAGGACCTCCTCCTTCTCGCCGCGCAGCATCGCCAGCACCCGGTGCGAGGGGAGCTCGGTGAAGGGTTCGGCGAAATCGAAGTAGTCGGCGAACTTCGCGCCCGCCTCCTCCTTGCCCTCGCGGACCTTCGCGGCCACCCGCCCGCGCGACCACATGCGCTCGCGCAGCTCGCCGATCAGGTCGGCGTCCTCGCCGAACCGCTCGGTGAGGATGGCGCGGGCGCCCTCGAGCGCGCCGGCGGCGTCCGCGACGCCCTTGTCCGCGTCGACGAACGCGGCGGCCGCCGCCGACGGCTCGACGCCGGGGTCGCGCAGCAGCCCGTCGGCCAGCGGCTCCAGCCCGGCCTCGCGGGCGATCTGCGCCTTGGTGCGCCGCTTGGGCTTGAAGGGCAGATAGATGTCCTCCAGGCGGGCCTTGGAGTCGGCCTCGCGGATCCGGGCCTCCAGCGCCTCGTCCAGCTTGCCCTGGGACCGTACGGACTCCAGGACCGCCGCCCGGCGGTCCTCCAGCTCCCGCAGATACCGCAGCCGCTCCTCCAGGGTGCGCAGCTGCGCGTCGTCGAGCGCCCCGGTCGCCTCCTTGCGGTAGCGCGCGACGAACGGCACGGTGGACCCGCCGTCGAGCAATTCGACGGCGGCCCGCACCTGCCGCTCCCGCACGCCGAGCTCCTCGGCGATCCTGCCTTCGATCGACGTCGACGTCGTCACGATCACGCTCCGCTTTCCCTGTTCCGCGGCGGTTCCCGCCGCGCTGAGCCGCGATCTGCATTGTGGCAGGTGCCGGTGACAGCGCCCGTGCGCCGCCCCCGGGGCGTGGGGCGGCGCGGGGTGGCGTCCCCGTGGGGCGACTACCCCCGCAGGTCGGCCGGGAAGGCGCCGCCCTGCACCAGGGTCGTGGTGTAGCCCTGCGCCAGCTCGGTCAGCCGTGCGACACCGGCGGCGCCCAGGTGCTCGTAGGGCGCGCGGTCCAGGCGGTCCGTCTCGTCCTCCAGCTCCTCGCGCTGCGCGACGCCGGCCTTCGTCAGCGTGCCGTCGGTGTTCAGCAGCCCGCGCTCCAGCAGCCGCTCCCGGCCGGCGGCCAGGTCCTCCTCGCTCCAGCCGCGCGTGCGCAGCAGCCACTTGTGGGACATGCCCTTGCCGGTGGCCGAGTGGGTCAGGATCGCCTCGATGGGGTCGATGCCGGCCTGGACGAGGACCATCAGGTGGCCGTCGCCGCGGTATTCGCGCAGCAGCGTGGTGGCGTGCCACAGCGCCAGGTGCGGGGCGTCCGGCACGGGCAGGTCGGCGTGGGCCGCGTACAGCGTGCGCATGGACCGGTCGCAGGCCTCGGTGGCCCGCAGCGCGAGCTCCGCGGCCTCGGCCATCTCCGGGGAGGCCACGGTCTCCTCGCCGAGCAGCCGCCGCAGCTGGGCGTCGGCGGCGCGCAGCCGCGCGGCCAGGACGTCCTCGGGGGAGGCGATGTCCCAGACGGCGGGGATGTGCCGGGAGACCAGCTCGTGGCTGAAGCTGAAGAAAGAGGCCGTCACCACGCCGGGCCCGACCCGGCCGAAGGCGGCGGCACGCCCCGCCAGATAGGCCGGGCCCCAGTTCTCGCCGGCGCCGATACCGAGGGCGCCCACCTCCTGCTGGAGCTCCGGGGAGAAGTACTGGGCCGAGTGGTAGGGGTTGAGGAAGGAGTGGCAGCGCCGTGCGGCGCCGGCGGGGAGAGAGGTCATGTCCCGTACCGTACGTACTGGTTGGTACGGCGGGAAAGGGTGAACGTCACAGGTGTCCGGCCGGCGGTCCACGCCGATGGCAGGAAAGGTGGGGAACCCGTCATTGCCGCCATGCCGGACGGGCCGTCAGCATGGTTGCCATGAGAACCCGCACGGTGCTGATCGTCCTCTACGAGGGACTCCAGCCCCTCGATGTCACCGGCCCCCACGAGGTGTTCGCCGGGGTGCGGCCCGACCGCGGCGCGGCGGGCGGCTACGAGGTGCGCACCGCGACGATCGACGGAGAGCCGGTCCGCAGCACGAGCGGGCTGCGGCTGGCCCCCGACGCGGCGCTCGGCGACTGCGCCGTGCCGGATCTCCTCGTCGTCCCGGGCGGGGAGGGCGCCCTCGACCCGGATCCGCGGATCGTGGCCTGGCTGCGCGAGCACGGCCCCCGGGCCGGGCGGTTGCTCTCCGTCTGCACGGGCGCGTTCCTGGTCGCGGCCGCCGGGCTGCTCGACGGCCGCCGCGCCACCACCCACTGGGCGTACTGCGACCGGTTCACCGAGCGCTTCCCGCAGGTGCGGCTGGACCCCGAGCCCATCTTCGTGCGCGACGGCCGCGTCGCCACGTCGGCCGGGGTGACGGCGGGCATCGACCTGGCGCTCTCCGTCGTCGAGGAGGACCACGGCCGGCAGGTGGCCCTCACCATCGCCCGCCACCTCGTCGTCTTCCTCCGGCGCCCCGGAAACCAGCGGCAGTTCAGCGTGCCGCTCGCCGCCCAGACCGCCGGGCGGCCGACGCTGCGCGACGTCCAGCACTGGATCGTGGAGCACCTGCGCGCCGATCTGTCGGTGGACGCGCTCGCGGACCGCGCGGGCCTGTCGCCCCGGCACTTCGCCCGGGCCTTCCGGGACGAGGTGGGGATGACGCCGGGGCGCTATGTCGACCTGGTGCGCCTGGAGGCCGCCCGCCGGCTGCTGGAGGACACCGGGCAGGGCGTGGAGGAGGTCTCCCGCGCCTGCGGCTACGGCACGCCCGAGGCGATGCGGCGGGCCTTCGTCCGGGCCCTGGGCGCGGGCCCGGCCGAATACCGGCGGCGCTTCCGGCCCATGACCACGGTTCAGCCCATCGCCGTCGGCTGACCGTTTTCCCTTCGATTTCCCATCATTTTTGTCTGAACGAGTACGAGAGAAGGCTTTGCCATGCAGATCGCCATCCTGCTCTATCCCGGCTTCACCGCCCTCGACGCCGTGGGCCCGTACGACACCCTCAGCCGTATCCCCGGTGCCGAGACCGTCTTCGTCGCCGAGCGGCCCGGCCCGGTGCCCAACGAGAGCGGCAACCTCACGCTCGTCGCCGAGCGCTCCCTCGCGGACGTGCCCCGCCCCGACATCGTCGTCGTCCCCGGCGGCCCGGACCGGTTCCTGCCGCTCGAGCCCGGCCCCGTGCGGGACTGGCTGACGGCCGTGGACCGCCACACGACCTGGACGACGTCGGTGTGCACCGGCTCCGTGATCCTGGCCTCCGCCGGGCTGCTGACGGGCCGCCGGGCCACCTCGCACTGGCTCCATCTGGAGCAGCTGCGCTCCCTGGGCGCCGAGCCGACGGGGCAGCGGGTCGTCTTCGACGGCAAGTACGTCACCGCCGCCGGGGTCTCCTCGGGCATCGACATGGGCCTCGCCCTCCTCGGCCGGATCGCGGGCGACCGGACGGCCCAGTCCGTCCAGCTGATGATCGAGTACGACCCGCAGCCGCCGTACGACGCGGGCTCCCCGGAGAAGGCCCCCGCGGACATCGTCGCGGAGCGGCGCGCGGCGTACGTGCCGCGCTAGGCGCGCGGCCCCGTAAGGGGCGCGAGCCCCTAGGGGCGCGGGGAACTGCGCGACCAGCCCCCACCGGCCCGCGGTCGGGAACGGCGCGACCGCCCAGGACGGGGGTCCGGACGGTCAGGCCTGAGCGCCCCGCTGGTGGGGCAGTCGGGTCGCTGCGGGCCGTCCCGGGCTGAGCGCGCAGTTCCCCGCGCCCCTTCGGGGCGCTCGGAACGGGGCGCTCAGACCGTCCAGTCGAAGAGCGGCATCCGCCGTTCCAAGAACGCGGCGACACCCTCGGCGGTGTCGCCGCTGCCGCGTTCCCGCGCGGCCCAGTGGGCCACGCGTTCCGCCGTGGCCGGGGACGAGGCGAACTCCTTGGCCGCCGCCTGCGTCAGCTGCGAGCGCCCCGCCAGCGTCGCCGCGAACTCCGCCACCCGGCCGTCGAGCGCGTCCGCCGGCCACACCTCGTCCACCAGCCCGGTGCGCAGGGCCCGCTCGGTGCCGATCAGCTCGGCCGAGAACAGCAGGTACTTGGCGGTCGCCGGGCCGACCAGCTCCACCAGCCGCCGGGTGGTGGACGCCGGGTAGACGATGCCCAGCCGCGCCGGGGTGACCCCGAAGGACGCCCCCTCGGCCGCGAACCGCAGATCGCAGGCGACCGCCAGCTGGCAGCCGCCGCCCACGCAGTGGCCGCGCACGGCCGCGATCGTCGGCTTGGGGAACGCCGCCAGCGCCTCCTCCGCCGCCACCGCGAGGTCCCGCGAGCCCACGCCGCCGTCGGCGGCCAGCGTGGCGATGTCCGCGCCCGCGCAGAACGTGTCGCCCTCGCCGGTCAGCACCAGCACCCGGACCGCCGGGTCGGCGGCGCAGCGCGCGAGGAGCCCGGGCAGCTCCCGCCACATCCCGGTGGTCATGGCGTTGCGCTTGGCGGGGTTGACGATCCGGACGGTGGCGACGGGTCCGTCGGTCTCGAGGCGCAGTGCGGGCTTCATGGGCGGATGCTAACCGGGACCAGGAAGTCATGATCAAACAGTCTGCCGGGCGACAGCCGTGTGCGTGATCGGTCGAACCCCGCCGGAATCCGTCGATAGCCAATGACTTCTGGTCAGCTCACCGGAGCGGATGCCAGGGTTCCCAACACTCGGCACAGGTGGTCGGGCCACGGCGAGGGGTGGGATGCGGAGATGGAGATGCGCGGGGGACGCCCGCCCGGGCCGGGACGGGCGGCCGCGCCCCGCAAGCCCGCCGAGTACGACGGGAGCTGGCGCTGGACCGCTCCCGCGCTCGACCGGTCCGTCCCCGCGGCCCGCAGCGCGGTCCGCGAGCTGATCCGGCGCCGCGCCGTGCCGCTGCGCGAGGACCAGCTGTACGGGCTGCTGCTCATCGTCTCCGAGCTGGTCACCAACGCCGTGCGGCACGCGGCGCTGCTCTCCCCGGAGGTGGCCGTGGAGGTCTCCCTGGGCCCGGAGTGGGTCCGGGTGGCCGTCGAGGACAACCACCCGTACCGCCCCGCGCCCATGGAGGCCTGCCCCGAGGACGAGCCGCGCACCGGCGGCCGGGGCCTGCTGCTGGTGCAGGCGACGGTGGAGGAGGCCGGCGGCGCCTACGACATCGAGCACACCGCCGGCGGCGGCAAGGTGGTCTGGGCCGCCCTGCCGCTGCGCCCCCGGCCTACCAGCCTGCGGCGTCCCCGGTGACCTCGCGGACCGCCGGGCGGGCGGCGTCCAGGACGGTCATGAACCACGCCGAGAAGGGGTACTTCTCGCGCAGCGCGTCCAGCTCGGCGGGGGTGACGAACGCGGTCTCCGCGATCTCGGAGGGGTCCGGGTCGGGCAGGGTCGTGACCGTGCCCACGAACAGGTGGTTGTACTCCTGCTCGACCAGGCCCGAGGCCGGGTCCGGGTGGTTGTAGCGCACGGTCCCGGCCTCGCGCATCAGCGCGGGCGCCAGGCCCAGCTCCTCACCGGTGCGGCGGGCGGCGGCGACGAAGGGCGGCTCGTCCGGGTAGGGGTGGCCGCAGCAGGTGTTCGACCACACACCGGGGGAGTGGTACTTCTCCAGCGCCCGGCGCTGGAGGAGCAGCCGGCCCGCGTCGTCGAAGAGAAAGACCGAAAAGGCCCGGTGCAGCCGGCCGGGGGCGATGTGGGCGGAGAGCTTCTCGGCGGTGCCGATGGTTCTGCCGTCCTCGTCGACCAGCTCCAGCATGATCGGTTCGGCGGTGTCGGCGGCCGCGGGAACCCGGTCCGAGTCGGCGGAGCGGCCCTTGGCAGATGTGATCGGCATTGACCATCCTCATTGTCGGTCTTCCACCTTCAAGTCTGCCGTACGGAATGCCCACGACCACGGCGGATGAGTCATCGATCCGATCGTTCGATTGATCGGACCGGCCCTCGGCCGTCCGTGGCCCGGCGGCAGGTCTCGCGGCGGGTCCAGTGGCAGAGACCGGCCTCGTGCTCGGCGTGCCCGCTGGGCTCCAGCTGAAAGGTGCAGTGCTCCACGGCGAAGTGCTCGCCGAGGCAGTCCTGAAGGTCGTGCAACATCTTCCCCTGCCCCGCCGAGTCCAGCGTGCCGGGGTCCACCACCACGTGCGCCGACAGCACCGGCATCCCCGATGTGATCGTCCACACATGCAGATCGTGGAGGCTCCGCACCCCGGGCAGGGCCAGGATGTGCGCCCGCACCTCGGCCGTGTCGACGTTCCTCGGCGCCGCCTCCAGCAGCACGTCCAGCGCCTCGCGCAACAGCTTCACCGTGCGCGGCACGATCATCAGCCCGATCACCAGGGAGGCGACCGGGTCGGCCCGCGTCCAGCCCGTCACCATGATCACCAGGGCGGAGACCACCACGGCCAGGGAGCCCAGGGCGTCCGAGAGGACCTCCAGGAAGGCGCCCCGCACATTCAGGCTCTCCTTGCTGCCCCGGGTCAGCAGGGCCAGCGAGACACCGTTGGCGGCCACGCCGACCAGGCCGAAGACGACCGTCCGCGCGCCCGGCACCGGCTCCGGCTCCGCCAGCCGCTCCATCGCCTCGACGAGGACGTAGCCACCGACCCCGAGCAGCAGCACACAGTTCAGCAGGGCAGCGAGGATCTCGGCCCGGGCGTAGCCGAAGGTGCATCTGCCGGTGGCCGGGCGGGCGGCGAAACGGATCGCCACCAGGGCCATGGAGACCCCGATCGCGTCCGTGGCCATATGGCCCGCCTCGGCGAACAGCGCGAGCGAGCCGGTCAGCGCGCTGCCCACAGCGTAGACCAGCAGGACGGTCAGGGTGATGCCCAGCGCGGTCCGCAGCCGCCCCTTGTGGGCGGCCGCGGCCGTGCCGGTCGCACCGGGCGGGGGTCCCCCGTGCGAGTGGCCGTGGTGGTGACCCGCTCCCATGCCCGCCGCCTTCCGAAGCCGTCGTCGCCGCCCGGCCGGCGGGCACCCGCCGGCCGGGCCCAGTCAACTACGGGCGGGCGGGGTATCGGGCGACGCCCCGCCGATGCCTCCGAGCACCCCACCTGACCTGCGGCGAAGCCCCCACGGGGGATCAGGCGCGACGTGCCTCCGGGTGGTGGAGACACCATCCCTCCCAGGCCGAGGCGACCATGTCGCGCAGGCCGTGGCGGGCGCTCCAGCCCAGCTCCTTCGAGATCAGCTCGTTGGACGCCACGACCCGCGCCGGGTCACCCGGACGGCGCGGGGCCGTCTCGGGCGTCAGCTCCGGGCGCCCGGTGATCTCGCCGATCAGGTCGGCCATCTCCCGGACGGACACCCCGAGGCCGGTGCCGACGTTCAGCGTCAGATCGCCCGCGCCCGGCCGCTCGGCGAGCCGGCGGGCGGCGGCCAGGTGGGCGGTCGCCAGGTCCTCGATGTGGATGTAGTCACGGACGCAGGTGCCGTCCGGGGTGGCGTAGTCGTCGCCGAAGATCAGCGGCCGCTCGCCCCGGGTGACGCGGTCGAACATCATCGGGATGATGTTGAAGATCCCGGTGTCGGCCAGCTCCGGCCGGGCCGCGCCCGCCACGTTGAAGTAGCGCAGGCACGCCGTGGCGATGCCGTGCGCGGCGCCCGTCGCCCGGACGAGCCACTCGCCGGCGAGCTTGGTCTCGCCGTACGGGTTGATCGGCTGGCAGGGCGTGCGCTCGGTGACCAGGTCCACGTCGGGCATGCCGTAGACGGCCGCCGAGGACGAGAAGACGAAGCTGCGGACCCCGGCCGCGACCACGGCCTCCAGCAGCACGGTCAGCCCGTGGACGTTCTCCCGGTAGTACAGCAGGGGCTTCTCGACCGACTCCCCGACCTGCTTCTTCGCCGCCAGGTGCACCACGCCCGTCACCCCGAGACCGGTGAGCGTCCGGTCGAGCAGCTCACGGTCCAGCACCGAGCCCCGCACCAGCGGGACCGACTCCGGCAGCCGGCCGGCCACGCCCGAGGACAGATCGTCCAGGACGGCCACCCGCTCCCCGGCCTCCGTCATCGCCCGCGCGACATGCGCCCCGATGTACCCAGCTCCGCCTGTGATCAGCCACGTCATGACGGCACCCTATTCCAGCCATCCGACGGGAAACGTTTCGTCCGTCCGTGGGAACCGCCCGGGCATCCCGGACGTCCTGACAGTGGCCGGTTCCCGGGCGGCCGCCCGGGCCGGGAACGCCCGGGTGCACGTGCGGTGAACTCGGCCTTCCGGTGATCCGATAGCCTCTGCCGTCGTGCCGTGCGCCGCCCCGCAGACCCGGGCCCGGCGCGGCACGCCAGCCGCCCGCCGCGTCCCGCGGCCGCACGGCGGCCACGCCAGCCGCAAGGAGTGAGTTCGTCTGTCGACCGCCATCCTCATCGGTCCGCCGCCCGCCGGCTCCTCGCTGGAGGACGACCTGCGGGCGCTCGGCTTCGACGTGCGCACCGCGACCGGTGCCGCCGGCGCGGCCGGGGAGCTCGCCGCGGTCCCGGCCGCCGAGCGGGTCGCCGTCGTCGACCCCCGCTTCACGGGACACGTCCACGCCCTGCGCCTGGCCCTGACCGACCCCCGCTTCCCGGCGGGCGCCGTGACCGGCGCCCTGACGGTCCAGGCCGAGGCGCGCGGCCCGCTGACGCGGGCGCTGGCCGCCGCGTCGGGCGCGAGCCCGGCTGCTCGGGCCGCCGGCACCGACGCCGGCCGCCCGGCTGCCGAGTCCGCCGGGCCCGTGCCCGACGTGGCGGCCGCCCGGCGGGAGCCCTCGCGTCCGGCCGCGCCGGGCGAGACCGGTGTCGAGCCGCCCGCCGAGACCGGCCCGGCGGCAGGCGCCGCGCCCGGAGCCCAAGGCACGGGTCCCGCACCGGCCGGCGGTCGCCCGGCGGCCGGGGGCGGCGCGGAGCCCGCCGGGGCCGCTGCCGACGCGGTGGCCGCCCGGCCGGAGGCCTCGCGCCCGGCCGCCCCGGCCGCAGGCCGTCCGGCGGGCGAGCCCGCCGCCGGGAGCGCGGGCCGGCCGTCCGGCGGCGGCAGCCTCCCCGACGAGCTCGCCGCCCGGCTCGAAGCCGAAGGCGTCCCCGTGCACCGCCCCGAGCTGGGCGTGCTCGTCGCCGAGCTGCCCGAGGGCGCGGACGCCCGCGCGAAGGCGCTGGCGGAGGTCGACGCCGTCGACGACGAGGCCGTACGGCTGCGCGCCGCCGTGAAGTCCCGCGACGGCTTCTTCACCACCTTCTGCGTCAGCCCGTACTCCCGGTACATCGCCCGCTGGTGCGCCCGTCGCGGCCTCACCCCCAATCAGGTGACGACCGCCTCCCTGCTGACCGCGCTGATCGCGGCCGGCTGCGCGGCCACCGGCACCCGGCCCGGGTTCGTCGCGGCGGGTGTGCTGCTGATCGCCTCGTTCGTCCTGGACTGCACCGACGGCCAGCTCGCCCGCTACTCGCTCCAGTACTCGACGCTCGGCGCCTGGCTCGACGCGACCTTCGACCGGGCCAAGGAGTACGCCTACTACGCGGGCCTGGCCCTCGGCGCCGCCCGTGGCGGCGACGACGTCTGGGCCCTCGCCCTCGGCGCCATGGTCCTCCAGACCTGCCGGCACGTCGTCGACTTCGCCTTCAACGAGGCCAACCACGACGCCACCGCCAACACCAGCCCCACCGCCGCCCTCTCCGGCAGGCTCGACAGCGTCGGCTGGACCGTCTGGGCCCGGCGCATGATCATCCTGCCCATCGGTGAGCGCTGGGCGCTGATAGCGCTGCTCACGGCGCTCACCACACCCCGTGTGGTCTTCGTCGTGCTGCTGATCGGCTGCGCCTTCGCCGCCTGCTACACCACCGCCGGCCGGGTGCTGCGCTCGCTCACCCGCAAGGCGAAGCGCACCGACCGCGCCGCCGGGGCGCTCGCGGACCTCGCCGACTCCGGCCCCGAGGCCGAGGCCGTGAGCCGCGCCCTCGGCCGGCGGCTGCCCGGCGGCTCGTACAGCGCGCCCTACTGGGCGCTGCTCGCCGCCGTCGCCCTGTTCGTCTGGCCGCTGGCCACCGGGAACCTGGGCACTTGGCAGGGCCTGCCGCCCGCCGTGGTGTACGCGCTGCTCGCGGGCGTCGCCGTGGCCCACGCCCTCAAGGGCCCGCTCGACTGGCTGCTGCCGCCCCTCTTCCGCGCGACCGAGTACGGGATCGTCCTGCTGCTCGCCGCCCGCTCGGACGCGCCCGGCGCCCTGCCTGCGGCATTCGGGCTGGTCGCCGCGGTCGCCTACCATCACTACGACACGGTGTACCGCATCCGCGGCGGCACCGGCGCGCCCCCGCACTGGCTCGTCAGGGTCATCGGCGGGCACGAGGGACGTGTGCTGGCGGTCACCGCCGCCGCCTCCCTGTGGCACGGCCGAGGCTTCACCATCGCGCTGACGGTCCTGGCGGCCGCCATCGCGCTCGTGGTGCTCAGCGAGAGCATCCGGTTCTGGGTGTCCTCCGGGGCGCCCGCAGTCCACGACGAAACAGGAGAACCCGCATGATCGGCCTCGTGCTGGCCGCCGGCGCCGGACGGCGTCTGCGCCCCTACACCGACACGCTGCCCAAGGCTCTGGTGCCGGTGGGTCCCGAAGGTGCGGAGGACTCCCTGACGGTCCTCGACCTGACCCTCGGCAACTTCGCCGAGGTCGGCCTGACCGAGGTCGCGATCGTCGTCGGCTACCGCAAGGAGGCCGTGTACGCGCGCAAGGAGGCCCTGGAGGCCAAGTACGGCCTCACCCTCACCCTGATCGACAACGACAAGGCCGAGGAGTGGAACAACGCCTACTCCCTGTGGTGCGCCCGTGACGTGCTCGGCCGCGGTGTGATCCTCGCCAACGGCGACACCGTCCACCCCGTCTCCGTCGAGAAGACCCTGCTCGCCGCGCGCGGCGACGGCAAGCGGATCATCCTCGCCCTCGACACGGTGAAGAATCTCGCCGACGAGGAGATGAAGGTCGTCGTCGACCCCGACAAGGGCGTCCAGAAGATCACCAAGCTGATGGAGCCCGGCGACGCCACCGGCGAGTACATCGGCGTCACCCTGATCGAGGCCGAGGCCGCCGCCGAGCTGGCCGACGCCCTGAAGGCCACCTTCGAGCGCGACCCCGACCTGTACTACGAGGACGGCTACCAGGAGCTCGTCCACCGCGGCTTCAAGATCGACACGGCCCCCATCGGCGAAGTGAAGTGGGTCGAGATCGACAACCACGACGACCTCGCCAAGGGCCGGGAGATCGCGTGCCAGTACTGACGAGGCTCATCCCCTCGCCGGTCGTCGTCGACATCCGCGCCGGAGCGCTGAACAACCTGGCCGGACTCCTCCACGACCAGCGGATCTCCAGCTCCGGCAAGCTGGCCATCGCCATCAGCGGCGGCTCCGGGGCGCAGCTGCGCGAGCGGCTCGCCCCGGCGCTGCCGGGCGCCTCCTGGTACGAGGTGGGCGGCGGCACCCTCGACGACGCCGTCCGGCTCGGCGACCGCATGAAGAAGGGGCGCTACGACGCGGTCGTGGGCCTCGGCGGCGGCAAGATCATCGACTGCGCCAAATACGCGGCCGCCCGCATAGGGCTTCCGCTGGTCGCCGTGGCCACGAACCTCTCGCACGACGGGCTCTGCTCGCCGGTCGCCACGCTCGACAACGACGCGGGCCGCGGCTCCTACGGGGTGCCCAACCCGATCGCCGTCGTCATCGACCTGGACATCATCCGCGAGGCCCCGTCCCGCTACGTCCGCTCCGGGATCGGCGACGCGATCTCCAACATCTCCGCCGTCGCCGACTGGGAGCTCGCCCACCGCGAGCGCGGCGAGAGCATCGACGGACTGGCCGCGGCCATGGCCCGGCAGGCCGGCGAGGCCGTGCTGCGCCACCCCGGCGGCGTCGGCGACGACGCCTTCCTCCAGGTGCTGGCCGAGGGCCTGGTGCTCACCGGCATCTCGATGTCCGTCGCGGGCGACAGCCGGCCGGCCTCCGGCGCCTGCCACGAGATCAACCACGCCTTCGACCTCCTCTTCCCCAGGCGCGCCGCCAGCCACGGCGAGCAGTGCGGCCTCGGGGCAGCCTTCGCGATGCACCTGCGCGGTGCCCACCAGGAATCCGCGCTCATGGTCGAGGTGCTGCGCCGCCACGGTCTGCCCGTCCTGCCGGGCGACATCGGCTTCACCGACGACGAGTTCGTCTCGGTCGTCGCGTACGCGCCGCAGACCCGCCCCGGGAGGTACACCATCCTGGAGCACCTCGACCTCTCCACCGATCAGATCAGGGACGCGTACGCCGACTATGCACAAACCATCAGTCGCTGAACTCCGCCCGGTCGTCCACCCCGCGGGTGTGAAGGACCGGCGCAGTGGCGAGCACTGGATGGGCCGCCTGTACATGCGGGAGATCTCGCTGCGGGTCGACCGCCATCTGGTGAACACCAGGGTCACGCCCAACCAGCTCACCTACCTGATGACCGTGGCGGGCGTCCTCGCGCTCCCGGCCCTGCTGGTGCCGGGGATCTGGGGCGCCGTCCTCGGTGTGGTCATGGTCCAGCTCTATCTGCTGCTGGACTGCGTCGACGGCGAGATCGCCCGCTGGAAGAAGCAGTACTCGAACTCCGGGGTGTACCTGGACCGGGTCGGCGCCTATCTGTGCGACGCCGCGGTCCTGACCGGTCTGGGCCTGCGCGCCGCCGACCTGTGGGGGAGCGGCCGGATCGACTGGCTGTGGGCCTTCCTGGGCACGCTCGCCGCGCTCGGCGCCGTCCTGATCAAGGCCGAGACCGACCTCGTCGGCGTCGCCCGCCATCAGGCCGGGCTGCCGCCGGTCAAGGAGTCCGCGGCCGAGCCGCGCTCCTCCAAGGTGGCGCTGGCCCGCAAGGCCGCCGCGGCCCTGAAGTTCCACCGGCTGATCCTCGGCATCGAGGCGTCCCTGCTGATCCTGGTCCTCGCGATCGCGGACGCGGCCCACGGCGACCTGTTCTTCACCCGCCTCGGCACCGCCGTCCTCGCGGGCATCGCGCTGCTGCAGACGGTGCTCCACCTGGTGTCCATCCTGGCCTCGAGCAGGCTGAAATGAGCGATACGAGCATGAAGGTCGGCGCGGTCGTCCTGACCATGGGCAACCGCCCCGACGAGCTGCGCGCCCTGCTGGAGTCCGTGGCCAAGCAGACCGGCGACCCCATCGAGGTCGTCGTCGTCGGCAACGGCTCCCCGCTGCCCGAGCTGTCCGTGCCCGGCCTGGCCGTGCGCACCGTCGAGCTGCCGGAGAACGTGGGCATCCCGGCCGGCCGCAACGTCGGCATCGAGGCCTTCGGCCCCGCCGGCCGGGACGTCGACATCCTGCTCTTCCTCGACGACGACGGGCACCTGCCGAACCAGGACACGGCCCAGCTGTGCCGGGAGGCGTTCGCCGCCGACCCGAAGCTGGGCATCATCAGCTTCCGGATCGCCGACCCGGACACCGGTGTCACCCAGCGCCGTCACGTGCCCCGGCTGCGGGCGTCCGACCCGATGCGCTCCTCGCGCGTGACCACCTTCCTGGGCGGCGCCAACGCGGCGCGCACCCGGGTCTTCGCCGAGGTCGGCGGGCTGCCGGACGAGTTCTTCTACGCCCACGAGGAGACGGACCTGGCCTGGCGGGCCCTGGACGCGGGCTGGATGATCGACTACCGGTCGGACATGGTGCTCCACCACCCGACGACCGCCCCGAGCCGCCATGCCGTTTATCACAGGATGGTGGCCCGCAACCGGGTCTGGCTGGCCCGCCGCAATCTGCCCGCGCCGCTGGTCCCCGTCTACGTCGGGGTCTGGCTGCTGCTGACCCTGGCCCGGCGGCCCTCCCTGCCCGCGCTGCGCGCGTGGCTGGGCGGTTTCCGGGAGGGGTGGACGACCCCTTGCGGACCACGGCGTCCGATGAAGTGGCGTACCGTGTGGCGCCTGACCCGACTGGGTCGTCCCCCCGTGATCTGACAAGCTCGTATCCGAGAGTCGTGTCGAAGAGCATCGGGCGCGCACCGGGGCCAGGCCCCGGGAGCGCGCCTTGAGGACGAAAGTGTCAACTGTGAGCGAGACAACGCACGACAGTGCGGTCGCCCTGACTGTGCCGTCGTCACCCGACGACGGACTGCCCGCCGCCGAGCTGGCCCGTAAGTACGGCCTCGCGGTGAGCGGCGCCCGGCCGTCCCTGGCCGAGTACGCGCGGCAGCTGTGGGAGCGGCGCCACTTCATCGTCGCCTTCTCCCGGGCGAAGCTGACCGCTCAGTACAGCCAGGCCAAGCTGGGCCAGGTCTGGCAGGTGGCCACGCCGCTGCTGAACGCCGTCGTGTACTACTTCATCTTCGGCGTGATGATGGACCAGAAGCGCAGCCTGCCGGTGAACACCTACATCCCGTTCCTGGTGACGGGTGTGTTCGTCTTCACGTTCACCCAGAGCTCGGCGATGGCGGGCGTCCGGGCGATCGCGGGCAATCTGGGCCTGGTGCGGGCCCTGCACTTCCCCCGGGCGGCCCTGCCGATCTCCTTCGCGCTCCAGCAGCTCCAGCAGCTGCTGTACTCGATGGTCGTGCTGGCCCTCGTCCTGGTCGCCTGCGGGCACATGCCGTCGATGGCCTGGCTGATGATCGTCCCGGTGCTGGCGCTGCAGTTCCTCTTCAACACCGGACTGGCGCTGATCCTGGCCCGCGCGGGCAGCAAGACCCCCGACCTGGCCCAGCTGCTGCCGTTCCTGCTGCGCACCTGGATGTACGCCTCGGGCGTGATGTACAGCCTGGTCGACAACCTCAAGCGGACCCACGCGTCCCAGTGGGTGATCGATCTGCTGGGGGCCAACCCGGCGGCCGTCTACATCGACCTGATGCGCTACGCGCTGATCGACGACTACGGGGCGAAGCACCTGCCGCCGCACGTGTGGCTGCTGGCGATCGGCTGGGCCGTGGTGATCGGAGTCGGCGGCTTCGTCTACTTCTGGAAGTCCGAGGAGAAGTACGGCCGTGGCTGAGCAGATCATTCCCAAGGGTTCCGAGCGCGTCCCCACCGTGATCGCGGACGACGTCCACATCGTCTACCGCGTCTACGGCGGCAACACCGGCCGGGGCAGTGCCACGGCCGCCCTGAACCGGATCGTCCGCCGGCAGCCGAGCGCCGGGGTGCGGGAGGTGCACGCCGTCAAGGGTGTGAGCTTCACCGCCTACCGGGGTCAGGCCATCGGCCTGATCGGCTCCAACGGCTCCGGCAAGTCGACCCTGCTCAAGGCGATCGCCGGGCTGCTGCCCACCGAGCGCGGCAAGGTCTACACCGACGGCCAGCCCTCGCTGCTGGGCGTCAACGCCGCCCTGATGAACGACCTCACCGGCGAGAAGAACGTGATGCTCGGCGGGCTGGCCATGGGGATGTCCCGGGAGCAGATCCGCGAGCGCTATCAGGACATCGTCGACTTCTCGGGGATCAACGAGAAGGGCGACTTCATCACCCTGCCGATGCGCACGTACTCGTCCGGCATGGCGGCCCGGCTGCGGTTCTCCATCGCCGCGGCCAAGGACCACGACGTGCTGATGATCGACGAGGCGCTGGCCACGGGCGACCGGGCCTTCCAGAAACGCTCCGAGGAGCGCATCCGCGAGCTCCGCAAGGAGGCCGGCACGGTCTTCCTGGTCAGCCACAACAACAAGTCCATCCGGGACACCTGCGACCGGGTGCTGTGGCTGGAGCGCGGGGAACTGCTGATGGACGGGCCGACGGACGAGGTCGTCCGGGCCTATGAGAAGGAGACGGCCCGCTGACGCGGACGTGACGTCCAAGGTCCCCGCCGGCGCGCTCGCGGCGGGGGCCTTGACCGTTCCGTAACGATCAACTGGCTTATTGTCAGGGCCGATTGGGCGCTCGCGTGGCATTGTATGGATCAAGCACATACCCCGGCGAGCGTCGGACACCTGTGCGGCGTACGCTGTAGCCTGCTCTTTTGCGGCTGTTTCGGGGCGGTGCGTGGCGATACACGCTTCACGGCCCCGCCGCCGGAGCCGCGAGGGAGCGGCCCGGAAGGAGGCCAGGGGCACGGCCCGCCCTGCGGCGTGTCCGAAATAGGATGTTCTGGGTCGGCAGTGTAGAACGGGAGATGTGACGGCAATGGTTACGGGAACTCTCCAGATCAGAGACGCGTACGCCGTCCCCGGTCCGGGCAGCCCGCGATGACCGCGGGGACGGACGCGCACGCGCGCGCCGTGCTCGACAAGGCCGCGCACGAGAACTTCCCCGTGGCGCCCTTCTTCGTGCCACGCGCCTGGCGTGCCGATCTCATGGCGGTCTACGGCTACGCCCGCCTCGTCGACGACATCGGCGACGGCGATCTGGCCCCCGGCGGCCGCGACGCCGAGCTGCTCGGCCTGGACCGCGAGCAGACCGACGACCGGCTCGCCATGCTCGACGCCTTCGAGGCCGACCTCCGTCGCGTCTTCGACACCACCGGCACGGGCCCCCGCCACCCGCTGCTGCTCCGCCTGCGTCCGACCGTCCGCCGGTGCGGTCTGACCCCCGAGCCCTTCCTGGGGCTGATCGAGGCGAACCGCCAGGACCAGCGGGTGCGCCGCTACGGGAGCTACGCCGACCTGCTCGCCTACTGCGAGCTGTCCGCGAACCCCGTCGGCCGCCTCGTCCTGGGCATCACCGGCACCACCAGCCCCGAGCGGGTCCGCCGCTCGGACGCGGTCTGCACCGCCCTGCAGATCGTCGAACACCTACAGGACGTCGCCGAGGACCTCCGGCGCGACCGCGTCTACCTGCCCGCCGAGGACATGGCGCGCTTCCGCGTCACGGAGGCCGACCTCGCCCTCCCGACCGCTGGCGCGTCGGTGCGCGCCCTGGTCGCGTACGAGGCGGAACGCGCCCGGCGCCTGCTGAATGAAGGCACCCCCCTGGTGGGTAGCGTCCACGGCAGGCTGAAGCTGTTGCTCGCGGGATTCGTGGGCGGAGGGAGGGCCGCACTCGCCGCGGTCACCGCCGCGGGGCACGACGTTCTCCCCGGACCGCCCAAGCCCACCAAGCTCAGCCTGCTGCGCGAGGTGGGGGCGACACTGCGAAGAGAGGGGTGAGCCGGAACGTGAATGCAACGCCACAAGCGTCGCCGCCGGTACTCGCCGCGTACAGCTACTGCGAAGCCGTCACCGGACAGCAGGCCGGCAATTTCAGCTACGGGATCAGGCTGCTGCCCACCGCCAAACGGCGGGCCATGTCGGCGCTGTACGCCTTCTCCCGGCGCATAGACGACATCGGTGACGGGCCCCTGGACCCCGAGTCCAAGCGGCTCCGGCTGGAGGACGCCCGTACCACGCTCGACCGGATCCGGGCGGGCGACGTCGAGGAGGACGACACCGACCCGGTGGCCGTCGCGCTCGCCCATGCCGTGCGCCGGTTCCCCATCCCTCTCGGCGGCCTCGACGAGCTCATCGACGGCGTCCAGATGGACGTCCGCGGCGAGACCTATGAGACCTGGGACGACCTCGCCCACTACTGCCGCTGTGTCGCCGGCGCCATCGGACGGCTCTCCCTGGGCATCTTCGGCACCGTGCCCGGCGCACGGGACGCCGCGCGCGCCCCGGAGTACGCCGACACGCTGGGCCTGGCGCTCCAGCTCACCAACATCCTCCGCGACGTCCGCGAGGACGCGGCCAACGGCCGCACCTACCTGCCCTCCGACGACCTCGCCAAGTTCGGCTGCTCGGCCGGATTCCACTCCGCCCTGCCCCCGGCCGGCTCGGACTTCACCGGCCTGGTCCACTACGAGGTCCGGCGCGCCCGCGCGCTGTTCGCCGAGGGCATGAAGCTGCTGCCCATGCTCGACCGGCGCAGCGGCGCCTGTGTCGCGGCCATGTCCGGCATCTACCGCAGGCTGCTGGAACGCATCGCCGAGGAGCCCACGGCGGTGCTGCGCGGCCGCGTCTCGCTGCCGGGCCACGAGAAGGCCCTCGTCGCCGTGCGCGGACTCTCCGGCTACGACGCGCGCAGCGTCCACCGGCAGACCGCCAGGGGGCGCGTTTGATGACCCCCGCCCGCACCACGACGAGCAGCGCCATGACGACCCGCACCGGCCGTACGCCCGGCGAGGCGATCCACCGCACCGGCAACCGGTGCGCAACCCTCCGCCCGGCGGACGCGTCCCTGACAGCAGCCGAGGGGATGGGCGCATGACAGAACGAACGACAACCCGGCCCGACCGGCTCCGCACGGACCAAGCAGGCCGCCCCGACGGGGCGGCCGCGGTAGTGATCGGGGGCGGACTCGCGGGCGTCACGGCGGCCCTCGAACTCGCCGCCGCCGGGCTCCGCGTCACCCTGCTGGAGGGCCGCCCCCGCCTCGGCGGGCTCGCCTTCTCCTTCCGCCGCGGCGAGCTGACCGTCGACAACGGCCAGCACGTCTACCTGCGCTGCTGCACCGCCTACCGGTGGTTCCTCGACCGGATCGGCGCCGCCCACCTGGCCCCCGTCCAGGACCGGCTCGACGTGCCCGTCCTGGACGTCGGCCACCCCTCGGGCCGGGCCCGCCTCGGCCGGCTGCGCCGCGCCGGCCTGCCCGTACCCCTCCATCTGGCCGCCAGCCTCGCCACCTATCCCCACCTCTCGCTCGCCGAGCGGGCCGCGGTCGGGCGGGCCGCGCTGGCGCTGCGCGGCCTGGACCTCGACGACCCCGCGCTGGACGGCGTGGACTTCGGCACCTGGCTGCGCCGCCGCGGCCAGTCGCCCCGGACGGTCGAGGCCCTGTGGGACCTGGTGGGCGTGGCCACCCTCAACGCCACCGCCGACCACTCCTCGCTGGCCCTGGCCGCCATGGTCTTCAAGACCGGCCTGCTCTCCGAGCCCGGCGCCGCCGACATCGGCTGGGCCCGGGTGCCGCTGGGCGAGCTCCACGACTCCATGGCCCGCGCCGCGCTGGACGCCGCCGGCGTCCGGGTCGCGCTGCGCACCCGCGCCACCCGGATCGCCCGCCGCCCCGACGGCGGCTGGCACGTCGACACCGAGGCCGGGCCGGGCGCGGGCGAGCGGCTGGAGGCCGGCACCGTCGTCCTCGCCGTGCCCCAGCGCGAGACCCACGCGCTGCTGCCCGAGGGCGCCCTTGACGACCCCGACCGGCTGCTCGGCATCGACACCGCGCCCATCCTCAACCTCCACGTCGTCTACGACCGCAAGGTCCTGCGGCAGCCCTTCTTCACAGCGCTCGGCAGCCCGGTGCAGTGGGTCTTCGACCGCACCGACTCCTCCGGGCTGGCCGACCGTGACAAGGCCGCGCAGTACCTGGCCGTGTCCCAGTCCGCCGCGCAGGACGACATCGACCGGCCGGTCGCCGAGCTGCGCGAGCGTTACCTCCCCGAGCTGGCCCGGCTGCTGCCGGCCGCCCGGACGGCGCGGGTGAAGGACTTCTTCGTCACCCGCGAGCGGACGGCGACGTTCGCCCCCACCCCGGGCGTCGGCCGGCTCCGGCCCGACGCCCCCACGAACGCGCCCGGCCTCTACCTGGCCGGTGCGTGGACCGCCACCGGCTGGCCCGCGACCATGGAGAGCGCGGTGCGCAGCGGCCTCGTCGCCGCCGGCGCGGCCCTCTCCGAGCTCGGCCTGCCCCACCACAGCCCCCTGCGGGAGGCGGCGGTATGAACCAGCGAGCCCTCAAGGCGCGCGTGCCCGCGAGCGGGACGCGCATGAGCACGACCACCACCAGAGGAGAGACCGTGACATCGGCGATCCCAGCTGTCGACACCGCGGGCGTGCGCGCCCTGCTGGAGCGCGGACGGACGCTTGCCACGCCGGTGCTGCGTGCCGCCGTGGACAGGCTCGCTGCACCCATGGACACCGTCGCCGCCTACCACTTCGGCTGGATCGACATCGACGGCAAGCCCGCCCACGGCGACCCGGGCAAGGCCGTGCGGCCCGCCCTCGCCCTGCTGTCGGCCGAGGCCGCCGGCGCCCCCGCCGAGACCGGTATCCCCGGCGCGGTGGCCGTCGAGCTCGTGCACAACTTCTCGTTGCTGCACGACGACCTGATGGACGGCGACGAGCAGCGCCGCCACCGCGACACCGTCTGGAAGGCCTACGGGCCCGCCCAGGCCATCCTCGTCGGCGACGCCCTCTTCGCGCTCGCCAACGAGATCCTGCTGGAGCTCGGCACCGTCGAGGCCGGCCGGGCCACCCGCCGGCTCACCACCGCCACCCGCAAGCTCATCGACGGCCAGGCCCAGGACATCTCCTACGAGCACCGCGAGCGCGTCACCGTCGCGGAGTGCCTGGAGATGGAGGGCAACAAGACCGGCGCGCTGCTGGCGTGCGCGGTCTCCATCGGCGCGGTCCTCGGCGGCGCCGACGACCGCACGGCCGACACCCTGGAGGCCTACGGCTACCACCTCGGCCTCGCCTTCCAGGCCGTCGACGACCTGCTGGGCATCTGGGGCGACCCGGAGACCACCGGCAAGCAGACCTGGAGCGACCTGCGGCAGCGCAAGAAGTCCCTCCCCGTGGTCGCCGCCCTCGCGGCCGGCGGCCCCGCCTCCGAGCGGCTCGCCGGCATCCTCGCCGCCGACGCGGGGCTCACCGACGCCCAGCTCGCCGACTTCGACGAGGAGGAGTTCGCCTCCCGCGCGGCGCTGATCGAGGAGGCGGGCGGCCGCGAGTGGACCGAGCAGGAGGCCCGCCGCCAGCACGCCACCGCCGTCGAGGCCCTCGACGGCGTCGACATGCCCGCGGAAGTCCGGGCGCAGCTCGTCGCGCTCGCCGACTTCGTCGTCGTACGGAAGAGTTGATCACGACAGACACGAACCAGTCCCGCGGTCGCCGGCCGGTGCCTTGTGTGTGCGGCACCGGCTGACGGAACCCCCCGAAGTACGGCAGTCACAGCAGTACGGCAGAGATAGGAACTCACTGCATTAGGGGAAACCATGACAGCGACGACCGACGGCACCGGGGAGCGACCGCTCCCCGAGGCCGAGGCCGGCCACAGCACCACCGCTCCGGCGCCCGCCACGGCGTCCCCCGGAGCGCCGAAGACGCGTGAAGCCGCGGCGCGGGCCGTCACCCTCGCCACGGACCACCTGCTGGCCCGCCAGGACGCGGCGGGCTGGTGGAAGGGCGACCTGGAGACCAACGTCACCATGGACGCCGAGGACCTGCTGCTGCGCCGGTTCCTGGGCGTCGACGACGCGCGGACCACGGCCGCCGCCGCCCGCTTCATCCGCTCGCGCCAGCGCCCCGACGGCACCTGGGCCACCTTCCACGGCGGGCCCGCCGAGCTCTCCGCCACCGTCGAGGCCTACACCGCCCTCCGCCTCGCCGGGGACGCCCCCGAAGCGCCGCACATGGCCGCCGCCTCCGCCTGGGTCCGCGAACAGGGCGGCATCGCCGCCACCCGCGTCTTCACCCGGATCTGGCTGGCCCTCTTCGGCTGGTGGCGCTGGGAGGACCTGCCCGAGCTCCCACCCGAGATCATGTACCTGCCGAAGCAGGTGCCCCTCAACCTCTACGACTTCGGTCAGTGGGCCCGGCAGACCATCGTCCCCCTGACGATCGTCTCCGCCCTGCGGCCCGTCCGGCCCGCGCCGTTCCCCCTCGACGAGCTCCACACCGACCCCCGCCGGCCGAACCCGCCGCGCCCCCTCGCCCCCGTCACGAGCTGGGACGGCCTCTTCCAGCGCCTGGACAAGGTCCTCCACGTCTACCACCGGCTGCCCGTCGCCCCGCTGCGCCGGGCCGCGCTGCGCTCGGCGGCCCGCTGGATCGTCGAGCGCCAGGAGAACGACGGCTGCTGGGGCGGCATCCAGCCCCCCGCCGTCTACAACATCATCGCCCTCCACCTGCTGGGCTACGACCTCCGCCACCCGGTGCTGCGCGCCGGGCTGGAGTCGCTGGACCGTTTCGCCGTCTGGCACGAGGACGCGGACGGCGCCCCCGTCCGGATGATCGAGGCCTGCCAGTCCCCGGTCTGGGACACCTGCCTGGCCACCACCGCCCTCGCCGACGCGGGCCTGAGCCCCGACCACCCGGCGCTGGTCAAGGCCGCCGACTGGATGCTGGACGAGCAGATCCTGCGCCCCGGCGACTGGACCGTGAAGCGGCCGCACCTGGCTCCGGGCGGCTGGGCCTTCGAGTTCGAGAACGACGCCTACCCCGACATCGACGACACCGCCGAGGTCGTGCTCGCCCTCAAGAGGGTCCGCCACCCCGACCCCGAGCGCCTGGAGAAGGCGGTCCGGCGGGCCGCCAACTGGGCGGTGGGCATGCGGTCGAGAAACGGCGCCTGGGGCGCCTTCGACGCCGACAACACCAGCCCGTTCCCCAACCGGCTGCCGTTCTGCGACTTCGGCGAGGTGATCGACCCGCCGTCCGCCGATGTCACCGCCCATGTCGTGGAGATGCTGGCGGTCCTCGGCAAGCAGCACGACCCGCGCGCCCGCCGGGGCGTCGAATGGCTGCTGGGCGAACAGGAGGAGTGCGGCGCCTGGTTCGGCCGCTGGGGCGTCAACTACGTCTACGGCACCGGGTCCGTGGTGCCCGCCCTGGTGGCCTCCGGCATCCCCGTCTCCCACCCGGCGGTCCGCCGGGCCGTCGCCTGGCTGGGCGAGGTGCAGAACCCGGACGGCGGCTGGGGCGAGGACCTCCGTTCCTACCGGGACCCCGACTGGATCGGCCGGGGCGCCTCCACCGCCTCCCAGACCGCCTGGGCGCTGATGGCGCTGCTGGCGGCGGGGGAGCGGGACGGCGAGGCCGTGGAGCGCGGGGTGACCTGGCTGACGGACACCCAGCGGGAGGACGGCTCCTGGGACGAGCCCCACTTCACCGGCACGGGCTTCCCCTGGGACTTCTCCATCAACTACCACCTGTACCGCCAGGTGTTCCCCCTCACCGCCCTCGGCCGCTACCTCCACGGCGAGCCCTTCGCCGAGACGCCACTGGAGGGCTGATGTCCACCGGCACGGGTACCCCCGCCCCCGCACCGCTGCTGATCGCCTGTGCGCTCGGCATCGAGCGCCTCGCCCTGCGCGGCGGCCTCGGCGGCGCGGCCGGACCCGTGACCGTCCTGCGCACCGGCATGGGCCCGCAGGCCGCGGAACGTGCCGTGACCCGGGCCCTGGCCGGCGGCGGCGCCCCGCCGGGGCCCGGGACCGAGACCGCGGTGATCGCCACCGGCTTCTGCGCCGGGCTGGCGCCGGGGATGCACCCCGGCGATCTGGTGGTCGCCGACGAGACCCGCGACCCCGCGGGCCGTACGGAGTGCGCCGGTGTCGAGCTGCTGGCCAAGGAGCTCGCCCGGGTGGCGCCCCGGCGCGTCATCCACACCGGGCCGCTGGTCGGCTCCGACCATGTGGTCCGCGGCGCCGAGCGGGGCGCGCTGCACGCCGCCGGGGCGCTGGCGGTGGACATGGAGTCCGCGGCCACGCTCCGAAGCGCCGTGCGGGCCGGTGCCCGCCCCGTTGCGGCCGTAAGAGTGGTCGTGGACGCTCCCGAACATGAACTTGTGCGAATCGGGACCTTGCGGGGTGGAATATCGGCTTTCCGCGTGCTCCGCACCGTCCTGCCGGCCTTTTTCGAATGGCACCGTTCTTTGCTGCTCCCCAGGAGGTGAGCCAGATGGCCATGCCGCTTCGCCAGACCATCCGGGTCGGGACCTATCTATTCGAACAGAAGCTCCGCCGGCGTGAGAAGTTCCCGCTGATCGTCGAGCTGGAGCCGCTCTACGCCTGCAACCTCAAGTGCGAGGGCTGCGGGAAGATCCAGCATCCGGCAGGGGTGCTCAAACAGCGGATGCCCGTGGCCCAGGCGGTCGGCGCGGTGCTGGAGTCGGGGGCGCCGATGGTGTCCATCGCCGGTGGCGAGCCCTTGATGCACCCGCAGATCGACGAGATCGTGCGTCAGTTGGTGGCCAGGCGGAAGTACGTCTTCCTGTGCACCAACGCCCTGCTGATGCGGAAGAAGATGGAGAAGTTCACCCCGTCGCCGTACTTCGCCTTCGCCGTGCACATCGACGGACTGCGCGAGCGCCACGACGAGTCCGTGGCCAAGGAGGGAGTGTTCGACGAGGCGGTGGAGGCGATCAAGGAGGCCAAGCGGCGGGGCTTCCGGGTCACCACCAACTCCACCTTCTTCAACACCGACACCCCCCAGACCATCATCGAGGTGCTCAACTTCCTCAATGACGAGCTGCGGGTCGACGAGATGATGATCTCGCCGGCCTACGCCTATGAGAAGGCCCCCGACCAGGACCACTTCCTGGGCGTCGAGCAGACCCGGGAGCTGTTCAGGAAGGCGTTCGCCGGGGGCAACCGCTCCCGCTGGCGGCTCAACCACAGCCCCCTCTTCCTCGACTTCCTGGAGGGGAAGGTCGACTTCCCCTGCACCGCGTGGGCCATCCCCAACTACTCGCTCTTCGGCTGGCAGCGCCCCTGCTATCTGATGGCCGACGGGTACGTGCCCACCTACCGGGAGCTGATCGAGGAGACCGACTGGGACAAGTACGGCCGCGGCAAGGACCCCCGGTGCGACAACTGCATGGCGCACTGCGGCTACGAGCCCACCGCCGTCCTCGCCACCATGGGCTCGCTCAAGGAGTCGCTGCGCGCGGCCCGCGAGAGCGTCGCCGGAAACCGGGGCTGACCGCGATGGCCACCACGGAACCGGTCTCCCTCGGCCTGCCCGTGCCACCCGCCCGGCCCCTGGCGGCACGCCGTCCCGCACGGCGCATCCAGGTCGGCCGGGTGCCGGTGGGCGGGGACGCCCCGGTGTCGGTGCAGTCGATGACGACGACGGTCACGGCCGACGTCGGCGCCACACTGCAGCAGATCGCCGAGCTGACGGCGGCGGGCTGCCAGATCGTCCGCGTCGCCTGCCCCTCGCAGGACGACGCGGACGCGCTGCCCGTCATCGCCAGGAAGTCGCAGATCCCGGTGATCGCCGACATCCACTTCCAGCCGAAGTACGTCTTCGCCGCCATCGACGCCGGATGCGCGGCGGTGCGCGTCAACCCCGGGAACATCCGGCAGTTCGACGACAAGGTCAAGGAGATCGCCAGGGCGGCGGCCGCGGCGGGCACCCCGATCCGCATCGGCGTCAACGCCGGGTCCCTGGACAAGCGGCTGCTGGGCAAATACGGCAAGGCCACCCCGGAGGCCCTGGTGGAGTCGGCGCTGTGGGAGGCGTCGCTCTTCGAGGAGCACGGCTTCCGCGACATCAAGATCTCCGTGAAGCACAACGATCCGGTCGTCATGATCAACGCCTATCGCCGGCTGGCCGCCCAGTGCGACTACCCGCTGCACCTGGGCGTCACCGAGGCCGGCCCGGCGTTCCAGGGCACCGTCAAGTCCGCCGTCGCCTTCGGCGCCCTGCTGTCGGAGGGCATCGGGGACACCATCCGGGTGTCCCTCTCCGCCCCGCCCGCGGAGGAGGTGAAGGTCGGCATCCAGATCCTTGAGTCCCTGGGCCTCCGCCAGCGCCGGCTGGAGATCGTCTCCTGTCCGTCCTGCGGACGGGCGCAGGTCGACGTCTACAAGCTGGCCGACGAGGTCACAGCCGGCCTGGACGGCATGGAGGTGCCGCTGCGCGTGGCGGTGATGGGCTGTGTCGTCAACGGGCCCGGCGAGGCCCGCGAGGCCGACCTGGGGGTGGCGTCCGGCAACGGCAAGGGCCAGATCTTCGTCAAGGGCGAGGTCATCAAGACCGTCCCCGAGTCGAAGATCGTGGAGACCCTCATCGACGAGGCCATGAAGCTCGCCGAACGGATGGAGAAGGACGGCACCCCCTCGGGGGCGCCGGCCGTCACCGTGCTCTGAAGAAAACTGGCTGAAGAAGTCCGGCCGAAGAATCCGGCCGAAGAAATCCGGCGGAGTCCGATCAACGCGCCCGGCACCACCGGGCCGACGACAGGAGGAGGGGGCCGGCGTGTCGTTGCTGGAGAACATCCGCGGTCCGCGCGACCTGAAGGAACTCGACGGCGAGGAGCTCACCGACCTCGCCGAGGAGATCCGCCATTTCCTGGTCCACGCCGTGGCCAGGACCGGCGGCCACCTGGGGCCGAACCTCGGCGTGGTCGAGCTGACCATCGCCCTGCACCGGTCCTTCGACTCGCCCTCGGACCGCATCCTGTGGGACACCGGGCACCAGTCCTACGTCCACAAGCTGCTCACCGGCCGCCAGGACTTCTCCAAACTGCGCGGCAAGGGGGGCCTGTCCGGCTACCCCTCGCGCGAGGAGTCCGAGCACGACGTCATCGAGAACAGCCACGCCTCGACCGTCCTGGGCTGGGCCGACGGCCTCGCCAAGGCCAACCAGATCCTCGGCCGCTGGAACAACCACGTCGTCGCCGTCATCGGCGACGGCGCCCTCACCGGCGGCATGGCCTGGGAGGCCCTCAACAACATCGCGGCCGCCAAGGACCGCCCGCTGATCATCGTCGTCAACGACAACGAACGCTCCTACGCCCCCACCATCGGCGGCCTCGCCGACCACCTGGCCACCCTGCGCACCACCGACGGCTACGAACGCGCGCTGTCCTGGGGCAAGAACGCCGTCCAGAGCGTGCCCCTGCTCGGCAAGCCGCTGTACGAGTCGCTCCACGGGGCGAAGAAGGGCTTCAAGGACGCCTTCGCCCCCCAGGGCATGTTCGAGGACCTGGGCCTGAAGTACCTCGGCCCGATAGACGGCCACGACATCGCGGCCGTCGAGTCGGCGCTGCGCCGGGCCAAGCGCTTCCACGGGCCCGTCCTCGTGCACTGCCGCACCGAGAAGGGGCGCGGCTACCGGCCCGCCCTGGAGGACGAGGCGGACCGCTTCCACACGGTCGGCGCGATGAACCCGCTGACCTGCGAGCCCCTCGCCCCGTCGGCCGGCACGTCATGGACGTCGGTCTTCGGCGACGAGATGGTCAGGATCGGCGCCGAGCGGCCCGACGTCGTCGCGATCACGGCGGCGATGCTCCACCCCGTGGGCCTGGGCAAGTTCGCGGCGGCCTACCCGGACCGGGTCTGGGACGTGGGCATCGCCGAGCAGCACGGCGCGGTGTCGGCGGCCGGGCTCGCCACGGGCGGCCTCCACCCGGTCCTCGCCGTCTACGCCACGTTCCTCAACCGCGCCTTCGACCAGGTGCTGATGGACGTCGCCCTGCACAAGTGCGGCGTGACGTTCGTCCTGGACCGGGCCGGCGTCACCGGCACCGACGGGCCGTCCCACAACGGCATGTGGGACATGTCGATCCTCCAGGTCGTCCCCGGCCTGCGGATCGCCGCCCCGCGCGACGCCGACCAGCTGAGGGCCCAGCTGCGCGAGGCCGTCGCCGTCGCCGACGCCCCCACCGTCGTCCGCTTCCCGAAGGAGAACGTGGGCGAGGCCCTCCCGGCCGTCGGCAGGATCGGCGGCATGGACGTCCTCGCCCGGCCGGCGGACACCGACGGGACCGATGCCGATGTACTGCTGGTCGCGGTCGGCGCCATGGCCCGGGTGGCGCTGGACGCGGCCGACCTGCTGGGCGCCCGGGGCACGAGCTGCACCGTCGTCGACCCGCGCTGGGTCAAACCCGTCGACGAGGCGCTGCCGGCGCTCGCCGCCCGCCACCGCATGGTCGCCGTTGTCGAGGACAACAGCCGCACCGGAGGCGTCGGCTGGGCCGTGGCCCAGGCGCTCCGCGACGCCGAGGTCGACCTGCCCGTACGGACCTTCGGCATCCCCGAACAGTTCCTGGCCCACGCCAAGCGCTCGGAGGTGCTGGCGGACGTGGGGCTCACCCCCGCCGAGATCGCCGGGCGGATCAGCGCCGCCCTGGTGAGGAACGAGGAGCGGAACAAGGACGAGGAGAAGGAGAAGAGCACGGCATGACCGGCGACGGCACCGAGAGATTCGACCTGGCCCGGCTGCTGGCCGAGCGCGGCGGCGAACGGTACGAACTCCACACCCGGTACCTCAACCACCAGCTGCCGCGCATGCTGCGCACCATCGGCTTCGACAAGGTGTACGAGCGGGCGGAGGGCGCGTACTTCTGGGACGCCGAGGGGCACGACTACCTCGACATGCTCGCCGGCTTCGGGGTGATGGGCCTGGGCCGGCACCATCCCGTGGTCCGCAAGGCGCTCCACGACGTGCTGGACGCCTCGCTCGCCGACCTCACCCGCTTCGACTGCCCGCCGCTGCCCGGCCTGCTCGCCGAGCGGCTGCTGTCGTACACCCCGCACCTGGACCGGGTGTTCTTCGGCAACAGCGGCACCGAGGCGGTGGAGACCGCCCTGAAGTTCGCCCGGTACGCCACGGGCAGACCGCGCGTGCTGTACTGCGCCCACGCCTTCCACGGCCTGACGGTGGGCTCCCTGTCCGTCAACGGCGAGGACGGCTTCCGGGACGGCTTCGCGCCCCTGCTCCCGGACACCCCGGTCCCGCTCGGCGACCTGGACGCCCTGGAACGGGAGCTGCGGCGCGGCGACGTGGCGGGCCTGATCGTCGAGCCCGTCCAGGGCAAGGGCGTCCACGAGGCCCCGCCCGGCTTCCTGCTCGCCGCGCAGGAGCTCCTCCACCGGCACAAGGCCCTCCTCATCGCGGACGAGGTGCAGACCGGCATCGGGCGGACGGGCGAGTTCTTCGCCCACCAGCACGAGCCGGGCGTGGAGCCGGATCTGGTCTGCGTGGCCAAGGCGCTCTCCGGCGGCTACGTCCCCGTGGGCGCCACGCTCGGCAAGGACTGGATCTTCAAGAAGGTCTACTCGTCCATGGACCGGGTGCTCGTCCACTCGGCCAGCTTCGGCTCCAACGCGCAGGCCATGGCCGCCGGGCTGGCGGTGCTGGCCGTGCTGGAGGACGAGGGGATCGTCGCCAACGCCCGCACCACGGGCGAGCTGCTGCGCTCCCGGCTGGCCGCGCTGGTCGGCGAGTACGAGCTGCTGCACGACGTGCGCGGCCGGGGCCTGATGATCGGCATCGAGTTCGGCCGGCCCAAGTCACTGGGCCTGCGCGGCCGCTGGACGATGCTCCAGGCGGCCCGCAAGGGCCTCTTCGCCCAGATGGTCGTGGTGCCGCTGTTCCAGAAGCACCGCATCCTCACCCAGGTCTCGGGGGACCAGCTGGAGGTGATCAAACTGATCCCCCCGCTGATCATCGGCGAACCCGAGGTGGACCGCTTCGTGGAAGCGTTCACGGCGGTGATGGACGAAGCCCACAACGGCAGCGCTTTGATGTGGGACTTCGGCCGTAACCTGGTGAAACAGGCTGTCGCAAGGTGACGGTGTGCCCACCGGCGGTCAGCCGAGCAACCGCTCCTGAAGCACGGACCGCCCCGCGGCGGTGAGCCCGAGCCCCTCGGACAGATACCGGTCCGTGGACCCCCACACCTCACCGATCGCGGCGAACGCCGCCCGGAGATACGAGGCCCGCGCCTCGAAGAGAGGCGAGAGCAGCTCCGAAACCTCCGGAGAAACCTCCGCGTCGCGCCGCACCCGGTACCGCCGGTGCGGCGCGTTGGACTCCAGGTAATCGGCCTCGATGGCTTCGGCCGGCACCCCGAGCGCCAGCAGCGTCACCGCCACGGACAGCCCCGCCCGGTCCTTGCCGGCGGCACAGTGCATCAGTGCGGGCACGTCGCCCTCGGCGAGGGCGCGTACGACCCGCCCGTGCTCGGCCGTCCGCGTGGTGACGATCGTGCGGTACGAGGCGGCCATCCGGTCCGCCGCGCGGCCCTCGCCCAGCACGGACCGCAGAGTGGCCAGGTCGCCGTCGCGCACCATCCGCCAGAACTCGCTGCCGTCGGCCGGGTCGCTCAGCGGGAGGTTGACGTTCCGTACCCCGGGCAGGGTCACGTCAGGGCCTTCCAGCGCGATGTCCGCGGCATTGCGGAAGTCGAATATCGTGTCGAGGCCCAGCGAGGCGAGGAACGCCGCGTCCGCCTCGGTGGCGTGGGCCAGGTGCCCGCTGCGGAACAGGACGCCGGGCCGGACGCGCCGTCCGTCGGCGGCCGGCAGTCCCCCCAGGTCGCGGAAGTTGCGGACCCCCACCAGCTCGGGCTCGGCCTGCGGGGCGGGCGGCGTCTGTGTCACGTGCGCTCCTCGGGGGGTGTTCCTGCTCGTCGGCTCGTCGGCGCCGATCGTATTCCGGGTCGGGCGACATTGCCGGGGTGGGATACATCACGGCACGTCAACCCCTGGTTACGGTGGCGTAGGTCACTTGAAAAGGTGAAGGATGCACTGACGTGGCAGACGATTCGAATTCATTCAACAAGAGCGCGATCGGGTCGTACGCAGCCGTCGGGGACAGCTTCACCGAGGGCGTCGGGGATCCGGGCCCCGGCGACACCTTCGTCGGCTGGGCCGACCGACTGGCCGTACTCCTCTCCGACCAGCAGGAAGAGCACTCCTTCCGGTACGCGAACCTCGCCGTTCGCGGCCGCCTCCTGGACCAGATCGTCGAGGAGCAGGTCCCCCGGGCCAAGGAGCTCGGCCCCGACCTCGTCTCCTTCTGCGCCGGCGGCAATGACATCCTGCGCCCCGGCAGCGACCCGGACGATGTGGCCCAGCGCTACGAGGCGGCCGTCGCCGAGCTGTGCTCCTCCGTCGGCACGGTCCTGCTGTGCACCGGTTTCGACACCCGTGGCATCCCGGTCCTGCGCCATCTGCGGGGCAAGATCGCGACGTACACCGCCCATGTCCGGTCCATCGCCGACCGCTACGACTGCCCGGTCCTCGACCTGTGGTCGCTGCGCTCGGTCCAGGACCGCCGGGCCTGGAGCGACGACCGGCTGCACCTGTCGGCGGACGGGCACACGCGCGTCGCGCTGCGGGCCGCCCAGGTGCTGGGCCTGGAGGTGCCGGCCGACCCCGACCAGGCCTGGCCGGACGAGGAGCAGCGCTCGGCCGCCGATGTGCGCCGGGACAACATCCACTGGGCGCGCGAGCACCTGGTGCCGTGGATCGGCCGCCGGCTGCGCGGTGAGTCCTCTGGCGACAACGTGGAGCCCAAGCGCCCGGACCTGCTGCCGCTGTAGGCCCGAAGGGGTGGTGGGGGTCAGTGGGGGTGCCGCCCGTGCGGCAGGTCGGCCCAGACGACTCGGCCGTGGCCGCTGTCGTCGGGCCGGACCCCCCACTCCCGGGACAGCGCGCCGACCAGGAGCAGCCCGCGCCCGCTCTCCTCGTCCGTACCGCTGCGGCGCGCCCGGGGCTCGGTCGGGGCGTCGCCCTGATCGGCGACCTCTATGCGCACCGCCGCACCGCTCACCCGCAGCTGACAGCTGACCTTCTCGCTGTCCGTGTGCCGCACCGCGTTGGTGACCAGCTCCGACACCACCAATTGGGCGTCCTCGCAGGCCACTTCGTCTATTCCCCATTCCCGCAGTCGCGCGAGGACTCGTTGGCGCGCCTCCGCCACCGAGGTGTTGAGGGCCGGGAAGTGAAAGGCGTCCTGCCGCAGATGGCCGAGATGGCCGAGGAGAGCGCTGCCGCAGAGCCCGAGCGATGGTGCGTCATGGGAGAGGACCACTCCGCAACTATGTGCGATACGTGTCAGCTGTGGCAAGGTTCAACCTGCAAATTACAGAATCGCAAGGACAGTCTGTCGGGCCGACAGACCGCGTGGCACACTGCTGGCATATGACGGCAGTTGGAGGGGGTGGACAGTGGCGGACTCGCGACCGGCGGGTGCCCCGACGGTCCTGAGGGTCGTGCTCGGCAAGCGTCTCCAGCACCTGAGGGAGCGGGCCGGGCTCTCCTACGAGGAGGCGGGCCGCGCCCTGGACGTCACCCACGCCACCGTCCGGAGAATGGAGAAGGCCGAGGTCGGGCTGAAGATCCCCTATGTGGAGAAGCTCCTCCACGTCTACGGGGTGCTCGACGCGGCCGAGGTCGAGGGCTTCCTCTGCCTCACCCGCGAGGCCAACCGCCCCGGCTGGTGGCACCGCTTCCGGGACGTCCTCCCCGAGTGGTTCAGCGCGTTCGTGAGCCTGGAGGGAGAGGCCAATCTCATCCGCGCGTACGAACCCCACTACATCCCCGGTCTGTTGCAGACCCAGGAGTACGCCCGGGCCGTGCTCCGCGCCGGCATGCCGCACGCCCGCGACGCCGACATCGAACGCGCCGTCACCGTCCGCCGGGAACGGCAGGGCCTGCTCACCAAGGACGGGGCCCCGCTGCTCTGGGTGGTGATGGACGAGACGGTGCTGCGCCGCCCCATCGGCGGGCCGGACGTGATGCGCGCCCAGGTGGACCGGCTCATCGAGGCCACCGACATGCCGAACGTACGACTCCAGCTGATGCCGTTCGCCGCCGGGCCGCACCCGGCGATGTACGGCCCCTTCCACATCTTCCGGTTCCCCCTCCAGGAGCTGCCGGACATCGCCTACGCCGAGAACCTCGTCGGAGCCTCGTACTTCGACCAGCGTGACGATGTCTCGTCCTTCCTGGAGGCGCTGGACCGGATGTGCGCGCAGGCCGCGCCGGCACACACCACCAAGGCCGTCCTCGGTGGCATTCGTAAGGAGATCTGAACCATGGATCCGGACCGCGTCTACAACGGCATGCCCGCGACGGACCTCGGCACCGAGGGCTGGAGCAAGCCGTGGAGCGGCGGCAACGGCGGCAGCTGCGTCGAGGCCATGCGGCTGTGCGACGGCCGGGTGGCCCTGCGCCAGTCCACCGACCCCGGCGGCCCCGCGCTGATCTACACGCGTCACGAGATGGAGACCTTCATCCGCGGCGCCAAGGCAGGCGAGGCCGATTTCCTGCTGGCGTAGCGCACAGACAAACCGAACGGACGTATGGATCGTGTCGAAGGGGAGCAGGGCGTGACCGAGAACGGCGTGGGCGGACCGGGCGGCATACCGGCCGAGGAGATCGACACCAGCAGGCCGCATCCGGCCCGGATGTACGACTACTACCTCGACGGCTGGGACAACTACGAGGTCGACCGGGCCGCGGCCGAACGCGTCATCGAGGCCCACCCCCAGGTCCGCCTCTCCGCCCGCGCCAACCGGGCCTTCCTGCGCCGGGCCGTGCGCGAGGCGGTGCGCGGCGGCGTCCGCCAGATCATCGACATCGGCACGGGCATCCCCACCTCGCCCAACACCCACGAGGTGGCCCGCGAGTCGGCCCCGGACGTCCGGGTGGCCTACGTCGACAACGACCCCATCGTGGCCACCCACGCGGAGGCCAAGCTCACCAGCGCGGGCGGGGCGGGCTTCGCCCTCGCCGACGTCCGGGAGCCGGAGACGATCCTGGGGCACCCGGTCGTCCGGGAGCTGATCGACTTCGACCGGCCGGTGGCCCTGCTGCTCGTCGCCGTCCTCCACTTCGTCAAGGACGAGGAGGACCCGGCGGGCATCGTCGCCACCCTCGGCGACGCCCTGCCCGCCGGCAGCCTCCTGGTGATGTCCCACGCCACGGAGGAGCCCTACGAGGGCTACACCGAGGGCCGCACCGACACCGTCGCCCGGGACGGCGTGCTGGACGTCTACCGGAACGCCACCGCCGCCCTCAACCTCCGCGGCCGCGCCGCCGTCGAGCCCCTCTTCGGCGACTTCGCGCTCCTCGACCCGGGGCTGGTCCGGGTGCCGCTGTGGCGCCCGGACGGACCGGTCCCCGGGCCGAAGGAGCTCAGCGACACCGTCTTCTACGGCGGCATGGGCCGCAAGGGCTGACCGGCGGCCGTCCTCACGCCCCCGGGCGGTCTTCACGCCCCCGGGCGGGCCGGGATCTCACAGCTGTCCTTGAAGCCCTGACTGGTCAGCCCCAGCGCCGAGTTGATCCGCGAGCGGAGGTTCTCCACCGCCACCATCGCGGTCAGCTCGACGAACGCCGCCTCGCCGAGGCGCAGCCGCAGCCGCTCCGCCAGGTCGTCCTCGACGGCCGGCGGGGTGGCGCTCATCGCCTCGGCGTACTCCATGACGTCCCGCTCCAGCGGGGTGTACGCGTCACTGGACCGCCAGCGCGGCACGTCGCGCAGCTTGTCGGGCGACATGCCCTGGTTGTGGCTCAGCCAGTAGCCGAAGTCCATGCACCACGAGCAGCCGATCGCGGCCGCCGACGCCATCACGGCGAGCTCCTTGAGCCCGCTGTCCAGCGCCTTCCAGCGGGCCAGCGACATCTCGAA
This sequence comes from Streptomyces sp. NPDC001678, assembly GCF_042892945.1. Taxonomy (NCBI): domain Bacteria; kingdom Bacillati; phylum Actinomycetota; class Actinomycetes; order Kitasatosporales; family Streptomycetaceae; genus Streptomyces; species Streptomyces sp. NPDC001678. The sequence goes on along the minus strand of NZ_JBIAUP010000007.1, from coordinate 249,420 downwards.
GCGCGCGTCGGTCATCAGCACCCTGCGGTTGTGCCCCATGGCCAGCAGCGGGTCGATGACCCTGCCGTAGGCGCGCTTGCTGTACCAGGCGGTGAGCCGGTTCACCAGCGTACGGGGCGGGGCGAGGGAGATGCGGGCCATGGCCGGTGCCTCCTGCGATAGGGAGTGCGGGTTGCTGTCGCCCGTACGACGCAACGGCCCCGCCGGAATGTGACATCACCGGGTGAAGATCTTTTGTCGGTGCCCCCGCATAGGCTGACCGCATGGACGGTGAGCTCTTCCCGCGACCCGTGACCGAGGTCGCCCCGGGCGCCGTGCACGTCCCGGGCTGGCTGGACGAGGCCGCCCAGCACCGCCTCCTGGCAGCCTGCCGCGAGTGGGCCCGCCCGCCGGCGGGCGGGCGCACGGTGCGCATGCCCAGCGGGGGCGAGATGTCCGTGCGGACGGTCTGCCTGGGCCGGCACTGGTTCCCCTACGGCTACGCCCGCACCGTCGTCGACGGCGACGGCGCACCGGTCAAGCCGTTCCCCCGCTGGCTGGACGAACTGGCGCGGGCCGCGGTGGCCCGCGTGTACGGCCGCCCGGCCGGGCCGGAGCGGTACGACATCGCGTTGGTGAACTTCTACGACGCCGACGCGAAAATGGGTCTCCACCGCGACGCCGACGAGAAGTCCGCCGCGCCCGTCGTCTCCCTGAGCCTCGGCGACTCCTGCGTCTTCCGCTTCGGCCATCCGGGCGGCCGCACCCGCCCCTGGGCCGACGTCGAGCTGCGCAGCGGCGATCTCTTCGTCTTCGGCGGCCCGGCCCGCCCGGCCTACCACGGCGTCCCCCGGATCCTGCCGGGCACCGCCCCGCCCGGGCTGGGGCTCAAGGGGCGCCTCAACATCACCCTGCGCGTGAGCGGGCTGTGACCCCCGGCGGATAATGGGACGACCTGCCTGCTCGACCCTGGAGGTGCCGTGACCGGCTCCCGCCCGTTCCGCTCGCCCCTGGACGCGCTGCGTCCCGCCGCCTTCGGCGTGGACCCGTCGGGGGAGCGGATGGCGCGCATCCGCCGGTCGCCGAACTTCGCCGACGGGGTGTTCGTCAACCCCGAGGGAACGCGCCGTACGCCGTCCGGCTCCATGCTGAAGTTCCTGCCCACCTACTTCCGCAAGGAGGAGCGCGCCCTGCGCGCCCCGGCCCATCCGGTGCCCGTCCACCCCACCACCGTCGCCGACCTGGCCGTCCCCCCGGCCTCCGGGCTGCGGCTGACCTGGATGGGCCACTCCAGTGTGCTCGCCGAGATCGACGGCCACCGGGTGCTCTTCGACCCCGTCTGGTCCGAGCGCTGCTCGCCCTTCTCCTTCGCGGGCCCCCGGCGGCTGCACCCGGTGCCGGTGCCGCTGGCCGAGACCGGCCCGCTGGACGCCGTGGTCATCTCGCACGACCACTACGACCACCTCGACATGCCCACCGTGCGGACCCTCGCCCGCCGCACCGGCGTCGCCTTCGTCGTCCCCCTCGGCGTCGGCGCCCACCTGGAGCACTGGGGAGTCCCGGCGGACCGGATCACCGAGCTCGACTGGCACGAGTCGACGCGGGTCGGCGGGCTCACCCTCACCGCCGCCCCCGCCCGGCACTTCTGCGGCCGCGGGCTGCGCAACACCCAGCACACCCTGTGGGCCTCCTGGGTGGTCGCCGGCCCGGAGCACCGGGTCTTCCACAGCGGTGACACCGGCTACTTCCCCGGCTTCGCCGCCATCGGCGAGCAGTACGGACCGTTCGACGCCACGATGGTGCAGATCGGGGCGTACTCGGACTTCTGGCCGGACATTCATATGCGGCCGGACGAGGGCATGCGCGCCCACCTCGACCTCCAGGGCGGCGACGCCGCGCGGGGCGTCATGCTGCCGATCCACTGGGGCACGTTCAACCTCGCCCCGCACTCGTGGGAGGAACCCGCCGAGGAGAGCGTGGCGGCGGCCCGGGAGACCGGGGCGCGGATCGCGGTGCCCAGGCCCGGCCAGCCGTTCGAACCCGGCGCGGGGCTGCCGCTCGACCCCTGGTGGCGGGCGATCGCGACGCGGCCCACCGACGCGATGCCCGAGGCCGGAGCGCCGGCGGATGCCGAGGTCGTCCTTCAGGCGTGAGCCCGTGGCACCACGCGGGGCCGGGGCGCGAAGCCCCGGCCCCGCCGGCCGCCGGCGGACGCCGTCAGTGGGCGCCGGGGTGACCCAGTCCGCTCAAGTCGCAGCAGGAGTCCTTGCGCATCTCCCGCCCGACCTCCAGCCACTCCCGGTGGAGCCGCCCATGGCGCGGAGCCGCGCCCGCCGTGCCCTTGTACGAGGCGACGAGCTCCCGCTGCTCGAAGCGGACGCCGCCGCGCAGCACCGACGCCGTCCGTACGAGCGTGTCGAAGTCGGTGAACGGGTCGCCGTCGATCACGGTGGCGTCGGCGAGCTTGCCGACCTCCAGGGTGCCCAGGTCCCGCTCGGCCCCGAACGCCCGCGCCGGCAGCACCGTCGCCGTCCGCAGCGCCTGGGCCGGCGTCAGCCCGTACCGGTGGAGGGCACGCAGCCCCAGGTGGAGGGAGAGGCCGACGGGGACGAGCGGGGCGTCCGTGCCGAGGGCCACGATGCCACCGCCGGACAGCACCTTCCGGTAGACGTCGATCTCGCGGCGCAGCGTGGTCAGCTGGTCGTCCGTGGGCGCCTTGGCGGCGGTCTGCCGGACGGTCGCCAGGTCCCACGGCGGCATCAGCTCGGTGACGCGGGGGTCCTCGGCGAGATCCGGGGCCTCGCCCAGCAGGGGCACGGAGGTGAAGATCGTGGCGATCATACGGAAGTCGGTGCCCGTGTAGATCTCCGCCAGATCCTGGTACGCCCGGCCGGTGGCCGTCGTGGCGTGGCCGAACTCCAGCCGCTGCGTCGCCTGGAGGTGGGTGGTGAGGTCCTGCCCGAGCTGGACGCCCGGCGAGCACAGGTGGCTGCCCGTGCGCACCCCGAGCCGTTCGTGCGCGAAGCGGGCCGCCTCCCGGATCACCCAGCCCGGCGCGCGGACGTAGGTCTTGACGAAGTCCCAGTCCAGGGCGGTGGCGCGGGTCAGCGAGCGGCGCAGTCCCTCCTCGGTGCGGTGGGCGCGGCCCATGGTGTAGGCGACGCGCGAGCCGTCCAGCAGCTCGCCCGCCGTCAGCAGCCTCGGCCCGGCCAGCGCGCCGGCCGCCACGGCCTCGCGGATGCGGGCCTGCTCGTAGGCGAAGCCGCCGAGGGAGACGGCCGTGGTGATCCCGTAGGCCAGCTGGAGGGCGGTCTGGCGGCCGCCGTAGGTGTACTGCCAGGGGTGGGTGTGGGCGTCCCAGAGGCCGGGGATCACGGTCTGGTGCGAGGCGTCGACCGTGCGGAGGGCGGCCCGGCGGGCCCGGTGCGGCTCGACGGCGGCGATCCGGCCGTCGCGGACGACGAGGTCGACGTCCTCGCGCACGGTCGTGCCCGTGCCGTCCCAGAAGCGGCCCGCGCGCACGACGGTGTCGGCGGGGGTGGGACGGCGGTAGTCGAGGGTGACGGGGACCGTGCGGGCGGTGCCGTCCGCCACGTCCAGCAGCCGCAGCCGCCCGGCGGACAGATAGAGGATCCGGCGGCTGTCGGCGGACCAGGAGGGGTGGTCGGCGGCCTCGTCGGTCAGCCGGCGCGGCTCGCCGTCGGGGGTGCCGTCGGGGCGCACGGGCAGCAGCCACAGCGCCGACTCGTTGATCACGGCCATGGAGCGGCCGTCGGGCGACCAGACGGGCCCGGAGTCGTAGCGGTCGGAGACCGAGGCGTGCGGGGCGAGGGCGTGCAGCCGGGCGGCCCCGCTGCCGGCGTCGACGACCCTGATCAGGTTGTAGCCCTCGCGGAACCGCTGGTTGAGGCGGTTGCGGTCGCACAGGGCGACGAAGCGCCCGTCGGGCGACCAGGTGGGCCGGCCCGGCAGGCCGCCCGCGCCCAGAGGAGCCGCCAGCAGTTTCTCCGCGCCTTCCTCGAGGTCGCGGACGATGAGGTTCCCGGACATGTCGACGCAGGCCAGCCGGGTCCCGTCGGGGGAGAGCGCCGGGTGGACACGTCCGCCGTCGGCCAGCACGGTCTCCTCGCCCGAGGCGAGGTCGCGGCGGCGGACGGCGTAGAGCCCGTCGCGGTCGTCCGTGAAGATCAGCGCGCGGCCGTCGTGGGTCCAGGTGGGCGCCATGACGTACCGCCCGGGGGAGGCGGCGAGAACCTGCCGGGGCCTGTCGCTCTTCTCGATCTCCGCGACCCACAGGGCGTTGAGCGCGGCGAAGGCCACCTGGCGGCCGTCGGGGGAGAGGGCGGGCAGGTGGAGCGAGCGGACGCGGCGGACCAGCGCGCCGGTGTCCGCGAAGTCGTACCGCTTGACCTGGTAGCGGGGCCGGTCCAGGGGCAGCTGAGCATGGAAGGGGATGGTGACCGCCGGCACGCCGTGGGCGCCGGCCGGGGGCGTGGGCGCGGGGGCGGCCGAGGGGTGGGGGAGGGAGTCGGCGGCGGGTGTGCGCGGCGGCTCGGGGGCGGCGCCCGGTCTGACGATCGTGAACTGTCCGCTCACGGTCAGCAGCAGCTCGTCCCGCGAGACCCAGCGCGGCGGCACCGGCTCCACGTCCCCGTCGACCGGCACGACCGCCCCGTCCACGACGAGGACGCAGGACGCGGCGGGCGCGGCCGTCGTCCGCAGATAGGCCAGCCGCCCGGCGGGCGAGACGGCCGGCGTCATGACCTGCGCGCCGGCCGCGCTCTCGGTGTGCTCGACACGCACCGGCCCCTGCCCGTCGGCCGCCACGGACGCGACCGTACGGGCCTGGAGGGCACCCCCGGCCACCTGCCCCCGCACGAACAGCAGCCGTTTGCCGTCCGGCGACCAGACGGGGTCGAAGTCCTCCCACGCCCCGTCCTGCCCGGGCCCCTCCTGCCCGTCCGTCCCGGTGATCCGCGTCAGCGCCCCCGTCCGGACATCGACCACCCACACCCGGTAGGGGCTGCCCGTCACGGGATCGCCCCCGCGCTCGGACGCGAACGCGATCCGCGTCCCGTCCGGCGACCAGGCCGGCCCCCGGTCGTCCCACGGCCCGTCCGTCAGCTGCCGCAGCCCGGAGCCGTCCGGCCGCAGTGTCCAGATGTGGAAGCCACCGCCCCGGTAGGCGCAGACGGCCAGCAGCCGCCCGTCCGGCGCGTACGTGGGCCGGGTCGGCTCCAGATCGACCGGGGTGATCGCGACGGCCTCCCCGCCCTCGCGCGGCACGGACCACAGCACGTTCTGCACCTCGACGACCAGCCGCCCACCACCGGGGGCCAGCGACCCCGCCCCATTGGTGGCCCCCGTGAACGACAGCGCGCCGTGCCCGCCCCGTGGGGCCGCCACCGCTTCTATCGCGTCCACGGGCAGCGCGACGGCCGCACCTGCCACGGCGGCGGTACCGGCCGCGGCCTGAAGAAAACCGCGTCGGGAGATGGTGGTGTCCAACTGTCCTCCTGGGTCGGGGGAGTTGCACGGGGCGGCAGCCCCCATGGCGGAAGCCGATGGTTGCACGCTCCACAGGCCATGGGTCAACACCCCGGAGCGATCACGAACACCGAGCGAGGACGTTTCCCGGGGCCCCCGCCCGCCGCCTCCCGCCGGGGGCCCCGGGGCCGGGGGGATTCTTCATCCGAACGGGTAACCCACGTCACACCCCCCTCGCCGTGCTTCGCCACGGTGGGCGCGGGCCCTGGTGGCGGGCGGGAAAGGGGTGCGCGAGCACCGCGCGAAGTGCGGTATTGTTCTCATGCGCGGTCGGCGAGGGCGAAAGCCCGGGCCGGACGAGCACCGGGACGTGGCGCAGCTTGGTAGCGCACTTGACTGGGGGTCAAGGGGTCGTGGGTTCAAATCCCGCCGTCCCGACGGTGCGAAATAGCCTCTGGCCTGGGAGTAATCCCAGGCCAGAGGCTATTTTACGTTTTCCTGAGAAGGCGATCAGCGATCGGCTGAGGGGTGAGCTGTCGGTGGTCCCGTGGCCGCCGTGCATGCCTGCGGCGGCCTGCATGTGCGGACAGGTGTTCAGTGAGGCCCTCCTCCGAGGGTCCGATGTACAACAATCACACTCTATCGGGCCGTTGGTCTGATAATTGCCGTGTGTTGATCTCTGCCCTGGCTGTCATGTTCTGCACCGCCCTCGCGGTATGTCTGACCGCCTTCCTGCTACGGCGGCACAAGGGTGGCAAGGTCCACGACCTGCCCAAAGGCGTTGAGATGTCGATCGGAGCCGTGAGCGGGCTCTTCGTCTTCTCCTTCGCCTTTCTGGCCGTCAATGCCCAGGGCCAGCTCGAAACGGCCCGCAAGGCCACGCTCGCCGAGGCCGGAGCCCTCAAGGACGTCTACTTCTTCGCGCGGGGTCTGCCGCCGCGTGAACGCGACGACATCCGGCAACGCGTCGTGACCTACACGAAGTCGGTCATCACTGCCGAATGGCCCGCCATGCGCGAAGGCCACGCCGACGAATCAACCGTGCGGGGCCTCGACTCCCTGCGCGCGGCCCTGTACCGCCTGCCCGTCCCGGACGAGGACTCCCGGGCGGCGCGCACCGAGACATCGCGGCACCTCCAGGAGGTCTATGTGGCCAGGCGGGACCGGCTGGCCCAGAAGGACGCCGAGGTCCCGCCCCCGATCCTCTTCCTCATGATCGGCTCCGGCGTCGTCTGCCTCGTCTTCTTCGCCCTCTTCGGCCGCCCCACCGGCCGCAGCCACTACATCCTCCTCGGCGTCGGCGCCGCCGGCTTCGCCTACATGATCTACCTCGTCCTCGCCCTCAACCACCCCTACACCGGCGGCATCAGCATCGCACCGGCCGCCTACCAGGAAGCGCTCATGCGCTACGACCAACTGGCGGCCTGAAGGCCCGGGGCACCGGGGCGGCAGTGTGGCGTTCGCGGGGAGCGCCACACCTGCCTCGTCGAGGTACACCGACGCCGCACGCCGAATTCCATGGCCGAGCGCGCCGGGGCCCGTACCGCCGAGGTGCCCGGCAGCCATGCCGTGTATGTGTCCCGGCCGGGCGCGGTGGCCGACTTCACCGGGCAGGCCGCCGGCCGCTGACGGCGACCGCCGGGTCGCCACCCGGGGGTCCTGGATAGGGTCCGGTGGTGGAGATCTTTCATCTGCGCTACTTCGTCGCCGTCGCCGAGAATCTCAGTTTTTCCCGTGCCGCGCGTCAGTTGCACATGGCCACCTCGCCGTTGAGCCAGCGGATACGGGATCTGGAGCGGGAGCTCGGACAGCAGCTGTTCGACCGGGATTCCCATCATGTGGCGCTGACCCGGGCCGGCGCGGCGCTGCTGCCGGCGGCGAAGGACGTCATCGGGCGGTTCGACGACATTCCCTGGCAGCTGCGCCAGGCGCTGGGGCCCGAGCGGCGGGCGGCGTACGTGGGGGTGGTGCCGGCCCTCCACCCGCGGTTGCGGGAGCGGCTCGCGCTGCTGGAGACGCGGTGCGCCGAGGAGTACGACGTCAAGCGCTGGCCCGGGAACAGCGGGAATCTCCTGAACGCCGTACAGCGCGGTGACCTCGCCATGGCGCTGGTGCACCTGCCCGTGCACGCCGAGGGGATCGAGGTGCTGGAGCTGCTGCACGAGCCGCTGGGCGCGCTGCTGCCGGCCGAGGCGTTCGGTGACCGGAGCTCGGTGTCGCTCAGCGAACTCACCGACTACACCTATGTGACCTCCGCGCCCGGCACGCTCCCCACGTATTTCGACCAGCTCAAAGTGCGCCTGAAAGCCGCCGGAATTCACAAGGAGATCAGCCTCAATATCGGGGATTACGCCAGCGTGCGCGAGATCGTGGCGAACGGTTCCGTCTTCGGAATTACGCTGCTCAGCGCCGGAAACAGCGAGGGAAATGGCGAGGGAGGAAGGGGCGCCAGCGTCGTCCTGCCGTTCCGGGACTTCTCGCCCTCCCTGGCGACCGGGCTGGTCTGGCGCCGGGACCGGGCCGAGCCGGACGGCGACCTGCACGGACTGGTGCGGGAGGCGGGGGCCGTGTTCTCCGCTCCCATCGAGTCCGGCTGAGCGCCTCCGAGGAGCCGAAAAATGGCGTGACCGCTGCGGTCACGCCGTTTTTCGTGCATCGGTGTCACTGATCGCTTGGGTTCATCCACCACGCCGGACTAGCGTTTTCCATGCGACCCGGGAAACCCCGGGAATTCTCCTGGAAAAGGAGTGGTGATGGAATCCGCAGTAGACGCAGTAGACGCAGTAGACGCAGTAGACGCGGTAGACGCAGTAGACAAAGACGCGCCCGGCGGGCCCCTCGCCGGAGTGCGCGTCATCGACATGGCCACCGTCGTGATGGGGCCCTACGCCGCACAGATCCTCGGCGACCTCGGCGCCGACGTCATCAAGATCGAGTCGCCGAACGACACCGTCCGGATCGGCGTGCTGCACCGTACGCCCGGTATGACGCCCCTGAACCTCAACGTCAACCGCAACAAGCGCAGCGTCACGCTCGACCTCAAGGACGAGGGCGAACGCGCCACGGCGCTGGAGCTGATCGGCACCGCCGACGTCCTGATCACCAATATGCGCATCGACGCCCTGCGTCGCCTGGGCATGGACTACGACAGCCTCGCCGCCGCCAACCCCCGTCTCGTCTACGCCCACGCGCAGGGGTTCCGCCCGGACTCCGACCGGGCCCGGCTGGCCGCGTACGACGAGACGGTGCAGGCCGCCTCCGGGCTCATCGACCTCGCGCAGCGCGCGGGCGACGTGGGGGCGCCCGTCGTGCTGCCGAGCATCTTCGGTGACAAGGTCGCCGCGCTGACGATCGTGTACGCGGCGCTGGCGGCCCTCGTCCACCAGCGCGCGACCGGTCGCGGGCAGCACGTCGAGATACCCATGGTGGACACCCTGCTGGCGTTCAACCTGGTCGAGCATCTTCAGGGCCGCGTCTTCGAGCCGCCGATGGGCCCGACCGGCTTCCCGCTGTCCATGAACAAGGGACACCGGGCCCGTCCCACCAAGGACGGCCTGGCGATGGTCATCCCGTACAGCCCGCAGAACTTCCGTGACCTGTTCGCCGCCGCGGGACGCCCCGATCTGGCCGAGGACCCGCGCGTCAATGGCGAGTTCATCGACTCCACGCGCGACGGCGAGGCCTTGGCCGAGCTGCTGGAGACGGTGACGCCCCGGCTGACCTCCGCGCAGTGGGCCGAGGTGTGCGCCAAGCACAGCATTCCCTTCGGGCCCGTACTGCGGCTCGACGAGGCCGCCGAGGACCCCTACGTACAGGGGGGCCACCTGCTGGACGTCGCCGAGCACCCCAGCGAGGGCGCCTACCGGGTCATCGGCATACCGCTGGCGTTCTCCGCCACCCCGGCCTCGGTGCGCCGGCACGCGCCACTGCCCGGCCAGCACACCGACGAAGTACTCGGCGAGCTCGCCCACGGTGAGGTGCGGTGATGAACGACAGCGTCCGCACCGACACCGTACGCACGGACACCGTCGGCAGCGTCCTCGTCGTCACCATCGACCGGCCCCGAGCCCGCAACGCCGTGAACGCCGAGGTCGCCCACGGCATCGCCGCCGCCGTCGACCGCCTGGAGTCCGACCCCGGCCTGCGCCTGGGGATCCTCACCGGCGCGGGCGGCACGTTCTGCGCGGGCATGGACCTCAAGGCCGCCGCCCGCGGCGAGCAGGTGACCGTGCCGGGCAAGGGCTTCGCCGGGCTCGTCGAGGCGCGTACGGCCAAGCCGCTGATCGCGGCCGTCGAGGGCCACGCCCTGGGCGGCGGCTTCGAACTCGCCCTGGCCTGCGACCTGGTGATCGCCGCAGAGGGCGCCCGGTTCGCCCTCCCCGAGGTCAAGCGCGGGCTGATCGCCGGTGGCGGCGGCGTCGTACGGCTCCCCAGGCGCGTCCCGCACCACCTGGCGATGGAACTCCTCCTCACCGGCCGCGCCATCACCGCCGGACGCGCCCGCGAACTCGGCCTCGTCAACCGCCTCACCCCCGACGGCCAGGCCCTGCCGGCCGCCCTGGAGCTCGCCGAGGAGATCGCGGCCAACGCGCCGCTGGCCCTGGCCGCGGTCAAGAGGACCGTGCGACGGGCGGACGGCGTACCCGAGCCGGAGGCGTTCGCCGCGCAGACCGCCGAGATCGGCACGCTCCTGCGCTCCGCCGACTTCGCCGAAGGGGTCCGTGCCTTCGCCGAGAAGCGCGCACCGCGGTGGAGCGGGCGATGAACCGCGCACAGATCCTGCGGACCATCAGCACACCCGCCACAGCGCCCGCGTACGCCCCGGCCGCCGTCCGTTTCACCGACCGCGAGTACCTCAGCGTCGTCTACCGCACCGACCCCGATGCGCTGCGGGCCGTCGTGCCCGAGCCCCTCCACGTCGACCTCGACGAGCCGCTGGTGCGGTTCGAGGTGATGAAGATGGGCGACGTCACGGCCTACGGCCCGTACGTCGAGGCCGGACAGGCCATCCCGGTGCGTTTCGGGGACGAGCGCGGCGAGTACCTCCACGCGATGTACCTGGACAGCTTCGCCGCCACCGCCGCGGGCCGCGAGGTGAGCGCCTACCCGAAGGCGATGGGCACACCCGCCCTGTACGCCGAGCACGCCGCGCTGGTCGGCACGCTCGACTACGGGAGCGTACGGGTGGCCACCGCGACGATGGGCTACAAGCACCACCCGCTCGACCCGGAGCTCGCCCGCGAGCAGATCACCGTCCCCACGTACATGCTCAAGACCGTCCCGGACTACGACGGCACCCCGCGCGTCTGCGAACTCGTCCGCACCCGGATCACCGACCTGGTGGTCAAGGAGGCCTACACCGGGCCCGCGCGGCTGCAACTGTTCGCGCACGTGCTGGCGCCGCTGGCGGATCTGCCGGTGCGCGAGATCGTCTCGGCGAGCCACATCATCACGGACCTCACGCTGGGCCGCGCCGTGCCCGTCCACGACTACCTGACCCAGGAGGAATCCTCATGACCGCCGCCGTCGTCGGTGCCGGCACCATCGGCCTCGCGTGGGCCGCGCTCTTCGCCGTGAACGGAATCGAGGTGACCGTCACCGACCCGCGCGAGGACCTGGACGCGGCCGTGGACGAGGCGCTGCCGATGCTCGCCGCCGGACTGCCCGGCAGCGACGCGGCGGAGCTGCGCGGCCGCATCCGCACCACCCACGACCTGGCCGAGGCCGTGGCCGGAGCGCGCCTCGTACAGGAGAACGGCCCGGAGAACCTGGAGTTCAAACAGCGGCTGTTCGCCGACATCGCCCGCCACGCCCCGGCCGACGCGCTGCTGGCCACCTCCAGCTCCGGCATCGTCGCCACCCGCATCGCCGAGCGCCTTCCGGACGAGGCCGCGGAGCGGCTGCTGGTCGCGCACCCCTTCAATCCGCCGCACATCGTCCCGCTCGTGGAGATCGTGCCGGGCGAACGCACCGCGGAGAAGGCCGTGGAGGAGGCCATCGCCTTCTACCGGGCACTGGGCAAGACTCCGGTACGACTGCGCAAGGAACTCCCCGGATTCGCGGCCAACCGGCTTCAGGGCGCCGTGCTCCAGGAGGCGATCCACCTCGTCCTCAGCGGCGTGGTCGACGCGGAGGAACTCGACACGGTGATGAAGGCGTCGCTGGGCGGCCGCTACGCCGCCGTCGGCCCCTTCGAGAGCTTCCACCTGGGCGGTGGCCCCGGCGGCATCCGGCACATGATGCGCCACCTCGGCCCCGGCCTCGCCGAGGGCTGGCAGCGCCTCGGCCACCCGGAGCTGGACGCCGCCGCCGTCGCCACGCTCGTGAGCCAGACGGAGGCCGCGTACGGGAACGGACCCGAGGCGTACCGGCGACGTGCCGCCCTCCGCGACCGCAAACAGCTCGCGCTCGACGCGGCACTGCGCCGGGCCGAAAACGACTGAACCTCACGTATAGGAGTCACCCCATGCCCAAGCCCGCCAACCCCACCCCCGACTTCTTCGGATTCGCCGACCTGCTCAGCGACGCCGAACGGGCCGAACTGGCCACCGTCCGCGACTACCTGGAAAGCGAGATCAAGCCGCTGTTCGACGCCTCCTGGGAGCGGGCGGAATTCCCCTTCGCCGCGATCGAGAAGGTCGCGAAGCTCCGCCTGGCCGGTTACGCCTACCCCGAGTACGGTGACGGCCGCCACCGCAGCGAGCTGTTCTCCGGCTTCCTCAACCTGGAACTCAACCGCGTCGACCCGTCGTTGGGAGTGTTCTCCGGAGTCCACACCGGGCTCGCGATGGGCAGCATCCACGGGGGCGGCAGCAAGGAGCAGCGCGACCGCTGGCTGCCGGACATGGCCGCGATGAGGAAGATAGGCGCCTTCGCCCTCACCGAGCCCGAGGGCGGCTCCGACGTCGCGGGCGGCATGCGCACCACCGCCCGTCGCGAGGGCGACACCTGGGTCCTCGACGGCGCCAAGCGCTGGATCGGCAACGGCACCTTCGCCGACCTCGTCGTGGTCTGGGCCCGCGATACGTCCGACGGCCAGGTCAAGGGCTTCGTGGTGGAGAAGGGCACCCCGGGCTTCACGGCCACCAAGATCGAGGGCAAGATCGCGCTGCGGACCGTGCAGAACGCCGACATCACCCTCGACGGGGTACGGGTCCCCGAGGCCGACCGCCTCCAGCGGGTCGACGGCTTCCGGGACACCGCCGCCATCCTGGCGCGCACGCGGGGCGGGGTGGCCTGGCAGGCGCTGGCGGTCGCGGTGCGCGCCTACGAACTCGCCCGCGCCTACGCCGTCAGCCGTGAGCAGTTCGGCAGGCCCATCGGCGCCTTCCAGCTGATCCAGGACCTGCTGGTGAAGATGCTCGGCAACATCACCGCCATGTTCGGCATGGTCGTCCGCCTCAGCCAGCTCTCCGCCGCCGGCCGGGACAGCGCCGAACAGGCCGCCCTCGCCAAGGCGTTCACCACCGCCCGGATGCGCGAGTGCGTCGCCTGGGCCCGTGAACTCTTCGGCGGCAACGGCATCGTCCTCGACTACGGGATCGCCAAGTTCTTCGCCGACGCCGAGGCCGTCTACTCCTTCGAGGGCACCCGGGAGATGAACACCCTCATCGTCGGCAAGTCCATCACCGGTCACAGCGCGTTCGCGTGACGGGCGGTGCGCCCGTCGCACCAGCACCCTCCACGGCGTGGCCCGCTACGCCGACTCGCCTCGACCTCCCCACTTTTGGACTTGTGGGTCCAATCCCGGCTGCCTACCGTGCTCGGCGGATCACTTCACCACGCGCTCGTTCGCGCTGATTCGCACAGAGAGGTGCCCCCATGCACGCGATCCGTATCGAGGAACACGGCGGCCCCGAGGTCATGCGGTGGACCGAGCTTCCGGACCCGGAACCCGGCCCCGGTGAGGTGCTCGTCCGGCTGGGTGTCGCGGGAGTGAACTACATGGACGTCGGGGCCCGCGCCCAGGGCGGACCGGGGTGGGCCGCTCCGGCGGTCCTGGGTGCCGAGGGGATGGGATACGTCACCGCTCTCGGCGCCGGCGTCGAGGAGTTCGCCGTCGGGGACCGGGTGGCGTGGTTCTATCATCCGGGCAGTTATGCGGAGTTACTCGCCGTTCCCGTCGAATCGCTGGTCAAGGTGCCCGACGGGATCGCGGACGAGACCGCGGCCGCCGTGATGCTCCAGGGGCTGACCGCCGGCCACTTCAGCACCGAGACCTACGCGATCGGGCCGGGTGACACGGCCGTGGTGCACGCGGCGGCGGGGGGAGTGGGGCTGCTGCTCACCCAGATGATCAAGGCACGTGGCGGCAAGGTGATCGGGCTGGTCTCCCGCGAGGAGAAGGTCGCCGTCGCCGAGGAGGCCGGAGCCGACCATGTGCTGGTCCGGTCCGGGCGTGGCTTCGAGGAGCGGGTCAGGGAGTTGACCGGCGGTCGGGGAGCCGATGTCGTCTACGACGGCGGTGGCAGCGAGACGTTCCGCTCCTCGCAGCTCGCCCTGCGCCCGCACGGGGTGCACGCCTACTACGGCCCCTTCATGGGCGTTCCGGCCCTCCGGCCGACCGACCTGCCCAACAGCATCCTGCTGACCTACCCGGTGGTGCACCACCACGTGCCCACCCGCGAGGCCTTGGTCCGCCGGACCGGAGAGCTCTTCGACCTGATCCTCGACGGGAAGCTCACCCCGCGCGTCGGAGGCCGCTACGCCCTGGCCGACGCGGCACGGGCCCACGCGGACATCGAGTCGCGCCGGACCACCGGAAAGCTGCTGCTCCTGCCCGGCTCGCGGTGGCGCGTCCCGCCCCGGCGCACTTCAATGGGCGCGACAGCTCACACCGGGAGGACAGGTGTCGTTGACCCGCAAGGGCGCCGCGACCAGGCAGCGCATCATCGAGGGGGCCGCGGAGGAGATCCGGGACCAGGGAGTTTTCTCCCTGCGGCTTGAGGACGTCATGGGTCGCACGGCGACCAGCAAGAGCCAGCTGTTCCACTACTTCCCCGGCGGGAAGGACGAGTTGCTGCTGGCCGTGGCCCGGTACGAGGCGGCCCGGGTCATCGACGACCAGCAGCCGGAGCTGGGCGCGCTGACCGGCTGGGACGCCTGGTGGCAGTGGCGCGACAAGGTCGTCGCCCGCTACCGCGCGCAGGGCGAGAACTGTCCGCTGCACGCCGCCATGTCACAGCTGGGAACGGCCACGGACGCCGCGCGCGCCGTGGCCCGTGAGCTTCTGGGGCACTGGCAGGAGCAACTCGCGGCGGGCATCCGCCACATGCAGGACGCGGGCGAGATCGCCGCCGCCCTGGACGCCGACCGCGAGGCCGCGGCCCTGCTGGCCGGAGTCCAGGGCGGGGTGATGATCCTCCTGACGACGGGTGGCATCGAGCACCTGGAGGCCGCCCTGGACCGGGGCATCGCACACCTGCGAGAAATTCCCGTCGCGATTCCCGCTTGAGTTGTTAAACTGGCACGGATTCTGATGGTGCGTTGAGGAGACCGGTCATGGTGGTGGACGACGACATCTCCGGGTGATCACCCGGACCCGACAGGCCACCGGCCGGTGCGCGGAAACATCCGCGGAGGCACCGCCGCCGACAGTGGCTTCGTTGTCGTTCCCCTTTTCCCCTTGTCTGCCACTGCTCTCACGAGGTCACCTCCATGTCCGGCGTTTCCGTCGTCTGCTCGAACCTGTCCTTCTCCTGGCCCGACGACACCCCCGTCTTCCAGGAACTGTCCTTCACCCTCGGCTCCGGCCGCACCGGTCTCGTCGCACCCAACGGCACCGGCAAGAGCACCCTGCTCAAGATCGTCGCCGGTGAACTGCGGCCCCGCACCGGTTCGGTCTCCGTGACCGGCACCCTCGGCTATCTGCCGCAGAGTCTCCCCCTGACCGGCGAGCTCACCGTGGCCGAGGTGCTGGGCGTCGCCGCGGTCATCCGGGCCATCGACGCCGTGGAGTCCGGGGACGCCGACGAGAAGCACTTCACCACCATCGGCGACGACTGGGACATCGAGGAGCGCACCCGCGCCCAGCTCGACCGCCTCGGCCTGACCGACGTCACCCTGGACCGCACCCTGAGCACCCTCAGCGGCGGCCAGGTCGTCTCCCTCGGGCTCGCCGCCCAACTGCTGAAGCGGCCCGACGTACTGCTGCTCGACGAGCCCACCAACAACCTCGACCTCGACGCCCGGCACAAGCTCTACGACGTGCTGACCAACTTCACCGGCTGTCTGCTCCTGGTCAGCCACGACCGCGCCCTGCTCGACCGCATGGAACGCATCGCCGAACTCGACCCGCGCGGTGAGGTCCGCTTCCACGGCGGCAACTTCACCGAGTACGAGGAGGCCGTCCGCGCCGAGCAGGAGGTCGCCGAGAAGAACGTCCGCAACGCCGAACAGGAGCTGAAGCGGGAGAAGCGGGAGATGCAGCAGGCCCGCGAACGCGCCGAGCGCCGGCAGAGCAACGCCGCCCGCAACCTGAAGAACGCCGGCCTGCCCCGCATCTTCGCCGGCAACATGAAGCGCGGCGCGCAGGAAGCCGCCGGACGGGCCGGCCAGATGCACGCCGGCCGGGTCGGCGAGGCCAAGGCCCGGCTGGACGAGGCCGGACGCGCACTGCGCGAGGAACAGCGCATCACACTGGACCTGCCCGACACCGACGTGCCCGCCGGACGCAATCTGTTCCTCGGCGAACAGCTCCGCGTCCGGCTCGGCGGCAAGGACGTCTTCGCCGGGAACGGCATCGACCTGACGATCCGGGGCCCGGAACGCATCGCGCTGACCGGCCCCAACGGCGCCGGGAAGAGCACCCTGCTCCGGCTGCTCGACGGCGGCCTGACCCCGGAGAGCGGCGCGGTCAAGCGGGCCGACGGGCGCGTCGCCTACCTCTCGCAGCGCCTCGACCTGCTCGACCCGGAGCGTACGGTCGCCGAGAACTTCGCCGAGTACGCCCCGGAGCGGTCCGAGGCCGAGCGGATGAACCTGCTCGCCCGCTTCCACTTCCGGGGCGCCCGCGCCCATCTGCCCGTCGGGGTGCTCTCCGGCGGCGAGCGGCTGCGCGCCACCCTGGCCTGCGTCCTGTGCGCGGAACCGGCCCCGCACCTGCTGCTCCTGGACGAGCCGACGAACAACCTCGACCTGGTCAGCGCGGGCCAGCTGGAGAGCGCCCTCAACTCCTACCAGGGGGCGTTCGTGGTGGTCAGCCACGACGAGCGGTTCCTGTGGGAGATCCGCGTCGACCGGTGGCTGCGGCTGGCCGACGGCGAGCTGACGGAGACGGGGGCTCCCGAGGTGGGAGCCCCCGGCCCCGCTACCAGGTGACCGGAAGCCCCGCCGGCATGATCGCCATGCGGTTGGGGTGCCAGGGCACCTCGTCCACCGGTACCGCCAGGCGGATGCCCGGCAGCCGGTCCAGCAGGACGCGGAAGGCCGTCTCGGACTGTCGGCGGACCAGGTGGGCGCCGGGGCAGTGGTGGCGGCCGTAGCCGAAGCGGAGGTGGGGGTTGGGGGAGCGGCCGGGGTCGAAGGTGTCGGGGTCGGTGAAGGCGGCCGGGTCGTAGTTGGTCGCGTCCAGCGAGAGCAGGATCAGGTCGCCCTCCCGTACCTCCGCCGTGCCGATCTTGGCGTCCTCCGTGACGAAACGGGGGATGGCGTTGCCCAGGACGACGCTGTAGCGCAGCAGTTCTTCCACGCAACTGGACATGGTCTCCGGCCGGGCGCGCACGGCCTCCATCGCCTCGGGGCGCTGGAGGAGGTTGAGCGCCGCGACGCCCAGGAAGCTGGCGAAGTCCTCGTAACCGCTGACGAACAGGACGGAGACGATGTTCGACAGCTGCTTGTCGGTCAGCCCCTTGCGCTCCTCGTTGAGGTCGGCGAGGCGGTCGACGAGTCCGCGCGGCCGGCCGGCTTCGCGGGAGGCCATGTAGTCGTGCATATAGACACGGATCTCCTCCCAGTTGCGGGCGAGCTCCTCGTTGGTGGGGGTCACCATGGTCAGGTCCAGGTCGGCCCGTACCGCGAGCCACTCGTGGTCCTCGAAGGGCAGCCCGAGCAGCCGGCACATGCACTGGGCGGCGACCCACTCCGCGAAGTGGCGCTGGAGGTCGCCGGGGCCGCCCTGCCGGACCATGGCGTCCAGGCCCTCACGGGTGACCTCGGCGACCCAGTCGGCGGGGAGCTCGGGCTGGTTGCGGCCGAGTGCCTGGAGGACCTCGTCGCGCAGCCCGGCCTGCTGGAGGTGGTTCATGGCGTCCAGCAGCTCGGGTGCCAGGATCGGGGCGTCCTGGGTGGGGCCGTCGGGGTCGCCCAGCACGGACCGGGCGAACTTCCGGTCGCGCAGCACGTTCTGGGCCAGCTCGTAGCCGGTGACCAGCCAGGCCTCCTCGCCGGAGTTGGTGCTCACCCTGGCCACCGGGCAGCGGCCCCGCAACTCGCCGAGTTCGGGGGCGAGGCGGTCGCCCTGGGTGCTGAAGGGGTAGTGCGGGAGCTCCGCGTTCGGTGCGGTCACGGTCTCGGGCCTTTCTCGTCCGGTCGTCGCGTCGTCGAGGGGATGGTGCGTCACCAGCGCACCGGAAGCCGGGCGGGGGCCCGCAGGGGGGTGGACTCGTCCCAGGTGATCGACTCCGCCGGCACGGCGAGCTCGATGCCGGGCAGCCGCTCCAGCAGCACCTCGATGGCGGTGGCGAGTTGCAGCCTGGTCAGGTGTCCGCCGGTGCAGGCGTGCGGCCCGTGCCCGAAGGCGACGTGCGCGTTGGGGGTGCGGGTCAGGTCCAGGCGGTCGGGGTCGGTGAACGCGGCGGGGTCGCGGTTGGCGGAGGCGGGCACCGGGATGACCGCGTCGCCGGCCCGGATGTGCTGCCCGTGGAGGGTGAGGTCCTCCTGCGCGACCAGGATGTTGATGGCGTTCATCAGCGGGACGTAGCGCAGCAGCTCCTCCACAGCGGTGCCCATCCGCTGGGGCGACTCGCGCAGCTCACGCAACTGCTCGGGATGGGTGAGCAGGGTGAACAGCGCGTTGCCGGTGTGCTGGATGTTGGTCTTGTAGCCGGCCATCAGCATGGTGACGACGAAGCTGACCACGTCGTCCCGCGTCAGTCCGCCGTCCGGGCGGCGGCTCTCCGCCAGCAGGAGGTGGACGTAGTCCTCGCCCTCGCCCTCCTTCTCCTTGCGGGAGATGAGCTCCTCGGCGTAGTCCTGGAGCGCGTACAGGGCCGCCAGCACCTCGTCCATCGACAGCCCGGCGGCGCTGAGCAGGGTGAGGGTGTGCGGGAGGTAGATCTCGTGGTCCTCGTGCGGGATCCCGGTGGTCTCGCACAACACGCGCAGCGGCAGCGGTTCGACGTAGGCGGCGACCAGGTCGGCCGTGCCGCCGTCGGCGGACTCCACCATGGCGTCGATCAGTTCCCCGGCCATGGCCCGGATCCTGGGCTCCATGACCTCCAGGCGGCGCCTGCCGAACAGCGGCAGCACGGTGCGCCGCACCCGTTCGTGGTGCGCGCCCGTCATCTCCAGGAACGTGGGCAGGGCCGGGGGCGGGGCGTCGGGGCCCTCGCGGGGCGGCCAGGCGGAGAGCAGCGGCCGGACGAGCCGGGGGTCGGCGAAGGCGGCCCGGACGTCCTCGTACCGGCTGATCAGCCAGCCCGTCTCGCCGTTGGGCAACTCGGCCTTGACCACGGGATGTTCGGCGCGCAGCCGGGCATAGCCGCACGGCGGGCCGACGGTGTCGGGCTCCACGGCCGGGACCTGGATGAGGCCGGCGGGTTCCTCGGGGGCGGTCATGCTGTGTGCTCCGTTCCGGGAAGCGACGGGTGTCCGGGGGCGGGCCGCGGGATGTAGCCGGAGGTGAAGAAGAACTCCAGGTACCGGTCCAGTAGCGCGGTGTCGACGGGCGGGCAGTGCAGCCCGCTGCCGTCCAGCGCCTCCTCGGCGTTGCGGCGGCCGAGGACCGGGAAGACGCCCTTGAGGTACATCTCCTTGACCGACATGTCGGCGTTGCGGCTGCGGTCCACGCACAGGGAGACGAACGGTGCCGTGGCGCTGGTCGGGTTCCGGGCGACGTGGCGCACCAGTTCGCCCACCCACTGGTTGTAGGGCATCGTGTCGATCGCGAAGCCGGCCGCGCGCATCCGGTCCAGGACGTCGGAGAGCATGGCCGGGCGCGGGTTGGTGAGGTGGTGGACCCGCCAGCCGGCCGGGCGGCGGGTGGCGATGTGGACCACGGCCTCGGCGAGGTGGTCGACGGGGACGAAGTCCATCGGCAGCTCGATGTCGGGGGCCAGCCCCGTCTCGGCGATCGTCTTGAACAGGGAGCAGATGGCCGTCTCGGTGTTGCACGCGCCGGTCACCCGGTCGCCCGTCACCTCGTACGGCCGGTGGACCGCCACCGGCAGGCCCGCTTCCGCCGCCCGCCGCAGCACCTCCTCGGCGACCCACTTGCTCTCCGCGTAGCCCATGGTGAGCCCGTCGGCGTGCGCCAGCGGCATGTCCTCGTCGACCTTGTCCACCCCGGCCGTGCCGAATCCGGCGACGACGGCGACGGTGGAGATGAAGTGGACGGGTACGCGGCGGGGCGCCGCCAGCTGGACGATCCGCCGGGTGCCCTCGACGTTGGCGGAGCGCAACTCCTCGTACGGATAGAGGAAGTTGACCCGGGCCGCGTTGTGGACGACGAGGTCCAGGCCGCCGGACAGTTCGGCGGCGTGTTCGGGGGAGAGGCCGAGGTCGGGTTCGGTCAGGTCCGCGGGGAAGCACTCCACCCGCCGCCAGGCGGCCTCGTCCAGGCTCAGTCCGTAGCGGGCGAGGGTGTTGCGGACCCGTCGCGTGGCGTGCTCGGCGTTGGACGCCCGTACGGGGCAGTGGACGCGCGCGGACGTCATGCGCAGCAGCCGGTCGAGCAGGAACGCGCCGACGAAGCCGGAGGCGCCGGTGAGCAGGACGTTGCGGGGATCCTCGGGGCGCGGGGCCGGGCCCTGGGCGGGCGGCAGCTCGAAGCCGAGCTCGCTCTCGCGCTCGAAGTCGATCGCCGGTTCGTCGCTCCGCGCCGGGCCGCCGCCGCGCAGTTCGCGGACGGCCGCGCTGAAGCCCTCCAGGGTGGGCGCCGCCAGCAGGGCCCTGATCAGGGCGGAGCCGAGCGAGGCGTCGAGGCCCAGCACAGCGAGGGTGCGGGTGACGGTCTCGGAGGCGAGCAGCGAGTCGCCGCCGAGCCGGAAGAAGTCGTCCTGGGGGGTGGGGCGTACCCGGAGCACCTGCTGCCACACCTCGGCGAGGGCGTCGAGCACTCCCTCGACCTTCGACGGGTCCGCCTGCCCGGGCGCCTCGGGCTGGGGCGCGAGGGCCTTCAGCCGGGCGCGGTCGACCTTGCCGCCGCTGGTCACCGGCAGGTGGTCCATGGCCACCAGCGCCGGGACGGTCTGGGGCGGCAGCCACTCGGCGCAGTAGGCGCGGATGCCGGGCAGGTCCAGCGGGGCGCCGGGCACGGCGGCGGTGACGTAGGCGGTCAGGGCGCCGGACTCGAGCTGGACGACGGCCTCGCCGACCTCGGGGTGGGCCCGCAGCCGGGCCTCGATCTCGTCCAGTTCGACGCGCACGCCGCGCAGCTTCACCTGGCGGTCCAGCCGTCCCCGGTACTCCAGCAGCCCGTCGGGGCGCCGGACGACCAGGTCGCCGGTGCGGTACAGCGGCCCGTCCGGCTGGCGGTCGGGCAGGCTGACGAACCGCTCGGCGGTCAGCCGGGGATCGCCGAGGTAGCCCAGGGCCAGGCCGTCCCCGCCGACGTACAGCTCGCCCTCCTCGCCCGGCGCCGCGGCCGAGCCGTCGGGGCGCAGGACGTGGCAGACGGTGGCGCCGAAGGGGCGTCCTATGGGGACGTGCGTGGCGTCGGCGGGCAGCTCGCGCACCACGTGCGCGGTGGAGACGACCGAGTTCTCCGTCGGGCCGTAGAAGTTGACCACGGTGGTGCCGGGGCAGGCGGCCAGCACCTCGTTCGCCAGGCGGGGGTCCATCGCCTCGCCGCCGGCGGAGGCGAAGCGCAGCGGCGCGAGGGCCTGCGGCCGGGTGCGGGCGACGAGGTGGAAGACGCTGGTCGTCAGGTAGGCGACGGTCACGCCCCGGGCGCGGAACAGCTCCTCCAGCGCGGTGGGCGAGAGGAGTTCCGCGCGGTCCGCCAGGACCAGGCAGGCGCCGGTCAGCAGCGCGCCCCAGATCTCTATGGTGGAGGCGTCGGAGGACAGCCCGTAGGCGTGGAGCACGCCGTCGCCGGGGCCGGGCGGGGGTATCTCGCCGTCGGAGAGGACGAGACGGGCCACGCCGCGGTGCGGTATCGCCACCGGCTTGGGGCGGCCGGACGAGCCGGACGTGAACACCACATAGGCGCAGTCGGCGGGCGAGGCGGGGGGAACGGTCCGGGTGTCGAGGGTGGGGCCGGCGGCCTCGTCGACGCCGTCGAGCTCCACGTGGACGGGCAGCCCGCGTACGGAGCCCGTGCTGCCGGGCAGTACGACGGCCGCGCGCAGCCCGGCGTCCTCGGCCATGGCCCGCAGCCGGGCCGGCGGCAGGTCCTCGTCGAGCGGGACGTAGGCGCAGCCCGCCTTGAGGATGCCCAGCAGCGCGACCAGCGCCTCCAGGGAACGGCTGCCGCACACGCCCACCGGAGTGCCGGGTTCGACACCCCGGCCGAGGAGCCGGGCGGCCAGCGCGTCGGAACGGGCGGCGAGTTGTCCGTAGGTGAGGGTGCGGTCCCCGTGCCGGGCGGCGAGGGCCTGTGGCCGGGCCGCCGCCTGTTCCTCGAACAGCTCGGGAAGACTTCGGTCACGCGGGTAATCGTGTGGGCCGCTCGTACCGGCTGTCCCGGGTCGGCCGATGGAGGACGGCCGGACGGAAACGTCGATGTCTGTCATGGAGACCTGTTCGTTCGGGTTCGGGGGGTGTGGGTGTCATGTCATCCGCGCTGTGGTGGGTCCGGTGGGTGGGTGGTTCAGCCGGCGGAGTCGCCCTTGCCCTTCTCGGCGAAGTCGGCGGCGAAGGCGGCGAAGTTCGCGGTGCGCCAGTGCTGGGGGCGCATCCGGAAGGTGACGTCCTCCGTGAGCTGGTGCGCCGTCGCCTTGAGGTAGGCGCGCGCTTCCTCGGGGTCCAGATAGCGGTGGGCCATGGCCTCGCGCAGATCGGCGTCGGCCGGGTCGCTGACCGAGACGACGGGCCCCTCGACGCTCACGTACCGGTAGGGGCGGTTGTCGTCCTGGGCGCAGAGGCTGAAGCGGCCCGCCGCGCGCAGGAGGCGGGTCTTGACCATCTCCCGGCCGGTCTGGACCACGACCTCCCCGCCGGGCTCGTAGTGGTACCAGATCGGCACCAGCAGCGGGGCGCGCTCGCCCCGGGGGTCGGTGACGCCCAGCACGCCGATGCGCGGCTCGGCGAGGAAACGTTCACGTTCGGAGTGCGGCATTGCGGGCAGCATGAAGCGCCTTCCTGTCTCGGTGGTGACTCCTCGGGGCAGGCCGGTGGGGTCCGGGCTTCCTGGCCCTTGCCGACCTTTCCTGACCCCGGGTAAATCGACCGTAATCCGGCTCTTTTATGGGGCTTAACGCTGACTTAACGCCAATAGTCGGGCTATGGCTGGTTGTTCGGCTGATGAGACTGGACGGTTCTCTTCCAGGTGTCAATCACCAACATCATTTCCGGTCAGCCGGCTCGCCGTGGTTCCGCCCGGTTTGGCAGGGAGCAGGAAGGACGCCAGGAGCGTGAGCGCGAGCAGCCCGGCCTCCGCGCCCAAGGTGATCTCCATGGCGCGGGCGTAGCCGGGGCGGGCCGTCGCTGAAGAGGCGTCGGCCTCCGTCGCGGCCGTGACCCGCCCGGCGAGGACGGAGAAGAAGACCGTGCCCAGCACCGCGCTGCCCAGGGCGCTGCCGAACTGCTGCACCGCGGTCAGCGTCCCGGCGGCCGAACCCGTCTCGTGGGGCTCCACGGCGGCCAGCACCGCCTGGAAGAACGGGCCCATCACCAGCCCCGTCCCCAGCCCGACGACCACCAGTGCCGGGGCTCCCCGCCACACCGTGACCTCCGGGCCCGCCCAGCGCAGCGCGCCCGCGAACGCGCCGACGCCGACCGCCATCACCACGACGCCGGTCTGCACCAGCGGGCGCCCCAGCCGGCTCAGCGCCCCCGCGCCGTCCAGCACCTGCACCACCACGAAGCCGATGACCGTGCCGGCCGACCAGGGCAGCACGGCCAGCCCCGCCTTCAGCGGCGAAGCCCCCAGCCCCGACTGGAAATAGAGGCTGAGCGCCAGCGAGAACCCCGCCACCGCGGCGAACAGCGCGGCGCCGGTCACCAGACCGCCTGAGAACGCCCTCTTGCGGAACAGCCCCGGAACCACCAACGGGTCGCCGCCACCGCGTGACACCCGCTTCTCGTACCAGCCGAAGACCCCGAACAGTGCCGTTCCGGCCGTCATCGACGCGAAGGCCCACATCGGCCACCCCAGTTCGCGCCCCTGGACCAGCGGGAAGACGACCGCCAGCGCGGCGGCCGAGGCCAGCACGGCGCCCACCAGGTCCAGCCTGGTCGTGGCCGTGGGTGGCGACGCGGGCAGGAACCGCCACCCGCCGAGGAACGCGAGCACCCCGAGCGGCAGGTTGACCAGGAACACCATGCGCCAGCCGGCCCCGAACCAGTCGGCGTCCACCAGCCAGCCGGCCAGGATCGGGCCGCCCACGTAGGACAGCGCCATCACCGGCCCGTACATCCCCAGGGCCTTGCCGAGCTCCCGGCCGTGGAACATCTCCTTGATGAGGCCGAGCCCCTGCGGGATCAGCACCGCCCCGAACAGCCCCTGGATCCCTCGCGCCGCGACCAGGCCCCCCGGCGAGACGGCCGCCGCGCACAGCAGCGAGGCGGCGGTGAATCCCGCCGTGCCGATCAGGAACGTCCGCCGGCGCCCCACGACGTCCCCCAGCCGCCCGCCCGTGATCAGCCCGACGGCCATGGCGAGCGCGTAGGCGGCCGTCAGCCACTGGGTGAGACTGGCCCCGCCACCCAGCTCGGCCCGGATCGACGGCGCCGCGATGGTGGCCACCAGCGAGTCGAGCATGTCCATCGCCTCTCCGGCGAGGATCACCCCCAGGGCCGCCCAGCGCCACCGGTAGGGCGCCGGCGGCCCGGGCGGGCCGGCGGGGGCGGCGGGAGCGGTCAAGGGCGGGTCGTCGGCACGGGGTTCGGACATGAAAAGGATCTTTCCCCGAAGATCGGGGAGGGAGTCGGAATCAGCGACGGTTGGCGGAAAGTGAGCATTTAGAACTCATCAATTGATCGTGTATCGGTCGCCGCGAGAGTCGGGGGGTGATCCCTCACCCCCCGACCGAAGGGCCCGTCATGCGCAGCAGACTCTCCCACCGCCTCGCCGCCGTCGCCGCGACCGCGGCGGTCGCCGCCACCACGGTGATGGCGACCGGCGGAACGGCCTCGGCCGCCCGGGACGACGCCCGGGGCGTCATCTGGAACAACGAGACCCTCACCAAGGGCTCGGTCCTCAAGAACGACTACGTCCAGCTGGTGATGCAGGACGACGGCAACCTCGTCACCTACTCCACCGACGACAACTGGGCCCACCGCAAACCCACCTGGCACACCGACACGGCGGGTTGCGGGGACCGCGCCATGATGCAGTCCGACGGCAACTTCGTGGTCTACGGCCAGGGCACCCGGGTGTGCTGGAAAAGCGACACCGAGCGGAAGCGGCTCGGCCCGGACACTCCGGAGCTGAAGCTCGGTGTGTTCACCGACGGCACGGTGAAGGTCTTCAGCGAGGCCCCCTACATCGTCCCGGTCTGGTCGAGCCGGTGACGCCGGAGCTCCGGTTCTCCCTGCTCGGCCCGGTGCGGGGCTGGAGCGGGGACACCGAGCTGGACCTGGGCAGACCGCAGCAGCGGGAAGTGCTCGCGGTCCTGCTCGGCGCCGCCGGACGGACGGTGGCGATGCCGCTGCTCGTCGACGGCGTGTGGGACGAGGGCGACCGTCCCGCCAGACCGGAGCACGCGATCCGGACCCACGTCTGGCGGCTGCGCCGGGCCCTCGAGGGGGCCGGCGCGCCGGTGCTGGAGACGGTCGGCGACGGCTACGCGCTGCGGGTCGCCGAACGCGCCGTGGACACCTGGTCGTTCGAGGGCGCCCCGGCCATGGCGGAGAAGACGCGGTCCGCCGACGGGGCGGACCGCGCCCGCGAGGTCCTCGACGAGGCCCTCGCGCTATGGGCCGCCGAGCCCCTGGCGGGCCTCCACGGGCCGGCCGCCAGGGCGTCCCGCACCCGGCTGCGCCGGGTCCGGCAGGCGTTGCTGGAGGCCCGGCTGGAACTCGACGCCGAGCTCGGGGACCGCCCCGGGCTGGCCGCGGAGGCCGGCGCCCTGGTGGTGGAGTACCCCGCCAGCCAACGGCTGCGCGGGGTGCAGATGCTGGCGCTGTACCGGTCGGGCCGCCAGGCCGAGGCGCTGGGGGTCTTCGAGGACACCCGGCGCTTCCTCGGCCCGGTACGGCCCGGCGAGGCGTTACGGGAGCTCCACCGGCGGATCCTGCGCTCGGACCCCTCCCTCAGGCCCCCCGGACCCTCCGGGCCGGCGCACGGCGTCCGGGCCGCGGGGCCGCGCCCGGCCGCGCTGCCGCGCGACATCGACGACTTCACCGGGCGCCGGGAACAGGTGGAGACGCTCACCGGAATGCTCGACGGCGACGCGCCGGCCGTCGTGGTCTCCGCGATCAACGGCATGGCCGGCGTCGGCAAGACCACACTCGCGGTCCACACCGCCCGCGGGCTCGGCCACAGCTACCCGGACGGGCGGCTCTACGTGGACCTGCGCGGCGCCGACCCCGACCCGGCCGACCCGCTGACCGTGCTCGGCACGTTCCTGCGGGAGCTGGGGACCGACGCGAGCGACGTCCCCGACGGCATGGCCGAACGCGTCGCGCTCTTCCGCTCGTCGCTGTCGGAACGGCGGGTGCTCCTGCTGCTCGACAACGCGGCCTCGGGTGACCAGGTGCGCCCGCTGATCCCGGGCACGGCGGGCTGCGCCGTGCTGGTGACCAGCCGCGCCTGGCTCACCGGACTGGAGGGCGCCCGGCACATGCGGCTCGACGTGATGCCGCCCGAGGAGGCGCTGGCGCTGCTGCGGCGGATCATCGGCGGCCGCCGCGTCGACGCCGAGCCACGGGCGGCGGCGGAACTGGCGGACGCCTGCGGGGCGCTGCCCCTGGCACTGCGGATCGCCGCGTCCCGCCTGGCCGCCGAGCCCGGCCGGCCCCTGGCGGACATGGTCCGCCTGCTCACCGACGAACGGAACCGCCTGGACGAGCTGCGCAGCGGGGACGCGGCGGTGGAGGCCGCGTTCGACCTGTCGTACTCCAAGCTCACCGGCGAACAGTCGCGGGCCTTCCGGCTACTGGCGGTCCTGGACGTGCCCGACTTCGGGCCGCCGTGCGCGGCGGCGCTGCTGGGCCGGGACGCCCACGACCCGGAGGACACCGAGGAACTGCTCGAGTCGCTCGTCGACCTGAGCCTCCTGGAGTCCCGCAGGCCGGGCCGCTACCACTTCCACGACCTGGTCCGCGCGTTCGCGCGGGCCAGGAGCGCCCGCGAGGACACCCCCGGGGAGATTGCCCGGGCCTTCGCGGGGCTCCTGGACTTCTGCGTGGCCACCGCCCGCAACGCCGACGCGGTCGCCCACTCGGTGGAACCCGCCGAGCGTGCCCTCATCCACGCGCCGACGACCTCGACGGGCCTCGCGTTCGGCACCGCCCAGGACGCCACCGACTGGATGCGGCAGGAGATCCCCGTGCAGCGCGCGCTGGTCGACCGCGCCTGCGAGGACGAGGGCCTGTCGCTGACCCAGGCGGCCGACCTCATGGACAAGCTGAACACCGTGCTGTCGGGCATCACCCACCTGTCCGCCGTCGCCGAACGGGCCGCACGGGTCGCCGGCGCCGCCGCGCGCCGCGGCAGCCCGGACGTCGAGGCCCTCGCCCGGTACGTACGGGGCAACGCCCTGTGGCACGCGAACTCCTACGCCGAGGCCGAGCCCGAACTCGCCCGCGCCCTGGAGCTGTGCGCCGGCGGATCCGCGCGGCTGCGGGCCTCGGCACATCTCACACTGTGCGCGAACGCCCGCGTCCACGGCCACTTCGACGAGGCGGTCGGCCACGGCGAGGCCTCGGTGCGGCTCTTCCGCGAACTCGGCGCGGAGATCGCGGAAGGCACCGTGCTGGGCGAACTGGCCTTCAACTACGCCCGCCAGGGCAGGCTCGCCGAGGCCCGGGCCGCGGCCGAGCGGGGCGCGGAGCTGGTCGGCGGCCGGGAGTCGGTCTCGAAGGCCATCGGCCTGTACTACCTGGCCCGGGTCCTGCGCCTGTGCGGCGACGGGAACGCCGCGCTGGACCGGGCCCGGGACGCGCTGGCACTGTTCCGCGCCCTGGGCGTGACCGCCTTCGAGGCCGCCACGGGCACCCTGATGGCCGAAGTCCACGCGGAAGCCGGGCACCACGCCCTCGCGGCGGGAACCGCCGAGGAGTTCATGCCGCTCGCCCGGCGGACCAGCGGCATGCTCGAAGCCGCCCTGCTCAGGGCACTCGGCCGCGGCCTGAGCCACCTGGGACAGGCCGCGAGGGCACGGGCCTGCCTGGAGACCGCCCTCGACCTCTTCGAACAGCGCGAGGCCACGACCGACGCCGAACAGACCCGGACGCTCCTGGCGGACCTCGCCCGGGGCCCGGCTTGACCCTCCCCCTACGTCAGGCCCGAGGCTGTGGGTCGACGAAAGGGCAGGTGGATGAGTTACTCCGTGGGACAGGTCGCGGCATTCGCCGGGGTGACGGTGCGGACGCTGCACCACTACGACAAGGCGGGGCTGCTCTCGCCCAGCGAGCGCAGCGACGCCGGATACCGGCTCTACGGCGACGCCGATCTCGCCCGGCTCCAGCAGATCCTCTTCTACCGTGAGCTCGGCTTCTCCCTCGACGAGATCGCCACGATCCTCGCCGACCCGCAGGCCAACGCCCTTGAACAGCTGAGGGCCCGGCAACGGCGGCTGAGCGAGGAGATCACCAGGCTGCAGCGGCTGGCCGAGGTGGCGGAACGGGCCATCGAGGTCCAGCAGACCGGGGTGACCCTGACCCCCGAGGAACGCTTCGAGGTCTTCGGCGACATCACCTTCGACCTGAGCTACGCCACTCAGGCCGAGCTGAAGTGGGCGCACTCGGACGGCCGGCGCGAGGCGATGGCGCGCGCGGCCGCGCACACCAAGGAGGACTGGCGGCGGCTGATGGGCGAGGCCGCCGCCTGGCGCGCGGAGCTGCTCGCGGCCTTCGACGAGGGGGAGCCGAGCGACGGCGAGAGGGCCATGGACCTCGCCGAGGAGCACCGTCTGCACATCTCGCGCTGGTTCACCTCCTGCCCCGCCGACATGCACCGGCGCATCGCGGACGACTTCGCCGCCGAGCCCCGCGCCTTCGCCCTGGTCGTACCGCCGTCACAGCAGCGCCCGGGGCTGGCCGCCTATGTGTCCCGGGCGGTCCACGCCAACGCGGCCCGCCACACCGGCGGCCGCACCGACTCCATATCCGACTCCGCCTCCGGGGAGCACCGATGAGGATCCTGATCGCCGCGGCCGGATCGCGCGGCGACGTCGCGCCCTACACGGGTCTGGGCGCCGGGCTGCGCCTGGCCGGGCACGACGTCACGGTCGCCGCCACGCCCGCCTACGCCCACCTCGTACACGCCGCCGGGCTGGAGTACCGCGCTCTCCCCGCCGACACACGGGTGCGCGGCGGCGGCAGCACGGACAGACGTGAGCTGATGCGCACGGCCGCCGCGTTCGTCACCGAACTCGGTCAGGGGTTCGCCGACGCGGTGAGCGACGACACGGAGCTGCTCCTGCTGTCGGCCACCACGGCACCGCTCGGCTGGCACCTCACCGAGGCCACGGGCATCCCGGGCCTCGGCGTCCACCTCCAGCCCACCGCGCCGACCGGGGACTTCCCGCCCGCCGTCACCGCCACCCGCTCACTGGGCCGCCTCGGCAACCGCGCGATGGGGCGCTTCGCCCTCCGCATGGTCGACCGGCTCTACGAGCAGGCGGCCGCCGACCTGCGCGGCCGCCTCCGGCTGCCGCCGCTCTCGCCCTCCGCGATGCGCCGCCGTCAGGAACGAGCCGACTGGCCCGTGCTCCACGGCTTCAGTACGGCCCTGGTGCCGCGCCCCTCCGACTGGCGCCCCGGCCTGCGGGTCGTCGGGACCTGGTGGCCCCACCACGACCCGGCCGAGCCACTCCCCGCCGAACTGGAGGACTTCCTCGGCGCCGGACCCCCGCCCGTCCTCGTCGGCTTCGGGAGCATGGCGAGCGGGGACGGGGAACGGCTGAGCGGGATCGCCGTGCGCGCCCTGCGCCGCGCCGGGCTGCGCGGCATCCTCCAGTCCGGCGGCGCCGGGCTCGCGGCCGACGGCGACGACGTCCTGACCGTCGGGGACGTACCGCACGCCGCGCTGTTCCCACGGCTGGCCGCCGTGGTCCACCACGCCGGGGCGGGCACCTCGGCGGCCGCGTTGCGCGCGGGGGTTCCCGCGGTCACCGTGCCGGTCACCGGGGACCAGCCGTTCTGGGCGGGACGGCTCGCCGCCCTCGGTGCCGCCACCGCCCCGATCCCCTTCCCGTCCCTCACCGCCGAGCGGCTCGCCGACGCGCTCGAGCGAGTCGTGAACGAGGGGTCGTACGCTCGGGCCGCCGCGTACGCTGCGCGGCACATGGCTACCGAGGACGGGGTGGAGCAGGCCCTCAAGGCGATCGAGGAGCTGGCGGGGGCCGGGTGACGCCCCGAAGGGGCGCGGGGAACTGCGCGACCAGCCACGACGCACCGGCAGATGAGGTACCGGACCTCCAACGGAGCGCCTAACTGCCAACCCACTCGGCGAGGGCCGTGGCCGTCGCGGCGGCCGAACGACCGCTCGTGGTGAACTCCCGGCCGACGACCCGGCGGAGCCCGGCCGCGTCCTCGACCGCGTCCTCGATCCGGCCGTCGTCCCAGCCGCGCGCGGCGAGGCGCGCGCGCCGGTCGGCGTCGGCGCAGTCGAGCCGCGCCCAGACGGCCTCCGGCACGGCCGCTGCGGCGGCCGACGCCGCGCGCCGCCATTCGTCCGGGGCCAGCGGGCACATGACCAGCACGGGCCCGCCGCCCCGCAGCAGCAGGGCGATGATCTCCACCCACAGCTTGTTGTAGCCGGGCCACACCCGGCTCGCCGACGAGGACCTGACGTCCACGCCCAGCAGTTCGCCGACGGGGTCGATCAGCTCGTCGAAGTCGACGGCGATGAGCGGATACGCCGTCAGGTGCGCGATCAGCGTGGACTTCCCCGCGCCCGGGGCGCCGGTCAGGAGGTGGAGCGTCGGCATGCCGGGCATCGTATGCCCGGCATGCCCGTCCCGGCGGCGTCAGTCCTCGCCCACCGCCGCGATCCAGGTGCGGTACGTCCGGCTGAACGGCCCCGAGGCGTCGATGAGCTCCGCGGGCGGCCCGTCCTCCACGATGCGGCCGGCGTCCATGACGAGGACGCGGTCGGCGGCCAGGACCGTGGACAGGCGGTGGGCGATGATGAGGGCCGTGCGGTCGGCGAGCACCTTGGCCATGGCGGCCTGCACGGCGCGTTCGGTGGGGATGTCCAGGCTGGACGTGGCCTCGTCCAGCAGCAGCACGGTGGGGTCGGCCAGGAAGGCGCGGGTGAGGGCCACCATCTGGCGCTGGCCCGCCGACAGGCGGCTGCCGCGCTTGCTGACGTCCGTGTCGTAGCCGTCGGGCAGGGCCTCGATGAACGTGTGGGCGCCGACCGCAGCCGCCGCGGCGCGGATGTCGGCGTCGCTCGCGCCGGGCCGGGCCAGCGCCACGTTCTCCGCGACCGTGCCGCTGAACAGGAAGTTCTCCTGGGTCAGGAGGGTCACCTCGCGGCGCAGGTCCGCATCGGCGAGGTCCCGCAGGTCCACCCCGTCCAGCAGCACCGCGCCGGCCGTCGGGTCGTAGAACCGGGCGAGGAGCTTGGCCAGGGTGGACTTCCCGGCGCCCGTCTCCCCGACGAGGGCCACGGTCTGCCCGGCGGGCACGGTCAGGTCCAGGGGCGGGAGGACGGGCCGGCCCGTGGGGGAGTAGCGGAACTCCACGGCCCGCAGCCGGAGCCGGCCGCGGCCCGGGCGGCCGGCGTCCAGGCGGTCCGGGGCGGCCGGTTCGGGCACGGAGGACCGCACGGCCAGGAAGCCGGAGATCTTCTCCAGGGCCGCGGCGGCCGCGGCGTACTTGTTGGTGAACGTCGCGAGCTCGTCCAGCGGGTCGTAGAACTTGCGGAGGTAGAGCACGAAGGCGGTCAGGACGCCGAGCTGGAGGGTGCCGTTCGCCACCCGCCAGCTCCCGATCGCCAGCACCAGCGCCAGACAGACGTTGCCGACCAGCCGGACGCCCGCCGTGTACCGGGCCACCACGTGCAGGGCGTCGGTGTGGGCGTCGCGGAAGTCGTCGTTGAGCCGGTTCATCCGGACGGCGGCGCGGGACTCGGCGCGGAACGCCTGGACGGCCCTTATGCCGCCCAGCGTCTCGCCCAGCTCCACGAGGATCTCCGCGACGGTGTTGCGGGCCCTGCGGTACGCCTGCCGCGAGCGCTCGCGGAACCAGCGGGTCATCAGCACGAGGGGGACGGACGTGCCGAGGACCACCAGGGCCAGCGGCAGGTCCAGCCACAGCAGCAGGATCGCGATGCCGCCCACCGACAGCAGCGAGGTCAGCAGGCCGTCCAGGCTCGTCTCCACCAGGTCGCGCACCGCGTCGACGTCGGAGGTGAGCCGGGAGACGACGCGGCCGGAGGTGTAGGCGTCGTGGAAGGCGACCGGCAGCCGCTGCGCGTGCTCGAAGATACGGGTGCGCAGGTCCAGCAGGACGGCCTGGCCGACGCTGCCGCTCAGCCGGAAGAAGCCGTAGCGCGCGGCGGCCGCGACCAGGGCGCACGCGGTGAAGCCCGCCACGCACCGCACGAGGGCGCCGGGCCGGCCCGCGACGGCCCCCGGCACACCGACGTCGATGGCCCGGGCGATCAGCAGGGGCCCGGCGAGCTGCCCGAGGTTCTCGCCCACCAGCGCGGCCAGTGCCAGCAGCGACCGGCGCAGCCAGGGGCGCAGCAGGGAGGCGAGGAGCTTTCGCGAACGGGCGTGGACGCGCGCCTGGGTGGCCTTGTCGAGGACGGGGGCGTCCTCGGCGGTCAGGGCGCCGGCGAGTTCCGGAGTCTGCTCGTCCGGCCCGGCGCAGGTGGTGTCGCTCACGGGGTCACCGCCTCGCTGTCCGGCCGCGGGTCGGCCCGTACCGCCTCCGCCGCTCCGGGTTCGCCGGGGGTCGCCATCAGGGTGCGGTAGTGGGGGCAGGAGTCCAGGAGTTCGTGGTGGGTGCCGACGGCGAGGACGCGGCCGTCGGCCAGGACGGCCACCCGGTCGGCCATGCGCGCGGTGTTCGGGCGGTGCGCCACCACGAGCGCGGTGGCGTCGCGCAGCACCTCGCGCAGCGCCCGTTCCACCTCCGCCTCGGTGTGGAGGTCGAGCGCGGAGAGCGGGTCGTCGAGCACCAGCAGGGCGGGCCGCGGCAGCACCGCGCGGGCGAGGGCGAGCCGTTGCCGCTGCCCGCCGGACAGCGACATGCCGCGTTCGCCGATACGGGTGCCCGGACCGTGGGGGAGCGCGTCGACGAAGCCCTCGGCGCCGGCCACCCGAAGCGCCGCGCGGATGTCGGCGTCGGAGGCGGTGGGGGCGCCGAGGGCGATGTTCTCGCGGACGGAGGCGGAGGACAGCAGCGCGTCCTCGAAGGCGCAGCCCATCATCGCCCGCAGCTCGGCCAGGGGCATGTCCCGTACGTCCACGCCGTCGACGGTGACCCGGCCCGCCGTGACGTCCGCGAGCCGGGGGACCAGGGAGGCCAGGGTGGTCTTGCCGGATCCGGTGGCGCCGACGAGCGCCATCGTCTCGCCCGGGCGCACCTCCAGGTCGACGCCGCGCAGCAGCGGGCGGGGCTGCCCCGGGTACTGGAAGTGGACGTCCTCGAAGCGCAGCCGGCCCCGCGCGGGGCCGGCCGGGGAGACGGGCCGGGCGGGGTCGGTGACGGTCGGCGGGCAGTCCCTGATCTCCCAGTAGCGGTCGCAGGCCGCGGCGGCCGTGCTCGTCTCCGACAGCGCCCAGCCGATGCACTCGGTGGGCCAGCGCAGATACGTGCTGATCGTGATCGCGGCGACGAGCTGACCGAGGGTCAGCCTGCCCTCGGCGATGCCCCAGCCGCCCACCGCGAGCTGACCGGCGATACCGAGCTCGGGCAGGATGAGCAGGCCGGTGGACAGCCCGCCGAGGATGCGGACGATGCGCAGTTCGGTCGAGCGCAGCCGGCGGGCCTGGGCGACGAACAGCCGGGTGCGTTCGGCGGACCGCCCGAACGCCCTGATGACGCGCGTGCCGAGCATCGTCTCCTCGACGAGGGTGGTGAGGTCCCCGGACTGGTCCTGGGCCCGGCGGGCGACCTTCTTGTAGTGCGTCTCGTAGAAGTAGGTGATCAGCAGCAGCGGCGCGGCGCTGATCAGCCCGACCAGGGCGAGTTCGGGCGCGATGGTGAACAGGATGCCCAGACCCACCACCAGGGTCAGGGAGTTGACGACGAGGAAGACCGCGGCGAAGGCCAGGTACTTGCGCAGCGTCACCAGGTCGTTGACCGCGCGGGACATCAACTGGCCGGACTGCCAGCGGTCGTGGAAGGCGACGGGCAGCCGCAGCAGGTGGGCGAAGAGGTCGGCCCGCATCCGGGACTCCACCAGCGCGGTGGGGCGGGCGATGAGCTTGCGGCGGGCCCACAACAGGCCGGCCTCCGCCGTGCCGAGCACGGCGACGAGGGCGATCAGCCAGGGCAGCCGGCCGAAGTCGCCGGAGCCGAGCGGGCCGTCGATGACGCGCTGCACCACCAGGGGAATGCCGAGGCCGCACAGCAGGGCGCCGAATGTGGCGGCGGCCGCCCCGGTGACGGGGAGCCATACCGGCCGTAAATACGGGCCGAGCCTGGCGAGTACGGCAAGAGAGGACGCGTTCGTCGGGATCGGGGCGCCGTCGACGTTCAATGCGTACACCTCGCAATGACGGGTCGAATGGCCGGGCTTCACCGTTGCCCGGCAGGCCGGCCATGTTATCCTGAACCGAATTCGATAGGCATCACCACACGCAGAGAAGTCGGGGAACTGCCGTGCCTGAGAATGCTGTGCCCAATAAATACCCCGCCCAGCCGATGGAAATTACATCGGACGAAACCTACGCGAAACTCCGGAACGACCTGGAATTCTGGGAGCCCTGGGGCCGACGGGCGCTGGCCGCGGCCGGGCTCCCCGCCCCGGGGGCCTTACGGGTCCCGGGGGAGAGCACCAACCCCGTGCTGATCGCCGACACCGGCGTGGTCGTCAAGCTCTACGGCGAGCACTGGTGCGGCCCGGAGAACTACGCCTCGGAGGCCGAGGCCTATGAGGTGCTGGCCGGTCAGGACCTGCCGGTTCCCCCGCTGTTGGGCCGTGGCGAGCTGTTTCCCGGCAGCGCCGCCTGGCCGTGG
Source organism: Streptomyces sp. NPDC001678 (assembly GCF_042892945.1). Taxonomy (NCBI): domain Bacteria; kingdom Bacillati; phylum Actinomycetota; class Actinomycetes; order Kitasatosporales; family Streptomycetaceae; genus Streptomyces; species Streptomyces sp. NPDC001678. The sequence continues at coordinate 214,329 of NZ_JBIAUP010000007.1, read as the reverse complement.
CCGTACCTGGTGATGGCCGCGGCCCCCGGCACGACATGGCGGGAGGCCGCGGCGCGTGCCGACCGGCCGACCCAGCTGGCGCTGGCCCGGCGGTTCGGCGCGGTGCTGCGCCGGCTGCATTCCGTACCGCTGACCGGCGCGGGAGCGCTGCGACCGGATTCCCCGGTCTTCGCCGAACTGCTCGAGGAACGCCGCGCGGCCACCGTCGAGGACCACCGGGAATGGGGTTATCTCTCCCCGCGACTGCTGGACCGGGTCGATGACTTCCTGCCCTCCGTCGACGCCCTGCTCGACGGCGGGAAACCCGTGTTCGTACATGGCGACCTGCATGGCACCAACCTTTTCGTCGATGCGGGCGACGCCTCGGTGACCGGTCTGATCGATTTCACCGACGTATACGCGGGAGACCCCCGGTACAGCCTCGTCCAATTGCACCTCAACGCTTTCCGGGCGGACCGCCAACTGCTCGCGGCGCTGCTCGAAGGGGCGGAATGGCAGGTGACCGACACCTTCGCCGAGGACATGCTCCGGTTCACCTTCCTGCATGACTTCGACGTCCTGGAGGAGGTGCCCGTGGACCTCTCCGGCATCGACGACATCGGGGAGCTGGCCCGGCTCCTGTGGGACGTACGGTAGCGGAAACGGAACCCTTCCGTCGGGCGCGTGGCCGTCATGAGCGCGCCCGGCGGAACCGCCACGCGTCCTCGATCATCGCCTCGAGGCCCGGGCGCGCCGGCTTCCAGCCCAGTTCCCGGCCGACGCGCTCGGCGGAGGCGACCAGGACGGCCGGATCGCCCGGGCGCCGGCCCGTCACCCTGGCGGGTACGCGCCGGCCGGTGACGCGGGCCACCGCGTCGAGGACCTCCCGCACCGAGAACCCCCTGCCGTTGCCGAGGTTGTAGTTGCGGTGCTCACCGGGGACCGCGCCCCGCAGCGCGGCCAGATGAGCGTCGGCGATGTCCGCGACATGGATGAAGTCCCTTACACACGTGCCGTCGTGGGTCGGGTAGTCGTCGCCGAACACCGCGAACTCCCGGCGCCCGCCCAGGGCCGCGTCCAGGGCCAGCGGGACGATGTGGGTCTCCGGCTCGTGGCGCTCGCCCGACTCGCCCAGCGCGCCCGCCACGTTGAAGTAGCGGAGGCTCACGGAGGCGAGACCGTGCGCACGGGCGTACGCCTCCAGCGCCAGGTCGACGGCCAGCTTCGAGGCACCGTACGGGTTGGTGGGCACCGTCGGCGCGTTCTCCTCGATGGGCACCCGCTCCGGCTGGCCGTAGACCGCGGCCGTGGAGGAGAAGACGAGCCGGCCGACGCCCGCGCGCAGCACCGCGTCCAGCAGGGTCAGGCTCTCCACCGTGTTGTTGCGCCAGAAGCGCTCGGGGTGGCGCACCGAGTCGTCGATGAGGGCCCGCGCGGCGAGGTGCAGCACCGCGTCGAACGGGCCCGGCCCATCGGTGAGGACAGCGGCCGCCTCGGCCATCGTGCCCCGGACGAACTCGGCGCCGTGCGGGACGGCGTCGGCGAAGCCCGTGGACAGGTCGTCGAGGACGACGGCCCGGTGCCCCTCGTCGAGGAGCCTGCGCGTCACCGCGCTGCCGATGAAACCGGCGCCGCCGGTCACCAGGATCTTCACACGAAACCGCCTTTCGAGGACGTGAGCAGGAGGTCGACGGCCGTTCGTAAATCCGTCGTCACCATGTCCGCCGCAGTGTTCGCAGGCGGTTTTCCCGGGCCCTGAAGAAGAATGGTCAGAGTGCCGGCCGCCTTTCCCGCCATGACGTCCGACTCGGTATCGCCGATCATCACGGAATCCGCCGGGTCGATGTCCTGGAAATCCCGCATGGCGGCGGTGAGAAGTCCGGGCAGCGGTTTTCGGCAACCGCATTCGCCCACCTCGTGCGGACAGACGTAAATGGAGTCCAGAAACGCCCCGTGCTCGCGCAGCAGCGCGGCGAGCCGCGCGTGCACCGCCACCAGGTCCGCGCTGGTCATCAGGCGTCTGGCTACGCCCCGCTGGTTGGTCACCAGCACCACACGCCGTCCGGCGGCGTTCAGTTCGCGCACGGCCTCGGCGGCGCCCGGCAGCAGGACAAGCTCCGCTGGATGTCCGATGTATCGGCCGTCGGACGGCTTCGCATTCAAGGTGCCGTCCCGGTCCAGAAAGAAAGTGCGCACTTCTGCGTACCCGCTTTCGCTGTTATGGTCTTTTCGGCTCCCCAGGGAGCCGGAATGGAGGCAATGCGAGAATGGGCACCGCCGATCGAGCACGACTCCGTATTCTTTTCGTCTCGGCGAACGAGACCGCGCCATGGGGCCCCAGCGAGACGAACTGGGCGCTGGCCGCGCGGCACTGGCTGGAGCGGGGCGCCGAGGTCCACGCGAGCGTCAAGGGCTGGGACGAGGTCCCCGCCGAGCTGGCCGCCGCCGAGCGGGCCGGGTGCGTCGTGCACCGCCGCTGGGAGCAGCCCCCCTACGACCTCCGCCCCGTCCACCAACTCCCGTGGTCCGAACACCGGTCGAGCACCCTGGAGAAGGTCCGGCCCGACCTGGTCGTCGTCTCCCAGGGCGACAACTACGAGGGGCTGGGCTGGATGGAGGAGTGCCGGACGCGCGGCTACCCGTACGTCGCCTACTCCAACTCCGCCGCCGACTTCGAATGGCCGGCGGACGACGTCGCCCAGCGGCTGGCCGTGGCCTACCGCGCGGCCCGCGCGGCCTTCTTCGTGTCCGAGGCCAACCGGGACATCACCGAACGCCAGGTCGGCACGCGGCTGCCCAACGCCCGGGTGGTCCGCTGCCACTTCAAGGTCGACTACGGCGCGGCCCCGCCCTGGCCCGGCGGCACCGGGCCGCTGCGGCTGGCCTGCCCGGCCCGGCTCGACCCGATCAGCAAGGGGCAGGACGTGCTCTTCGAGGTCCTCGCCCGGCCCAAGTGGCGCGAACGCCCGCTGACCGTCTCCCTGTTCGGGGCCGGGAGCCACGCGTGGGTGCTGCGCTGCCTGCGCGACCGGCTCGGCCTGGACAACGTCGAGTTCGCCGGGTACACCACGGACGTCGAGGCGATCTGGCGGGAGCACCACGGCCTGGTCCTGTGCTCGCGGGCCGAGGGCCTGCCCACCGTGATCATCGAGGCGATGCTCTGCGGCCGGCCCGCGATCGTCAGTGACGTGGCGGGCAACGCCGAGCTCCTGGAGGACGGGGTGACCGGCTTCGTCGCGGCCGCCCCGGCGGCCGCCTGCCTCGACGAGGCCCTGGAGCGGGCCTGGCGGGCCCGCGGCGAGTGGCAGGAGATGGGCCGGCGCGCGGCCGTGGCCGTCCGCAAGCAGATCCCGCCGGACCCGATCGCGGTCCTCGTGGACCAGCTGGCGGAACTCGCCGCCTGACCCCGCCGTCCCCGGGCGCCCGGCGCCCGGGGACGGACGCCGGCCCGGCCGGGGCAGACGCCGCCGCCGGGCCATCACACCCCCCTCAGCGTCTCGGCGGCCCGCTCCGGCTCCAGCGGGGTGAAGTACATCCCGCTGCCCAGTTCCCCCGCCGCGATGTACCGGGGCGTCCCGGGAGCCCGCCAGACCACATTGATCTCCAGATACAGATGCGCCCACGGCCAGTGACCGCCGTCCGTCGGCCGCTGACGCACCCACAGCACATACGGCGCCGGCCGCCCGAACAGCGCGTCGACGCTGCCGAGGACGGTCGTCAGCAGCGCGGCCAGCTCCCGCCGCCCGTACGCGCCCGCGCCCGGGAGGTCCGGCAGATGGGCGCGCGGCGCCAGCCGCAGCGCGTAGGGGAACAGCGGTGCCTCGGGGACCCAGGCCCGCCAGCCGCCCTCCTCCGCCACCACCAGCTCCTTCGCGGGCCCCTCGCACAGCGGGCAGCGGCCCAGCGCGCGGCTGCGCTCCAGCTGCGCCGCGGGGGCGGGCGGGACACCGGGCAGGCCGAACGCCTGCCCGTGCGGATGGTCCACGGTCGCGCCCGCGTCGGCGCCCCGGTTCTCGAAGAGCAGCACGTAGCCCACATCGGGCCGCGCGCCGAGCTCCTCGGTGCACTCGCTCCACAACGCGACCGCCCGGGCCGCCTGGTTCAGGCCCATCGTGGCCCAGGACCCGCCGTGCTCGGGGGCGTACAGCAGCACCTCGCACCGGCCCCCGTCCAGGGCGGGCCAGCGGTTGGGGAACCGCCGCACCCGGTAGTCTTCGGGCGCCTCCAGCCCGCCCGGGCAGAACGGGCAGTCCTCGCTCCCGGCGCGGGGGCGGGACTGGCGGCGGCCGTCGACCGCCACCGTGAGGCCGGTCAGCGGGTCCGTACGCAGCTCAGCCACCCGTGCCGCCCTCCGCGCGCTCAGCCGTCGGCACGGACCACCACCCGGATCACATCGGGGCCGGGCTGATCGGCGAGCCGGAACGCCTTGTCCGCCTCCGACAGCCCCAGGACGTGGGTGATGACCCGGTCGGTGCGCACGGCACCGTCCACGAGGAGGTCCGCCGCCCGGCGCATGAACCGGCCCGGGCCCATCACCCCGATCGTCGACATCAGCTTCAGCGGCCACTGCGCGGCCGGCATCTCGACCCGCTTGCCGACCCGGTAGCCGATCAGGCCGACCCGGCCGCCGGGCCGCACCAGCTCCGCGGCGAGCCGGATCGCGTCCGGCTCCCCGCAGGCGTCCAGGACGACGTCCGGCAGCCCGGCGGGCCCCGCTTCCTCGATCCACCGCGTGACCTCCTCCTGCCTCGACAGCGCCGTCCGCGCGCCGAGCGAGGAGGCCACGGCGGCGCGCCGCTCCACCGGGTCGACGGCCAGGACGACCCGGCCGCCGGACGCCCGGGCCGCCTGGAGCACGTTCAGGCCGATGCCACCGCACCCCAGCACCGCGACACTCTCCCCGGCCTCCAGCCGCACCCGGTCCAGCGCGTGGAGGGCCACGGCCAGCGGCTCCGTCTGCGTGGCCGTCAGCAGGTCGGTGTCCGGCGGGAGCCGCACCAGGTTCCGCGCGGGCACGGCGATGAACTCGGCACAGCCGCCCGGATCGGTGAAGCCGAACTCGCGCAGCTCCGGGCACATCACCGGCTGCCCCCTGCCGCACCACGAGCAGTGGCCGCAGGTCAGCGCGATGTCCCCGGCCACCACGTCTCCAGGGCTCACCAGGGGGCTACGGGTCTCGGCGACGGTGCCGCTCCACTCGTGGCCCGGTATCGCCGGCAGGGCGGCGCCGTGCCACACGTCGTTGTACAGGGAGACGTCGCTGCCGCAGATCGCGTTGTAGGCGACGCGGACCAGGGCCCACCCCTCGGGGAGCACCGGGTCGGGGACGGCCTCGACGGACAGGTCGCGGGGGCCGTTGAGCACTGCTGCACGCATACGGGACCTCTCAGCTCAGCCCTGGTGGGAGTGGCGGGGGTTGCCGCTGTTGTCACGCAGGTACTGGGTGACGAAGTGGAAGATCATGCTGTGCATGGCCTCGGCCATGCCGACGTCCTTGGTCGGGGCGTTCACCTCCGCGTCCGCCAGGTCGCGCAGGATGCCTCCGGTGCCCGCGGTCACCGCGATCACCCGTAGCCCCGCCTCCTTGGCCCAGCGGGCCGCGGCCACCACATTGGGGCTGGTGCCCGAGCAGCTGATCACCAGCAGCCGGTCGCCGGGGCGCGCCATCAGCCGCAGGGGCTCGACGAACACCCGCTCGTATCCGCAGTCGTTGGCGTAGGCGGTGAGCATGGACAGGTTGTCGGTCAAGGCGATCGCGCGCAGTGGAGGGTTCTGCTCCGCGGTGGTGCCCTTGAGGAGGTCCTGGGCGAGATGGGAGGCGGCCGAGGCGCTGCCGCCGTTGCCCGCCAGGTAGACCGTGGCCCCGTCGCGCCGTACCTCGTCGAGTTCGCCGATCAGTCGGTGCACCTGGTCGCCCATGGCCTGGAGCAGGGGGCCCGCGGTGTCCAGGTACTCGTCCCACGGGCCACGGGCCGTACGGCCCGTGGCGATGGAGTCCTGCGTCATCTCTGCGTACCTGCAATCGTGTCGGGGAGCACCGGGGTGCGGTGGACACCACGGTCGTACGGGGTCAGCGGACGAAGTCCTCTTCGACGTCGTGGTCGACGTACCCGGTGCCGCGCAGGTCGCCGGACTCGCCGTCCCACTCGCTCCAGTCGGCCATATAGGTCGGCCCGTAGCCGAAGGCGGCCAGGACGCGGTCGCCGGGGGTGCGCTTGCGGCGGGTGCCGTGCATCAGCGCCTCGTTGAGGATCAGCAGGTCGCCGGCGCCGACGAAGACGTCGGTGAGCGTCGGGAAGCCCTCGTCGATCAGCGAGGCGCGCTCACCGCGCTCGGCGCGGGGGCGCAGCAGCGGGAAGTTGGCCTTGTGCGAGCCCTGGATGTAGCAGAACGAGCCGTCCTCCGGGGAGCGGATGTCGCTGAGGTAGACCAGGGCCTTCACATAGGGGCAGAACAGTTTGCCGTCGTGGTAGGTGTGGGTGATCGACAGGTCGCGGCCCACGGTCCCGCCGTCGAGGTCGAGGAGTTCGGCGTTGCCGCCGTGGAGGTAGAGCACGCTGTCGCGGCCGCGGCGCAGCGCGTAGCCCTCCAGCACGCGCAGCGGCTGGTTGACGACCTCGCGCACCCGGCCGACGATGCGTTCGTCCCGGCCGAGCTTCGCGAAGGTCTCGCTGGCGCGGGGCAGGTCGTTGTAGCGGCGGGTGTTGGCGAATCCGGGGTCTACGGGGTGGAGCCGGTCGAGTTCCGCGCGCAGGCCGGCGACCTCCGACGGGTCGAAGGCGCCCGGCACGACCAGGAATCCGGTGGTGTCGAAGAGGTAGAGCTCTTCCGGTGACAGGGCGGGCACAGGGGTTCCCTTTCCGTCAGTGCCGCGGGGGCAGGGTCACGTCCTCCTCGGCGAGGGCCTTGTCGAGGGCGCGCAGGACGGTGTCGGTGTCGTCGTCGCTCATCCGGGTGTGCAGCGGCAGGCAGATGTGCCGGGCGCACAGGTCCGCGGCCACGGGGTGCTCCCCGGCCGGGAACCGGCCCTCGAACACCGGCTGGGCGTCCAGCGGCATCTCGTAGATCTCGCCGCCCAGTTGCACCCCGGCGTCCCGCATCCGCTCCCGCAGCCGCCCCCGGTCCACGCCGGGGTCCAGCACGACCACGTACTTGTACCAGCTCGCCGGCGAGTGCCCGGGCAGCAGCGGGCGGACGCCGCGCATCTGGGCCAGTCCGGCGGTGTAGCGCCGGGCGAGCCGGTCGCGGACGGCCAGGAATTCGTCGAGGCGGCGCAGCTGGACCCGGCCGATGGCGGCGTGCGGCTCGCTCATCCGCGCGTTCTCGCCGAGCACGGTGTGGACGCTGCGCCAGGGTTCGGGCTTGCCCAGATTGCGGTAGAGGCGGACGAGCCGGGCGAGTTCGTCGTCGTCGGTGGTGACCATGCCGCCCTCGGCGGAGGTGATGACCTTGGTGGCGAAGAAGGAGAACGCCCCGGCCGCGCCGAACGTCCCGGCGTGCCGCCCCGCCAGGCGGCTGCCGTGGGCGTGGGCGCAGTCCTCGAACAGCCACAGCCCGCGCCGGGCGCACCAGGCGGCGACGGACTCGATGTCCGGGGTGACGATGCCGCCCATGTGGACGATCAGGACGCCCGTGGTGGCGTCGGTGACGGCCCGTTCCAGTTCGCGGACGCCGGGCGCGAGCGTGGCGGCGTCCACGTCCGTCAGCCGCACCCGCAGCCCGGCCAGCAGGGGCGCGGCGGCCGTCGAGTAGAAGGAGTTGGCCGGTACCAGCACCTCGCCCCCGGCCTCGCCGGCCAGCGCCCGCAGCCCGCAGACCAGGGCGGCCGTGCCGGAGGCGACGGCGACGGCGTGCCGGGCGCCGGTGCAGGCCGCCATCTCCGCCTCGAAGGCCTCGACCTGCGCGCCCTGGGTGAGCTGCCCGGTCTCCAGGCCGGTGCGCACGGCGGCGAGTACCTCCTGGATGTCCGCCTCCGTGAAGTCGGGCCGGACGGGGACCACGTGCGGACGGGTCATCGGCCGCTCACCCCCGCCTGGCCGCTGTGGTCCGGGCGGTGCTCCAGCTCCATGCGCAGCCCTTCGTCGATGGTGATCCTGGGGGTCCAGCCGAGCTGGGCGCGGGCCTTGGCGGTGGAGACGAAGCGCTGGGAGTAGACGAGTTCACCGCGCCGGGTGGGCTCCTCGCGGTAGGTGATGGGCACCCCGCCGAACAGCGCGGAGACCCGCTCGGCGAGCTCCCCGGTGGTGAGGATCTCGGGGCCTTCCAGGTTGTAGACCTGGTTGGCGGCGACGGGGGCCGTGGCCCGGTGGAAGGCGTCGGCGAGGTCGTGGACGTGGAGGAACGCGCGGCGCTCGGAGCCGTCGCCGAAGACGGTCAGCTCCCGGCCCTCGGCGGCCGCGCGCAGGAACGCGGAGACGACCAGTCCGGGCCACATGCCGGGGCCGTAGACGGGGCTGTAGCGCAGGACGGTGGAGGCGAGGCCGCGCAGCCGGGCGTAGTCGCGGGCCAGCAGCTCCTTGGCGATCATCGAGGTGGTGTAGAAGTGGCCCGCGCCCGTGGGCAGGAACGGCTCGTCCTCGTCGATGGCCTCGACGCGCATGGCGTTGTACACCCAGCAGCTTCCCGCGAGGACGACGCGGGAGACGCCGCAGGCGGCCGACGCGTCGAGCACCGCGGTGGTGCCGGTGACGTTGACGTCCATCGCGGTCACCGGGTCGGCCAGGACGGCGCGGGCGTCGGCGACGCCCGCCAGGTGCAGGACCACCTCCGGCCGCCAGGAGGCGAACAGCTCCGTCAGCTCCCGCCGCGCGGTCACGCTCAGCGCCGCACCCGGGAAGGGGTCGTCGGGCGTCCACCGCGTGTCGACGACGAGGACCTCGTGGCCCTCCTCGTGGAAGCGACGGGCCACATGGCGGCCGATGAAGCCCGATCCGCCGGTCACCAGAGCTCGCATCAGGTCCCCTTGTGGGTGTGGTGGGTGGTGGTGGCGGACGCCGGGCCCGCGACCGCGGCGCCGGCACTCCCGCGCAGCCGGGAGCGCCACTCCTGCGCGCTGTCCACGGCGCAGCCGTCGTCCGTGTCGGGGGTGCGGTCCAGCAGGTCCAGGAACGCGCGGTCGGTGAGCTCCTCGGTGGGGTGCCGCTGCGGCAGCCGGAAGTCGCGCCGGGTGCGCTGCTCGTGCGGCATCAGCCGCCCGGCGCTGCCCAGGCAGTTGCGGCAGGCCGCCAGGGGCTCGGGGGAGCGGAGATAGGCCAGCAGCCGGTCCGGGAACCCCGGGTCGTCCGTGATCTCCAGCGCGTCCTCCCACGGGTCCGCCCCGCCCTCGAGGACCCGGGGCAGGAACACGGACTGCGGGCACTTGAAGAAATGGCCCTCGAAGACGGTGTGGCAGCGCCACACGTGCGCGATCTGGCACGTCGAGTAGATCCGCCGCACCAGCTGGTCGTCACGGGTGCCGGACTCCGAGTAGGAGTAGCGGAAGTGCGAGTAGTGGAGGAGGGTCAGGGTGACCCCGTGGTCCGCCGCGTGGCCGCGGATCCGGGCCATCTTCTCCTCGGGGATCTCCTTGCCGGGGTAGACGGAGACCTCCACCTCGTCCACCGCCGCCCAGAAGTCCTCGCGCATGCGCGGCAGCAGCACGCCGTTGGTGCACACGACGATGCGCGGCGCGATGCCGCTGGCGCGCACCGAGCCCAGGATCGGGACGAGCTCGCGGTGCAGCAGGGGCTCACCGCCGAGGACCTTCACGAACCGGGCCCGGAAGGACTTCGCCAGCAGGGCCAGATCGCGCTCCGCCGTCTCGGGCGCGACGAAGGAGCGGGTGAAGACGGGGGAGAGGTGGCTGCACGAGGCGCAGCCGAGGTTGCAGTGGTGGGCGACGTTGAGCTCGCACCCCTCCGGGGTGACCACCTTTCCGTTCTCGACGCGATAGGTCATCGGACCGCCTCGTGTTCTCCCGCGTCCCGCCAGGAGAAGGCCGGGTCGAAGGGGAGGGAGAAGTTGTTGGAGTAGCCGCCGAGGTAGTAGCGCAAGGTGGCCTTTCCCGTGCAGGAGACCGGCTCGGCGCGGGCGCGCAGGTCCATGGCGAGCTTGTCGTCCTCGCCGATGGACTCGGCCTCGTCGTGGGCGTCGTAGACGTCCCGGAAGGGCACGTCGAGGAGCAGGTCGCGGGCCAGCAGCCATTCACCGGTGTCGACGGAGACGACCGGGTCGTCCGTGCCCGGCGGGTCGAGCCGGTCCCGCCGCACACAGACGTCGGGGGAGACGACGCCCTTGGCGCGCATCCGCGCCCACTGGGCGCGCCCCTCCGCCGGGTCGCGGGCCCAGGGCTCGCGGGGCTCCAGATAGGGGGTGCCGTCCGCGTTGAGCATCCGCAGGTGGGAGTGGACGGCGCGGTGGCCGGTGCGCCCGGCGCACTCCAGCAGGCTGCTGAGGTGCTCCGGTTCCCATTCGTTGTCGTCGTCGAGGAAGCCGATCCAGTGGGCGCTGCTCGTGCGGACGGCCATGTTGCGCAGCCGTGCCGAGCGTCCCGGCCCGGAGACGTCCTCGGGGCCGCGTCCGGCCAGCAGCCAGCGGACGTTCCCGGGCAGCGGCTCGTGGGAGCGCAGGAACGCGTAGGTCTCGTGGCAGTCGTCGATCACGACGAGGTGCCGGAAGGGGGCGTCGAGGTCCTGACGCTGGACGCTGCGCAGCGCGCGCTCCAGCAGCCGGGGCCGGTTTCTGGTGAGGGTGACGACGGTGACCAGCACGGCTGGATCGCCCTTCGCTCGGGTCGGTGGTTCACAGGGGCAGGGCGACGGCCCGGGAGCCGTGTGCGGTGAAGCGGAAGCGCAGTTCCACAAGGCCCGCGCCGGTCATGGCCCGGCGTACCGTCTGCCGCCGGTCGCGGGCGCAGACCAGCAGCAGGAAACCGCCGCCGCCGGATCCCAGCAGCTTCCCTCCGGCGGCGCCGGCCGCCAGCGCCCGGTCGTGCAGCTCCTGGAGCCAGGGGCTGCTGACGCGGGAGCCGAGCCGTGACTTGAGCCGCCAGTGCTCCTCGACGAGGGGGCCGACGCCGTCGAGGTCGCCCTTGCGCAGACAGTCGGCCATGTCGTCGGCGATGCGCCGGATCGCGTGGAGGCGCTCCAGCGCGTCGCCGTGGCCCGCCAGGGTGCGGCGGTTCTGTTCGGAGAGGATGTCCCCGGCGTCGCGGCTGATGCCGGTGTAGAAGAGCAGCAGCCGCTCCTCCAGTTCGGCGCGTACGCCCGGGTCGAGGTCGAGGCTTTCGGTCTCCACCCGGCCGGAGGGGGCGAAGCGGAGGATCCGGACGCCGCCGTGGGCCGCCATGTAGTGGTCCTGTTTGCCGACGGCCCGGCCCAGGTCCTCGATCTCGATCCGGCTCGCCGTCTCCGCGAGCGCGTCCGCGTCCGTGCCGGGGGCGTGGCGGTGGGCGGCGGCGTGGAGCACGGAGACGGCCAGGGCCGCCGAGCCGCCCAGCCCGCTGCCGCTGGGCACGTCGCCGAAGACGGTGACCTGGCGGTCGCGGATCAGCCCCGCGCGCGTCAGGCAGGCCCGCAGCATGGGGTCCGGGTGCCGCGCCGCCTCCGTCACGCTCTCGCAGGAGTCCGTGGCGGTGCGCAGCCGGCCCCGGAACTCGCGGGGGTGGACGGTCACGCCGACGTAGCGGTCGATGGCACAGGCGATCACCAGTCCGCCGTGGCGGGCGGAGTAGCTGGGGATGTCGGTGCCGCCGCCCGCCAGGGAGATCCGCAGGGGTGCGCGGGCCGTGACGATCTCAGCCATGGGCCTCGTGTCCCGGGTCGTGGCCCCCGCCGCACTCGCGGCCCCGGCGCAGCAGTTCGTGGACGGCGGCCCGGACCTCCCGGCGGGGCACCGGGGTGAGGTAGTGCTGCCCGAGGCCGAGCGGGACGCCCAGCGCGCCCAGCAGCACCATCGGGACGTCCGAGGAGGTGTGGGCCTCGTAGCCGCGCTTGTTGTCGAAGCCGATGTGGTGCATCACCGTCTCCGTGTCCAGCCCGGCGGTCAGGCAGCGGCACACCCCGACGCGCTCGATCAGCTCCTCGTGGGTGGCCACGGCGTCCGCGCCCAGCGCGCCGAGCCGGTGGGCGACGTCGGCCGCGACGGCCATGCCCAGGGCCACCGCCTCGCCGTGCTTGACGGGGACGGCCCGTGAGCCGGGGGCGGCGCTGGCGAGTTCCAGGGCGTGCCCGACGGTGTGGCCGTACTCCAGCAGCACGCCCGAGTACTTCTCGTGGGGGTCCTCCAGCAGCAGCCGGCTCTTGACCGCCAGGCTCAGCTCGAAGATCTCCTCCAGGTCCACCGCCGTGTAGTCGGCCTGGGGGCGCAGCAGCCGGCGCAGGGCGGTGATCTGGCCGGGGTCGATGGCGAGGGCGTTCTTGACGGTCTCGCAGGTGCCCGACCGCAGGTCGCGCGGGGAACCCGTGGCCACCACGCCGAAGTCGACGACGATCAGCTCGGGCGGGTGGTACAGCCCGACGGTGTTCTTGGCGTGCGTGGTGTTGACGGCCTGCTTGGCGGAGATCACCGAGTCGCAGGCGGCGATGACGGTGGTGGGGACGTGGACGAGCCGGATGCCGCGGAAGAGCAGCCCGGCCAGCAGCCCGGCGATGTTGCCGGGGATGCCGCCGCCGACGGCCACGACGACGGAGCGGCGGGTGACCTTGAAGTCCAGGGCGAGGTCGATGAACCGGGAGAGCGTGGCGAGGTTCTTGTGGGTCTCGCCGGGCGGGTGGGAGAGCAGCAGGGCGGGCGCGGTCTGCTCGACGACCCCCGCGAGCTTGCTGGCGACCACGCCCTGGACGGTGTCGTCGGTGACGAACACGAAGCGGTCCGCGTCCAGTGCGGTGAGCACCTGGGCCACGTCGTCGAGGCAGTCGTGCCCGAGCAGCACCCGGACGCGCCGGTCCCCGAGGGAGAAGTGCCGTTCGGTCAGGGGCGGCGGGGGGCCGTGGGGATCGGCCGGGGCCGGGGGAGGGAACTGGGAGTCCATCACCATCACCTTCGTAAAGCGTCGATGCGCCGCTCGGCGATCCCGGTCGCCTCGTTGGAGAAGTCGTTGCACGCCCAGGCGCGGCCGGTGGCCTCGGCGGCCAGGGCCGTGGCACCGGTCCCGGCGAAGGGATCGACCACGAGCTCGCCCTCCCGGGTGAGCAGGCGGATGAAGTACTCGGGCAGCGCCACCGGGAAGCGCTCGGCGTGGGCCCGTTCCCGCTCACCGGACGGATCGCCGGACGCGTCGGCGGGGCCGTGGTCGTCGGCCGCGGAGTCGCCCAGGACGAGGAAGTTGCCGTACGCCCGGGTGAGGTGGTTCTGGAAGCCGCGCACCGCTTTGACGTCCACGGGCACGTCTGGTGTCCTCGCCAGCCAGAACCACATGCTCACGCAGTCGTCGAGGCGCTCCCGGCGCCGGTCGCGCCACTCCACGTCGGCGTCCAGGAAGCCGGGGTTGTACCAGTAGAACTCCTGGAGCAGGTGCCAGTCGCCGCCGGCGAGCAGGCCGCCGATCGCGGAGAAGTTCTGCACGGTGCGCACGGGGGCGTCCTCCGCCCAGCAGCAGCCCAGCTCCATCACGAGGCTGCCGTCCGGCCGGAGCACCCGGGCGATCTCTTTGCGGAACGGGTCGAGCCACTTGACGAAGCCGGGGCCGGTGGGGTCGGCGGAGGAGGCCGTGAAGGGGCCGGTGAACCAGGGGGAGGTGACCACCAGCCGGGCGGTGGCGTCGGGCAGGGTGCGCAGGAAACCGACGGCGTCGCCCTGGGTGAGGGTTCCGCGGTCCGTCGACGTCACCGTGCGCACGGCGGCGGCGCCCGGCGCGGTACGGGAGGTCATGGCGTGCCCTTTCGTCGTGGGGCGGAGCTGCCGGGACGCGGACCTCGCTAGGCGTCAGACGACGCCCAGCCGGGTCCGGGCCGTCCCCAGCGCCGCGGCCACGAGCTCCATGCGCTCCGGCGGGGCGAGGAACATCCAGTGCGGGAGGACGACGGCGTTCTCCCCCGCGGCCTCGGCGACGGGCAGCTCGAACCGCGCCGGGTCCAGCTCCCGGGCCCGCCGCGGATCGGCCCCGGCCCCGGCCCAGCCGGAACTGAGCGGCTGGTAGAGGTCGTTGCGGTTGAGGGCCGAGTCGACGGGCTCGACATGCGCCCCGAGCTGCTGCGAGAGCAGGGCGGCGACCTTGTGCTTGGCCCCGTGGCCGAACACCTCGGGGCGCAGCCGGACACAGAACTGGTAGGCGGCCTCGGCGGTCAGCGCGGCGGGCCGGACGAGCGGGTACACGCCCTCGACGTCCCCGAGCAGCTCCTCCAGGCGCCGCATGGAGGCCCTGCGCAGGTCGTTCTCCTCGTCGAGCCGGCCGAGGCCGTCCAGCGCGACGGCCGCGTTGAACTCGCTCATGCAGTAGTTGTAGCCCTGCACGCCGGGCAGCTCCTCCAGCTCCAGCTCGCCGGGCGGGGCGCCCGTGCGGTGCCGGCGGCCGTCGGCCCGCTTGCGGTAGAGCCGGGAGTGGATCTCCGGGTCGGAGGTCACCGCGACGCCCCCCTCCCCGCAGGTGAGGAGCTTGGTCTGCTGCAGGCTGAACGCCGCCACATCGCCGAAGCTCCCCAGGCGGCGCCCGTGCCAGGTGGCGCCGTGCACATGCGAGCAGTCCTCCAGCAGCGCCAGGCCGTGCCGGCGGGTCAGCGCGCCCATGGCGTCCAGGTCCACGGCGGACCCGTACAGGTGCACCGCCATGACGACCTTGGTCCTGGGGGTGAGCGCCGCCTCGGCCGCCGCGACGGACATGCACAGGGTGTCCGGGTCGACGTCGACGAGCACGGGGGTCGCGCCGACGCGCAGGACGGAGGAGGCGCAGGCCACCCAGGTGAGGCCCGGGACGAGCACCTCGTCACCCGGGCCGACGTCCAGCGCCTCCAGGGCGACGGTGAGCGCGGCCGAGCCGTTGCAGGTGGGGACCGCGTGCGCGGCGCCGAGATAGCCGGCGAAGGCCCGGGCGAAGGACTCCTCGAAGGACCGCTCGCCGGTATAGGCGCCGCTGACCGTCCAGCGGCCCGACCGCAGCGCCGCGAGCAGGCGCTCCTCGGTCTGCGGGGTGTACCTCGGCCACGCGGGCCATGAGTGCGTGTGTGTCTTCAAGCTGCCGGACCTCCGTGTTCACCGGGCCACGAGTGTGGGGAGTGGGCCGAACGCCTACGGTGTCGCGCGCACGCCGTGCCGCCGAAGCGGAACGGGATTACCAAGAAGCGTACGCATGTGCGTGTGGCACGCGTCAACGACCGGTCGGCGGTTGGCGGATTGAGCTCGCCTCGACTCCGAGGGCCCCGGGACGTGGGGGAAGCTTGATTGTCCTGCGTGTGGTTGAGAACGGGGACTGTTGACACTTGTGTCAACTCGCCGCCAATGGCTGGTCCTTGACCGGAATTGCGCACCGGCGGCCGAGTGGCGACGGGGACGGTTACGAGCCGTACTCCTCGATCAGCCGGGCCAGCTGCCGGGGGCCCGGGACGCCGTCCGCGTCGGCGCCCGTGTCACCGATCATCAGCTGGTAGCGGCGCACCGACTCGGTGTCGGCCTCCGTCCACTCCGGGCCCGGCCCCACCCGGTAGGCCCCGCAGCCCGCCCGTACCAGCATCTCTCCCAGGCGGGTGATGTGCTCGCCGCTGCTGCCCGGGCCGTAGGCCGCGCCGTCGATCACGACCTGGCGGGGGTCGGTGGCGGTCCCGTCCGGCGTCTCCTCCTGTCCCTCCTCCTGTTCCTCCTCCCGGGCGGTGGGCCGGTCCTCCTCCCGGGGCGTGGGAGTGCCGCCGCCGGCCGGGATGTCGGACTCGTCGGCCTGCTCGCCGAAGTGGACGACGCCGGGGCGCCCCTTCCAGTCGGGGTCGGCCACGACGGCCCCCTCGGGGAAGTCCGGGATCCCGTACCCGTAGATGTACGAGGACTTGCGCGGCCGGGTCTTGAGGTAGACGCCGTCGCCCTCGGCCGAGCCGGAGTCGTTGGTGTTGCCCTCGATGGTGGTGATCTCGTCGTCGGTGTAGCCGATGCAGATGCCGGTGTGGTTGCCGCCGCCGGGGCCGAAGAACACCACACCGCCGACGGCCGGGTACTCGCTCCAGCGGCCGCGCTCCTGGAACCACTCCACGCCCGCCGGGCACCACGCGTAGCGCGGCACTATGTCGCCGTTACCGCTGCGGTCCGCGGCCCAGCTCACGAACATGCCGCACCACGCCTCTTCGTTCATGCCGTACCAGCGGCCGAACTTGTTGTCGTTGTCCCAGTGTCCGTCGGAAAAGCCCTCCTGGTATCCGATCTCGTCCCGGGCGACGCTGATGAATTCCTTTGCTCCGGCCATGGTTTAGCCCTCCTGGATTCCGTGAATGCTCACCGACACGGGCTGACGTGCGGCGATTGCCGTCGATCACCATGCCACACAAAAACCGGGAATGCGGTGCGCAAGGGCGGAATAGACGCCTCATCGACAAACCGTGAACGTGACGTCGACCGTTCTTCCATTTCCCGTCGACCGGCCGTTGATCCGCCCCCGGCAGCATGGCGATCGCCGAAAAGAATTCATCGCACCAAAGAATTGGGTGGCAAAGAGAAAATGGCTCCGCAGAACGGTCAGGCATATGTCCTTCGCTCGGCGACCGGTGTGGTCGCCGACGTCGACCACAGCAATACGGCGCCGGGCACGAGGATCCAGGGGTGGCCGGCCAACGGCTCCCGGGCCCAGAGCTGGGTCTTCTGGGCCAAGGACGGCGGCTCGTGGCTGCTGGAGACGGGCCTGACGCAGGGCACCCACGCCCCCGGCCAGGCGATGGTCCTCGACTACGACTTCTCCAACTGGCGCGCCCACCTCGTCAACGAGCACGGGCAGCCCAACCAGCTGTGGCGGCTGGAGGACGCCGGCGACGGCTACGTACGCCTCAAGAGCCTGCGCACGGAGGACGGCGACGCCTATCTGACCGCCGACGGCGCCGGCCGCTTCCTGGGCGTGTGGAAGTCCGACCCCGGCAGCGACGCCCAGCGGTGGCGGCTGGAGAGCGCCCCGTCCTCCGGCCAGGGCGGACAGGGCGGTCAGCAGCCCCAGCCGCAGCCGCAGCCTCAGCCCGGCGGCGGCTCCGCGGTCGAGCTGATGCTCAGCCTGGTCAACCAGGAGCGGGCGAGGGCGGGGGTGCCGCCGCTGCGGCTCGACGACCGGCTGTCCCTGGCGGCCCAGCGGCACTCGGAGGACCAGGCGCGCAACAACTTCCTCGGGCACAACGGCTCGAACGGCAGTACGTTCTTCGACCGCTTCCGGGAGGCGGGCGTCCAGAACCTCTTCGGCGGAGCCGAGAACGCGGCGCCCGTGACGGACGTGCGCCAGGCCATGGACATGCTCATGAAGAGCGAAGGTCACCGCAACAACATCCTGGGCCGGGGATACAGCCGCTTCGGCGCCGGCTTCGCCCCCGGCAACGGCGGCCGCTGGACCCAGGCCTTCGCCAACTGACACGCCCGCGAGCACGAGGAGCACACCCCCCATGGGCATCACCTGGATCCCCGGTGCCGAGCGCCTGGGCGACGGCGACATCGGCGGCGAGATGGACACCCCCGACGAGCCGCCCCGTATCGTCTGGCACACCACCGAAAGTGGCGCCGGCGACGCGGAGTTCGACTCCACCGCCGACTACCTGATGGAGATCGGCGCCGAGCCGCACCTGCTCTACGACCCCACGACCGACCGCCTCGGGCAGTTCGGCCCGCTGGACGAGAGCGCCCGCGCCCTGCGCAACGACGGCGACGACCGCACCAACCGCACGGGCCGCGTCTGCGTCCAGGTCGAGGTGCTGGCCCGGGCGGGCGAGCCCTTCACCGACTACTGGAAGCCGGGCCCGAACTTCGCCGCGCTGCTGGAGGCCGCCCGCTCCTGGGGCGTCCCGGACGCCTGGCCCGCGGGCGACCTCGCCTCCGACGGCTCGGAGTCCACCAGCCGCGACAGCGACACCTGGCACTCCGAGGGCGGCCACTACGGGCACGCCAACGTCCCCGGCAACGACCACTGGGACCCGGGCGCCATCTCGCAGTCCGCGGTCCTCGCCGCGGGTTCGGGCGACGCTCCCGCCGCACGCGACGAGGCACCGTCCGGCACGGCCGCCGACGGCGATGTCCCCGACGGCGAGGTTTCCGGCGTCGATGTCTCCGGCGTCAGCCTCGCGAACGTGATCGCCGCCGCCGGGAGCGACCCCGACGCCCCGCAGGGCGCGACCACCCACCGCGACGACGTCCTCGTCGTCGAACGGGCCCTGCACGCCGAGGGCTTGCTGTCCGCCGAGTGGCTGGACGGCTCCTTCGGCACCAGCACCCGGGACGCCTACGCCGAGTGGCAGAGCCGCTGCGGCTACGAGGGCGACGACGCCGACGGCGTCCCGGGCCGGACCAGCCTCGAGAAGCTGGGCGCGGAGCACGGCTTCCGCGTCACCGACTGAGCTTCCGCCGGACTCCCCTCACCCCACCACCGAAAGGCATCGTGACATGCCCGTCACCCCGCAGAACGGCCAGATGTTCGTCCTCCGGTCCGCCAACGGACTGACCGTCGACGTCAACTCCAGCCAGACCACCACCGGCAACCGGATCCAGGGCTGGAAGCCCAACGGCTCCAAGGCCCAGAGCTGGGTCTTCTGGGCCAAGGACAATGGCACGTGGCTGCTGGAGACCGGTCTGACCAACGGCACCCACGCCCCCGGCAAGGGCATGGTGCTCGACTACAACTTCAGCGCCGGGGTCACCCACCTCTTCCCCGAGCACGGCGACACCAACCAGCGCTGGCTGCTGGAGGACGCCGGCAGCGGCTGGTACCGGATCAAGACCGTGCGCGGCAACGAGGGCGACCGCTATCTGACGGCCGTCGGCGAGGGCGTCGCGCTGGGGCTGCGCGGCCCGGACTGGGGCGACCCGGGGCAGCGCTGGGAGCTGCTGCCCGTCGGCTCCTCCCGGCCGCAGCCCGGTCCGGGCACGGGCGTGCGGATCACCCTGGACGCCGGGCAGGCCCCCGACCTGGCCGGCTGGCTGGAGGAGCGGAAGCCGGTGCTGGAGGCCTGGTTCCCCAAGACCGTCGCGCTGATCATAGGCGACGCGTTCGCGGCCCCCGCCGGGTACCGGATCGTGCTCGACCGGTCCAACACCGGAGTCGCCTACGCCTCGGGCGACATGGTCAGCGTCAACCCCGACTACGTCCGCCGCAACCCGGGCGACACCGGCTTCCTGATCCACGAGCAGGTCCACATCATCCAGCAGAACCGCGTCCTCCCGGGGCACTTCGTGGAGGGCGTCGCCGACTGGGTCCGCAACTACCACTTCGAGAACGGCGGGCTGCCCTCCGTCGGGACGTCCGACAAGTACACCGACGCCTACCGGACGACGGCGTACTTCCTCAACCACGTCGCCACGCGCTACGACGGCGACATCGTGCGCAAGCTGAACGTCGCCGGCCACGACGGCTCGTACGGGCAGGACGGCGACAACCAGTGGTGGCGCGAGCGCACCGGGAAGACCGCCCAGCAGCTGTGGGACGAGATCCCCAAGCGCTGAGACCCGTCTCATCCGGCTCATGGGCCTCACCCGTATGGCGTACGGTGCGGCCCATGGCAAGACTGCTCGTCGTCGAGGACGATCCGTTCGTGCGCTCCGCGCTCATCCGCCAGCTGACCGAGGCCGCGCACACCGTGCGCAGCGTGGGCACGGCTCTCGAAGCACTGCGGGAGGTGGCACAGGTCGGCTTCGACGCGGTCGTCCTCGACCTCGGGCTGCCGGACCTCGACGGGGCGCAGGCGCTGAAGATGCTGCGCGGCATCACCGACGTGCCGGTCATCGTGGCCACCGCGCGGGACGACGAAGCCGAGATCGTCCGCCTGCTCACCGACGGCGCCGACGACTATCTCGTCAAACCCTTCTCCGGCGCCCACTTGACGGCCCGCGTGGCCGCCGTGCTGCGCCGGGCGGGCGGGGGCGGCGGGGCGGGCGAGCCCGAGCCGCCGAGGGTGCTGCGGGTGGGCGCTCTGACGGTCGACCCGTTACGGCGCCACGCCGAACTCGGCGGCGACGCGCTCGACCTGACCCGGCGCGAGTTCGACCTGCTGGCCTACCTCGCCGGCCGGCCGGGCGTCGTCGTCCCCCGCAAGGAACTCCTCGCCGAGGTGTGGCAGCAGTCCTACGGCGACGACCAGACCATAGACGTCCACCTGTCCTGGCTGCGCCGCAAGCTGGGCGAGACCGCCGCCCGGCCGCGCTACCTGCGCACCGTCCGCGGGGTCGGTGTGAAGCTGGAGGCGCCGCCGACGGCCGTGGAGCACGCGTGAGATGGGCGCTGATCAGGGTCTCGCTCGCCGTCACCGTGATGGTGGTGCTCGCCTTCGCCGTGCCGCTCGGGCTGGTGGTCAGGGAGCTGGCCCGCGACCGGGCGTTCGCCGACGCCGAGCGCCGCGCCGCCCGGATCCGGCCCGCGCTCGCCGTCACCGCCGACCGCGACCGGCTGGAACGGGCGGTCGCCGGCTCGCGGGCCGGGGGCGAGGGGCGGCTGGCCGTCCATGTGCCGGCCGGCACCGGCGGCACCGGCGCCCATGAGGCGTACCGCATCGGCCGCGTCCGTGCCGCCCCGCGCGATGTGGAGACGGCCCGCGGCGGCCGATCCGCCGTCGCCCCCGTGCCCGGCGGCTATGTGCTGCTCCAGCCGACGGCCCTCGCGACGGGCGGGTTCGCGGTGGTCGAGGTCTACGTGCCGCACGAGGCGGTGGGCGCCGGCGTCACCGCCTCCTGGCTGGTCCTCGCCGGGACGGGCCTCGGCCTGGTCGTCGGCGCGGTCGCCGTCACCGACCGCCTCGGCACGCGCCTGGTACGCCCGGCCGTGCGGCTCGCCGAGGCCGCCGGCGCGCTCGGGGAGGGGCGGCTGGAGGTGCGGGTGCGCGAGGAGGGGCCCGCCGAACTGCGCGCGGCGGCAGCGTCGTTCAACGCCATGGCCGACAAGATCGTACGGCTCCTGGAGGGCGAACGGGAGCTGGCCGCCGACCTCTCCCACCGGCTGCGCACCCCGCTCACCGTCCTCCGCCTCAACGCCGCCTCGCTCGGCGACGGCCCGGCCGCCGAGCAGACCCGCTCCGCCGTCGCCCAGCTGGAGCGCGAGGTCGACCAGCTGATCCGTACGGCACGGGAGCGGGGCGAGCGGCAGGCGCGGCCCGCGCCCGGCTGCGACGCCTGCGAGGTGATCCGCGACCGGATGGCCTTCTGGTCCGCCCTCGCCGAGGACGAGGGCCGCACGGCACGGCTCGCCGGCGCCGCCGCGCCGGCCAGGGTCCCGGTGCCCCGCCCCGAACTCGTCGCCGCGCTCGACGCGTTGCTCGGCAACGTCTTCCGGCACACCCCCGAGGGCACCGCCTTCGCGGTCGACGTCCACCACGGCGAGGACGCCGTGATCGTGCTCGTCTCCGACGCCGGCCCGGGCATCGCCGACCCCGGCGCCGCCCTCCGCCGGGGCCACGGCGCCGGCGGCCCCGGCTCCACCGGCCTGGGCCTGGACATCGTCCGCCGCGTCGCCGAGTCGACCGGCGGGGACATCCGCATCGGCCGGTCGGTACTCGGCGGAACGGAGGTGCGCGTGTGGCTCGCCCTGGCCGGCGGCCGCCCGCGCCGGGGAGCCCGCCGCCGACGGCGGGGCCGGGGCGCGTCCCGGCGCGGGACACCCGGTCTGAGCGCCGCCTCAGGGCCGTCTTAAGAGAGGCATAAGGACTGGCCGGTAGCGCTTTCGACGGGCGTTCACGCGGGCCGGCGGGGCTAGCGTGCGGGGCGTTCCGCTTCACGAAGGAGACCCCCCATGGATGTTCGTCGTACGACCGCGCGCCGCGCCGCCCGGGTCGGTGTGCTCGCTGCCGGGCCGCTCGCGCTCTCGGCCCTGGCCACCGGCCCGGCCGACGCGCACGGTTCGATGTCGGACCCGGTGAGCCGGGTGGCGGCCTGTTTCGCGGAAGGGCCCGAGCACCCGCGCTCGGCCGCGTGCAAGGCGCTGGTGGCGGCCGGCGGCACCCAGCCGCTGTACGACTGGAACGAGGTCAACATCGGCACCGCCGCCGGCCGGCACCGGCAGATCATCCCGGACGGCAAGCTGTGCAGCGCCGGGCGCGCCAAGTACCGGGGGCTGGACCTGCCGCGCGCGGACTGGCCCGGGACGCGGCTGAGCCCCGGCGCCCACACGTTCCGCTACCGGGCGACCGCCCCGCACCGGGGCACGTTCGAGCTGTACATCACGAAGGACGGGTACGACCCGAAGAAGCCGCTGAAGTGGTCGGACCTGGAGGCGAAGCCGTTCGCCAAGGTCACCGACCCCACGCTGCGGAACGGAAGTTACGTCTTCGACGGGAAGCTGCCGAAGCGGTCGGGCCGGCATCTGATCTACAGCGTCTGGCAGCGCTCGGACAGCCCCGAGGCGTTCTACACCTGCTCCGACGTGGACTTCGGCCGTTCCCCGGACGCGAAGGCCCCGCTCGCCGCCGCCCCCGGCGAGCAGCAGATCGCCGCCGAGGCCCACAAGTCGACGGTCTCCCACGGCGGACACGGCGGGCAGGGCGGCGAGGGCGGCGCGGGCGGGCACGGCGGTGAAGCCGGGCACGCGGCAGCCGCCCCGGCCCCGCACACCGTCGCCGCGGCGCCCGCCGCCGTGAAGGCCGCAAACGCCCCCGCCGCCCAGGGCGGGCAGCTCGCCGAGACGGGCGGCGACGACCGCACCGCCGTGATGGCCCTCGCCGGAGCCGGCGCCCTGGCGGCCGGCGGCACCGCCATCGTCCTGACCGCGCGCCGTCGGCAGGCCCGCGACCGGGCCTGACCTCCCCGCGCCGCGTACCGCCGGGGTGGGCATCGGTGCCGCCCCTGCGGTACGCCGCGTTCCGGCCCGGGCTCAGCGGTAGCCGGCCAGGCCGTCCGCCAGCTCCTCCTCGTCGCCGTCGCGGCGTGCGTACAGGGCCTGCTGGAGGGCGAAGGTGCCGCGGATCGCGGCGACGCGCCCGCCGACGCCCTCGTCCGGCCCGCGCAGCCCGATGACCCGCCGCAGCAGCTCCTCGCCGTGGCCGGCGCCGATGGCCGCGAGGTCCTCGGCGGGGTCGCCGAGGGAGACCTCGTCCCAGTCGACCACTCCGCTCAGCCTCGGCAGCCCGCCGGACGTGTCCCACAGGACGTTCTCGCGGCCGAGGTCGCCGTGGACCACGGCCGTGGTCAGGTGGGGGAGCGCGTCGAGGGCCGCCAGCTCGCGCCCGGCCCGCTCCCGCCCGGTCGCGGACATCAGCGGGAAGAGCTCGGCCCGCACCCCGTCCGCGAACGCGCGCCACCCGCCCTCCGGCGCCCCCGGCAGCGCCGCGCGGACCTTCTCGTCGGCACCCGCCGCGGCGAGCCCGGCGAGCAGGGCGGCGTACTGCTCGGCGACGGCGTCGAGGGCGCCGGGTGCGGCGAGGGCGTCCTCCCCCAGCGGGGCCCCGGGGATCCGGCCGAGCACCAGATGGGCCGGGCCCTCCTCCAGCGGCTCCGGGGTGCGGAAGCCCAGGTCGACGGTGGCGAGGGCGCGCAGCACGGCGGCCCGCCGGGGCAGCCGGGCCGCCGCCGCGCCGGTGCGGGCGAAGCACACCACGCGCGTGCCGCCGATCACCACCTGGTGGAACTGTCCCCGGTGGACGACCAGCTCCCCGGCCCGCTCGCCCGGCAGCAGCCGCTCCAGCAGGGCCCGGTGCTCCTCCAGCACGTCCACGGCGGGCGGATCCCCTCTTTCGTCCGGTCTTCCGTCCGGCCCCGGTGCCCCCGAAAGGCCCCGGGGCGGGGTCCTGTCGAAGAGACGCCCGGTACGAGATATCTTGATGTCAAGCAATGTTATAGACGTGGAGCGGAGCACCCGGTGACTGACTCGACCATCATCTATACCCACACCGACGAGGCGCCGGCCCTGGCGACGCATTCCTTCCTGCCCGTGGTCAAGGCCTACGCCTCGCAGGCCAGGGTCACTGTGGAGACCCGTGACATCTCCCTGGCGGGCCGGATCATCGCCGGCTTCCCCGAGTACCTCGAGGAGGGCCAGCGCGTCGCCGACGCCCTCGCCGAGCTCGGCGAGCTGGCCAAGACGCCCGGTGCCAACATCATCAAGCTGCCGAACATCTCGGCCTCGATCCCGCAGCTGAAGGCCGCCGTCGCGGAGCTCCAGGCGCAGGGCTACGCGCTGCCGGACTACCCGGACGACCCGAAGACCGACGAGGAGCGCGACATCCGCGCCCGCTACGACAAGGTCAAGGGCAGCGCCGTCAACCCGGTCCTGCGCGAGGGCAACTCCGACCGGCGCGCCCCCGCCTCGGTGAAGAACTACGCCAAGACCCACCCGCACCGCATGGGCGCCTGGACCTCCGAGTCGAAGACGAACGTCGCCACCATGGGCGCCGACGACTTCTGCTCCACCGAGAAGTCCGCGGTCATCGCCGAGGACGGCGCGCTGCGCATCGAGCTGGCCGGTGACGACGGCTCCACCACCGTCCTGCGCGAGTCCGTGCCGGTGCTCGCCGGCGAGGTCGTCGACGCCTCCGTCATGCGCGTCGCGGCGCTGCGCGAGTTCCTCACCGCGCAGGTCGCCCGTGCCAAGGCCGAGGGCGTGCTGTTCTCGGTGCACCTGAAGGCCACGATGATGAAGGTCTCCGACCCGATCATCTTCGGTCACGTGGTCCGCGCCTTCTTCCCGAAGACCTTCGCGGCGCACGGCGGCACCCTGGCCGCGGCCGGCCTGACCCCGAACGACGGCCTCGGCGGCATCTTCAAGGGCCTGGAGGCGCTGCCCGAGGGCGACGCGATCAAGGCGTCCTTCGAGGCCGAGCTCGCCGAGGGCCCGGCCCTGGCGATGGTCGACTCCGACCGCGGCATCACCAACCTCCACGTCCCCAGCGACGTCATCGTCGACGCCTCCATGCCGGCCATGATCCGCACCTCCGGCCACATGTGGGGCCCGGACGGCCAGGAGGCCGACACCCTCGCCGTGCTGCCCGACAGCAGCTACGCGGGCGTCTACCAGGTCGTCGTCGACGACTGCCGCGCCCACGGCGCCTTCGACCCGGCCACGATGGGCACCGTGCCCAACGTCGGCCTGATGGCCCAGAAGGCCGAGGAGTACGGCAGCCACGACAAGACCTTCGAGATCCCGGTCACCGGCACCGTCCGCCTGGTCGACCAGGCGGGGAACGTCGTCCTGGAGCAGACCGTCTCCGCCGGCGACATCTTCCGCGCCTGCCAGACCAAGGACGCCCCGATCAAGGACTGGGTGAAGCTGGCCGTCACCCGCGCCCGCGCCACCGGCGACCCGGCCGTCTTCTGGCTCGACGAGAACCGCGCCCACGACGCCAACCTGATCGCCAAGGTCCGGCAGTACCTGCCGGAGCACGACACCGAGGGCCTGGACATCCGCGTCCTGTCCCCGGTCGAGGCGACCAAGCTGTCCGTCGAGCGCATCCGCCGCGGCGAGAACACCATCTCCGTCACCGGCAACGTGCTCCGTGACTACCTCACCGACCTGTTCCCGATCCTGGAGCTGGGCACCAGCGCCAAGATGCTGTCGGTCGTCCCGCTGATGGCGGGCGGCGGCCTCTTCGAGACGGGCGCGGGCGGCTCCGCCCCCAAGCACGTCCAGCAGCTGGTCAAGGAGAACTACCTGCGCTGGGACTCGCTCGGCGAGTTCTTCGCGCTGGTCCCCTCCCTGGAGCACTTCGCGAAGACCACGGGCAACCAGCGCGCCCAGGTCCTCGCCGACGCCCTCGACCGCGCCACGGCGACCTTCCTCAACGAGGACAAGTCCCCGACCCGTCGCGTCGGCGGCATCGACAACCGCGGCAGCCACTTCTACCTGGCCATGTACTGGGCCCAGGAGCTGGCCGCGCAGACCACCGACGCGGACCTGGCCAAGGCCTTCGCCCCGCTCGCCGAGACGCTCACCGCCAACGAGCAGAAGATCGTCGACGAGCTGAACGCCGTCCAGGGGCAGCCGGCCGACATCGGCGGCTACTACCAGCCCGACGTGACCAAGGCCGAGGCCGTCATGCGCCCGTCCGCGACCTTCAACCAGGCCGTCGCGACCCTGGCCTGACCCACGCCCGGACCCGGCCCGGACGGCCCACCGCCGTCCCGCCGTACGCCCGGCACACCGCCCCGACCGGCACCCGCCGGCCGGGGCGGTCCCGTATCCACGCCACCCGGCGGCCGCACCGCGGGGAACAGGGGAGTGGCGCGGGACCGGCGGGACCAGCGGGACGCCCGGGGCCGGCGTGGCCCGGACAGGCCGCCGCCCGGGCCGGTGTCCGGCCCGGGCGGCGCGCTCGGTGCTCCGTGCCGGCTCAGCGCGGGTTGAAGATCACGCTCTGGAAGCCGGCGCCCTGCGGCGCCTGCTGCCCCGGGGCGAGCCGGGTCGCGTCCCCCTTGCACTTCTTCTTGGAGTAGACGACGAGCGGCGTCTTGGTCTCGTTCCGGGCGGCGCGGGCCTCCTGCCCCATGTCGTAGCACTTGTTGTCGGGCGGGTTCTGGATGGAGTAGGCCTTCGCCTTCGGGCCCAGCCAGAGGAACTGGCCGTTCGCGGCGACCGCCGTGCTGCCGGGCAGCGTGACGGCGAGGAGAAGGCCCCCGAGGGCGGCCACTGCGGTGCGGATCAGGCGCATCACGGATCCTTGGTCTCGATTGCGGGGCGGGAGGGCGATTGGGCCCGATATGGTCAACGACGCTCGGCCCGTCCCGACACGCGCCCGGGCGCGCCGGACCGCCTCCGGGCCGGCCGGTGGTCGCCCGGTGTGACCGCGTACCGTTCGCGCGGCGGAAGGCGGCAGGGTAGACATGGGGTATGGCCCGAAGCCAGGGCCGCTCCTGGAGGCCCTCGGGCCGTTGGTTCGCCGTGGCGAGCACCCGTAGCGTCGCCGGACAGATGTTCGTGCTGCAGGTGCTGATCGTCGTGCTGCTCGTCGTGGCCGCGGCGGTCACCCTGCTGCTCCAGGCGCGGAGCGACAGATTCCAGGCGGCGCGCGACCGCTCGCTCGCCGCCGCCGAGGCGTTCGCCCACGGCCCCGGCATGGTGGCCACGCTGCGCGGCCCCGACCCGTCCGCCGTGCTCCAGCCCCTGGCCGAGGACGCCCGCCGCAAGGGCGGGGTCGACTTCATCGTCGTGATGAACCGGCAGGGCATCCGCTACTCCCACCCGGACCCCCGGCTGATCGGGAAGAAGTTCGTCGGCACGATCGGGCCCTCGCTTCAGGGCCGCACCACCGTCGAGGACGTCAACGGCCCCCTGGGCGAGGAGCTCCAGGTCGTCGTCCCGGTGACCGACCACGGCCACGTCGTGGGCATGGTCGCGTCCGGGATGAAGGTCAGCCGGGTGAGCAGCGCCGCCGACCGGCTGCTGCCCGTGGTGCTGATCGCCGGTGCCATCGCGCTGCTGCTGGCCACGGGCGGCACCTGGCTGGCCAGCAGACGGCTGCGGCGCCAGACCCATGGCCTGGGCCCGGCCGAGATGACCCGGATGTACGAGCACCACGACGCGGTCCTCCACGCGGTGCGCGAGGGCGTGGTCATCGTCGGCGGCGACGGCCGGGTCATGCTGGCCAACGACGAGGCCCGCCGGCTGCTGGACCTGCCCCCGGACGCCGAGGGCAGGCCCGTCGACGACCTGGGCCTCGACCCCCGGATGGCGGAACTGCTGGTCTCCCGCCGGGTCGCCACCGACGAGGTGATCCCCGTCGGGGAGCGGATGCTGGCCGTCAACAACCGGCGCACCGACCGCGGGGGCGGCCCGCCCGGCAGCGTGGCCACGCTGCGTGACTCCACCGAGCTGCGCGCGCTCGCCGGCAAGGCCGAGGTCGCCCGCGAACGGCTGCGGCTGCTCTACGACGCGAGCGTGGCCGTCGGCACCACCCTGGACGTCAGGAGCACCGCCGAGGAACTCACCCAGGTGTCCTCCCCCCGCTTCTCCGACTACACCACCGTCGACCTCTCCGAGCCCGTCCTCCACGGCGAGGAGCCCCGCCCCTCGACGGCCGGCGCCCCGGAGCTGCGCCGGGTCGCGGTCAGCGGCGTCCGCGACGACCACCCCCTGTACGGGGCGGGCGAGCTCCACCGGTTCGCGGCGCCCACTCCGCAGGCCCAGGGCTTCGTCAGCGGGCACCCCGTGCTCGTACCGGACCTCTCGACGTCCACCGGCTGGCGCACCCAGGACCAGATGCGCACCCAGCAGATCCTGGACTACGGCTTCCACTCGCTGATCACCGTGCCGCTGAAGGCGCGCGGCGTGCTGATGGGCATCGTCAACTTCTGGCGCACCGAGGGGAGCGAGCCCTTCGAGGAGGAGGACCTGTCCCTGGCCGAGGAGCTGGCCGCCCGTGCCGCCGTGTGCATCGACAACGCCCGCCGCTTCACCCGCGAGCACGCCATGGCCGTCACCCTCCAGCACAGCCTGCTGCCGCGCGGCGTGCCCGAGCAGAGCGCCCTCGACATCGCCTACCGCTATCTGCCGGCCCAGGCCGGGGTGGGCGGCGACTGGTTCGACGTCATCCCGCTGCCCGGCGCCCGGGTCGCCCTCGTCGTGGGCGACGTGGTCGGCCACGGCCTCCACGCCGCCGCCACCATGGGGCGGCTGCGCACGGCCGTGCAGAACTTCTCCGCCCTCGACCTGCCCCCGGACGAGCTCCTCGGCCACCTCGACGAGCTGGTCGCCCGCATCGACCAGGAGGCGGCGGAGGCCGGTGGGGAAACCGGTGGGGAAACGGGCGGGGGCGCCGCGATCGCGGGCGCCACCTGCCTGTACGCCATCTACGACCCCACCTCCGGCAGCTGCAGCCTGGCCCGCGCGGGCCACCCCCTGCCGGCCGTGGTCACCCCGGACGGCGAGGTCACCTTCCCCGAGCTGCCCGCCGGCCCGCCGCTCGGTGTGGGAGGCATGCCCTTCGAGGCCATGGAGCTGACCCTGACCGAGGGCAGCAGCCTGGTGCTCTACACCGACGGCCTCGTCGAGGACCGCCGCCGTGACTTCGACACCGGCCTGACCATCCTCGCCCACACCCTGGCCCGGCCGGGCCGCACGCCCCAGCAGACCTGCGAGGCCGTCCTGGAGGCGCTGCTGCCCGCCGAGCAGACCGACGACATCGCCCTGCTCGCCGCGCGCACCCGGATCCTGGAGCCCGGGCGGTCGGCCGAGTGGGAGCTGCCCTCCGACCCGGCCGTGGTGGGCCGCGCCCGGGCCGACGTCACCCGGCAGCTGAGCGAGTGGGGGCTGGAGGAGGCGGTGTTCACCACGGAGCTGATCCTCAGCGAGCTGATCACCAACGCCATCCGGCACGCCTCCGGCCCCATCCGGGTGCGGCTGCTGCGCGAGCGGGTCCTCATCTGCGAGGTGTCCGACACCAGCAGCACGGCCCCGCACCTGCGCTACGCGGCGGCGGAGGACGAGGGCGGCCGGGGCCTGTTCCTCGTCGCCCAGCTCGCCGAGCGCTGGGGCACCCGCTACACCCCCGAGGGCAAGGTCATCTGGGCCGAGCTGCCGCTGGCCTGAGCCCTACCCACGTATCAGTGCCGTGTTCTCCAGCGGCGGGGTGCCGAGCACGTGGACGCGCCGCAGATGGCGCGGCGAGCGGCTGGTGAAGGCCTCCCGGCCGTGCAGCAGCGTGTAGTTGTCGGCGACGACCACGTCCCCGTCCCGCCAGGCGTGGGCGTACAGGTGGCGCGGGTCGTGGAGGGCGGCCCGCAGCGTGCGGTGGAACTCGGGCAGCAGCTCCCCGGGCACGCCGGTGAACTCCAGGTCCGGCTGGTTGAGGAAGACCTCGCCCGCCGGGACCGGCTCGTTGTAGCGGATCACCGCGCGGCCGCCGGGGCGCGTGGTGACGACGGGCGAGACGCACTCGCCCGCGTAGTCCGTGACCGCCCGGCGGTAGCGGCCGGTGACCCGCTCCCACAGCTCCCGGTGCTCCGGGGCGGCGTCGCGGAGCACGGCCTCGGTCTGCGAGAACGTGGTCCGGCCGCCGTCGCCCTCGCCCGGCGCGGTGACGCACTGGAAGATCTGGAACTCGGCGATCTGCTCGCGGTACATGCCGTCCCAGTGCAGCGGTACGTAGCGGTGGTCGAAGATGTGGTCGTCGGGCTCGTCGTGCTCGACGAGCTCCAGCACGGCCCCGTAGGGCCACATGCCGATCTCGCCCCAGCGGGCGCTCCACCCGGTGAGCGCCCCGGCGTCGGCGAAGGCGGTGAAACCGCGTAGCAGCACCAGATGATGACGCATGGTCAGTTCGCGGAGTGCGGCTATGGACAGGCCGGTGACATCGGCGCCGGGCGAGGCGGCGTCGACGCGGACGCCGAACGGCTCCAGCGCGGTGACGGGGTGACCGGAGAGGCGGTCGGTGGTGTCCGGGGTGCTGGTCATGGCGGGCCCTTCGGTGGATACGGGGGGTGGGGTGCCCGGTCAGGCGGCGGAGGCCGCGGGGGCGGGCGCGGCGGCCGTGACGGGAGCCGTGACGGGAGCCGTGACGGGGGAGCGGAGCGCGTAGTGGCTCGGGCGGCCGGCCACCAGGACCGGCTCGGCGCCCCGCCCTTCGGCCTCGCTCCGCTTGACCAGGACGTACCGGCCGCCGCCGGTGTCCAGCGCCACGCTGTGCCAGGGCGTCAGCCAGTTGTCCGGGGTGTCCACGAGGTGGATGCCGAGCTTCTCCGCGCCGCAGGACTGCGGGTGGATGGACAGCCGCACGGCTCCGGGGAACCGCTCGGCGAGCAGGTCGCCCCACGCCTTGCTGCGCTGCATCACGGTGTAGGCGCGGGCCCGGGCGTCGCGCTGGAGGGCGGCCCTGCTGCCGGTGCGGCCGGGGGTGTCGCCGTCCTCGAACAGGAAGCGCGTCATGGCCCGGTAGAGCGCGACCTCCTCGCCCGCCCGCACCCGCTCCTTCAGCGACTCCAGGGGCTCGGCGTACCGCTCGGCGAGGAGCTGTCGCATCCGGTCGTGGCCGAGCCCGGCGAACTCGGGCACGTCCTCCAGGTTGAACAGGCCGATGCCGCTGGGCTCCGGCAGCGCGTCGATCAGCCGCTGCATCTCCCGCTGGTAGCCGGTGATGTGGGGGTCCGGGATGCCGACCGCGTCGCTGAAGACCCGGCCGTCGGAGCAGATGAGGATCTCGGCCCCCGGCGCGTGCACCGCGCGGATCCGCGCGGTCAGCCCGGCGAGGAAGTCCAGCGCCAGCCGCTCCGCCGTGTCGGGCAGCGTCCCGAGCACCTTGGCGGCGTTGGGGGACTTGCCGGGGAAGGCCGGCAGCACGAACCGCACCGGCTCGCCGGCCTCGACGTAGCGGGTGACGCGGGCGAGATGGGCGTCCCGGCAGTCCGGGCAGGGGGTCCGCGCGCAGCCGCCCGTGTGCTGTCCCTTGCGTTGGTGACGCAGGACCAGCTCCATGACTCGGCGCGCGATGAGCACGTCGCCCCTGTCGGCCATCGGTGTCCTCCCGGAATTCCGTTCGATGCTGTGCGGCGTCACCATCCTGACAAGAACTAAAACTTTCAAGTAATCGCATTCGTCCATAGGATGCGGGTTATGGATCTCGAAGTGCGCCACCTCAAGGTGGTCTGCGCGATAGCCGACGCCGGCAGCATCACCCGCGCGGCCGCCGCGCTCGGCGTCTCCCAGCCCTCCCTCACCGCCCAGATCCGGCGGATCGAACGGGTCCTGGGCGGCGCCCTGTTCGCCCGGTCACGGCACGGTGCCGCGCCCACCGCGCTGGGCGAGTTCGTGCTCGCCAGGGCGCGTTCGGTGCTGCCGTCGATCGAGGCGATCCAGCGCGAGTCCGCGCTGCACACCGGCTCCACCGAGGGCCGCCGCCCCCTGCGGTACGTGGCCACCCCCGGCCCGCTCGCGGTGGGCCTGGTGCGCGAGCTCCAGGAACTCTTCCCCGGCGCCCTGCCCACCCTGCGCACCGAGCCCAACCTCGCCACCGCCGCCGACCTCGTCGTCAGCGGCCAGCAGGACCTGGCCGCCGTGGCCGAGTACGTCCGGCCGTCCTCCGAGCTGCCGCCCGACCTGCGCTCGGCGACCGTTGCCACCGAACCGGCCTTCGTCCTGCTGCCCCAGGTCCACCCCCTGGCCGCCCGGCCGGAGCTCCGGCTGGCGGAGCTGGCCGACGCGGAGTGGACCCTTCCGGCCAGTCAGGGCAACGGCCTGTTCGACTCCTTCACCGCCGCCTGCGCCCGCGCGGGCTTCACCCCGAAGGTCCGGCACGACGCCGAGGCCGGGGCGGCCCGCGAACTCATCGCCGACGGCCAGGCGGTGGGCCTGGGGCAGGCCACCTTCCGCGCCACCCCGGGCATCGTCCCGCGCCCCCTGACGGGCACCCCCCTACGGCTCCGGCACCTGCTGCTGTGGCACCGGCAGGGCGCGCTCAGCGCGCACGCCCCCGTCATCGCCGCCCGCGCCGACCGCGTCTACGCCACCGCCGTGCGCCGCAGCCCGCACTACCTCGACTGGCTGGCCGAGAACCCGCCGCTGGAGGAGTGACGGCCGTGCTGAGGCCGCTCGCGGCATGCTTGGAAAGCGTGTTGGGAGCAACCCCTCACGAGTTCGAATCTCGTATCCTCCGCCAGCCCAGAGGGCCGGACCGCATCAGCGGTCCGGCCCTCTGGCGTTCCCGCGTCGCCGACTTCCCTCCCCGCCGGGGCGGCTTGATCCGTTCCGGGGCACGCGGCGTCCGGAAGTGCGGCGTTCGGCCTACCGCAGTTGCACCGGCCGGGGGTGCGGTGCCTCACTGGTTCCAGCAGCCGCCGTCGGCCGGTAAGGAGACAGGTATGCCACGGGTCGGAGCGAACGGCGTCGAACTCTTCTTCGAAGTGGGCGGGGATGGCGATCCGCTGGTGCTCGTACACGGTTCCTGGAGCGACCACGACAGCTGGGCCCCGGTGCTGCACGCCCTCGCGCTGAGGTTTCGGGTGCTCATCTACGACCGGCGGGGACACAGCCAGAGCGAACGCCCGCCAGGGCAGGGATCCCGGTTCGAGGACGAGGAAGACCTGGCCGCGCTGATCGAGACCCTCGGGTTCGCGCCGGCGTACGTCGCGGGCAACTCCTTCGGCGCCTCGACCGCACTCGGCCTTGCGGCCCGGCGGCCCGAGCTCTTCCGGGGCCTCATCGCCCACGAGCCCCCACTCATGGGAATCGTGGCCGATGATGCCGAGCTGCTGCCGCTGATGGCAGCCACCGAAGAGAAGATCGAATCCGTCCTCGCCCACCTGCGCGCGGACGAGACCCTCGCGGGAGCGCGCCAGTTCGCGGAGGAGATCGCCCTGGGGCCCGGCGCCTGGGACCAGCTGCCGGAACAGCTCCGCGAAACATTCATCACCAACGCCCCCACCTTCGTGGACGAGCAGGCCGACCCGGGGTGGGCGAATCTCGACCTCAGCCGCCTCTCCGGCTACACCGGACCGGCCCTGCTGACGAAGGGAACGGAGAGCCCGCCGTGGTTCGCCACGATCACCGCCAGGCTCTCTCGAGCTCTGCCCCAAGCGGAGACACACACCTTCGAAGGAGCCGGGCACATCCCCCAGATCAGCCACCCGAACGATTACGCAGAGCGCGTGACCAGCTTCATCGAAGGGAACAACCGGCGTTCATAGCCCCTTCGGCACCTGCCACCCCAGCAGAGGGACGCTCCGCAGGATGGTCTGCGGGCGGGGGCCCATGCGGTCTGATTGAATGGGCCTAAACATCACAAAGTGTCCGGAGGCTCTCAGAACCCGCTGTTCTGCGAGATGCTCCGTGCGAGCTGCCCCACAACGTTGAGTATCCCTTGTCCGAAGCTGGTCGGAGCGATCAGTACTCCGAACACCAGCACAATGACCACGGTGAGCTTTTCGTCGAACCGGCTCCGGGCTTCTGTGCGCCGGCGCAGTCGCACGACGATGATGATGGCCAGCAAGAGCGCCACGTTGATGGTCATCCGACGAGTCCCCTCCCCCCAGCACTTGCCTTCCCCTCCTTCCTGCATAGCCCGAAGTGGGCACCGCGGTGGCCCTATCAGCAGCGGATGGGGCCAGAGTGCCGGTCCAGTGGCTGGATTCACGGCACGCCCACGCTGATCCACCGCATCCGTCATCCCGCCCCGCGAGTCAGGACAGGGCGGTCGGGCGACGTGCCGGCGGGATACGGTCCAGCAGATCCCACAGGGGACGGGAGCCTGCCACCCACTCGCCGAGCAAGCGGCGATCAACGAGGTGGATTCGGTGTTCCTGCCCCCAGGGGACGGCCTTGGAGGTGAAGCGGCCGTTGGTGAGGACGACCGCTATGTCTGCCCCGTGGATCTGTCGAGCGGTGCCATTGACCTGCTGCAGCACCCCGACACCGACGGCGGAGCCCCGGTCTCCGTCCCGCCGGTGCTTGCACTGGATCGCCCAGACACGACCGGCAGGGTCGACAGCACGCACGTCGCAGGCGTTGTCTCCCGCACCCCCCAGTCGCTCTGCCCGGCAACCATCCCGCCGCATCAAGTCCCGTATGGCGAACTCGAAGGCGCGGTGATCCAGTGCGTCGAGCTCGGCGATGCGCATCCGCAGGGCCTGCGTCCGGGCGCGTTCCCACTCGGCCCGCTGCCGCACCTGCCGCAGCCAGAGGCCACCGGCGACAGCGGCGCCCACGGCCGCGAGAAGGAGGACCCACCAGTGCGCGAGCAGCCACTGCACAGCTGCAGCCACCATCCCGACCGCCACGACCGTGGCCGCCAGCAGGCCAACCTGCTCGTCCTTCTTCCTGGACCGGCGAGACACCCGCCGCCGGGCCGTACGCCGTACCGGACGGCGGCTCACCGGACACCATCGGGCTGTAGGGGGACTCCGCCCCATCCGTGCGCCTTCACCTGCACCGCCATGAAGAAACTCCCCCACCAGTTACGAACGTTGGCACGTCACCGCGCAGGTCGTATGAGAGCACGCACCACCGACAATCTGTCCGGACACGATCACCGGCAGTAGTGGGTTTTCGGTCACTGAAACCCGCAGTCCCATATGGACGACCACCGACTACCAGCGCATTCGCTTGGCCGCCCATCGGGCTTCAGCCGTTTCTCGACGCACGCCGAACATGGTGCTCCGACTGGCTGCCGACGGTGGCAGCCGCTTCGACGCTCTCTCGAAGGCGTGCATGAAGGCCCTGCCCGACCTCATGGCCTCCGACCAAAGCGAAGCCGCCTACGAATCTCCGGGCGCCGCTGTCCTGCCCCTGTCAGGGCCGCACGGCCCTACCGCGCCGGGTCCGCCAGCGCGGCGAGCGCGGTGAGCACCTCGGGCCAGGCGGCCGAGCGCGGGTCGATCAGTGCGAAGTGCTCCACCCCCGGCAGCTCGACCAGCGTCACCGGATCCCCCAGCCGCCGGGCCCGGGAGGCGAACGTCCGGCTCATCGCCACCGGAATCTGCTCGTCCGCCGTACCGTGCACCAGCGTCACCCGCACCCCCGTGGGCAGCAGCCACCCCGGATCGGCGGCGGCGTAACGTTCCGGTACGCCCTCGGGCGTCCCCCCGAGCAGCGTTCGCGCCGCCCCCTCGTCGAGGTCCCACAGCGCCGCCAGGGTCGGTGAGGCACAGCCCGCCAGAGCGAGCACGGCCGCCTCCGTGCGCGCGGCGTGCCAGGGCGAGCCCTCCGGCAGCCGGTGCCGGGACGCCGCCCACAGCGCGAGATGGCCGCCCGCCGAGTGGCCGACCCAGATCTGCCGGCGCGGATCCGCGCCATGACGCGCGGCGAGTCCGGCCGTCGCGTCCGCCACCGCCGCGATGTCGTCGAAGGTGCCCGGCCAGCCCCCGCCGGGTGTCCCCGTGCGCCGGTACTCGGCCGCGGCGACCGCGTACCCCGACGCGGCCAGGGCGTTGGCCATGGGACGGATGTGCCTGCGGTCGTAC
Organism: Streptomyces sp. NPDC001678; assembly: GCF_042892945.1. Lineage (NCBI taxonomy): Bacteria > Bacillati > Actinomycetota > Actinomycetes > Kitasatosporales > Streptomycetaceae > Streptomyces > Streptomyces sp. NPDC001678. The sequence continues at coordinate 178,416 of NZ_JBIAUP010000007.1, read as the reverse complement.
TCGGCCCGCCAGAAGCCGCCGTGGACGATCAGCACCAGGGGAGCGCCGTCCCGGGGCGCGGGCCACAGATCGACGACCTGGTCCGGGTGGGTGCCGTAGGCCAGGGTGCGATACGGGCGCGGAGCCTGCCGGGACAGCACCTCCCGGCTCATGGCGCCCCGGCCCATGACACCCCGCCTCATGGCGCCCCCACCGGACCGTCCCATTCATGGAACTTCACCGCATTCCTCCCCCGTCGTCGCGGCCGTTCCGGAGCAGGCCATGTCCCATCTGGGGCGGAACGCGGCCGTGCGGGTGCTACGTTCCCTGATTGGCAGATCCTCAGTACGTCAAGCCGTCGTCCAGGCGGCATTTTTGTCACAACAGGAGAACTTGTTTACATGACCGCCACCACCACCGACACCGTCCGCGTCCTCGCGATATCCGGAAGCACCCGTACCGCCTCCGTCAACGCCGCCATCCTGCGCGCGGCCGGCGAACTGGCGGGCGCCGAGGTGAAGCTGGAGCTGTGGGACGGTCTCGCCGCCGTCGAGCCCTTCAACGAGGACGACGAGGCCGCGCCGGGCGCCGGTGTGCGGGCGATGCGCGAGGCGATGCTCGCCGCCGACGCCCTGCTGTTCGCCACCCCCGAGTACAACTCCTCGCTGCCCGGCCAGCTGAAGAACGCCCTCGACTGGGCCTCCCGCCCCTACCAGGCCAGCGCCCTCCACGGCAAGACCGCCGCCGTCATCGGTGCCAGCCCCAGCGGCTACGGCGCCAAGTTCGCCCAGGCCGAGCTGCGCAAGGTGCTGACCGCCTGCGGCGCCGACGTCGTCGGTGACGAGCTGTGCGTGGCCAAGGCCCACACCGCCCTCGGCGAGGACGGCCTGCCCGTCGACGAGGAGCTGCGCGCCTCCCTGACCGCCCTGGTCATGGCCGTCGTGGCCAAGGTCCGCGGCTGACCCCGCGCCGACCGGACGCCGCCGGGCCGGGCACCGGCCCCGCCTCCCGGCCCGGTGGCGTCCGCCGGACAGGTATGGCGTGAATCATTCGGTCGCCCCCAGAGGTTGGCCGGATCGTCGCACGCCGTAATGGCCTCGGTGGGAACATCATCGGGTCGTCGCGGTGCGCGCTGAGTGAAAGCTGTCGAGCCGAGTGGGACAAGCGCTCGGTCCGGCGCGCCGCCCGTGCTTCTCGGCGCAGGTGTCACCAAGGCGCGGCCGCCCCCCTTGAGTTCGCGACCGGGAGCCGACGTGGCACTGGACCAGGCGTCCATCATCTCCGAGTGGGTCCTGCCCGCCGCCGTCTGCGCGCCCGTCACCTGGGTGTGCCTGGTCTTCCGCTTCCGGGAGGACGGCAGGCTGCTGGGGACGGCGCGCTCCTCGGCGCTGGCGCTGTGCGTCGTGCTGTGGACCTCCGGAATGGCCGCCCTGGCCAGCGGGGTCCTGCTGCCCCTCACCCCCAGCGTGCCCCCGATGGCCGTGGGCGTCGCCACCGGCTGGGGCGTGAGCCCCCGGGGCCGGGGCGGCGAGCGCAACGGCGGCGGCCCCGCCATGGCCGTCCTGACACTCGGTAACTCCCTGCTGCTCCACCAACTGGCACTGCGCCTGCGGACGGACCGGGCCGACTGGTGCGAGCGGATGGCCGAGGGCTTCCGGGACTGCTGGCACCTCGACTACTACGCCGACGACATCAGAGCGCACCTGCTGCTGCGGGTCGACGTCCAGGGCCGTACGGGCCGGGCCCGGGCGCTGGCCAAGCGCGAGATCAACGAGCGGCACAAGGAGGTGCGGACGGCGGCACAGAAGTGGATCAACGTGGAGACGAAGGTCAAGAAGGCCGCCCGGCTCCAGGGCCGGCTGCCCGGGCCCGATGAGATCCGCCAGGTGAAGCGGGCGTTCGGGGAGGCCGAGCAGTATCTGCGGCATCTGCTGGAGCTCGCGCACGCGCACGGCAAGCGCAGCGACGGGGAGAAGATCCTCGCCCTCAAGGAGCGCTATCTGGTCCCCTCGGACATGGACGAGGCCCTGGGCGGCGGGCCGGGCGCGCCGGGCGCGGACACCCGGGGCGTTCCCCAGCGCTGAGCGCGCTCCGTCCGTTCAGTGCCGGCGTGAGCGGGCCAGGGGGGAGGCGGGGGCGGTCTCCAGACGGGTGGAGGCGTCGTCGTGGTGGTGCTTCCGGTCGCCGGAGGCGTCCCGGAAGGTGATCTCGATCGTGGCGTCGAGGGATTCGGCGACGGCGGCCAGCGAGCGCAGGGTGAGGTTCTCGTCGCCCGAGAGGATCTGACTGACCCGGCCGGGGGAGACGCCGAGCTGCTCGGCCAGGTCCTTGCGCGTCATGTCCCGTTCGGCCAGCAGGCCGGCCAGCGAGGCCGTCGTCTGCCGGGCGAGCCGGGCTCCCGCCGGCGCCGCGTCGTGTCCGCCTTCGTGACCGCTCCTGCGCCAGGCCATGTCGTCCCCCCACCAGCTGTCTTCCGGGCTTTCCTTGGGTGCAGCATGCCACCTTTAGCCCTAACTAAAAGACCAGTCTGGCGCAAAGGCCCGCCCGCGACAACCGGGCGGGACCGGTTCCCGCCCGGTGACCAGGCGATACACAGGCGACGACAACTTTCGGCCAGATCCCGGGAATTCACCCCGGCGGACGTGTCGCGGGGGTCGCCGCCGGGCGCGGGCGGAGAGTCTGGTCAACCCCCTTCCCGCCCCCTACGATGCGAACGCTCCCAGTCCTACGGGCCCCGGAAGAGGGCGTGGATTGTCATGCGCATGGCTTGTTTGGGTCGTGTCGCGACCCGCGTCGCCGCCCGCCCTCCCGGCCGTCCGGCACTTGAGTCACGTCATCACTCCCGCCGCCCAACCGATTGGAGCGCCATGCCCACCGGTCTTCTCACCGCGGGTGCGATCGCGACCCTGCTCGCGGCGCCGCTGTCCACGCACAACGCCTCCTCCGTCATCACCAACCCGCCGCCGGACAAGATCGTGATCGAGGTCGCCACGGTCAACGGCTCGGGTTGTCCGGCCGGGACCGCCGCCGTCGCGGTCTCGCCCGACAACACGGCCTTCACCGTCACCTACAGCGACTACCTCGCCCAGGTCGGCGTCGGCTCCAAGCCCACCGACTTCCGCAAGAACTGCCAGCTCAACCTGAACGTCCACGTCCCCCAGGGCTTCACCTACGCGATCGCCGCCGCCGACTACCGCGGCTACGCGAGCCTGGAGCCCGGGGCCTCGGGCATCCAGAAGGCCTCGTACTACTTCCAGGGCTCGCCCGTCACCACCCCGAGCAGCCACACGTTCAAGGGGCACTACGCCGACAACTGGCAGGCCACCGACAGCGTGCCCATCGCCGCGCTGGTCTGGGCGCCCTGTGGCGAGCTGCGGAACTTCAACATCAACACCGAGCTGCGGGTCAACGCGGGCACCTCCGACCCCAGCAAGACCACCAGCTTTATGACCATGGACTCCACGGACGGCAGCATCAACACCACCTACCACCTCGCGTGGAAGGAGTGCCCCGCCAGATCCTGACGGGACGCCCCGCCGGGGCCCGCGCCACGCGGGCCCCGGCGGCCCCGGGGGCTCCGGCACGGCCCCCCGGGGGGCATCGGTCCGTGGTCTCGCTCACATCGACTTTACGCCCCGGACACCCCTCCCGGCCTGCGGTTATCGCACTCCGTGGGGAGGAGGTGACCCAAAGGGTATGGACCTGTGGCGGAAACGGGGCGAATGTTGGGGGAATCCCTTGCGAAGACGGCCCGCACGGCGCTCCCCCCCGGGGCCGTGGCGGGGCACAGGACGACCCCGTCGTCCGGCGCCCTTCGCGCCCCCTCGAACGTCCCAGAGCCCGATGCCTGCATTCCGACGCGACACCTTGAGTCCCTCGCATACGGCCGACGCCTTCCCCCGTGCCCACGAGCCGATCGCCGAGTGGACGACCCGCCCCCGGGGAGTCCTCGGCGAATGGGGCCACGGGGTCCCCTGGTGCCTGCACAGCCCGCCGGTCCTCCGGACGGCCCGCCGGACGCCCCCGGCGCCGCCCTCCGGCGCGGTCTCCCTGCCCTCCTCGCCCCGCTCCGTGGCGGCCGCCCGCCGCTTCTCCCGGGGCCTGCTGGCCGAGTGGGGCCTCGACGAGCTCGCCGACGACGCCGTCCTGCTCCTCTCGGAGCTGGTCACGAACGCCATCGTGCACGTCCCCGAGGGCTCCGGAGAGGTCCGGCTCGCCCTCAGCCGCACCCCCGCCCAGCTGGTCGTGCAGGTCACCGACGGCGGCGGCCGGCTGCCGCTGTGCGGTGAGGCCGGCGCGGACAGCGAGAACGGCCGGGGCATCTGGCTCGTCGAGCAGCTGGCCACCGAGTGGGGCCACCACACCTCCGGCGGCGGCAAGACGATCTGGTTCACCCTCCCGCTGCCCGGAGCCACGCCCCTCGGCTGACCCCCGGGCGCTCCCGCCCGACCGGCAGGGGCCGCGGCCCGCGCGGTGGGCGGTGGGCGGGTTCGGGGGGAACATGGAAGACGCTGCGGCGTGACGGCGAGGCGAGGGAGGACCGCAGGACGGACCGGGCGCACACCCGGGCGCGAGGCCGCCGCACCACCCCGAGCGGGCGGAAGGAGGACCTCCGATGGGTACGACCGACGCGTCCCGGCCGGACCCGGGCCGGGCCAGGGGCACCCCCTACGAGCCCGGCACCCTGCTGGACGTGCTCAGCGTCGCCGCGGTGGTCCTCGACCAGGACGGCCGGATCGTCCTGTGGAGCCCGCAGGCCGAGGAGCTCTTCGGCTGGACCGCCGCCGAGGCCCTGGGCCGGTACGCCGCCCAGCTCCTGGTGGACGAGGAGAACCTCGACGAGGTCCTGCGGCTGTTCGCCAAGGTCATGGGCGGCGGCGGCAGCTGGGCCGGGGTCTTCCCCGCCCGGCACAAGGACGGCACCACCCGGCTGCTGGAATTCCGCAACATGCGGCTGGAAGACAAGGACGGCCGGGTCTACGCCCTCGGCATGGCCACCGACCAGGAGATCCTGCGGGACGTCGAGCGGGACCTGGCCCTGTCGCTGCGGCTGGTGGCCCAGTCCCCGATCGGGCTCGCCGTCCTCGACACCGAGCTGCGGTACGTCATGGTCAACCCGGCCCTGGAACGCATCCACGGCCTGCCCGCCCGGGCCTATGTGGGCCGGCACGTGCGCGAGGCGCTGCCCTTCCTGCCCGCCGACGAGGCCGACGCGGTGGAGCGGGCCATGCGCCGGGTCCTCGCGACCGGCGTCCCCCTGGTGGACCACTTCACGGTCGGGCCCACCGCCGACGCCGCCGCCGGGGAACGGGCCCGGCTCGTCTCCTGCTACCGGCTGGAGGACCCCGGCGGCCGGCCGATGGGGCTGGCCACCTCGGACGTCGACATCACCGACCGGCACCGGGCGGCCACCGAGGCCCGCCGCAGACTGGCCCTGCTCGCCGACGCGTCCGTGCTCATCGGCACCACCCTCGACCTCGACCAGACCGCCCGGGAACTGGCCGGGGTCGTCGTCCCCGACCTGGCCGACGTGGCGGCCGTCGACGTCCTCGACACCGCCCTCCACGGCAACGCCACCCCGCCGGACGAAAGGGCCGCCGTCTTCCGGGCCCTCGCCGTCGCCTCGGCCGGCGGCGACGCCGTCACCGACGCCGTACGGGCCGCCGACCCGCCCGGCGAGATCGCCAAGTACGCCCCCGACCGCCTGGTCGCCCATTGCGTGAGCACCGCCCGGCCCGTCCTGCTGGCCCGGGTGACCCCCTCGGACGTGGGCCGGATCGCCCGCGACGCCACGTCCGCCGGGCTCCTCCGCCGCGCCGGGCTCCACTCCTACCTGGCCGTACCGCTGATCGCCCGGGGCGAGGTGCTCGGCGCCCTGGACCTCAAGCGCGTCACCAACCCCGAGCCCTTCGGCGAGGACGACGTCGTCCTCGCGGGCGAGCTCGCCGCCCGCGCGGCCGTCTGCATCGACAACGCCCGCTGGTACCAGCGCGAACGTGCCACCGTCCTCACCCTCCAGCGGAACCTGCTGCCCCAGCGGCCCCAGAACCTGATCGGCCTGGAGGTCGCCTACCGCTACCAGCCCGCCGGAGCGGCCGTCCAGGTCGGCGGCGACTGGTTCGACGTCATCCCGCAGGGAGGCGCCCGCAGCGCCCTCGTCGTGGGGGACGTCATGGGCAGCGGCATCAACGCCGCCGCGGCCATGGGCCAGCTGCGCACCGCCGCCCGGACGCTCTCCGGCCTCGGCCTCGACCCCGGCCGGGTGCTCCACCACCTCGACCGCACCGCCAGTGGTCTCGACCAGACCATCGCCACCTGTGTCTACGCCGTCTACGACCACCGCGAGGCGCGCTGCCGCGTCGCCAACGCCGGCCATCTGCCCCCGGTCCTGATGCGGCCGGGACTGCGGCCCGTCCTGCTGGAGCTGCCCACGGGCGCGCCGCTGGGCGTGGGCGGCGTCCCCTTCGAGAGCGTCGGCGTGGCGCTCGCCCCCGGCGACCAGCTCGTCCTCTACACCGACGGGCTGGTGGAGACCCGCGACGAGGACATCGACACCCGCCTCGCGGTCCTCGTCGACCTCCTCGACCGCCACCGGCTCGACCTGGAGGCCACCTGCGACCTGCTGCTCGCCGAGCTCCGCGAGGGCAACGACCAGGACGACGTCGCCCTGCTCATCGCCCGGGTCCGCGGCTCGTTGTAAAGTGAAGGCACAGCCCTTGACCTGCAACAACGCAGGCAGGGAGCCGAGTTCCGGGAGTAGCCGAGCATGCCCATGCAGCGCACCATGATGAAGTCGAAGATCCACCGCGCCATCGTCACCCAGGCCGACCTCCACTATGTGGGTTCCGTGACCGTCGACGCCGATCTGATGGAAGCCGCCGATCTGCTGCCCGGCGAGAAGGTCGACATCGTCGACATCGACAACGGCGCCCGTCTGTCGACCTACGTCATCGAGGGCCCGCGCGGCTCCGGCGTCCTGGGCATCAACGGCGCGGCGGCCCGGCTGATCAGCCCCGGCGACCTCGTCATCATCATCGCCTACGGCACCATGGACGACGCCGAGGCCCGCACCTTCCAGCCGCGCGTCGTCTTCGTCGACGACCGGAACCGGGCCGTCGACCTGGGCAGCGACCCGGCCGCCGTCCCGGAGGGCTCGGGGCTCAAGCGGGGGGACCGGGTCGAGGTCTGAGGGCTACGCCCTCCCGGCGGCCCCGGCGATCGCCCGGGCCGTCGTCCGGCCGGCCGCGAGCACGCCGGGATCCTCGCTCGGGCGGCAGCGGCCCGCCACCGGGTCGTACTCCGTCATGATCACGCCCGCGTGGTCCGTCGCCGGCTCCTCCAGCAGCACCGGCCAGTGGCGCGCGGCCAGGGCGTCCCTCAGGTGCCGCGAGCGCGCGGCGGGGATCAGGGCGTCCGTCGTGCCGTGCACCAGGGTGATCGGCACGGCGGACGTCTCCGCGAGGCCGGCCGGGTCGGCCAGGTCGGTCAGCGGGACCGTGCCCGTCGTCCGGTTCGGGAGGTCATAACGCGAAGCGATGCTCACCACGGCCGCCGGGCGCGGGCCGGATGCGATGCCGGGCCGCAGCGCGACACCCACCGCGGCCGACCCGCCGGCCGACCAGCCCGCCAGCACGAACCGCTCCGGATCGCCCCCGAGCTCCGCCGCCCGCGCACGGGCGAACTCCAGCGACGCCAGCAACTGCGCCCGGCCGCCGTCGGGCTCGTCGGAACGCCAGTCGGGCACGAGGACGAGCAGCCCCTCGCGCGCGACCGCCTCGGCCAACGGCCGCATGACGTCCCGCTCGTCGGGCCCGACGCCGTGCCAGAGCAGCACGACCGGCGGCCGGACGGCTCCCGGCACGGGGCGGTGGATGTCGAGGGACTTGCCGTGCGGCATGGTGACCGTCTCGGCGCCGGCGCAAGGACGTACTGTCACGATCGTTCCGTCGTTCAGGGCTGCTTCTCGGGCGGGGTGGCGCGGTTGGTCGGGAGACCCTCCAACTCGCGTACGCGCTCGATCACTTCGTTGATGGAGTGGAGGCTCTCCGCCGACAGCCCGGCCGCGCGGAGCGCCACGCGCTGGACCTGCGGCTCACGCAGTGCCACCAGGAGGCCCAGATCGGCGTCGACCGTCTCCGTCACCTGGTCGTCGAAGAAATAAGCCGGGGGTACGCCGAAGAACTTCGCCAGCGCCTCCACATGCCGCAGCGTCGGATTGCTGCGCTGCCCCTTCCGCAGCAGCCAGATGTAGCTGCCGGAGATCGACACACCCCCCGCGGTGATCGCACGCGCCACTTCCTCCGTGGTGTACGGCTCCCGGCCGTCGGGCACCACCGTCCGGAAGAGGTGGTTGAGCTTGTCGGCCAGCGTCCGCGCGGCCCTGGCTTCGGAATCGTTCATGATCGCACCTCCCTCCCGCGGTCAATCTAGCTTACGGGCCGAAGCGCACCCCCACGTGCCGAGTCATGCGTGGTCATGTGCTCGGACGCATAACGCGGTTGACAGCGAGCGCGCTCGCTCCTTAGCGTCCTCGGTGTCGGCGGATCGACTGGTGTTGGACGGCCCGAGAGGGCGGTCGGTCACCAGTTGGCGGGGGCGGGGCCTTGCGGCACCGCGCCCACCGGGCGTGATCCGCCGTCGGCCGGAGGCACTTCTGGAGGGGGTTTCGTGACGGTTCCGGGGCCGGATCAGCGGCACACCGTCGTGCTCCCCCTCACGTCCCTGCTGCCCGCGGCGTCACCGCGGCTGGCGGGGGAGGACCCCCGGCACGTCCAGGCCATCGCCCGGCTGGACAGCCCCCTGCCGCCCATCGTCGTCCACCGCGCCACCCTGCGGGTCGTCGACGGAATGCACCGGCTGCGAGCCGCTCGTCTACGGGGGGATGAGCGGATCGCGGTCCGGTTCTTCGAGGGCAGCGAGGAGGACGCGTTCGTCCACGCGGTCCGGGCGAACACCCGGCCGGGTGGCCTTCCCCTCACCCGGGCGGACCGGTCGGCCGCCGCCGAGCGCATCATCCGGAGCCATCCGCACTGGTCGGACCGGCTGATCGCATCGGCGGCGGGCCTGGCCGCCAGCACGGTGGCCTCCCTGCGCCGCCGCACCGGCCACCCCGCCGCACCCACCACGGCCCGCACCGGCCGCGACGGCCGGGTCCGCCCGCTCAACGCGGCGGACGGCCGGCGCCGCGCCGGAGCACTCATCGCCGCCCGGCCCGAGGCGAGCCTCAGGGAGATCGCCCACGACGCCGGCATCGCCGTCGGCACCGCGCGTGACGTCCGGCTGCGACTGGCGCTCGGTCAGGACCCGGTACCGAAGAAACTGCGGGACGCGGAGCGGCGGGGCACGGACGTCGTCACTTCCCCCGCGAGGGAAGCCTCGTCGGCGGTGGCGGTGGCCGTGGCCACGCCGGTCGCCGTCGCCGCGGCGGGTGACGGCTCGTCCTCCCTGTCGAGGCTCCACATGGATCCCTCGCTCCGGCTCACCGACGGCGGCCGCATCCTGCTGCGCCTGCTCAACGCCCACGCCATGGGCGGCGACCGCTGGCGCCGGCTCCTGGAGGCGGTGCCCGCCCACCGGCGGCAGACGGTGGCCCAGGCCGCCCGGCACTGCGCCGCCTCCTGGCTGCGCTTCGCCAACGAGCTCGAGCGCCGGGCCGGGTGACGGCGCACCGGTCCGTACGGACAGCCCGCCGGCACCGGCCGCGCGGGGACCAGAGCACGCACGCGGCGACGCCGCGCACACGGGGGCAGGTACAGCGATGAGCACCGGCACAGTGACCGGCACGACGACCGTGACCACCGGGGCGGCGCAGGCCGCCCCGCCCGAGGCCGCCCCCGTCGCCCTCGCCCTGCTGGGGCCGGTCTCCGCCGGGGTCGGCGAGCGGCTCGTGGCCGTCGACGGGCGCAGACAGCGCGTCGTACTTTCCCTGCTCGCTCTCGCCAGGGGGCGGGTGGTCTCCGTCCGTACCCTCGCCGATGCGATCTGGGGCGAACGGCCGCCGCTGTCCGCGCGTGCTCAGATCGCCCTGTGCGTCCAGGCGTTGCGGAGGGCGTTCCGCGCCGCCGGGTACACGGAGCCGCTGATCGTCGCCGCCTCGCCCGGCTACCGGCTGCGCACCGCGCACATCGGTGTCGACGTCGACGACTTCGACGCCCTGGTCGACGCGGCTGCCTCGGCCGCCGGGCGGGACGCGTCCGAGTCGGCGGGCGAGCTGTACCGCCGCGCCCTCGGCCTGTGGCGCGGCCCGGCGCTGGACGGGGTGGGCGGACGCGTCACCGAGGGCGAGGCCGCCCGGCTCCACATCCGGCGCGCGGCGGCCGCGCGGGCGCTGCTCGACGTCGGGGAGACGCTGCTGGCGGACGGGCTCTTCGACGAGGCGGAGGGGGCGTTCGCGGACGCGCTGGGCGTCGGGGAGGCGCTCGGCGATCTGCCGCTGGTCGCCGAGGGCTCCCTGGCGCTCGGCCGGCTGTGCCGGATGCTCCGGCGCACGACGCGCGCGGGGCGGCACCTCACGGCGGCCCGCGTCGCGTTCCTGCGGCTCGGCACGGCCACGGGGGTGGGCAGGGCCTCGGCGGAGATCGTGGCACTGGCGGAGTGCGAGGCGGAGGGGCCGGGGGCGGTCGACCTGGTGCCGCGTCAGGGGCGGCGGGCCTAAGCGCTCCGCTGGAAGTCCGGTACGTCATCCGCTGGTGCGTCGTGGCTGGTCGCGCCCACGCGGCGGTAGCCGCGTATCGACACTGCCCCGCGCCCCTTCGGGGCGCTCGAACCGCACCGGACTTCGCCAAAGCCGCTCAGCCGCCTACGCCAGTTCCTCCGCCGTCGGGTACGACGGCTGCGCGCCCGGGCGCGTCACCGACGCCGCGCCCACCCGGACCGCGAAGCGGGCCGCGTCCTCCAGGGTCGCGCCCCGGGCCAGACGCAGGGCCAGGGCGCCGGTGAAGGCGTCGCCCGCGCCCGTGGTGTCCACCGCTTCGACCTTGACGCCCGGGACGTGGACGGGTGCCCCCGTGTCCAGGACCAGTGCGCCCTTCGCGCCCAGGGTGATCACCACCGAACGGGCGCCCCGCTCGCGCAGCGCGTGGGCCTGGTCCGTCGGGGTGCCGGCGGGCAGGCCCGAGAGGAGCCCGGCCTCGTGTTCGTTGACCACCAGCGGGTCGGCCGCCGTGAGCAGGCGGGCGTCCAGGGTCTCCGGGGCCGGGGAAGGGTTGAGGACGACCCGGGTTCCGGCTTCGGCCGCCGTCTCCACCGCTGTCCGGACCGTCTCCGGGGCGATCTCCAGCTGGAGCGAGACCACCGTCGAGGCGGCCACGAGCTCCCGCGCGGCCCGTACGTCGGCGGGGGAGAGGCGGGCGTTGGCGCCGGGGGAGACCACGATCGTGTTGTCCCCGTCCGGTCCTACGACGATCATCGCGGTGCCCGTTCGGGCACCCTTCTCCACCAGCACGTGCCGCAGCTCCGTGCCCGCCGCGTGCTGTGCCTCCAGCAGCAATTGCCCGAACGCGTCGTCACCGACCCTGGCGAGCAGTGCTGTCCGGGCGCCGAGCCTGGCGGCCGCCGCTGCCTGGTTGGCGCCCTTGCCGCCCGCGGACTCCACCAGGTCGGTGCCCAGGACGGTCTCGCCCGGGCCCGGGCGGCGGGCCACGCGGACGGTCAGGTCCGCGTTGGCCGAGCCGATCACCAGAACGTCGTAGTCGTAGTCGTAGTCGTAGACGTAGGAGTGGCTGTGGCTGTCGCTCATATCGTCACCGTCATTCGAAGTCCGCCGTCATTCAAAGTCCGCCGCGTTCCCGCGGGTCACCAGCACCACCGGGATCTTCACCCGGTCCGGCAGCCGTTCGCCGTGCGCGGCCCTGACCGCCCACTCCACCGCCGCCCTGCCCAGCAGCCTCGGCTGCTGGGCCACCGTCGCCGTCAGCGTCCCCGCGCGCACGGCCCGGACGCCGTCCGGGGTGCCGTCGAAGGCCACGATCCTGACGTTCCTGCCCGCCGCCGCGCCCAGGGCCTTCGCCGCGCCCAGCGCCATCTCGTCGTTGGCCGCGAAGACCCCCGTGACGTCCCGGTGCGCCTGGAGCATATTGGCCATCACGTCCATGCCCTTGGTGCGGTCGAAGTCGGCCGGCTGGCGGGCGACGACTTCGATGCCGGGGTAGGTCCTGATGCCCGCGTCGAAGCCCTTGGCGCGTTCCCGGGCCGCCGATGTGCCGGGCAGCCCCTCCAGGAACGCCACCTTGCCCCTTCCTCCCAGCGCGTCGGCGAGGGCCTTCGCCGCCTGGCGGCCGCCCTCGACGTTGTCGGAGGCGATGGTGGAGCCGACCTTGCCGCCGTTGACGCCCCGGTCGATGGAGATCACCGGCACCCGGGCCCGGTTCGCCACGCCCACGGCCGGGACGGCCGCGTCGGAGTCCACCGGGTTGATCACGGCGGCCTTGACGTTCTGGCTGGTGAACGTCTCCATCTGATTGACCTGCTGCACGGGGTCGTTCTGGGCGTCCGTGATGTTGATCTTCAGGCCGCGTGCCTTCGCCTCGGCCCGCGCGCCCTCCTTGATGCCCACGAAGAAGGGGTTGTTCATCGTGGAGAGGGCCAGGCCCAGGTCCGTGTGCCCGCCCCTGTCGCAGCCGGCCAGGGTCGTGGCCGTGAGGAGCGCGGCCGCGACGAGGACGGCCTTCCGGCGGCTCTCGCGGCCCCTCACCGCGCGCTCCTGCGGCGCAGCGTGTCCAGCAGCACCGCCACCGCGATCACTGCGCCCGTGGCCACCTGCTGCCAGAACGCCGACACGCTCAGCAGGTTGAGGCCGTTGCGCAGCACCGCCAGGATCAGCGCGCCGACGAGCGTCCCGGACGCCTTCCCGGAGCCGCCCGACAGGCTCGCCCCGCCGATCACCACGGCGGCGATCGCGTCCAGTTCGTACCCCGCGGCCGCCTGGGGCTGGGCCGACGTGAGCCGGGCGGCCAGGACGACGCCGGCCACGGCGGCGAAGAGCCCGGACAGCGCGTAGACGGTGAGCTTGCGGCGGCGGACGGCGATGCCGGACAGCCGGGCCGCCTCCTCGTTGCCGCCGATCGCGAACATCGCCCGGCCCGTGTACGTATGCCCCAGGATCAGCGCCGTCAGCAGGCCGGCCGCCCCCATCACCACCACGGGCACCGGGAGCCAACCGCCGAGGGTGTCGCCCAGGTGGCCGAGCGGGGCCGGGAAGGCGATCGGGGAGCCGCCGGAGACGACCAGGGCGAGGCCGCGGGCGACCGACAGCATCGCGAGCGTGGCGATGAAGGCGGGCAGCCTCCCGTACGCGACCAGGGCGCCCGAGATCAGGCCCGCCACCGCGCCCGCCGCGAGGCCGAGCGGCAGCGCCAGCCACACGGGCAGACCGTGGCCGGTGGAGGCCCAGGCGACGACGGTGGCCGACAGCGCGGCCACCGAGCCGACGGACAGGTCGATGCCCGCCGACACGATCACGAACGTCAGGCCGAAGGCCAGGATCGCCGTGACGGACGCCTGCACCCCGACGTTGAGGAGGTTCTGCCCGTTCAGGAAGTCCCGGGAGAGGAGGGTCATGGTCGCGATCAGGGCGAGCAGTCCGCCCAGGGGGCCGTTGCGGAGCACCGCCCGGGTGAACCACTGACCGGTTTTCCCGGGCGCCCGAAGCACCTCAGCCGACATCGGAGCCCTCCATCGCGCTCTCGTCCGTGTTCTCGTCGTTCTCGTCCGTGTTCTCGTCCTGGATGTTCTGCCGGAGCGCCAGTTCCATGACCGCGTCCTGCGTCGCCGTCGCGGCCGGGAGTTCCCCGGCGAGCCGGCCCTGGGCCATCACCAGCACGCGGTCGCTCATGCCCAGGACCTCCGGCAGGTCGCTGGAGATCAGCAGGACGGCGTGGCCCGCCGCCGTCAGTTCGTTGACGAGCCGGTAGATCTCGACCTTCGCGCCGACGTCGATGCCGCGCGTGGGCTCGTCGAGGATCAGCAGCCGGGCCCCGGCCAGCAGCCACTTGCCGATGACGATCTTCTGCTGGTTGCCGCCCGAGAGGGTGCGGGCCTCGCGGTCCAGGCCGCTGTGCCGCACCTTCAGCCGGTCGGCGACGGCGGCCGCCGCGCGTCGCCGGGCCAGCCGGTCGACCAGGCCCAGGCGGGTGTCGCGGTCCAGCCGGGCCAGGGTGAGGTTGTCGTCCAGGGAGGCGCCGAGGACCAGGCCCTGGCCCTTGCGGTCCTCGGGGACGAGCCCGGCCCCGGCCCGCATGGCCGCCCGGACGTCGCCCGGGGGCAGCCGCCCGCCGTCGACCTCGACCGTTCCGGCGTCGTACCGGTCCGCGCCGAAGACCGCCCGCGCCACCTCCGTACGGCCCGCGCCGACCAGCCCGGCCAGGCCCACGACCTCGCCCGCCCGGACCTCGAAGCTCACGTCCGTGAAGGCCCCGCGCCTGGTCAGCCCATGGACGCGCAGCAGTGGGGCGCCGGGCTCACCCGGGCGTTCGCGGGGGTAGCGGTCGGTGATGTCGCGGCCCACCATCAGCCGGATGAGCTCGTCCTCGGGCGTCGACGCGGGCACCTCGGCCACCGAGCGGCCGTCGCGCAGTACGGTCACGCGGTCGCCGAGGGCGGTGATCTCCTCCAGGTGGTGGGTGATGAAGACGATGCCCACCCCCTCGGCGCGCAGCTCGCGCACGATGCCGAAGAGCGTGCCGGTCTCCTCGGCGGTGAGCACCGCCGTCGGCTCGTCCATGATCAGGACGCGGGCGTCCAGGCTCAGGGCCTTGGCGATCTCCACCATCTGCCGCTGGGCGACACCGAGCGCGGCCACGGGCGTGGTGGGCGGCACGTCGAGGCGGACCCGGCGCAGCAGCGCCGCGGCCCGCGTCCGCAGGGCGCGCCGGTCGATCAGGCCGAGGGCGGTGCGCGGCTGGCGGCCGAGGAACAGGTTCTCGGCGACACTGAGGCCGGGGACGAGGGTGAACTCCTGGTGGATGGTGGCGATGCCGAGGCGTTCGGCGTCCCGCCCGGAGCGGATCGTCACCTCCTCGCCGTCGGCCAGGATCCGGCCGGCGTCCGGGCGGTGGGCTCCGGCGAGCAGTTTGATGAGCGTGCTCTTGCCCGCGCCGTTCTCGCCCAGCAGTACGTGCACCTCGCCCGCGCGCACGCTCAAGGACACGCCGTCGAGGGCGCGGACACCGGGGAAGGTCTTCACCACGCCTTCCACGCGCAGCAGTTCCCGGTGGCGGTCCGGTGCGTCGCCGTCGACGCCGGTCATGTGTCGCCCCTCTCGGCCGGCTAAGGATTGAGTCACTCGCCGCAGGAGCGGCGGCGTACGAGCCGGGCCGGCAGCAGGACCGAGCCCGCCGGGCGCCCCGCGATCCGTTCCAGCAGGGTGTGCACGGCGGCCCGGCCGAGCGCCTCCGTCGGCTGGGCGACGGCCGTGAGCGGCGGGTCGAGGTGGGCGAACCAGGGCACGTCGTCGAAGGCCACGAGCGCCATGTCGGCGGGGACGCGCAGGCCGCGCGCCCGGAGTTCGTCCAGGGCGCCGAGCGCCATCAGATTGTCGGTGGCGAGCACGGCGTCCGGCGGTTCGGCCGTCTCCAGCAGCCGCCGCATCACCTGCCGGCCCCCGGCGGGGCTCGGGTCCGGCGAGGCCCCCACGAGGGTGGGCGGCAGGGCGATGCCGTGCGCCGCCAGGGCCGTACGGAACCGGTTGAGCCGTTCGTCGCCGGTCGGGGTGCCCGCCGGGGCGACGATCACGGCGGGCCGGCGCCGGCCCAGCGCGGCCAGGTGCGCGGCGAGTTCGGTGAGCGCGGCGCCGCCCTCGGCCCGGACGCAGGGCGCGGCGACGCCGGGGACGGCGCGGTCGAGCAGGACGAGCGGGGTGCCGGAGGCCGCCGCCTCGCCCAGCATGGGGGAGCCGGTGCCGGCGGAGCTGACCATCAGCCCGTCGATGCGGCGGTCCAGGAGGGTGCGGATGTAGTCGTCCTGCTGCTCGGGGCTCTCGCCCGCGTTGCCGATGATCAGGCTGTAGCCCAGCCGCCGGGCCTCCTGTTCGACGGCGTCGGCGAGTTCGGTGAAGAAGGGGTTGCGCAGATCGCTGACGACGAGCCCGAGGGTGCGGGTCCGGGCGGTGCGCAGGGCGCGGGCGACGACGTTGGGGCGGTAGCCGAGCTCCTCGACGGCGGCCAGGACGCGCTCGCGCGTCTCGGCGACGGGGGAGCGGCCGTTGAGGACGCGGGAGACGGTGGCCGCGGACACCCCGGCCCGCCGGGCGACGTCCTTGATGTTCGCCACGGTCCCTCCCCGACCCGTACGACCGATCCGTGCAATCGATTTCGCGCCCACAGGAAATCGATTGCACGGATCGGCGGTCAAGACGCCATGAGTGTGACGCCCGTCACCGGGGCGCCGTCACCCGTCCGGCCGAGTGCTCGAACGGGGCGCGGTGCGCCGGAGGGTGGCCGCCCCGCGCGCCCCCGGCAGGGTCTCGCTCTGTGTGACGGAAAGGGAGCTCCGAGTCGCGAGTGGCGCGGGCCGGGGGCATGCTGGGACAACCGTGGCCGACACCGGCCGGCCCGGCCCCCGGAACCCGGCCCGGCCACGGGCGGACCCCTGGGGCGGTCGCGCCCCCGGCGGCGCCCGGCCGGCAGGCACTCCTTGACGCACGAGCGAGGGGACAAGTGTGACCATGGCCGAAACCGAGCTCCCTCCCCGCGGACGCCGCCCCGACACCCCCGGCACCGAGGACGCCTTCCGGCGGCTGGCGGCCCTCCCCGCGGGCCCCGAGCGCGACCGGCTCCGGGACGACGTGATCGCCGCCTGGCTGCCCATGGCCGAGCGCGTCAGCCTGCGCTTCCGCAAGTCCGGGGAGAGCCCGGCGGATCTGCGCCAGGTGGCCGCGCTGGCCCTCGTCCACGCCGTGGACCGCTACGACCCGGGGCTCGGCTTCGCCTTCGAGTCCTTCGCCATCCCCACGATCAGCGGCGAACTCAAACGGCACGTCCGCGACCATGTGTGGTCCCTGCACATCCCGCGCCGGGACCAGGAGCTGCGGGCCGCCGTCCGCGCCGCCCGCGCCCGGCTCGAACAGCGGGGCTCGAGCAGCGGGGTCACCCCCGCCGAACTCGCCGCCGAGACCGGGCTGTCGGAGGAGGAGGTGCTGCGCGGGCTCGACGCGGACGGCGTCCACCAGACGCTCTCGCTCGACCATTCCATCGCCGGCACCGACGAACTGCCCCTCGCCGACACCCTGGGCCGGGCCGACCTGGCGCTGGAGCTGGTCGTCGACCGGCAGTCGCTGCGCCCCCTCCTGGACGCGCTGCCCGAGCGCGAACGGTACGTCCTGTACTGGCGCTTCTTCGGCAATCTCACCCAGAAGCAGATCGGGGCGCGCCTGGGCGTCTCCCAGATGCAGATCTCCCGCATCCTCAGCCGCACCTGCGACCGGCTGCGCCGGCAACTGCTCGCCGCCGCCTGACTCCGCCGGGGTCCCCGTTCCCCCTGTTCCCGCCCGGTTGTTCCACCCGGTCTTTCCGACGTGAGGGAAGGCGCACCGCCATGACGTCAGAGCACTCGCGGCTGACCCCGGATCTGCCGCCGATCGTGGAGATACCCGACCTGCCCGGCGCCGCCGGCACCGAGGGCTCGGTGCCGGCGGGGTCCGGACACGGCAGTGGCGCCCATCAGGAGGGAGATGGGCGCCACGAACGCGCGGGGGACGGGTCCGGCGGCTGACTGTGACCCGGGCCCCGGCGCTGCGCGCGGTCCGGCTGAGACGCGCGCAGAAAGGGGGGCGGTGATCAGCCGTTCACGCAGACGTTGCCGAAGGTCGGGTTCAGCAGGGCGATGATGTCGATCGAGTTCCCGCAGAGGTTGATCGGGATGTGGATCGGGACCTGAATGACGTTGCCCGAGATGACGCCGGGGGAGCCCACGGCCGCTCCCTGTGCGCCGGAGTCCGCGGTGGCGACGCCGGCGATGCCGGTCACGGCGGTGCCTACGGCGGCGGTCAGGACGGCAGCCTTGGCGATACGCGACATGGCTCAACCTTTCTAAGGGGTGTTGAGAGACGATTGTGACTGCCGATTCGGTGGGAATTGGGCAAATGTGCTGGACAACGCTGGCAATTAACCCAGAAAGATCAATAAGTCGTATGGGATGAACGGCGGTTGGGGGTGGGGATCCCGGCAGTTCGAGACGGTGGCCGGACCGCCCGGCCCGGTATGACGGACGGCGCCCGGGCAGGGGAGGGGCGCCGTCGGCGACGCCCCGGCGCACGGCCCGGTCGCAAGCCCCCCGGCAGGCGGTTTGGCACTGCCGCGTTCGGCTACGTACAGTTTCCTGGAAGATTTGTCGAACAAGCGGACTGGGATACGACAGCGGCCATGACCGTCACTGAAGAGAACCGCGACGGTGCAGGCCACCTGTCGATCACCGATCTCCCGGAGATCACGGATGCCGTGGAGTACGGCGAGGGCATAGCCCCCGAGCGCATGGCCGTCCTCCTGAGCGTGCTCGAGGAGCTCGACCGGCTGCCCGTCGACCACCCCGACGCGATCGCCGTCCGGCGCGCCACCTCCGGCGTCTACCGCACGGTGAAGCAGCGCCGCCGCCAGGAGCGCCGCGCGGCCAAGACCGCCAACGACCGCAAGGTCACCGAGGCCACCGCCACCGGCTCCGCCGACCGCATCGACGACGAGACCGAGGGCATCCTGCCGTCCTCGATCACCGAGGCCGGCCGGATCGCCGGGATCCTCCAGCGCCCGCGCTCCTGCTACGTCTGCAAGACGCGGTACGTCGAGGTCGACTACTTCTACCACCAGCTCTGCCCGAGCTGCGCGACCGAGAACCGCGCCAAGCGCGACGCCCGCGCCGACCTCACGGGCAAGCGCGCGCTGCTCACCGGCGGCCGGGCCAAGATCGGCATGTACATCGCGCTGCGGCTGCTGCGCGACGGCGCCCACACCACGATCACCACCCGCTTCCCCAAGGACGCCATCCGCCGTTTCAAGGCGATGGAGGACTCGGCGGACTGGATGCACCGCCTGGAGGTCGTCGGCATCGACCTGCGCGACCCGGCCCAGGCCGTCGCGCTCGCCGAGCAGGTCGCCGAGGCCGGCCCGCTGGACATCCTGATCAACAACGCCACCCAGACCGTGCGCCGGCTGCCCAGCGCGTACGCCGCGCTGGTCGAGGGCGAGGGCGCCCCGCTGCCCGCCGGCGAGCTGCCCGCCCACCACGTCATCGGCGCCTTCAACTCCGGCGCGGTCGACGGCCTGGCGGCGCTGCCGCTGGGCGCGAGCGGCCTGGACGCCCAGAAGGTCGCCGACCTCGCCCTGGTCGCGGGCAACGCCAGCCTCGAACGGCACCTCGACGGCACCGCCATCGACGCCGGCGGCCTGCTGCCGGACGTCGTCGAGACCAACACCTGGGTGCAGACCATCGACCAGATCTCCCCGGTGGAGCTGCTCGAAACCCAGCTGTGCAACTACACCTCGCCGTTCATCCTGATCAGCGCGCTGCGCCCGGCGATGGCCGAGGCGGCCCGGCGGGCGGCCAGCGGTCGCGCGTACATCGTCAACGTCTCCGCCATGGAGGGCGTGTTCAGCCGCGGCTACAAGGGCGCGGGGCACCCGAACACCAACGCCGCCAAGGCCGCGATGAACATGGTGACCCGGACCAGCGGCCAGGAGATGTTCGAGACCGACAAGATCCTCATGACCTCGGTCGACACCGGCTGGATCACCGACGAGCGCCCGCACTACGACAAGCTGCGGCTGGCCGAGGAGGGCTTCCACGCCCCCCTCGACCTGGTCGACGGCGCGGCCCGGGTCTACGACCCGGTCGTGCGCGGCGAGGAGGGGGAGGACCTGTACGGGTGCTTCCTGAAGGACTACCGCAAGGCGAACTGGTAGACCGCCCCACGGCGGCCGTCCCGGCTGTGCCGGGACGGCCGCCGTACGGCCGGCGACGGGACCGCCCCGGTCACTGACGCCGCGGAGGCGGTTCGCTCAAGAGGTGGGGCCGGACCAGTAGGCGTCCGGCCACCGCTTCGCGTCGGGGCTGAACTCGACCTCGATCTTGTCGGCCGCGTCGGGCGGCAGTGAGAAGGCGTACTTGCCGACCGCTTCCTTGCCGGGCAGGACGTAGCCGGTGATGACCTTCTGGCGTCCGCTTCCGTCGATCACCAGCTCCGTGGAGGCCCCGGTGGCGTCGTTGACACTGGGCAGCCCCGTCTCGACCGAGAGTCGCTCCGTGCCGGTGTTGACGACGGTGATCGTCACCTCGACGGCCTTGTTCCCCTTCTCGTGGCCGAGTACGAAGTCGTCCGGGGCGAACGGCTGCGGCTTGGCCACCGTGACCTTCAGGCCGTTCTCGAACGTGTACGACTGGCCGAACGACAAGTGCCTGGCCTTCTCCTCCGCCTTCCGCTTCTCTTCCTCCGCGGCGGCGGACTCCTTCTCTTTCGCGACCCTCGCACGCCTGTCGTCGGCGACCTCCTTGACCGCCACCGCGGCGAGCACGCCGGTGCCGGCCGAGATCAGGAGACCGGCCGCGCCCAGGATCACCCCGGCCAGCGCCATCGGCCTGTTGGTCGCCAGCCCCTTGCGCGCGTAGCTCAGCCCGACGAAACCGAAGACCACGGCCAGCAGGGCCGGCAGCCAGGACACCCAGAACAGGATGACGGCCAGACTGAGGACCAGGCCGATGATGCCGAGCACCAGGGCCGTGACGCCCATGCCGTTGCGGGGCTGCGGCACCGGTATCGGGTACGGCGACGGCGACGGCGGCCAGTACGGAGTGGCCGGCCCCGTCGGCCGGGGGCCCCACGGGTTCTGGCCGGCCGGCACCTGGTCCACGGGAGTCTGGTCCACGGGGGTCGGGTCCGCAGGAGTCCGGTCCACAGGATTCTGGTCGCCGGGCGGAGCGGGCACGCTCATGCAAAGTCCTTCAGGCAGGTCGAATCAGTGAATCAACGACACTACCAGCCGTTTTTACCGTTTCCTTACCTATATTCCCGGACCGCCCGCCGACTCCCGGGTCGCGTAGATGTCCCGGAGCCGGGCGGCCAGCGCTTCGTACGCGGCGTCGGCCCGGGCGCCCAGGGCGCCGGGGTCGACCGCTTCGTCCCGCTGGACGCCCGCCGCGGCCGTCGTCAGCGCCTTCTCCGCGGCGTCGGCCAGCGCCCGCACGTCGTCCGCCAGGATGAAGCCGGTTCGGGACCGCAGCGCGCCGAGAGCGGCGTCCGCGGCGTCGGACGCGTCCTGCAACGGCTGCCGGTAGGTCTCCGGCGAGGCGGCCGGGTCCTCGCGCAGGCGCGAACTGTAGTGCCGCCGGGCGGAGACGAAGGCGTGGAGGGACGCCATGGCGTCCCTCAGCAGGGTGTTCACCTCGACGAGCTGGGCCAGCTCGAACGTCTCACGGCGCTCCGCGACCACCTTGTACCGCTCGGCCGCCCTGGCCCGCGCCTCCCGCCTGGTCGTGGACCGGTTGTTGATGAGGCCCATCGTCAGCGCGGTCGCCTGGCCGATCAGGATCGACGCGACGGTCGTGAACCATCCCCAGCCCCCGGAAGCCATGCCGGCAAGTCTAGAAATCCGCCGTCGGCCCGGAGAAGTGCCGACGGCGCCCCCACGGGGGCATCGGCGGCCCGTCCGGCGCCCACCAGGGCCGGCGCGCGCCTCGGGGCGCCCACCGGGCCCGGCGGCGGGCCTCAGCCCTGACCCGCCAGCAGCGCCCGCACCCCGTCGAGCGTCGCCCGCAGCGACTCCGCCGGGACGCCGCCGCCCTGGGCCACCTCCGCCGTGCCGCCGCCCCGGCCGCCGAGGAGGGACTTCACCAGCGTGGCGGCCGACAGGCCCGCGGCCGTCGCCGCCCGGTTCAGCGCGATCGTCACGACCGTGCGGTCGCCCGTGGCCGCGCCGATCGCCACCACGCCCCGCCGTCCCTCCGGCAGCCGGTCGCGGACGGCCAGGGCCAGGGCGCGCGCGTCGGCGTCCGTCGTCGCCGTGACCACGAGCGTGCCATCGGCATCGGTCGCCGCGCCCGCCAGCTCCGCCGCGCGCTCCAGCGCGGCGCGCCGCCGCAGTTCCTCCGCCCGCTGGTCGGCGGCCTTCAGCCGGTCCAGCAACACCGCGACGCGCTCGGGCAGTTGCGCGCGCGGCGCCTGGAGCTGCTCCGCCAGCCGCGTCACCAGGTCGCGCTCGCGGGCCAGGTACCCGAAGCCCTCGAAGCCGACCGCCGCCTCCAGTCGGCGCATGCCCGCGCCCACCGAGGACTCGCCGGTGAGGGCCACGACCCCGACCTGCGAGGCGTGCTCCACATGGGTGCCGCCGCACAGCTCGCGCGACCACGGGCCGCCGATCTCCACGACCCGCACCCGCTCGCCGTAGGTCTCGCCGAAGAGGGCGAGGGCGCCGATCTCCTTGGCCTCGGGCAGCGGCATCCAGCGCACGTCCACCGGCAGGTCCCGGCGCAGCGCGCGGTTCGCCGCCTCCTCGACCTCGCTCCGCGCGGCCGGGCCGAGGGCGCCGCGCCAGGGGAAGTCCAGGCGCAGGTAGCCGGGCCGGTTGTACGAGCCGGACTGCAGGGCCGTCGGGCCGAGGATCTGGCGCAGGGCCGCGTGGAGGATGTGGGTGCCGGAGTGCGCCTGCCGCGCGCCCAGCCGCCACTCGGGGTCCACGGCGGCCCGTACGGTGTCGCCGACCGCCAGCTCGCCCGCCGTGACCCGCACCTGATGGACGATCAGGCCCGGCAGGGGGCGCTGGACGTCGAGGACCTCGGCCTCGACCGACGCGCCCGTCAGCGCGCCCGCGTCGCTGTCCTGGCCGCCCGACTCGGCGTAGAAGGGGGTGCGGTCGAGGACGGCCGTGGCGATATCGCCGGTGCGCACCGACGTCAGCGGGCCGGACGGGCCCGACAGGGCCAGTACCGTCGAGTCCGTCGTCAGCGTGTCGTACGCCCGCCAGTCCGTCGGCCCGTGCGCTTCCAGCACCGCCCGCAGCGCCGAGGTGTCGAGCGCGCCGCCGGACTTGCGGGCGCGGGCGTCGGCGCGGGCGCGCTCGCGCTGCTCGGCCATCAGGGCGGTGAAGCCCTCGCGGTCGACCTCGACGCCCTGTTCCTCGGCCATCTCCAGGGTGAGGTCGATGGGGAAGCCGTAGGTGTCGTGGAGCAGGAACGCCTTGGGGCCCGGCAGCAGCCGGCCGCCCTCGGCCTTGACCTCGGCGACCGCCGTGTCGAGGACGGTCGTGCCCTGCCGGAGGGTGGCGCGGAAGGCGTCCTCCTCCGCGTACGCCTGCTGGGAAATGCGGCCGAACTCCTCGGCCACCTCCGGATAGCTGTGCTTCATGCAGTCCCGGGCGGCGGGCAGCAGCTCCGGCAGCGCCGGGTCCTGGTACCCCAGCAGCCGTACCGAGCGCACGGCCCGGCGCAGGACGCGCCGCAGCACATAGCCGCGCCCCTCGTTGCCGGGGGCGGTGCCGTCGGCCAGCAGCATCAGGGCCGTGCGGACGTGGTCGGCGACGACGCGCAGCCGGACGTCCGCCCGGTGGTCGGCGCCGTAGCGCACGCCGGTGAGCTCGGCGGCGCGGTCGAGGACGGGCCGGGTCTCGTCGATCTCGTAGAGGTTGTCGACGCCCTGGAGGAGGGTGGCCATGCGCTCCAGGCCCATGCCGGTGTCGATGTTGCGGCGGGGCAGCTCGCCGAGGACCGGATAGCCGGTCTTCCCGGTGCCCTCGCCGCGCTCGTACTGCATGAAGACGAGGTTCCAGAACTCCATGTACCGGTCCTCGTCCACGGCCGGGCCGCCCGCGCGGCCCAGGGCGGGACCCCGGTCGTAGTAGAGCTCCGAGCAGGGGCCGCAGGGCCCGGGGACACCCATGGACCAGAAGTTGTCCTCGTCGCCCCGCCGGACGATCCGCTCCTCGGGCAGGGCGGCCACGCGCCGCCAGATCGCCGCGGCCTCGTCGTCGGAGTGGTGGACGGTGACCCAGATCCGGTCGGGGTCGAGACCGAATCCGCTCTCGGAAGTGGACAGCTCCCAGGCGTAGCCGATGGCCTCCTCCTTGAAGTAGTCCCCGAAGGAGAAGTTGCCGTTCATCTGGAAGAACGAGCCGTGCCGGGTGGTCTTGCCGACCTCCTCGATGTCGAGGGTCCGTACGCACTTCTGCACACTGGTCGCGCGCGGCCACGGCGGCGTCGCCTCGCCCGTCAGATACGGCTTGAAGGGCACCATGCCCGCGTTGACGAACAGCAGTGTCGGGTCGGGCGTCGGCAGCGGCGCGCTGGGGACGACGGTGTGGCCGCGCCCGGCGAAGAAGTCGAGGAAGCGGCTGCGGATGTCGGCGGTACGCACAGGGCGGCTCCGGACGGGTCGGGCGGCTCGGGCAGCGGTCGGACGGGTCAGGCGGCCCGGGCGGACCGGGTGGCTCGGGCGGGCCGGGCCACGGGGTGCAGGGCCGCGTACGTGAGGGGCGCGGACGGGTCGACGGACACATCGAGCGGTGCGGGCTCGGCCCCCGCCCGCACCAGCAGATCGCCGACGGCGGCGATCATCGCGCCGTTGTCGGTGCACAGCCGCAGCGGCGGTACGCGCAGCTCGATGC
This sequence comes from Streptomyces sp. NPDC001678, assembly GCF_042892945.1. Taxonomy (NCBI): domain Bacteria; kingdom Bacillati; phylum Actinomycetota; class Actinomycetes; order Kitasatosporales; family Streptomycetaceae; genus Streptomyces; species Streptomyces sp. NPDC001678. The sequence continues at coordinate 153,862 of NZ_JBIAUP010000007.1, read as the reverse complement.
CCGCAGCATCGCAGCGCGACTGCGCCAGCGCCCGCACCCGGGAGTTCGCGGCCACGCCGCCGACGACGACGAGCGTGCCCACCCCGTGCTCGGCGCACGCGGCGACGGCCTTGCGGGTGAGCACATCGGCGATCGCCTCCTGGAGTGAGGCCGCGCCGTCCGCGACGGGCAGCGGCAGACCCGCCTGCCGGTGCCGCTCGGCCCAGCGGGCGGCGGCCGTCTTCAGCCCGGAGAAGGAGAACGCGTACGGGTCGTCGCGCGGCCCGGTCAGCGGCCGGGGGAAGGGGACCGCGCGCGGGTCGCCCCCGCGCGCCGCCCGGTCGACGGCCGGGCCGCCCGGGTACGGCAGCCCGAAGACCCGCGCGACCTTGTCGAAGCACTCGCCGGCCGCGTCGTCGAGCGTGTCGCCGAGATGGACGATCGGGTCGCGGGCCAGATCCCTGACCAGCAGCAGCGAGGTGTGACCCCCGGAGACGATCAGCACCACGCAGGGGTTCGGCAGCGGGCCGTGCTCCAGGGTGTCGGCGGCCACGTGCCCGGCCAGGTGGTGGACGCCGTAGAGCGGCACGCCCAGCGAGTAGGCGACGCCCTTCGCCGCCGCTACCCCGACCTGCAGGGCGCCGGAGAGCCCCGGGCCCGTCGTCACCGCGACCGCGTCGATGTCGCCCATGGCCAGCCCCGCGTCGGCCAGCGCCGCCCGCACCACGGGCGCGGCGGCGTGCACATGGGCGCGGGCCGCGATCTCCGGCACGACGCCGCCGAAGCGCGCGTGCTCGTCCATGCTGGACGCCACCGCGTGGCCCAGCAGCCTTCCGTCCCGGACGAGACCGGCGCCGGTCTCGTCGCAGGACGACTCGATACCCAGCACCACCGGCGAACGCGCCACGTCCTACCCTCCTGCTTCTGGTTCGTAATTGCACAGCTTCGTAATTGCATAGTCTATGCAACAAGATCCCCGGCCGTGCCCCCCGTCACCGAGGGTCAGTAGAGTTCCGGTGCTCCCTGATCACCGCCTCCGTGAGGTAAGCACCTGTGACCCCAGCCCCCGTGACGGTCGTCGGCATCGGCGCGGACGGCTGGCCCGGCCTCGCCCCCGCCTCCCGGGAGGCCCTGCGCCACGCCGAGGTGATCATCGGCGGCCCGCGCCAGCTCGGCCTGCTGCCGCCCGGGGAGTGCGCGGGCGAACACGTCGCCTGGCCCTCGCCCCTGCGTCCCGCCGTCCCCGGCCTGCTCGCCGCGCACGAGGGACGGCGCGTCTGCGTCCTCGCCAGCGGCGACCCCATGTTCTTCGGCATCGGCCGCACCCTCGCCGAGATCGTGGGCGAGGAGCGGCTGAACGTCCTCCCGCATCCCTCCTCCGCCTCCTACGCCTGCGCCCGGCTCGGCTGGCCGCTGCACGACACGGAGGTCCTCAGCCTCGTCGGCCGCCCGCTCGCGGCACTCACCGCGGCCCTCCACGACGGCCGCCGGCTGCTGCTGCTCAGCGCCGGCGCGGACACGCCCGCCGAGGTCGCGGCGCTGCTGCGCGAGCGCGGTTACGGGCCGAGCGCGCTCACCGTCCTCGAACAACTCGGCGGCGATCGTGAACGCCGCGTCGAGGGCACGGCGGACGACTGGCCGCACCCGGCCGGCGATCCGCTCAACGTCATCGCCGTCACCTGCCGACGTGACCCCGGCGCCCCGCGGCTGCCCCTCACCCCCGGTCTGCCCGACGACGCCTTCGACCACGACGGCCAGCTGACGAAGCGGCACGTACGGGCCGTGACGCTCGCCGCCCTCGCCCCCTCGCCCGGTGAACTCCTCTGGGACGTCGGCGGGGGCTCCGGCTCCATCGGCATCGAATGGATGCGCGCCCATCCCTCCTGCCGGGCCGTCAGTGTCGAGCGCGATCCGGTGCGGGCCGCGCGTGTCGCGCGCAACGCGGAGGCGCTCGGGGTGCCGGGGCTCCGTGTGGTCACGGGCGCCGCGCCGGCGGCCCTGGCGGCGGGGCTGCCGACGCCCGATGCGGTCTTCATCGGCGGGGGGCTCACGGCGCCGGGGATGCTGGAGGCTTGCTGGGACCGGCTTCCGCCGGGGGGCCGACTGGTCGTGAACACGGTCACGCTCGAATCCGAGGCGCTGCTGACGGAGTGGTACCGCCGTCATGGCGGCGAACTGACGCGCCTCGCGGTCGCGCACGCCGTGCCCGTGGGCGGGTTCACCGGGTGGCGGCAGGCGATGCCGGTGACGCAGTGGTCCGTGGCGAAACCTTGACGTCCGGCCTTCCCGCCGTCGGGGGTTCCGCGCCTTCGGCGCGGTTTCGCCCACCCTCCCGCCCGATTACCCCGAATGTCAGCACGTCGCCCGAGGAGACCCCATGACCGTCTACTTCATCGGCGCCGGGCCCGGCGCCGCCGATCTCATCACCGTGCGCGGCGCCCGGACCCTCGCCCGGTGCGGGGTGTGCCTCTACGCCGGCAGCCTCGTCCCGACGGAGCTCCTCGCCGAGTGCCCGCCCGGCGCCCGGCTCGTCGACACCGCCCGCCTCGACCTGGACGACATCACCGCCGAGTTCGTCCGCGCCCACGAGGCCGGCCAGGACGTGGCCCGGCTGCACTCCGGCGACCCCGCCGTCTTCAGCGCCGTCGCCGAGCAGATCCGCCGCCTCGACGCCCACGGCATCCCGTACGAGATCGTCCCCGGCGTTCCCGCCTTCGCCGCCGCCGCGGCCGCCCTGGGCCGCGAACTGACCGTGCCCACCGTCGGCCAGACCGTCATCCTCACCCGCGTCGCCCAGCGGGCCACCCCCATGCCGCCCGGCGAGGACCTCGCCACCCTCGGCCGCAGCGGCGCCCTGCTCGTCCTCCACCTCGCCGCCCGCCACGCCGACCGCGTCGTCGGTGAACTCCTCCCGCACTACGGTGCCGACTGCCCGGCCGCCGTCGTCGCCATGGCCAGCCGCCCCGACGAGATCGTGTTGCGCGGCACCCTCGCCGACATCGCCGGGCAGGTGAAGGAGGCGGGCGTGGTCCGCACCGCCGTCATCCTCGTCGGCCGCGCCCTCGCCGCCGGGCAGTTCCCCGACAGCTTCCTGTACTCGGCCGAACGGGACCGGGACAGCTGCGGCCGCACGGTCCTGGACGGCGCGAACGGCTGAACGCTTGACCCTCACACCGTGTCAGGCCCGTAACTGAGCTCATCATGTTCACCATCGGAGACTTCGCCCGCCACGGCCGCGTGTCCGTCCGCATGCTGCGCCACTACGACGCCATCGGACTGCTGCGCCCCGCCCGTGTCGACCCGTACAGCGGCTACCGCTTCTACGAGGCCGGACAGCTCACCCGGCTCAACCGCGTCATCGCCCTCAAGGACCTCGGATTCACCCTCCAGCAGGTCCAGGCGATCGTGGACGACGAGGTGAGCGCCGAGGAGCTGCGCGGGATGCTGCGGCTGCGCCGCGCCGAGCTGGAGGCCGCCGCCGCGGCGGCCGCGGCCCGGCTGGCGCGGGTCGAGGCGAGGCTCCGCACGATCGAGAGCGAGGGACGGATGAGCACCCACGACGTAGTGATCAAGAGCGTGCCGGCGGTCCGGGTGGCCCGGCTGAGCACGCAGGTGGCGAGCTTCGGCCCGGAGGACATCAGCCCCGTGGCCGGACCGCTGTTCGAGGAACTGTGCCGTCGGCTGGCGGCCGCGGGCGTCGCACCGGCGGGACCGGGCGTCCAGTACTACGAGGACGCCCCGGACGGCGGCGGGATCGTCGTCCACGTCGCCTTCCCCGTCGGCGCGGACACCCACGGCGAGGACTTCGAGGTCGTCGACCTGCCGGCCGTGCCCACCGTGGCGGCCGTCGTCCACCACGGTTCCATGGACGACATCGTGCCCACCGCCCAGGCCCTGGCCCACTGGATCGACGCCAACGGCTACCGCTCGACGGGCTACGCGCGCGAGGTGTACCTCGCGTACGGCGAGGGCGACCCGGCGGGATGGGTGACGGAGATCCAGGAGCCGGTGACCCGAACCGGGTGAAACCGGATGTGTGAGAAGCGCGGCCGGCTCGTCGCGCTCGCCGCGGCCGCTACGGCCCCTTCGGGGCCGCTCGGCCCACGATGACGCCCGCGCGGTCGATGCAGATGACGTCGACCGCGACGGGCGCCCCCCGCAGCACGGCCAGTGCCTCGTCGCGGGCGGTCACGGCGACGAGGTCGCCGAGGGGGACGCCGGCGGCCTCGCACAGGCGCAGCGCCTCCAGGCCCGTGTTGGCGCCGGTGACGGCGGCCGCGAGCGCGTCGTCACCGCCGCCGTGGCGGGCGAGTTCCGCCAGGAACGCCTTGTTCACCTGCGAGCGGGCCGAGTGGAGGTCGAGGTGGCCGGCGGCCAGCTTGGAGAGCTTGGCGAAGCCGCCGGCGACGGTCAGCCGGTCCACCGGGTGACGGCGGATGTACTTGAGCACCGCCCCCGCGAAGTCGCCCATGTCCAGCAGCGCGTCCTCGGGCAGCCCGTGTACGGCCACCGCGACCTTCTCGGACGTCGACCCCGTACACCCCGCCACGTGCGTACGGCCCGCCGCGCGGGCCACGTCCACGCCGCGCCGGATGCTGTCGATCCACGCCGAGCAGGAGTAGGGGACGACGATGCCGGTCGTGCCCAGGATGGAGATCCCGCCGAGGATGCCCAGGCGCGGGTTCCAGGTGGACCGGGCGATCTCCTCGCCGTGGTCGACGGACACCTCGATCTCGACGTCCCCCGTGCCGCCGTGCCGGGCGGCGACCTCGGCGACGTGGTCGCGCATCATCTGCCGGGGCACGGGGTTGATGGCGGGCTCGCCCACGGCCAGCGGCAGCCCGGGCCGGGTGACCGTGCCGACGCCCGGGCCGGCCCGGAAGACCACGCCGGAACCGGGCGGCAGGAGCCGTACCGTGGCCCGGATCAGCGCGCCGTGGGTGACGTCCGGGTCGTCGCCGGCGTCCTTGACTATGGCGGCCATGGCGGCGCGCCCGTCCCCGTTCCCGTCCTCGTCCAGCCGCTCCGCGGCGAGCGCGAAGGCCGGGGTCTGCCCCTTCGGCAGCGTGATTCCCACGGGGTCGGGGAAGTCGCCGCTGAGCAGCGCTGTGTACGCCGCCGTGGTGGCGGCGGTGGCGCAGGCGCCCGTCGTCCAGCCGTGCCGCATCCCGGTGTGCTGGAGCTGGGCAGCGCGTCCTCCGGTGGCCGTGCCGTCAGCCATGCCGGCCCCCGCCCGTAGGCTGGGCCGACGACCGGACGACGACGGAAGGGCAGTGGATCGTGAACGCCGGCGCCGAGCGCCACATCCTCATCCTGGGCGGTACGACCGAGGCGCGACGGCTCGCGGAGGAGCTGGCCGCCGACCCGGCGCTGCGGGTCACCAGCTCGCTCGCGGGGCGCGTCGCCGCGCCGCGGCTGCCGGCGGGGGAGGTGCGGATCGGGGGGTTCGGAGGCCCCGAGGGCCTCGCCCACTGGCTGGGTGAGCAGCAGGTGGACGCGCTCATCGACGCCACCCATCCTTTCGCCGGCACGATCAGTTTCAACGCGGCGCGGGCCGCCGCCGCGGCCGGGGTGCCCCTGCTGGCCGTCCGCCGTCCCGGCTGGGTGGCGGGGCCGGGCGACGACTGGCGTGACGTCGCCTCCCTGGCCGACGCGGCACGGGCCCTGCCGGCGATGGGCGAGCGGGTGTTCCTGACCACGGGCCGGATGGGCCTCGGCGCCTTCGCGCACCTTGAGGATAAGTGGTTCCTGGTCCGCTCCGTGGACGCGCCCGAGCCGCCGGCGCCCCCGCGCATGGAGGTCCTCCTCGACCGGGGCCCGTTCACGCTCGACGGCGAGCGGGAGTTGCTGCGGCGCCATGCGATCGACGTGCTGGTGACGAAGGACAGCGGCGCGGCGGCGACGGCGGCGAAGCTGGGCGCCGCGCGCGAGGCGGGTATCCCGGTGGTGGTGGTACGCCGCCCACCGGTACCGGAGGGGGTGCCGGAGGTGCCGGGCCCGGAGGCGGCCGTGGAGTGGCTGAGGGGGCTCTTTCCCCGATCCCGCCCCTTCCCGTAACCGGGGCTCCGCCCCGGACCTCGGCTGCGCCGCGTGTCCTCAATCGCCGGACGGGCTGAATTCAGCCCGTCCGGCGATTGAGAACCGTCAGCCTTCCGGGTAGCGGCGCGGCGTCCAGACGATCCGCTCCGCGCCGTCCTCGCCCCGCCGCGCGGTGCGCGTCTGCGTGGAGCCGACGATGAGGAGCGTGCGCATGTCGACCTCCGCCGGGTCGAGTTCGCCGAGGGAGACGATCCGTACGCGCTCCTCCGGACCGCCCACGTCACGGGCCACGACCACCGGGGTGTCCGGGGCGCGGTGTTCCAGGAGCAGGTCGCGGGCCGCGCCGACCTGCCAGAGGCGGCTGCGGGAACCGGGGTTGTACAGGGCCAGCACCAGGTCGGCCGCGACCGCCGCGCGCAGCCGTTCCGCGATGACCTCCCACGGCTTGAGCCGGTCGGAGAGGGAGACGACGGCGTAGTCGTGGCCCAGCGGGGCGCCCGCGCGGGCCGCGGCCGCGTGGGCGGCGGTGATCCCGGGGACCACCCGGACCGGGACCTCCCGGTAGGGGTCCTCGGCGGCGACCTCCAGCACGGCGGAGGCCATCGCGAAGACACCCGGGTCGCCCGAGGACACCACCGCGACGCGGTGGCCCTGCCGGGCCAGGTCGAGGGCGAACTCGGCGCGCTCCGACTCCACCTTGTTGTCCGAGCCGTGCCGGCGCTGGCCCGGTCGTACGGGCACCCGGTCCACGTAGGTGGTGTAGCCGACGACGTCCTCCGCCGCGGCCAGCGCGCCCCGGGCCTCCGGCGTCAGCCACAACGGGCCCGCCGGACCGAGGCCGACGACCACGACCTCGCCACGGCCGGTCTCCTCCGGCCGGTCCGGGAGGGCGGCCACCCGGCTCGGCAGCACGGCCACCGAGAAGTACGGCACCGACTCCGGGTCGATGTCCGCCACCGGCCCCGTGCGCTCCCCGCTCATCGTCGCGCGCTCGACGTACCGCGCCTCCGCCAGCCGCCCGGAGCGCTCCAGCGCCCCCCGCACCGCCGGGAACGTCCGGCCGAGCTTCATCACCACGGCGGAGTCGGCCTGCGCCAGCCGCGCGGTCAGCTCCTCCTCGGGCAGCGTGCCCGGCAGGATCGTCAGCGTCTCCTCGCCCTCCACCAGCGGCCTGCCCAGCCGGGCCGACGCCGCGCTGAACGACGTCACCCCCGGTACGACCTCCGTCGGATAGCGGTGCGCGAGCCGCTTGTGCATGTGCTGGTACGAGCTGTAGAAGAACGGGTCGCCCTCGGCGAGCACCGCCACCACGCGCCCGGCGTCCAGGTGCGCCGCGAGCCGGGCCGAGGCCTCCTCGTAGAACTCCTCCAGCGCGCCCCGGTAGCCGCCGGGGTGGTCGGTGGTCTCCGTCGTCACCGGATAGACCAGCGGTTCCTCGATCTGACCGGGCCGCAGATGGCGTTCGGCGATGGAACGCGCGATGCTGCGCCCGTGCCGGGCGCTGTGGTAGGCGACGACGTCCGCCGACGCGATGACCTCGACGGCCCGTACGGTCAGCAGCGAGGGGTCGCCGGGCCCCAGCCCCACCCCGTACAGCCGCCCGGTGGGCATGGGCTTCTCGTTCACTCTTCCTCGCTCGCTATCGCGTTGATCGCGGCCGCGGCCATGGCGCTGCCGCCGCGCCGGCCCCGCACCACCAGATACTCCAGCCCCAGCGGGCTCCCGGCCAGGGCGTCCTTCGACTCCGCCGCGCCGATGAAGCCGACCGGGATGCCCAGCACGGCGGCCGGGCGCGGCGCGCCCTCCTGGATCATCTCCAGCAGGCGGAACAGCGCCGTGGGGGCGTTGCCGACCGCGACCACCGCGCCCTCCATCCTGTCGCGCCACAGCTCCAGCGCCGCCGCGCTGCGGGTCGTGCCCATGCGCCGCGCCAGCTCCGGCACGGCCGGGTCGGCGAGGGTGCACACCACCTCGTTGTCCGCGGGCAGCCGCTTGCGGGTGACGCCGCTGGCGACCATGTTCGCGTCGCACAGGATCGGCGCGCCCGCGAGCAGCGCCTCACGGGCGCGGGCCACGACCCCCGGCGAGTACGCGAGGTCCTGGACCAGGTCGGTCATCCCACAGGCGTGGATCATGCGGACCGCGACCCGGCCGACGTCGGGCGGCAGCCCGCCGAGGTCCGCCTCGGCGCGGATGGTGGCGAAGGACTGGCGGTAGATGGACGCGCCGTCCTTGTCGTAGTCGAACACTGTGCCCTCGCTCGCTGGGTGGTGCATGTCGCTGGTTCTGCGTGGGGGTTGCCGGGTCTGCCGGGTTGCTGCTGCCGTGGTCCGCTCAGCCGTGGGGGCCGCCGGCCGTCGTGGGCTCCGTGGGGTGTGGGTCTCGTGCCGCCGTGACCGCGTCGGTCAGGCCGGCGGCGGTCGTCATGGCGACCGTCTCGTCCTCCGTCTCCCGCCGTACGGCGACGCGGTAGCCGTCGCCGGTCGCCAGGACGTCGACCCACCGGCCGCCGGGGTGACCGCAGCGCCGTTCGCACCCGGACCAGTACACGGGCAGCGCCCCGGGGCCGCCAGGGCGCGCGGCCCGGAGGGAGGCGGTCGCGTCGGCCCGTACATCCGCGAGGGACTTGACGCACCCCGGCCGGCCGGTACAGGCGCCCGCGCCGTGCCAGGGGGAGGCGGCGGAGGTGATCAGGCCCGCGTCCGCGAGCGCCGCGAGGCGCGCCGCGGCCACCGGGGCGGTGAGCCCCGGGACGACGACGCCGCGCCAGGGCGTGACGCGGAGTTCGCCGTCGCCGTCCTGGCCGGCGGTACGGGTGAGGAGCCGCCACTGGGCGGCGGAGAACCGGCCCAGGGGCGCGGCCACCGACACGGCCCACCGCCCGCCGGGACCCTGGACCGCGCCGGGCGCGGGCGGGGAGCCGAGGGGGAGCGCGGCGCGCGGTACGGGCGCGGAGCCGATGCCGGCCGCCGCCAGCCGGGCCGCGAGCCGCTCCGGGCGCGGCCGCAGTTCGGGGGCCAGTTCGCGGACGCGCCAGGCCTTGCCGCCGCTCTCGCGCAGCACCGCGAGGAACTCACGGGCCGCCAGGACGGCCGCGTGCGGCACGTCCTGGGCGGCGACGCGCAGGGCGTCGGGGCCGGGGCCGAAGCACAGGAGGGCCTCGCGGCCGCCCTCGGTTGCGATCAATGTCACATCGGGCACGAGGGCCGCGATGTCGCCCCGCCCGTCGTCGAGGCCGAAGAGGAAACGGCCGGAGAGGGCCGTGAGGCCGTCGGACGCGCAGAGGAGACGGTCGAGTTCGCGCGCCCAGGGCCGAATGTCCGAGAAGCCCTTTCCGTCCAGGCCGGACAGGGGGGAGGCCGCGACGTTCCGGATACGGTCGTGCCGGTCCGACGGCAGCAGCCCGGCCCCCCGCAGCCGGGCGCCCAGCGCGGCGCCGCAGCCGTCGGCGAGGCCGCGGAGCTGGACGTTGCCACGGGAGGTGAGGTCGAGGTGGCCGTCGGCCAAGTCGTCGGCGAGGTCGGCGAGTACGGATGCCTGACGGTAGGTCAGCAGCCCGCCCGGGAGGCGTACGCGCGCGAGCGCGCCGTCGTCCGCGGTGTGCAGCCGCAGGGCGCCCGGGCAGGCGTCGCCGCGTTCGCGGCCGGGGGGAGTGGACATGGCCGCGAGCATACCGACGGCGGCGGGAGGGGCCCCAGTCCCGCCCTCTCACCGTTTCCGAGGGGGCTCCGCCCCCTCGAACCCCCTGGGCGGGACCCCGCATCGCTACTATGACTCTCGCCAGCGACGGCGACAGGGGAGGAAGCCGGTGTGATCCCGGCACGGTCCCGCCACTGTGTGCCCGGCAGCGCGAGCGCGCGGCCGCGGTGAGTCAGGAACTCCCGCCGTCCTCCCACCGCCCGGGGCGCGGACCCCGAGGAAGGCATGCCGTGATCCTGCTCCTGTCGACGTCCGACACCGACCTGCTCAGCGCCCGTGCGGCCGGCGGCCCGGTCCCGTACCGGCTCGCCAACCCCGCCCGGCTCGCCCTCGAAGAACTCCCGGACCTGCTGGACGGCACCGACCTCGTCGTCGTGCGCCTCCTCGGCGGTCTGCGCGCCTGGCAGGAGGGGCTCGACCAGCTGCTGGCCGGCCCGCGCCCCGTCGTCGTCCTCACCGGCGAACAGGCCCCCGACGCCCAGCTGATGGAGGCGTCCACCGTCCCCGTCGGCATCGCCGCCGAGGCCCACGCCTACCTCGCCCACGGCGGCCCCGCCAACCTCGAACAGCTGGCCCGCTTCCTCTCCGACACCGTGCTGCTCACCGGCCACGGCTTCGAGCCGCCGGCCGCCGGCCCCGCGTGGGGCGCGCTGGAGCGGGAGGCACGCGGTCTGTTCGGGCCTGTCGTCGCCGTGCTCTACTACCGTGCCCACCACATGAGCGGCAACACCGCCTTCGTCGAGGCCCTGTGCGAGCAGATCGAGCGGGCCGGCGGCCGCGCCCTGCCGCTGTACGTCGCCTCGCTGCGTGCCCCCGAGCCCGAGCTGATCGACGCCCTGCGCGACGCCGACGCCATCGTCACCACCGTCCTCGCCGCAGGTGGCACCCGGCCCGCCGACGCTTCCGCCGGGGGCGACGACGAGTCCTGGGACGCCGGCGCGCTCGCCGCCCTCGACGTGCCGATCCTCCAGGCCCTCTGCCTGACCGGCACCCGCGAGGCCTGGGAGGAGAACGACGAGGGGCTCTCCCCGCTCGACTCCGCCACCCAGGTCGCCGTGCCCGAGTTCGACGGCCGCATCATCACCGTCCCCTTCTCCTTCAAGGAGATCGACGAGGACGGCCTGCCCGCCTACGTCCCCGACCTGGAGCGCGCCGCCCGCGTCGCGGGCATCGCCGTACGCCACGCCCGCCTCCGCCACATCCCCGCCGCCGACAAGCGGCTCGCGCTCGTCCTCTCCGCGTACCCCACCAAGCACTCCCGCATCGGCAACGCCGTCGGCCTCGACACCCCCGCCAGCGCCGTCGCCCTGCTGCGCCGGCTGCGCGAGGAGGGCTACGACTTCGGTGACGAGGAGGTCCCGGGGCTCGCGTCCGGCGACGGCGACGAGCTCATCTACGCCCTCATCGAGGCGGGCGGCCACGACCAGGACTGGCTGACGGAGGAGCAGCTCGCCCGCAACCCCGTCCGCATCCCGGCCGCCGACTACAAGCGCTGGTACGAGCAGCTCCCCGCCGAGCTGCGCGAGGCCGTCGAGGAGCACTGGGGCCCGGCGCCCGGCGAGATGTTCGTCGACCGCAGCCGCAACCCCGAGGGCGACATCGTCCTCGCCGCCCTGCGCCGCGGCAATCTGCTGATCCTCATCCAGCCGCCGCGCGGTTTCGGCGAGAACCCCATCGCCATCTACCACGACCCCGACCTGCCGCCCTCGCACCACTACCTCGCCGCCTACCGCTGGATCGCCGCCTCCCGGGAGGACGGCGGCTTCGGCGCCGACGCGATGGTCCACCTGGGCAAGCACGGCAATCTGGAGTGGCTGCCCGGCAAGAACGCCGGCCTGTCCGCCGCCTGCGGCCCCGACGCGGCCCTCGGCGACCTGCCGCTCGTCTACCCGTTCCTCGTCAACGACCCCGGCGAGGGCACCCAGGCCAAGCGCCGCGCCCACGCCACGCTCGTCGACCACCTCGTGCCGCCCATGGCCCGCGCCGACTCCTACGGCGACATCGCGCGCCTGGAGCAGCTCCTCGACGAATACGCCCAGATCTCGTCCATGGACCCGGCCAAGCTCCCCGCGATCCGCGCCCAGATCTGGACCCTGATCCAGGCGGCCAAGCTCGACCACGACCTGGGCATGGCCGACCGCCCCGACGACGACGGCTTCGACGACTTCCTCCTGCACGTCGACGGCTGGCTCTGCGAGGTGAAGGACGCCCAGATCCGCGACGGCCTCCACGTCCTGGGCGCCGCCCCGGCCGGTGCCGACCGCGTCAACCTGGTCCTGTCGATCCTGCGCGCCCGCCAGATCTGGGGCAGCACGACGGCCCTGCCGGGCCTGCGCGAGGCCCTCGGCCTCGACGAGTCGGCCGCCACCCGCACCACGGCGGACGAGGCGGAGGCGGAGGCCCGAGCGCTGGTCGAGGCGATGGAAGCGGCAGACTGGGACCCGGCCGCCGTACGTGCTGTTGTGGGCAATCGTCCCGCAGGGCGGGACGGGTGGGCACAACCCACGGTGCCGGGCACCGCTCCCGTGAACGGCAACCCCGTGGCCGCCGTCCTCGACTTCGCGGCCCGCGAGGTCGTCCCGCGCCTCGGACGCACCACAGACGAACTCGACAACGCCGTCAAGGCGTTGGAGGGCCGCTTCGTCCCCGCAGGCCCCTCCGGCTCCCCCCTCCGCGGCCTCGTCAACGTCCTGCCGACCGGCCGCAACTTCTACTCCGTCGACCCCAAGGCCGTCCCCAGCCGTCTCGCCTGGGAGACCGGCCAGGCCCTCGCCGACTCCCTCCTGGAGCGCTACCGCACGGACAACGGCGACTGGCCCGAGTCCGTGGGCCTGTCCCTGTGGGGCACGAGCGCGATGCGCACGGCGGGCGACGACGTGGCCGAGGCCCTGGCGCTGCTGGGCGTCCGTCCGGTCTGGGACGAGGCGTCGCGCCGCGTCACGGGCCTGGAGCCGATCCCCCTGGATGAGCTGGGCCGCCCCCGCATCGATGTCACCCTGCGCATCAGCGGTTTCTTCCGCGACGCGTTCCCGCATGTCATCGGTCTGCTGGACGACGCCGTGCGGCTCGTCGCCGGCCTCGACGAGCCGGACGACCGGAACTTCGTCCGCGCCCACGCCCAGGCCGACCTCGCCGCCCACGGCGACGAACGCCGGGCCACCACCCGTATCTTCGGCTCCCGCCCGGGTACGTACGGCGCCGGTCTGCTCCAGCTCATCGACAGCCGCGACTGGCGCACCGACGCCGACCTGGCCGAGGTCTACACGGTCTGGGGCGGCTACGCCTACGGCCGGGGCCTGGAGGGCCGCCCGGCCCGCGAGGACATGGAGACGGCCTACAAGCGCATCGCGGTCGCGGCCAAGAACACCGACACCCGCGAGCACGACATCGCCGACTCCGACGACTACTTCCAGTACCACGGCGGCATGGTCGCCACGGTGAAGGCCCTGAAGGGCACCGCCCCCGCCGCGTACATCGGCGACTCCACCCGCCCCGAGACGGTCCGCACCCGTACCCTCGTCGAGGAGACGTCCCGCGTCTTCCGGGCCCGTGTGGTCAACCCCCGCTGGATCGAGGCGATGCGCCGCCACGGTTACAAGGGCGCCTTCGAACTCGCCGCCACCGTCGACTACCTCTTCGGCTACGACGCCACCACCGGTGTCGTCCCCGACTGGATGTACGACAAGCTCGCCCGGACCTACGCCCTGGACCCGGAGAACCGCGCCTTCCTGGAGGAGGCCAACCCCTGGGCCCTCCACGGCATCGCCGAGCGCCTCCTGGAGGCCGAGAGCCGCGGCATGTGGGCCAAGCCGGACGCGGAGACGCTGGCGGAGCTGCGACAGCTGTTCCTGGAGACGGAGGGGAACCTGGAGGGCGGGGACGACTGACCCGGCCGGTTCGTTCCGGCCCGGAGCGCTCCGGGCCGGAAACGCGCCGTCGTCAGGCGGCGGTCGTCAGGCGGCGGCGCCGAACCACCTCGGCAGGTGGCCGACCAGCTCCCGCTGGTCCTCACCCGCCCACGCCACGTGGCCGTCCGGCCGCAGCAGTACCGCGGGCGCGTCCAGTTCCTCGCTGACGTCGACGACGTGGTCGACCCGGTCCGCCCAGCCCTCCACCGAGAGCCGGCCGGTCTGGTCGAGCAGCAGCCCGCGGCCACCGCGCGTCAGCTCGTACAGGCGCCCCCGCTTCAGCCGCACGTCCCGCATCCGCTTGCCGAGCAGCTCGTGGCCCCCGCCGAAGTCGTAGCGAACGCCGATCGCGGTGATCTTCTCGATCAGGTGGCGGTTGACCTCCTCGAAGTCCATCAGCTCCGACACCAGCCGCCGTACCGACTGGGGACCCGGCTCGGTGGACATCAGCAGCATCTGCGCGCGGGTGTTGTCCAGCACGTCGGCGGCCACCGGGTGCCGTTCGGCGTGATAGCTGTCCAGCAGGTCCTCGGGGGCCCAGCCCGCCACCGTGGCGGCCAGCTTCCAACCGAGGTTGAACGCGTCCTGGACGCCGAGGTTGAGGCCCTGCCCGCCGGTCGGCGGGTGGATGTGCGCGGCGTCGCCGGCCAGCAGCACCCGGCCGACCCGGTAGCGCTCGGCCTGCCGGGTGGCGTCGCCGAACCGGGAGAGCCAGCGCGGCGAGTGCACGCCGAAGTCGGTCCCGGCGACCGCCCGCAGCTGCTGCTTGAACTCCTCCAGCGTCGGCGGGACCGTGCGGTCCTCGGCCACCCCCTCGGCGGGCACGATGACGCGGAACGTCCCGCCCCCGAGGGGCATGAAGCCGAACCGCTTCTGCGTCTTGCGGACTTCGGCCATCACCGCGTCCAGTTCCTCCTGCGGCATGGTCACCTCCATCTCGCCCAGCAGCGTCTCGACCCTGCTGGGCTCACCGGGAAAGGCGACCCCGGCGAGCTTGCGGACCGTACTGCGACCGCCGTCGCAGCCGACGAGGTAACGGGCGCGCAGCCGGGTGCCTCCCCCGCCGGCTACGCCCTCATTGGCGGGGGTGCCCCCATCGGCCAGCTCGACGGTCACCCCGTCCTCGTCCTGGCTCAGCCCGGTCACCTCGCAGCCGCGCCGGATCTCCGTGCCGGCCGCGGTGGCGTGCTCCTCCAGCAGGCGGTCGGTGACGGTCTGCGGGATGCCGAGGACGTACGAGTGCGCCGTGTCCATCCGCTCGGGCCACGGCTTGCCGATGCCGGCGAAGAACCCGGGGAACCGTTCGTACTTCGTGCCGTTCGCGAGGAACGTGTCCAGCAGGCCGCGCTGGTCCATCACCTCGATGCTGCGCACGTGGAGTCCCAGCGCGCGGACCATCGGGGCGGGCCGCGCCTCCTTCTCGAGAACGACCACGTGTACCCCGTGCAGCCGCAGCTCACTGGCCAGCATCAGGCCGGTCGGTCCACCGCCGACAACGATCACGTCGATCATCACAAGTCTCATTTCCGCAGTTCCTGGCTTCAGCCCGGTGATTGTGCGGTACACCGGGGGCCTTGCGGCAAGGCCCCCGGTGCGCTATATGTTGAGCATGGCGAGGAATGGTTGCGTTCCTCGCCTTTGTCATGCGCCGGTACGCCGGCGACGGCCCCTCCCGGGGGCACTAGGATCCTTTGGATGATCATCAGAAAACGGCTGGCGGCGGGGGCCTGTGCCCTGCTCGCCGCCCTGGCCCTGGGCGTCACCCCGGCGAACGCCGCGGACGGGCCCTCGAAGGACCCGAAGGATTCGCCGAAGGTCGAGCTCGTCCTCGACGTCAGCGGCTCGATGAGTGCGACGGACATCGACGGGCAGTCGCGCATGACGGCCGCCAAGCAGGCGTTCAACGAGGTCATCGACTCGGTGCCGGCCGGTGTCCGGCTCGGCATCCGCACGCTCGGTGCCAACTACGCCGGTGAGGACAAGACGCTCGGCTGCCGCGACAGCCAGCAGCTGTACCGCGTCGGCAACGTGGACAAGGCGGACGCCAAGGCGTCCGTGGCCGACCTCAAGCCCACCGGCTGGACGCCCATCGGCCTCGCCCTGCGCGGCGCCGACCAGGACCTCGGGACGGACGGCGGGACGCGCCGGATCGTGCTCATCACCGACGGCGAGGACTCCTGCGGCCTGCCCGACCCCTGTGACGTGGCCCGCGAACTCGCCGCCAAGGGCACGCACTTGACCATCGACACCCTCGGCCTGGCCTCCGACGACAAGACCCGCGAGCAGCTGAGCTGCATCGCCGGGGCCACCGGCGGCACGTACACCACCGTGCGGCACCGCAAGGAGCTCTCCGGCCGCATCAAGCAGCTCGTGAAGCGGGCCGACACGCCCGTCGAGACGCCCAAGCCCGTCTCGGGCACCGATGAGTGCCGGACCGCGCCCGAGATCGGCGCCGGCATCTGGACCGACCGCGAGACCTTCTCCCAGCACCGCGCGTACAAGGTCAAGGTCAAGCCCGGCCAGGAACTGCGCTTCGCCGCGAGCGTCGCCGCCGACCGCGCCGTCGACCGGGACTACGGCGTACTCGTCCGCGCTATGGGCGAGAACGGGCAGGAGCTCGTGCGCGGCAGCGACGCGGGCAGCGGCCGCACCGACGTGATGGCCTCCGGACTGCGCTATCCCGTCGCCGAGGACGAGAACGACAAGGAGCCGAGGACCGTCTGCGTGGAGGTCTCCAACTCCTTCTCCGCGCCCGCCTCCGTCAAGCGCGACCCCGGACTGCCAGTGGAACTGGCCGTCGACGTCGTCAAGGGGCCCGACGACCCCTCCGACCTGGCCGCCTTCGGCCTCGGCCGCGGCTGGGTGCTGCTCCTCGTGCTGGGCCTGACCGGACTGCTCGCCGGACTGCTGTGGGGCTGGCTGGCCCGCTGGCGCATCGCCGTGTGGAGGGAGAACTGATGCGGATGAAACGCGTGTTGACCGCCGTCCTGCTCGCGGGCGCGGCCCTGCTCGCCCCGGCCGGGACGGCCGTCGCCGACGACGCCCCCAGCGAGGCCGGCACCGCCTTCCGGACGGCCGTCGCCATTCAGCAGGGGCAGAAGGCCACGGCCAACGCCTCCACGGGCGACTACCTCTACTGGCAGTTCCCGGCGGGCGCCGGGCAGCGGCCGACGGTGAAGGCCACCGTCACCCTGCCCGACGCGGCCACCCGGACCGGCGCCGCCACCTGGCGCCTCGACGTCTACGACGGACTGCGCCGCCGCCAGGCCTGCACCGCGGGCGAGCAGGCCGCGACCGCCGGGCAGCAGGCCGCCACCGTGGCCCTGACCTGCACGCTGCGCACGGTCCGCCCCTGGTCCGAGCGCTGGTCCAACGACCCGCTGCCCGGCGCGTACTACGTGCGGCTCACCGTCACCGACGCGCCCGACCGCGACCAGGGACTGCCCGTGAAGGCGGAGGTCGAGGCCACGTCCGAGGACATGGGCGGAGCCCACGCCGAGGGCGGCGAACTGGGCAAGCCGCTGCACGCGGCGGCCCTCGCCGAGCCCGACGACGGCTGGAACGGCAGCTGGTGGTCCGGCCGTTGGGGCTGGACGGTCGGCGGCGCCGTGCTCTGCGCCCTCGCGGCCGTCGGCGGGTACACACTGACCCGCCACCCGCGCCGACGCTAGCCCCGTAAGGGGCGCGGGGAACTGCGCGACCAGCCCCCACCGGCCCGCGGCATACTCACCCGGCGGCGCCCCCGGACGTCCTGAACGTCCGGGGGCGCCGCCTTTCGCTTTGCCGGCGTCGGCGTCAGTGCCCGCCCGGTTCCGCCGGCGCCGCCCCCTCAACCGCGTCAGCGAACAGGTCGAGCAGATCGTCGCCGAAGTAGGAGCTGTAGGAGATGTCGGGGGTGTCACCACCGGTGTGATAGCCGCCGATGACACCGATCACCTCGTACCCGCCGTCGCCGCGCACCAGGAACGGCCCGCCCGAGGTGCCGCCGACGTACCCCGCGCAGGCGATCTCCAGGAAGTCGCCGGGAGCGGCCGGATCCGTACTGGTGTAGCGGTGCGTGGAGGAGGAGCAGTCGAGCGGCTTGGGGTAGACGGCGTCGCTGTTGCCCGGGTAGCCGATCAGCCGCACCTCGTCGTGGGCGTACCCCGGCCGGATCCCCAGGCCGAAGCCGCCGACGGCCCGCTGGACCGGGGTCCCGTCCGCCCGGTCGCCCAGCCGCACCACCGCGTAGTCCCAGCGCGCCCCGCCGTCCGTGCCCAGGTCGTAGTAGCGCTGGTCGAGGTAGATCTCCTCGACCGGGAAGACGCCGTGCGGCTTGAGGCCGTCGTGGTACTGCGGCACGAACGAGAACTGCTTCTTCGGGTCCGGCGAGCGCAGGCAGTGGGCGGCGCTGACCACGAGGTCGCGGTGCGGGCTGCGGACGACCGTACCGCCGCAGAACCGGCCGGTGTTGTGCCCGTCCGTCCAGAAGAACGTCCCCACCTGCGGCAGCCCGTCGAAGGGATGGCTGGGCGGCACGGACCCGGCGGCGGGGGCCGGGGCGCCGGCCCGCTTGCCGCCGCCGGTGGCCGGGAGGGCGGCCCGCATCCGCGCGGGCGTCCAGTAGGCGTCGGCCGACGCGGCCGACGTGCGATACCCGGCGGACGGGGCGCCCGCCGCCAGCGCCGGGCCCGGCAGGGCGACGGACGCCGCCACCGCCATCAGGCCGGACAGCAGCGCCACGGTGCCGCGTATGGCGAACGGCCTTGGCGCCGGTCTGTATCCGGGTCTGTTCATGAGCGTTTCCTTCCTGGTGTGCGCGGGGGACGGGTACGAGGTGGTGCGAGGTGAGCGTGTCATCGTCCTACGGCGGAGGCGCGAGGGGTGAGTCGCCGACGCGACAGGATTCACCGGGACGCCGCACAGTGACCCCGGGCACTTGGGGCGTGACTGTCGGAGGCGGGCGGTAGCCTGTCGCGGACGGGCGGACGTCCGGTCCGCCGGCTCACGAGGGGGGAGTGGACTGATGGTTGATCCGGTGTCGTTGGGGGCGATCACGAGCGCGGTCACCGCGGCCGCGGGATCCGTCGGCACGGAGGCGGGGCGCCAGGTCTGGGGATCGCTGGTGCAGCTGGCCCGCCGCGCGTTCGGCCGGGGCCCGGCCGGCGAGGACGAGGCGAGCACGGCGGTACTGCCGCTCGACCCGGCCGACGAGCAGCAGGTCCAGTCGCTGGCCGCGCTGATCTTCGGGCGCGTCTACCAGGACACCGCGTTCGCCGAGGAATACCGCCGGTGGGCCGAGCAGGCCGAGGCCGTACGCGTGTCCGTGGACAACAGTACGGTCAACAACACCTTCTCCGGCGGCCACGCCACCCACCTCTACCAGGGCAGGGACTTCAACATTGGGCGGTGAGACGAACAATCACTTCGCGGGCCGCGCCAAGACCGTCATCCAGGCCCGCGAGGTGACCTACCACCAGGCACCCGAGCCGCCCCCGGTCCCGGACCCGCACCAAGTGCCGCCGAGCACGCCCTGGTTCGTCAACCGCACCGATGACCTGGCCGACCTCAGCGGCTGGTTGGACCCGGCCGCGGGCGGGCCGCCCCGGATCGCGCTGCTCACCGGATTACCGGGCGTCGGCAAGAGGAACACCGCACGGCGCTGGGTGGAGGACACGCGCGGCCGGTACCCCGGCGGCGAGCTCTACGTCGACTTCGCCGAGCTGCGCGGCCCGTCGGGCGGCGCGGCCGACGTCTCCGCCGCGCTCGCCGGCCTGCTGCGCAGCCTCGGCACGGACGACCGCTATCTCCCCACGACCCTCGGCGAGCTGGCCGGTCTCTACCGCACCCGCACCGCCGAGCGCGGCGTCCTGGTCGTCCTGGACAACGTCACCCACCCCGCCCACGTCAGCACGTTCCTCCCCGCCGCGCCCGGCAGCGCCGTACTCGCCACCAGCGGCCGCCGCCTGGGCGAGCTGATCCTCGACGGCGCCCGCCTGCTGCCCCTCGAACCCCTGAGCGCCAGGAGCGGCGCCCGGCTCCTCGCGGACCTCTGCGGCGCGAAACGGGTGGCCGCCGAACCCGAGGCGGCCGCCCGGCTCGTCGCGGGCTGCGGCGGCCTGCCCGTCGCCCTCCACCTCGCCGCCGCCCGGCTGCTGACCCACCGCCGGCTCACCATCGCGACGCTCGTCGCCGAGCTGGAGAAGGAGAGCGGCGGACTCGACGCCCTGTCCCTGGACTCCGCGAACGGCATGTCCGTGCTCCTCGGCGCCGCCTGCCGCGACCTGCCCGCCGACGCCCTGCGCCTCTACCGGCGCCTCGGCCTGCTGCCCGGCCGCGGCTTCGACGCGGAGACCGCCGCCGCGGCCGACGGCGGCGACCCCGCCACCGCGCGGCGGCTCCTCGACGTCCTGGAGAGGGCCAGCCTCCTGGAGGACGCCGTGCCCGACCGTCACCGGCTCCACGACCTCGTCCGGCGCCACGCCCGCGACCTGGCCGAGACCGACGAGCCGGCGGCCGAACGAGCAGCGGTCCTGCGCCGGATCGTCGACCACTACACCGTCCGCGCCGCCTTCGCCGACCGCGCCGTGATGGGCGCCCGGCTGCGCATCACCGACCACGACGAGCTGCTGACCGGCCACGACGACCCCTTCGCCGGACCGGACGCGCGCGCCGCCGCCCTCGACTGGCTGGAGGCCGAACGCGCCGACGCGCTCGCCGTGCTGCGGGCCGCCGCGGCACACGGCATGGACCGCCGGGTGTGGCAGCTCGCGGAGTCCCTCACCGCGCTCTACCTCCACCACCGGTACCTCGCCGACTGGATCGAGTCCGGCACCCTCGGCGCCGCGGCCGCCGCCCGCACCGGCGACACCGCCGCCGAGGCCCGGCTGCGCAGCCTCCTCTCCCGTCCGCTGATGGACGCGGGCGACCACGAGCGGGCCCGCGCGGAACTGGAGGCCGCCGTAGCCCTCGCCGACGCCTCGGGGCACCCGGTGCTCCGCGCGTCCGTCCGGGAGTTCTCCGGCCGCTACTGGGACCGCTTCGACCCCGCCCGCGCGGTGCGGGTCTACGAGGAGTCCCTCGCCCTCAACCTCGCGGCGGACGAGCGGCGCGGAGCCGCCCTGGCCCGTCTCTTCCTGGGCGGCACCCTCGCCGCCTCCGGCGACCACGAGGCGGGCCTCGCGGCCCTCACCGAGGCGTACGAGCAGCTGAGCGCGCTCGGCGACGTACGGATGGCGGGGCGCGCCCTGGCGGCCGTCGGGCGGCTCGCGGAGGACGCGGAGGCGTTGGGACGCGCGGCGGAGATGCTGCGGGAGACGCGGGCGGCGTATTACGAGGCGGAGGTGCGGGAGGAACTGGCAGGGCTGTTGGAACGCTCCGGTGACGCCGAGGCCGCGCGGACGCACCTCGCGCGAGCCGTCGAACTGCTGGATGCCGGAGGCAGCCCACGGGCGGGTGAGCTGCGGACCGCGCTCCGCGCGCTGTCCTCAATCGCCGGACGGGCTGAAATCAGCCCGTCCGGCGATTGAGGACCGGGGTCCGGGGCGGAGCCCCGGACCCCGGGTGTCCTACTTCTCCTCGGTGACGCAGGTGGTGTGGTTGAGGATTCCCACGGTGTCCGTCCCGCAGTTGTTGCTGGATCCGGAGGCGTTGCGGGAGTCGATGTTGGAGAGCAGACCACCGCTCGGACCGGTCACCTGACGGTTGTCGTCGTGCCGGTGGTGGGAGCTGTGCCGGGCCACACAGGTACGGTCGCTGAGGAGGCCTACTCGGCTGGAGCCGCACTGGTTGGAGTGCGTCGCCGCGTTCCTGCTTCCGATGTTGGACAGCAGACCGCCCGCCCCCAGGTCGATCGTGTCGGCGCTCGCGGCTCCGATGCACATGGGGGAGGCCAGGACGGCCACGGCCATGCCGGACAGAACTGCGAATCGCTTCAGAGAACCCACTGGTCAGCCTTGTCTTTTCGATGGATTTCGATGGATGCTGCGCGATGGAAGGTGAAGCACCGCTTCCGGCGTTCACCCGCCTGGCTCAACGCGCCGGCGTGACCGGAGTTACGGTCCGACGAAAAGCCCGGCGGTATCGGATTCGCCGGCCTCCTCCGCCAGATCGATCAGGGCCCAGAGATTCCGCCACCACTGCTCGAGAAAGCCGTAGTGACGGACGGTGTGCGCCACGAAGTAGAGCCCGAAGCGGTTGACCGCCAGGTCCCTGAGGGCGAGGCGGTACCCGGTTTCCCACCGGTCCCTGTCGATGACGGTCCGGGCATGGGTCTCCAGTGACCGGCGGTGGATTTCCGAAAGTTCCCCGACCGTCGTGGCATTGATGTCGGCGGGTTCCAGGGCGGTGCAGAGCAGTTCCGCCAGATCGTGCTGAGGAATGTGCAGGGTAGCGAGCTCCCAGTCGTACGCGCACAGCCTTCCGTCCGCCCGGATGGCGAGGTTGCGGGGATTGAAGTCGTTGTGCACGAGGGTCCTCGGCATCGCCTCGATCCGCGGCCACCAGCGGTCGATGGTCCCGATGGAGGAGACCAGCCGGTCGTGGTGGCGGCCGTCGACGAGTTCGGGGAATTCCTGCGCCGAGTGGTCGGCCAGGGCCAGCCACAGGTCCCTCATCTCCACCATGTCGGCGGCATTGGGAATGTGCCCGATCCATGGCGCCCGGCGGAGCTCCGATTCCCTGCCGTACCAGACGGAGTGGAGCTGCCCGAGGTCGCGCAGGGCGATTTCGAGATGCCGGTGTGACCAGCCGTGCGCCTGGTCCGACGTGTCCATCCGCGCCATGTCGCCGAGGCACTCCATGACGATGACGTACGCCTCTCGCCGATCATCGCGGTAGGTCCGGTACTGTTTCGGCACCAGGCCGGTGAAGCGGGTGTCGGTCTGCTCGTACAGGGCCAGTTCCCGTACATCGCATCCGACGAATCCGAGGCGTTGGTCGAATCTGCGGTAGTGGGTCGCCACCGGGCCGCCGCACAGGGCGGCCGCCAGCCCGGCCATCTTGATGACCTCCCGGTCGGTGGGCTTGACCTTGACCATGACGTCGAGCTTCTGCTCCACGCCGTCGTGGTCGACCTTCAGCTGCATCGGAAAGAGCCCGACGGCCTTCTTCACCGTCCGCGACGTCAGCTCGGACAGGACGCTGGGCCCCATGGGAATGTCGACGGTCTCGACGCCGGTGACCTTGGCCCCCGGCATGGCGGAGTGGCCCAGCGCCGACTCGAAGAACCGGGCGTCGAGCTCGTCGAGCTGGAACCAGCGCACGGGCCTGTTGCGCCCGAGGCGTTCATGGGCGCTGGCGAACTGCCCGGAAACGGCCGCCGAGACCGTCGAGAGGTCCAGGGCCAGCGCGAAGCCGGCGATGATCTCCGCCAGCCGGGCCGCGCTTCCCCGGCCCGTGCAGCCCATCGCCTCCAGGAGTTCGTGCTGCGCGGGGAGGTGGGTGCCGCCGCCGACCGTGCCGACCGCCAGACCGGGGAGGGTCATGCTCGCGTAGACGCCTTCCGGCGTCCGTTCGAGGATGAACTGTCCCACGCCCGACTCGTGGACGCAGGCGATGTCCTGACCCGTCGCGGTGAAGATCGCCGCCACGATGTTGGCGGTGTTCGCGTTCGAGCCCAGCACTCCGCTGTGCACGGCCCCGGCCACGATGTGCTGATAGCCCCTGACCAGTTCGTCGGGCGTGGTCTTCAGGACCCGCTCGACAATGCCTCCCGGCAGGACGCAGTCGGCGGACGCCCTGATTCCACGGCCTTCCGCCATCGCCTGGGACGACGCCTTCTTGTCGCCCGAGGTGTTTCCCTCGACGATGAACGATTCGAGTTCCCCGTCCCCGACCAGCTGCCGCTGCTCCAGAATCCACTGACAGGCGTGCCAGGTGCAGGCGGTGGTCATGTTCTGCCCTGCCGCGTCCCCGGTGGTGTACCTGAATCTCAGGTGAACGGTCCTGCCCAGCACCACGGGTTCGACCGAGACGAGTTCGGCATGGTGGGAGACCTGCCGGACGGCCGAGCGGAGGTCGCCGAGGTGCCGGGGAACGGCCGAGGCGAAACGGCCGGCGGCCGACAGCCGGGAGAACGCGAAGACGGGTGCGCGCGTCATCGCCTGCGAGACGGCGCGGGTGCCGACGCCGCCTGCCATGGTGACGGCGAGGGCTCCCCGGGTCGCCGACGACACGAGGGCGCCCTCCGTGGTCGCCATGGGGGCGTAGATCTCGCCCTGGACGTTCTCCCCGCGGAACAGCAAGGGCCCGGCCACACCGACCGGGATCTCGACGGCGCCGACGAATCCCTCGACGTTCCCGGTGAGCTTGCCGGCGTCGAGCTGTGTGTGCTGCAAGGACTCCAGCCCCAGCCGGGTGACGGAGCGAAGCCAGCCGAGCCGCTGAAGGCGCGCCGACTCCGTGTAGATCCCCCTGGCGGGAACGTACCGTCCGACGGGCCGGGACTGAGGGGACCGGCCCGGAAGTCCTCCAGGGCTCATGCGGCATCACTTTCCTTTTTGCGGGCACACGTGCCCGATGGGCTTCTTCGGGACAGCGGTTCCCCCGGGCGCTTCGGGCGCTTCGGGGAGCGGGGAGGATCGCAGTACGGCGAACGGGACGGCCAGGGCGAGGGTGCCGACGGCCAGGCCGTTCCACAGCCCGAGCCAGGTTCCGGCAGCACCGGCGAGGAGGGCGGCCACCGGCTGGGAGCCGTAGACGACCCAGCGGCTCGTGGCGAGCATGCGGCCCTGCAGCGCGGGGTCGCAGACGGCCTGACGGACGGTGCGCTGGGTGGAGCCCTGGACGACGGCGCACCCCAACTGGACGAACATCCCCAGACCGACCGCCACTTGCCAGGGGCGGCCCGGCGCGGCGAGCAGGAGCGGCACCTCGGTGAACGGGGCCAGGGCCAGGGAGGTGAGCATCACGCGCACCGGTCCGTAGCGCGCGACCACCGGGCGGACGACGACGGCGCCGCACAGCCCGCCGAGCGCGGCCACGCTGAGCGTCGAGCCCAGGGCCGCACTCGAATAGTGCAGCTGGCGCAGCAAGTAGACGGACCACAGCGTGGTGAGGAAGGCCGTGACGGCGACGTACGCGGTGGCGGCGAGCACCAGTGGCCGGATCGTGGGATGGGACCACACATAGCGCATGCCCTCGGCGATGTCGGCCCGGAAGGTCGCGCTCCGCGCGGGCCGGGCGGCGGCCGCCTCGGGGGTGCGGACGCGCGTGAGGAGAAGGGCGCAGGTCAGGTAGGAGGCGACGTCCAGGTACACGGCATGAGTGGCGCCGAGGGCGGTCACCAGGGTGCCGCCGAGCTGGGAGCCCGCGCTGTCGGCCAGGGAGTTGACGCCGGCCAGCTTGGAGTTGGCCTCCAGCAGCCGCGAACGGGGCAACAGCGAGGGGAGGAAGCTGATACGGGCGGTGGAGCCGAACACCTCCGAGACCGCGCTCACCATCGCCACCCCGTACAGCAGCCCCAGGGACAGCCGGCCCGAGGCGTCGGCGAGCGGGACGACGAGGAACGCGGCGCCACTGGCCAGCGCCGCGCCCACCATCACGGGACGCTTGCGGTGCCGGTCCGCGAGCACCCCGGCGGGCAGTGACACCAGCAAGGGCGGGAGTTTCTGCGCGAACGACAGCAGCGCGACCTGCCAGACGGAGGCGTGGAGCGCCACCACGGCGATCAGCGGAAGTGCCACCTGCGTGACACCGCTGCCCACGAGGTCGACGGCGTTCGCGCTCCAGTATCGGACGAAGCCCGGGTGCCGCCAGAGGCTGCCCTCCTCGGTGGCCGCCACGCCCTACCCCCCTCGGCCCCTCGGCGTCGTACTGTCGTATCTACGACAACGAGCCGCGCGGGAAAGGGTTAGGGCGGGACCGGGGTGTGATCGCCACGTCCTCCTCCCGCCCCCCGACGCGCAGCGCCACCACCCCGCCCAGTTCCCTCCCGGCCCGCAACAGTCCGTACACGACGGCCGCGTGCAGGCCCGGATCGCTCACCGGGCCCGTAGCCCGGGACTCCACCACCCGCCCGTCCCGCAGCACACTCACGCACCCACCGGGGAAGCCCGCCGTCGCCAGGCGGCAGCCCGGCCAGCGGGCGAGCGTCTCGCGCGCCGAGCGGGCGGCCACCGTGCAGGACTCCGCCGTCCCGCACGTGAGCACGGAGGCGCTGCCCAGCAGTCGCAGGTCCCGCTCGCGCTCGTCGCACGCCAGGTGGACGGACACGTCGTCGTCCTCCACGGGTTCGGCGCCGCCGACAGCAGGCAGCCGGGTCACCGCCACCGTGCCGTCGGTGGTCACGCTCACGCCGACCCATAGCGCCGTCGCCTCCCGGCCCTCGGCCCGCGGCTCCGGTGCCGCGTACAGGGGCGGCGGGCCCGCGGTGGCCGGTTCGGGGAGGGTCAGGAGGCCGTAGGCCAGCGACCGGAGGCGCTCCAGCGCCCGCCCGGGTTCGACGAAGGCGCCCGACGCCACCTTGGCCACGCGTTCCGCGTCGTGCTCGGCCACGGCCCGCTCCAGTTGCGGGGCGAACGGCGCGTGGGGGTCGAGGCGCGGCACGACGCGTCCCAGCTCCGCCATCGGCGTGCCCGGCACCGACTCCTCGCCGAACGCGGCGAACAGCAGCGGTGTGCCGAGCGCCGCGCCGTAGAAGGTCACCGAGCCGTGGTCGCCCACGAGGACGTCCGCCGCGAGGAGCGCGGCCTGCCAGCCGCGCTGCGGCGGGACGAGCAGCAGCCCGGCGTCCAGGGCCGCCGCCTGGACCTGGCGGATCTGCCAGGAGCCGTGCGCCGACCGGACGTTGGGGTGGGTAACCGCGGCGACGCGGTGGTCGTCCGGGGAGAGCCCGGCCGTCAGCCGGGCGGGCAGGGCGGGGTCGGTGCCCAGCAGGGACTGCGGGCCCCAGGTGGAGCTCAGCAGCACCAGCCGCTGTCCGTCCCGGACCCCCAGCGCCGCGCGGTAGCGGTCGCGCAGCGGCCGGGACGCCGTGAGCTGGTCGTGGCAGGGGTCGCCGACGAGGCGGGCGCGGGCCGCCAGGGCCGGGTGGTGCTCGGCGAGTTGCGTGATCTGGTCGGGGTGGGAGACGGCGTGCCAGGCGCGCTCGTCGTCCATGACCCCCGACAGCCGCCGGCCGGTGCCGCGCGCGTCCGGCACCAGCTTGTGGAAGCCGACGCCGTGCGGCAGGACGAGGACGGGGCAGCCGGCGGGGACGGGGGCCAGGTCGATGTTCTCGCTGGCGGAGACGACGAGATGGCACTCCGTCCGGGCCAGCTGCCCCCAGGGCATGACCCGGACGCCCGCGTCGCGGAGGAGGTCATGGACGCCGTCGTTGAAGGCGGAGGTGGGGTCGAAGGCGAAGACGACGTCGACGCGAGGGTCGGAGCGGAACAGCGCGGGGAGCGTGTCCAGCAGCCGGACGGTGGAGGTGACGGTACGGGCCGCCGCGACCAGGATCCGGTCGCCCCGGAACGTTCCCCACCGGCGGGCGTCCGGCCCCACCGGAACGAGCAGATCGCCCGGTTCAGCCGGTCTGCCCGGCTCCCGGCTCCCGGCTCCCGGCTCCCGGCTCCCGGCTCCCGGCTCCCGGCTCCCTATGCTCCCGACGCCCTTACCGCCTGCCATGCCGCCCCCGCAACCCTTTTGCGCCACTGCGCCCCCGCTTCCGTTGCCGCCCCCACCGTAGGCGAATCCGGCCGGTCCGGTGCGGCTCAACCCGTGGTTAAGTCCGACATCCGCTTGTAACGCCCGGCGGACTAGTGCGCGAAGTTCCGGTCATGGCAGGATGCCCCTCGTAGTCGCCACGGACTTAACTGGCCGTGAAAGGCAGTAATTGGTCGTATGTCGTACCAGGCCATGCGGCCGCGGGACACAGCGCGTGTGAAGGAACGGGGCAGATGACAAACGGGGGGGACAGGCCGGCAACGGCCGGTGACGCGGGCAGCCCGCTCGCGCAGCGGCTCAACTACCTGTTCGCGAACATGCACCCGCCCGGCGCGCCGTACACCAACGGGCACGTGGCCGAGGAGATCAGCCGCGGGGAGGAGTACGGCGGCGTCACGCTCACCGAGCAGTATCTGTCGATGCTGCGCAACGGCAAGCGCGCCAACCCCAGCCCGGACGTCCTGCGGGCGCTGGCGAAGTTCTTCGCCGTGCCGGTGGGGTATCTGATGGGCGATCTGTCGGCCTCCCAGGCCGAGCGCGTGGAGGAGGAGGTCCGCTTCCTCGTCGCGATGAGGGACCAGCGCGTCCGGGCCATCGCCCTGCGCTCGGTGGGCCTGCCCCCCGAGGTGCAGGACAGCCTGACCACGATCATCAGCCAGTTCCGGCAGCAGATGAACCTTCCGTCCGACCCGCCCGACGCGGGGGGTGTGGAGCGCCCGTGACCGTGACAGCGGAGGACGGCCTCTTCACCAACTGGCGGCGTAGCGAGGACGAGGACGGTGCAAGCATGCGCGTGGGACGGATACGTCGCCGGTGCAAGCAGCTCATCCATGAGCTCGCCCTGCCCGCGTCGACCGATCTCCAGGGCATGTGCGCCGCCGTGGCACGCCATGTGGGCCGGCCCATCCATCTGGTGCCCATGAGCCTGGACGGGGTCGTCTCCGGTATGACGGCCACCACGGACGACGCGTACTGGGTCATCTACGAGCAGAAGACCTCCCCCTGGCACCAGGTCCACATCGTGCTGCACGAGATCGGTCATCTGCTGCTGGGCCACGACCAGGACCCCGCCGTCACCGAGGACGCCCTCAAGGTGTGGACGCCCTCGGTCGACGTGGCCACCGCCATGCGGCGCATGGGCCTGACCATGGGCCTCGCGCGGCACCACTGCTACGACAACCTCACCGAGCGCGAGACGGAGATCCTCGGCACCCTCCTCATGGCGAAGGTGGTGCCTCCGCCGCCGGGCCAGGACGTCCTGCTGGAGGGTCAGGCCGCCGAGCTCGCCGCGTCGCTGGGGCCCGCGCTCCAGCACGTCCGGCAGAAGCTCCAGGACGGGTCCGCCGACGGAAGGGGCGCCGGTGTTTGACGCCCTCTACCTGAGCTTCAGCGTCGTCACCTGGGCCATCGTCGGCTACAAGGCCCGGGCCTGGTTCCGTGACCGCGGCAATGTCGACCTGGGCCTGACCGCCCTGATGACCTCCGGCGTGCCGATCGTCTTCCTGTTCTCCGCGCCCAGCGTCTACCGCGCCTTCGACCGGCTGACGGGCGTCGCGAACCTGGCGATGGTCTTCCTCTACTCGGCCGTCGTGCTGTTCGCCTCCGGCGCCACCGTGCTGCTGCTGCGCTGGACCAGCCGGGGCGACGAGGAGGCCCACGCCCGCGCCGCCGCGCGCAGCCGGCTCGCGGTGTGGGCGGTGGGGCTGGCCTGGGCATCGGCCGTCGTCTGCTTCCTCGTCGGCCGCCCGGACGACGTGGAGCACCCGCGCGACTTCAGCACCGCCTACGCCGACGCCCCCGGCGTCGTCGCCTTCCTGGTGATCTATCTGCTGATCTTCGGCGTGAGCCTCGCCGGGCTCGGTACGCTCTGCCCGCGCTACGCCGCCCAGCTGGGCCGCTCCTGGCTCGCCAGGGGGCTGCGGACCCTGGCCGCGGGCTGCTGGCTGGGCCTGGTGTACTGCGCCTGCAAGCTCGCCGGGTTCGCCCTGAGCTGGGCCGGGCACGAGCAGTACTGGCTGTCCAACGGGGTGGCCCCGATGACTGCCTCGGTGGCCGCGCTCCTGGTCCTGCTCGGCTTCTCGCTGCCGGCCGTCGGCCCCCGGGCCGCCGCCTGGCGCCGGCTGCGCCGGCTGGAGCCGCTGTGGCAGGAGGTCACCGCCCACGCCCCCGAGGTCACCATCCCCGAGTCCCGCTGGGCGGCCCGCTGGCCGCTCGCGGACCTGGAGTGGCGGGCCAACCGGCAGATGGCCGAGATCCGTGACATCCAGCGCGGCGTGCGCCGGCACGTCGAGCCCATCACCCTGGAGATCGCCCGGGAGAAGGCCGGCGCCGCCGCCCTCGACGAGCACCGCACCGCCGCGGTGGTCGAGGCCGCCGCGCTCCGCAGGGGCCTGGGCAACCAGGTCGTGGGGCACGTGGCACGGCCGTCCGCCGACAGCGTGGTGATGACCGTGAGCGCCGACCCGGCGGAGGAGCACGAGCACTTGGCACGCGTCGCCGACGTCTTCCACGATCCGCTGGTCGACGCGGTGCTCACCGAACTACGGGAGCTCAGCGCGGCACGCCGCCCCTGACGGCGTGCGGCCCATGGACGAGGCGGCCCTGGACGGGGGTCAAGGCCGCCTACGACACAGGCCGGCGCCGGATTCCGACGGATCGTCGATCCGCCGGAATCCGGCGCCGCTTGTGCGATTCCGCCCCACCTGTCCCGGCACCCCGGCCGGATGGCCGATCGAATATCCGATCTAGGACAAAAGGGCCGGTCGGTCCGGTCTAGAGTCGGATCCCATGCGACCGACCGACACCCCACCCACGACGGCGGACCTGATATCCGATCCCTACGGCTGCTACGCCCGGCTCCGCGAGAGCGGCCCCGTGCACCGGTTCGAGGGCCCCGACGGCAAGCCCGCCTGGCTGGTGACCCGTTACGACGACGTACGGGCCGCCCTCGCCGACCCCCGGCTCTCCCTCGACCGGAGCAACGCCCTGCCCGGCAACTACAGCGGCTTCTCCCTGCCCCCGGCGCTCGACGCCAACCTGCTGAACATGGACCCGCCCGACCACACCCGGCTGCGCCGGCTGGTGGTGAAGGCGTTCACCCCGGGCCGGGTGGAGAAGCTGCGCGGCCCGGTGCGGAAGTTCGCCGACGAGCTGCTGGACGCCGTCGAGCCGGCGGGGCGGGCGGATCTGCTGGAGTCCTTCGCGGGACCGCTGCCGATCGCCGTGATCTGCGATCTGCTGGGCATTCCCCAGGTCGACCGGGTCGACTTCCGGGCCTGGACCGACGCGATGATCACGCCCGACCGGACGCGGCCCCATCTGATGAAGGAGGCGGTCGCCTCCCTGTTGGCCTTCTTCACCGGGCTCATCGAGTCCAAGCGCGCCGAGCCCGGCGACGATCTGCTCTCGGACCTGATCGCGGTGCAGGAGGCCGGGGACACGCTGTCCCAGGACGAGCTGACGTCCCTGGCGTTCCTCATCGTGTTCGGTGGATACGAGAACGTGACCCACCTCATCGGCAACACCGTTCTCGCCCTGCTGGACCGTCCTGAACTGCTTCAGACGGTGCGTAAGGATCCGGACGGTCTCGCGGCGCTCGTGGACGAGGTCAGCCGGTGGGACGGACCCGTTCCGCTGGCGATCCGGCGCTTTCCGGTGGAGGACGTCGAGATCGGCGGAGTGACGGTCCCGGCGGGCGAGACCGTTCTGCTGTCGCTGGCCTCGGCCAATCGCGACCCGGCCCGATTCCCCGACCCCGACCGCTTCGACCTGGGACGGGACCGCTCGGGGAACCTCGCGCTGGGCCATGGCATCCACTACTGCCTGGGCGCCGCGCTGGGCCGGATGGAGACGGAGACCGCGCTCGCCGCGCTGCTGGAGCGCTTCGAAAATCTGGAACTCGACGTTCCGAGGGAGGAGCTGACCTGGCGTCCGGCCATCCGCGCGCGTGGCCTGAAATCGCTCCCCGTTCGCTGGTCTTCGGCCGACCGAACAGGTTTTTGATGCATAACCCATCCTTGATGAGGTAGAACTGTCCTCGAGCCCGCCCGGTGTGCATCCCCCGTCGCACCGGGCGGGCCTTCGTCGTCACCCCACCGCTCGGGCCCGCCAAGGCCCGCTCGGGCTCGCTCAGGCGCTGCCGGGCGGGAACTTGAGCAGCGTCACGGCCGCCAGCATCTGGAGGCTCACCGCCGCCACCGCCTTGTGGGTGGGCAGATGGTGCTGACCCCGTATCAGCAGCGTGGCGAGCGCGTAGCCGAAGGCCGCCGTCACCGACGCGGCGGCGCGCACCGGCACCGAACCGGCAGGCAGCCAGGTGTCGAGGATCAGCCGGGGCAGATCGCTCGCCCAGAACAGCACGACGAACAGGCTCGCCGTGGGGGCGAACCTGCCGTTGCCGCCCAGCCGGCGGGCGATGGCGTGGGTGGCGGCGCCCAGCAGCAGACTGGCGAGCATCATCACCAGCGAGCCGATGGCCATGGCCTCCAGCGCCAGCACGGGGCTGACCCCCCACTGCACCCAGAAGGAGTCGTTGGCCAGCGTCCCCAGCGCCCCGCACAGCAGGGACAGGAAGGCCGCCGCTCCCCAGACGCTCCGGTCCCGCGCCTCGTCGAGGACCTCGACGGGCCGGTACCAGAGCCCGAATATGAGGCGGTGCCAGAGCAGCTTGCGCGGCTGGGCACCGGGGACGGGCGGGGGAGGGGCAGTGGTCACAGGCATGGGTGCCGTTTTATCACCGTTCGGCCGGACCGCAGGAGTCCGGGCGGCCCGGCCGGTGGAGCGGACGTACCGTCAGGCGGGCGTGGGCGCCACGCCGCCGGGGCCCGTACCCGGGTCCGTACCGGGGTCGGGATCGTCGTCCCCCGCGTCGGCCGCGGGCCTGTCGGGGACGGCCGTCACGGGCTCGCCGAGCCCGGGCGCCAAGGTCGCTGCGGGCAGGTAGTCCTCGCTGATCTCCCGTGGCCCGAACGGCCACACCTTCTCCCGCGCCGCCCACAGCACGAAGGCCACGCACCCGGCGCCCACCCAGGCCAGCGACCACTCGATGGGATGGCGGCCGGGGGAGTTCCGGTCGGCGAAGCCGTAGATCACCAGCCAGCCCGCCAGCGCCACCAGGCTCGGCAGCGGATAGAGCCACATCCGGTACGGGCGCGGCAGCCCCGGCTGCCGGCGCCGCAGCACGGTCACGGCCAGCACCTGCGACAGCGCCTGGAGGATCACCATGACCGCCATCAGCAACTGGATGATCGTCGCCAGGTCGGTGTGACGGCCGATCAGAAAGCCGATCGCCGAGATCAGTCCCATCGTCGTCAGGGGCAGCACCGGGAAGCGCAGCCGTGGGTGGAGGGCGCCGAAGCGGCGGAAGAAGACGTTCTCCCGCGCGGCGTCCACGGGGATGCGCGAGCCGCCCAGCAGTCCGGTGAAGACCGACGCGAAGGCCGTGACGAGGATCAGCACGGTGACGACGTCCGCCGCGCCCTTGCCCCACGTCTGCTCCAGGACCGCCGAGGCCACGGAGGACCCGGCCGTGGAGTCCGGGTCCAGCATCTGCCGCCAGTCGACGACGCCCAGGGTGCCGATCTGGAGCAGCAGGTAGATGGCCATGATGCCGAGGATCGAGTAGATGATGGACCGTGGCATGACCCGCCCGGGGTCCTTGATCTCGGCGCCCATGTAGGCGACGGTGCTGTAGCCCCCGTAGTCGTAGATGCCGATGGTCAGGCCCGCCGCGAAGCCCAGCCAGAACTGACCGGTCGTGAGGTCGAAGGCGCCCGCCGGGTAGGTGAAGGCCAGGTCCGGGCTGAAGTGGGTGAACGCGGCGACGATGACCAGGACGACGGAGACGATCATCACGCCCCACAGCACGGCCGTGATCCGCGCGATGCTCTCCACCCGCCGCCACAGCAGCCCGACGACCACCACGACGAACGCCAGGCCCGTCAGATCGCCCTGGGTCTGTGTCATGCCCGGCCAGAGGTAGCCCAGGTACTGGACGAAGCCGATCACACCCGTGGCCATGGCCAGCGGGATGAAGAGCATCGCCGTCCACACGAACAGGAACGGCACCAGTCTGCCGGTGCGGTACTGGAACGCCTGCCGCAGATAGACGTAGCTGCCGCCCGCGCCGGGCATCGCCGCGCCCAGCTCGGCCCACACCAGCCCGTCGGCCAGGGCCAGCAGCGCCCCGGCGACGAAGCCGATGACCGCCTGCGGCCCGCCGAAGGAGGCCACCATCAAGGGAATGGTGACGAACGGTCCTATGCCGCACATCTGGCTCATGTTGATGGCGGTGGCCTGGAACAGCCCGATACGGCGGACGAACGCCGCCCGCTCTTCCGGCACCTCGGGCTCCGGTCGCCCGGGCCCCCGCTCGATGTCCCCTGCCGTGCCCGCCATTGGCGCTCAGCCCTCTCGCGTCCGTCCGTCGAGGTGTTCCTGCACTCGTACACCGGGCCGCCCGGCACGTCCATCACCTGCGAAGTGTCGGACCTTGCTGCGAGGAGATGGCAAGTGCCACATTCTCGCCCCGGAGCCCGGCCGGGACGTTATGGTTGCCCGGCCGTGGTGTTCGGGAAGACCGGTGAGGCCCTCGTGGGCCGATTCCGGAGCGGCCCTCGCCACTGTGATCGGGGAGTGACCGTCCTCTTCCGCGCGCCCCGGCGCGCGGAGCCACTGGCAGCGTCCGGCTGCCGGGAAGGCGGGGCGGTAACGCCAGTCACCCGTAAGCCAGGAGACCGGCCACGGCATCTCGAAATGATCCACGAGGTGCTGGAGCGTTCACCCCAAGATGTCCATATCCACTGACCCGTCCACCGAACCGTCCGCGCCCGCCTTCCGCTGGCGCCGTGAGGACACCCTGCGGACCGCCGGCCTGCTGGCCGTCGTCGTCGCCCTCCACGTCGTCGCCTTCGGCGTGCTCTTCCTGCTGGTCGTGCCGAACCACTACACCGTCGGCTCCAAGGCCTTCGGCGTCGGCCTCGGCGTCACCGCCTACACCCTCGGCATGCGGCACGCCTTCGACGCCGACCACATCGCCGCCATCGACAACACCACCCGCAAGCTGATGGCGGACGGCAAACGCCCGGTCTCCGTCGGCTTCTGGTTCGCCCTCGGCCACTCCAGCGTCGTCGTCCTGCTGACCCTGCTGGTCAGCGGGGGCACCCGGCTGGCCGGGACGCTGATGAACGAGGACTCCACCACTCATCAGACCCTCGGTGTCGTCGGCACCTCGGTCTCCGGCGGCTTCCTCTACCTCATCGCCCTCCTCAACCTCGTCGCCCTCGCCGGCATCATGAGGGTCTTCCGCGCCATGCGCGAGGGCCGCTACGACGAGGCCGAACTGGAGAAGCAGCTCGACTCGCGCGGCTTCATGAACCGCCTCCTCGGCCGTTTCACCCGCTCCATCACCCGCCCCGGCCAGATGTACCCGCTGGGCTTCCTCTTCGGCCTGGGCTTCGACACCGCCACCGAGGTCACCCTGATGGTCATGGCGGGCAGCGGCGCCGCCGCCGGGCTGCCCTGGTACGCGATCATGTGCCTGCCGCTGCTGTTCGCCGCCGGCATGAGCCTGTTCGACACGCTCGACGGCACGTTCATGAACTTCGCCTACCAGTGGGCGTTCTCCAACCCCGTCAGAAAGGTCTACTACAACCTCACCATCACCGGGCTGTCCATCGCCGTCGCCTTCCTCATCGGCACCATCGAGCTGGTGGGCGTGCTCCACGAGAAACTCGATCTGGACGACGCGGTGACCGGCTGGATCGCGGGGCTGAACCTCGACAACGTCGGTTTCGTCATCGTCGGGCTGTTCGTGGTGGTCTGGGCCGCCGCCCTCGGCTACTGGCGCTTCGCCAAGGTCGAACAGCGCTGGGCGGCCCGGACGACCGCCGCCGGAGCCCTTACGGACCGGTGACGAACGGCGGCGCGCAGGGGCCTTCCGGGTGCCGCCGGCCCTAACGTCGGCGGCATGCGCGTACTTGTCACCGGAGGCGCGGGCTTCATCGGCTCGCACATCGTCCGGGCCCTGACCGCCCGGGGCCATGAAGCCGTCGTCCTCGACGCCCTGCTGCCCGCCGCCCACCCCACCGCCCCGCCCCGGCCCCACGGCGTCGAGTGGTACGAGGCCGACGTGCGCGACCGGGCCGCGGTGGCCCGGTCGCTGCGCGGCGTCGACGCCGTCTGCCACCAGGCCGCCATGGTCGGCCTCGGCAAGGACTTCGCCGACGCCCCCGCCTACGTGGGCTGCAACGACCTCGGTACGGCGGTCCTGCTCGCCGCCATGGCGGAGGCCGGGGTGCGGGGGCTGGTGCTGGCCGGCTCGATGGTCGTCTACGGCGAGGGGCGGTACGACTGCCCCGCGCACGGCCGGGTGCGGCCGGGCCCCCGGGCGGCGGCTGACCTGGCGGCGGGCCGCTTCGAGCCCCGCTGCCCCGACTGCGCCCGGGAACTGGTCCCCGGCCTGGTCGGCGAAGAGGCCCCCGCCGACCCCCGGAACGTCTACGCCACGACCAAGCTCGCCCAGGAACACCTGGCCGCGGCCTGGGCCCGGGCCACCGACGGCACGGCCGTGGCGCTGCGCTACCACAACGTCTACGGTCCCGGGATGCCCCGCGACACTCCCTACGCGGGCGTCGCCTCCTTCTACCGCTCCTCCCTCGCCCGGGGCGAGGCGCCGCGCGTCTTCGAGGACGGCGGCCAGCGCCGGGACTTCGTCCACGTCCGGGACGTCGCCGCCGCGAACGTCCTCGCCCTGGAGGCGCTCGCGGGCCGCGAGCCGGGCCTGGCACGCCCGTACAACTGCGGCAGCGGCGAGCCGAGGACGATCGCCGACATGGCGCTGGCCCTGTCGGCCGCGTACGGCGGCCCGCGCCCGGTGGTGACGGGGGAGTACCGGCTCGGGGACGTCCGGCACATCACGGCCGATTCGCGGCGGCTGCGGGAAGAGCTGGGCTGGCGGCCGGAGGTCGGCTTCGCCGAGGGGATGGCGGAGTTCGCGCGGGCGCCCCAGCGGGCGCCGACCGGGGCGCGCGCCGGGGCGTGAGGAGGAGCGCGGCGCGGGCCCGCCCGCGCCGCACCGCGTCAAGGGCGCTCGCACCCCTGGAGCGCGCACTCCTTGCGCACCCGGATGACGGGCGGGCCGCTCCCGGTCGATTCCTCGCTCACCACCACGCGGGACGGCCCTCCGCACCGCAGGCAGGTCAGGGAGGAGGCGTCCCGCTCCCGGTCGATCGTCGCGGCGATCCTGAGCAGGGGGTCGGTGTCGGTGCCGTCGTCGGACATGGGCCATCCCGTTCGCTTCGGCGGTCCTCGCTCTGCCAGAGATGGGTGCATCGTGACGCACGATCCCTGATCACGTCAGCGCGTTGGGCCCCGATCACCCCTGTCGTGCGAGGGGTGCGGCGAGGGCGCCGTCGGCAGGACGACCTCGAAGCGGCAGCCGCCGGGGACGTTGCGCACCGCCGCGTGGCCCGAGTGGGCCTCGACGATGCCGCGCACGATCGCCAGGCCCAGCCCCGCGCCCCCGGGCGGGGTACGGGCCGCCGAGCCGCGCCAGCCCGTGTCGAAGACGCGGGGGAGGTCCTCCTCGGGGATGCCGCCGCAGCCGTCCGTGACGGAGAGCACGACACGGTCCTCCTCGCGCCGGGCGGCCACCGCCACCGTGCCGTCGGCGGGGGTCCGGCGGATGGCGTTGACCAGGAGGTTGCCCAGCACCCTGGTCATCTCCTTGCCGTCGACCTCGACCGGGACCCTGTCCACGCCGTCCCCGACGAGCCGGACGCCGTGTTCCCGGGCCAGCGGCCCCACCCCGGCCAGGGCGTCGTCCACCAGGTCGTACACCGACATCCGGCTCGGGTTCAGCGGCAGCACCCCGGCGTGGATGCGGGAGAGCTCGAACAGGTCGCCGACCATCGTGTTGAGCCGGTCCACCTCGGTGCGGATCCGGCGGACGTAACGCGCCGGGTCCTCCGCCACCCCGTCCTCCAGCGCCTCGGACATCGCGCGCAGCCCGGCCAGCGGGGTGCGCAGATCGTGGGAGATCCACGCCACGAGCTCACGCCGGGACGTCTCCAGCGCCTTCTCCCGCTCCCGCGACCGGGCGAGCCGCTCACTGGTGGCGGCCAGCTCCCGGCCGAGCGCCGCGAGTTCGGCCGTGGCGCGGCCCCCCGGCGCGGCGAACCGGCCGTCGTCGCCGAAGGAACGGGCCGCCCGGGTCAGCGCGTCGCTGCGCGCCACCACCCAGCGGCCCAGCAGCAGCGCCGTGGCGAGCGAGACCACGGCGGCCATGGCGCACACGGTCGTCACGACGGTCAGGTCGTGCGAGGACAGGAACATCGCCCACGCCACGGCCAGCGTCCCGGCCAGCATGGCGGTCACGGAGACCGCGGCCACCACGGTCAGGGCGACCGCCACCGAGCGGTGGCGCAGCGCCCGCAGGACGACGGCGCCCAGCAGCCCGGCCGCGGCCGCGCCGAGGAACGCGAACAGGGCGATCAGCAGCAGGTCACGCACGGTCGCCGCCCTCGCCGCCCTCGCCGTCCGGCACGTCGAAGCGGTAGCCGACGCCCCACACCGTCTGGATCAGGGACGGGCGTGCCGGATCGTCCTCGACCTTGCTCCGCAGCCGCCGGACGTGCACGGTCACCGTGGACAGGTCCCCGAACTCCCAGCCCCACACCTCCCGCATCAGCGCCTCGCGGCCGCAGGCCTGCCCCGGGTGGCGCAGCAGGTAGGCCAGTAGGTCGAACTCGCGCAGGGTGAGCGGCAGTTCCACACCGTCCTTGGTGGCGCGGCGGGCCACCGGGTCGAGCGTGAGCCCGGCCGCGCGCAGCAGGGGCGCCGGACCGGAGCGGCTGTCGGCCAGGGCGCGGACGCGGCGCAGGACGGACTCCACGCGCAGCACGAGCTCCCGGGGGGAGAACGGTTTGGTCACATAGTCGTCGGCGCCGATCTCCAGGCCCAGGACACGGTCCTCCTCGTCGCCGCGCGCCGTCAGCATGATGACGGGCACCGGGCCGTCGTCGCGCAGCCGTCGGCACACCTCCAGCCCGTCCATGCCGGGCAGCATCAGGTCGAGGACGACGAGGTCGGGCCGGGCGGCCGCGGCCCGCTCCAGCGCGGCGGGGCCGTCGGCGGCCCGGTCGACGGTGAAGCCGGCACGGTCGAGATAGCCGGTGACGACTTCGGCGACGGTGGGGTCGTCGTCCACGACGAGCACCCGGGCGGGCGGTGTCTGCTGCATTCCGCAAGGGTCGCACCACCGGTCCCGCGATGCCCCGCGCAGGGCTCCCAGCAGGAGCGACGTCCTCGTTTCGTAAGGACCGTGGATCCCTTTTGCCCGTTTCGTCTTCGTAGGGTGACGGGGGTGACCAACTCGACCACGACCACCGACCGGGTGGACGTCGTACTGCCCTGCCTCGACGAGGCGGCCGCCCTGCCCTGGGTGCTCGCACGGATCCCGGACGGCTGGCGGGCCATCGTCGTCGACAACGGTTCGACCGACGGCTCCGCCGCTCTCGCCCGCTCGCTGGGCGCCACCGTCGTCCACGAGCGGCGCCGGGGCTTCGGCGCCGCCTGCCACGCCGGGCTGCGGGCCGCCGACGCGGACCTGGTGTGCTTCTGCGACTGCGACGCCTCCCTCGACCCCGGGCTGCTCCCGGGACTCGTGGCGGCCGTCCGCGACGGCTCCGCCGACCTCGTCCTCGGCCGCCGCCGCCCCCAGGGCCGCGGCGCCTGGCCCCTCCACGCCCGCCTCGGCAACCTCGCCCTCGCCCATATGCTCCGCCGGCGTACGGGCCTGGCCCTGCGTGACCTCGGCCCCATGCGGGCGGCCCGGCGCGAGCCGCTGCTCGCCCTGGGCCTGACCGACCGGCGCAGCGGCTATCCGCTGGAGATGGTCGTACGGGCCGGCGACGCGGGATGGCGGGTCCGTGAGACGGACGTTCCCTACCGGCCGCGCACGGGGGAGTCGAAGGTGACCGGCACCTGGCGCGGCACGTGGTGCGCGGTGCGCGACATGCGGGCGGTGCTGTGGGCCCCCGCCGCCCGGACGGCCGCCCGGTGAGCGCGGCCACCGGCTCCGGCGGCCCGGCCACCCTCCTCGTCATCGCCAAGGAGCCCCTTCCCGGCCGCGTCAAGACCCGGCTCACCCCGCCGTACACCCCCGGCGAGGCCGCACGGCTGGCCGAGGCGTCCCTCGCCGACACCCTCCACGCCGTACGGGACATGCCCGCGCGCCGCCGGGTGCTCGTCCTCGAAGGCCGCCCCGGGCCCTGGCTGCCGGCCGGCTTCGACGTCGTGCCGCAGTGCGCGGGCGGGCTGGACGAACGGCTCGCCCACGCCTTCGCGGGATGCGCGGGCCCGGCCCTCCTCCTCGGCATGGACACCCCGCAGGTCACGGCCCGCCTGCTCGCGCCCGCACTGGCCGCCGACGCCTGGCACGGCTGCGACGCCTGGTTCGGGCCCGCCGCCGACGGCGGTTTCTGGGCCCTCGGGCTCGCCGAGCCCCGGCCCGAGCTGCTGCGCGGCGTACCGATGTCGACGCCCACGACCGGGGCGCGTCAGCGCGCCCGGCTCGTCGCGGCGGGACTCGCCGTCCGCGAACTGCCCGAACTCCTCGACGTCGACACCGCGGCCGACGTGGCCCGGGTCGCCGCCGCCGCACCGCGCGGCCGCTTCGCGGCCACCGCGGCCCGGCTCGCCGGAGGCCCGCGCGGATGACGGCCTCCGATCTGATTCCCGGCAGCCGGGCCACCGGCCCCTGGTGTGCCGACCCCTACGCCGACGCGGTGCGCCTCGGCAGCGGCCCGCTGTTCCTGCGCCGGGCCGACGGCTGGCTGCTGCCGCTGGACGTCGAGCGCTGGTGCGCGACCGCGGACCCGGCCGACATGACCGTGCTCGGCCGCTGCCGGGGAGCGGTCGTCGACATCGGATGCGGCCCCGGCCGCCTCGTCGCCGCCCTCGCCGCGCTCGGCCACCCCGCCCTGGGCGTCGACGTGAGCCCGGCGGCCGTCACCCGGGCACAGGGCAACGGGGCGACGGCGCTGTGCCGTTCGGTGTTCGACACGCTTCCCGGCGAGGGCCGCTGGGGCACGGCGCTGCTCATCGACGGCAACATCGGCATCGGCGGCGACCCGCGCGCCCTGCTCGACCGCGCCACCCGCATCGCGGCCCCCGACGGGCTGCTGCTCGTCGAAGCGGCACCCGTCGACGTCGACGAGCGGGTGCGGGTACGGGTGGACGACGGCAGGGGACGGCTCGGCGAGTCCTTCCCCTGGGCCCGCGTCGGCGCGCCCGCGCTGGCGCGCCACGCGACGGCGACGGGCTGGACGGTGACGGAGCGCTGGGCGGCCGGAGGGCGCGAGTTCGCGGCGCTGCGACGCGACAGCCACCGCGGCGCGGGGGGTGCCCGCTAAGCGTCCCGATGGGACTCCGGTGCGTCATCCGCGGGTGCGTCGTGGTTGCTCGCGCCCACGCGGCGGTAGCCGCATATCAGCGGTGTCCCGCGCCCCTTCGGGGCGCTGCCGCCCACAGTGCCGCCGTCACCCCCACCGTTACGGCCACCGCCAGCGCCCAGTTGCGTGGATAGTCCAGCGGCAGCACCGTCGGGTTCTGCGGCCGTCCCGGCCGGAACAGCACCGGATATGCCACGGCCGTCAGCGCGGCCACCACCAGCAGCGTGCCCCGCACCAGGCGGCGCCCCGGCAGCCGGGACACCACGAAGCCGGCCGCGAGCGTCAGCGGCGCGACGACACCGTCGTGCAGGACGAGCGCGCCGGCCAGCCACTTCACCACCGGCCAGGGATCCTGCGGCGCACCGCCGTACAACAGCGCCCACACCCCCACCCCCATCAGCGCGACCCCCACCGTGCCCACGGCGATCCGCATCACAGCACCTCCAGCCGCGAGACCCACTTGGTCTGCAGGACACCCGGCCGGTTCGGGGCGATGACGCGGGCCGGGTAGCCGTGGTCGAAGGAGAGGACCTCGCCGTTGACCCGCAGCGCCAGCAGCGTCAGCGGGTCGCGGGCGTAGGTGTGGGCCATCTCCGTCACCCGGTACGCGCCGTGCCGCTCCAGGGAGGTGACGCGGATCAGGGCACCCGGCGGCGCGCCCGCGCGGTCCAGCAGGTCCCGCACCGGCACGCCCGTCCAGCGGGCCGTCCTGCTCCAGCCCTCCACACAGGAGATCGGCAGCGTGGCCTCCCGCTGGGGCAGGGCACGCAGTTCGTCCAGGGTGAGCTCGTACGGGCGCGGCCCGTCGACCCGCAGCCGCCAGTCCCGCACGGCGGACGCGTCCACCCCCGCGAGGGCGGCCGTGCGGTTGATGGGCAGGCCGCCCTGCGTGCCGTGACCGGGGTGACGGGGAGCCAGCAGGTCGAGCGCGCCCAGCGGGGTGACGCTCTGGCCGACGGTGGTGAGCGTCACCGCGCCGGCCGCCGCGCCCACGGCCCTCAGCAGGGACCGCCGGTCGGGCCCGTCCCCGGCGGGCAGGGACAGCGTGCCCGCCGAGTGGAGCCGCCAATGGGCCCTGATCTCGGGGGCCTTGACCGCCAGGTGCAGGACGAGCCCGCCGAGGAGCACCCAGGCCAGCGCGAAGTGCACCGGCACGAAGGAGAACGGCCACGGGTACCACTGCGCCGAGTTGAGCAGGCCGGTGAAGAGCTCCAGGAGCGCCGAGGCGACCAGGACCGCCACCGACAGCCGCTCCAGCGCGTGCCGGACCGACCGCAGCGCGGGCCACACGAACAACCGGGGGTACACCGCCCACAACTTCGCCAGCAGCAGCGGGACGGCCGCGATGCCGGTCGCCACGTGCAGGCCCTGGCTCACCCGGTACCCCCACACCGGACGGCTGGGCAGCGCGTTCCCCAGCCAGCCTGGCGGATGCTGCTCGTAGTGGCTGACGAGGCCCGTCACAAAGCAGACCGCGACCGCCACCCCCAGCCAGCGGCCGATCGCCGTGGCCGTACGGGCGTCGTGCAGCCGGATATCTCGGAGGGATGAACAGAGGCGCTGGAGAGGGAACTTCATGCCCCCATCAGACCCCGGCCCGCGAACGGAAGGAGCGGACCGACACCTTACGAAACACGGACGGCGGGCACGTACGGCCGGGCCGCGCGCCCTTCCGGTGCCAGGCTGAAGGCGTGATCAAGCGCACCGCCGTCCCCGCCACCGCCGTCACCACCGCCCTCCTCGCCGCCCTCACCGCCGTCCTCGCGGCGGCGGTCCGCAGCGACGGCTACGACACCGCCCCCGCCGTCCTCACCGCCTGGTACGCGGCGGCCTGGGCCCTGTTCGGCGCGGCCGCCTGGACGCTGCGCCGCGTGCCCGCCCGGCACGTGGCGCCCCTGGTCCTGGCCGGGTCCGTCGCGGTCGCCGCCACCGGGCTGCTCGCCGAGCCCCGCACCAGCACCGACTCCTACCGCTACGCCTGGGACGGCCGGGTCCAGGCCGCCGGTATTTCCCCGTACGACCACGCACCCGCCGACCCGGCCCTCAAGCCGCTGCGCGACCGCTGGCTCTTCCCCGAGGGCGCGGCCTGCCGGGGCCCCGGCCGCGCCCGCATCCCACCGGAGGACCCGCGCACCGTCGCCTGCACCCGCATCAACAGGCCCTCCGTACACACCATTTACCCGCCCGTGGCCGAGGGCTACTTCCTCCTCGTCCACGAGCTCTCGCCGCCCGGCTCCCGCCACAAGCCGCTCCAGACGGGCGGCGCGGTGCTGGCCGTGGCCACCTCGGCGCTCCTGCTGTACGCGCTGCGCCGGGGCGACCGCGGGCGGCACGCCGCGTACTGGGCCTGGTGCCCGGCCGTTCCCGTCGAGGCGGTCAACAACGCCCACGCCGATGTGCTGGGCGCGCTGCTGACCGCGGCCGCCTTCGCCGCCCTCGCCCGGCGCCGCCGGGCCGGGGGCGGCGTACTGCTGGGCGCGGGCATCGCCACCAAGCTGCTGCCCGCGGTCACCGTGCCGGGGGCGCTGAGCGGACTGCTGGCCGAGGGGACCACGTGGCGGGAAGGGGCCCGCCGCGCGGCGGCGGTCCTGCTGCCCGCGGCCGCGGTCGTGGCGCTCGGCTACCTGCCGTACGTCCTGCTCTCCCACTCCTCGGTCCTCGGATATCTGAGCGGCTACACACAGGAGGAGGGGTACGACGACGCCTCCGCCCGCAACCGCTACGCCCTGCTACGGCTCCTGCTGCCCGACGCCTGGGCCCTGCCCGCGGCCCTCCTGGTACTGGCGGTGCTGGTGGGACATGTGCTGCGCCGGGGCGACGCGGACCGGCCCTGGCGCGGCGCGCTGCTGGTCACCGGGGCGGCGTTCCTGCTGCTGACCCCGGGATACTCGTGGTACGCGCTGCTGCTCGTGGCCCTGGTCGCCCTCGACGGACGCTGGGAATGGCTGGGCGTCGCCGTGGCGGGCGTGGCGAAGTACGTCGGCGGCCGGGCGGTGGGCGACCCGGACCTGCTGGGCACGACGGCCTACGCGCTGGCCGCCGGCGCGGTGACGGCGGGCTGGGCACTGCGGCGGTGGCGGCCGGGGGCGGGCCCCCGGCCCCCGGACCGCCCCTCGCACGGCGTCCTCGAACGCCGGACGGGCTGACGCCGGCCCCTCTGGGGCAAGATCGACCCCATGCGCGATCCCTACGTCCGCGTGCGCGGAGCGAAGACACACAACCTCAAAGGCGTCGACGTCGACATCCCCCGCGACGCCCTCGTCGTCTTCACCGGCGTCTCCGGATCCGGCAAGAGCTCCCTCGCCTTCGGCACCCTGTACGCCGAGGCCCAGCGGCGGTACTTCGAGTCCGTCGCCCCCTACGCCCGCCGGCTGATCCACCAGGCCGGCGCGCCGGAGGTGGCGGAGGTCGGCGGGCTGCCGCCCGCCGTCGCGCTGGAGCAGCGGCGCTCCGCGCCCACCTCGCGCTCCTCCGTCGGCACGGTCACCACGCTCTCCAACTCCCTGCGCATGCTCTTCTCCCGCGCCGGGACCTACCCCGAGGGCGCCGGCCGCCTCGACTCCGACGCCTTCTCGCCGAACACGCCCGCCGGCGCGTGCCCCGAGTGCCACGGCCTGGGCCGGGTCCACACCGTCACCGAGGACTCCCTCGTCCCCGACCCGTCGCTGTCGATCCGCGACGGCGCCATCGCCGCCTGGCCCGGCGCCTGGCAGGGCAAGAACCTCCGCGACATCCTCGACACCCTCGGGTACGACATCGACCGGCCCTGGCGCGAGCTGCCGCGGGCCGACCGCGACTGGATCCTGTTCACCGACGAGCAGCCCGTCGTCACCGTGCACCCCGTCCGGGAGGCCGAGCGCATCCAGCGGCCCTACAAGGGCACGTACATGAGCGCCCGCCGCTATGTCCTCCACACCTTCGCCGACTCCAAGAGCGCCGCCCTGCGGGCCCGCGCCGAACGGCACCTGGTGAGCGCGGACTGCCCGTCCTGCGCGGGCCGGCGGCTGCGCCCCGAGGCGCTCGCCGTCACCTTCGCCGGGCGGGACATCGCCGAGCTCGCCGCCCTGCCGCTCGCCGCGCTGGCGGAGACCCTGCGCCCGGCCCGCGAGGGCGAGGAGG
Organism: Streptomyces sp. NPDC001678; assembly: GCF_042892945.1. Classification (NCBI taxonomy): domain Bacteria; kingdom Bacillati; phylum Actinomycetota; class Actinomycetes; order Kitasatosporales; family Streptomycetaceae; genus Streptomyces; species Streptomyces sp. NPDC001678. Next base: position 109,041 of record NZ_JBIAUP010000007.1, on the reverse strand, counting down.
GGGTGGCCGCCGCCCTCGCCCGCGACCTGACCGCCCGTATCGAGGTGCTCACCGAGCTCGGCCTCGGCTACCTCAGCACCGACCGCCCCACCCCCACCCTCTCCGCCGGCGAGCTCCAGCGGCTGCGGCTCGCCACCCAGCTGCGCTCCGGGCTGTTCGGGGTGGTGTACGTCCTGGACGAGCCGTCCGCCGGGCTGCACCCCGCCGACAGCGCCGCCCTGCTGACCGTCCTGGACCGGCTGAAGGCGGCGGGCAACTCGCTGTTCGTCGTCGAGCACCACATGGACGTCGTGCGCCGCGCCGACTGGATCGTCGACGTCGGCCCCCGGGCCGGGGAGCACGGCGGGCAGGTGCTCTACAGCGGGCCCGTCGCGGGGCTCGCGGACGTGCCGGAGTCGGCGACCCGCCGGTTCCTCTTCCCCGAGGCCGCCCCCGCCCCCGCCCGGACGCCCCGGGAGCCGTCCGGCGCGCTGCGGCTGCACGGGGTGAACCGGCACAACCTCCGCGACCTCGACGTGGACTTCCCGCTCGGCGTCTTCACGGCCGTCACCGGCGTGTCCGGCTCCGGCAAGTCGACACTCGTCGGCCAGGTGCTGGCGGAGACCGTCGCCGCACACCTCGACGGCACCGAACCCGTCGGCAAGGCCGACGGACTGGAAGCCGTCAGCCGGCTCGTCCGCGTCGACCAGAAGCCCATCGGCCGCACCCCGCGCTCCAACCTCGCCACCTACACCGGGCTGTTCGACGCCGTCCGCAAGGTCTTCGCGGCCACCGACGAGGCCCGGGCCCGCGGCTACACCGCCGGGCGCTTTTCCTTCAACGTCGTCGCGGGCCGCTGCGAGGTCTGCCAGGGCGAGGGGTTCGTCGCCGTCGAACTGCTGTTCCTGCCCGGCACCTACACGCCGTGCACCGCCTGCCGGGGTGCCCGCTACAACCCGGAGACGCTGGAGGTCACCCACCGGGGCGCCACCGTCGCGGACGTCCTCGACATGACCGTCGACGCGGCCGCCGAATTCCTCGCCGACGTGCCGGCCGCCCGGCGCGGCCTGCGCACCCTCCAGGACGTCGGCCTGGGCTATCTGCGGCTCGGACAGCCCGCGACCGAGCTCTCCGGCGGCGAGGCGCAGCGCATCAAGCTCGCCACCGAACTCCAGCGAGCCCACCGGGGCCACACCCTGTACGTCCTGGACGAGCCGACGACCGGGCTCCACCCCGCCGACACCGAGGTGCTGCTGCGCCAGCTGCACGGCCTGGTGGACGCGGGCCATTCGGTGGTGGTCGTCGAGCACGACATGGCCGTGGTGGCCGGCGCCGACCACGTAGTGGACCTCGGGCCGGGCGGGGGCGCGGAGGGCGGCCGGATCGTCGCCGCCGGCACCCCCGGACAGGTCGCGCGGGCCGCCGGGAGCGCCACCGCGCGGTATCTCGCCGCCGCCCTGGGGCGCTGACGGGAGGCCATGCGCTCTGGACGCCTCCCACCCCGTCTGGTTTCGTCCTAGTCACAGGCACGCCTAGTCACATGTTCGAGCGATTATTCGAGCGGACGCGACGTGGGGGGACGGAACCCGGACCATGGCCCATGCCCTGATCATCGGTGGTGGCGTCGCCGGACCGGTGGCCGCGATGGCCCTGCGCCGGGCCGGCCTCGACGCGACCGTCTACGAGGCGGTCCCGGCCGGAGCCGGGCCGTCCGGCTCGTTCCTCACCCTCTTCGCCAACGGGCTCGCGGCCCTGCGCGCGATCGGCGCCGACGGGCCCGTCCGCGCGGTCTCCTGCGCGGCCGACACGGTCGAGTCCTACAGCGAGTCCGGCCGGCTCCTCGGCCGGCGGCCCATGTCCGGCTCGGGCGAGGCCGGGCTGAGCCCCCGTACCGTCCCCCGGGCCGTGCTCTGCCGGGTGCTGCGGGAGGAGGCCCTCCGCCGGGGCATCCGCGTCGAGCACGGCAAACGGCTCGTCGGCCTCACCACCCGTTCCCACGGCCGGATGGTGGCGTCCTTCGCGGACGGCACCCACGCCGAGGGCACCCTGGTGATCGGCGCCGACGGCATCCGCTCCCGGGTCCGCGCCCACCTCGACCCGGCCTCGCCACCGCCCCGCCACACCGGCCAGTTCACGGTCTCCGGGCGCACCGGGCCCCGCACCACCATCGGCGGCGCCGAACCGGCCCCGCCGCGCACCTACCGGATGTACTACGGGCGGGGCGGCTTCTTCGGCTGCACCACGGCCCCGGACGGCACCACCTTCTGGTTCGCCAACGTCCCCGGGCCGGAGCTGCCCCGGGCCGCTCTCGCCGCCACCCCCGACGGGTGGCGCCGCCGCCTCGGGGAGGTCTTCGCCGCCGACGACACCCCCGCCGCCGCCATCGTGGCCGCCACCGGCGACGACGTCGTGGGCGTCAACTGCTACGACCTGCCCAGCACCCCCGTGTGGCACGACGAGCGGACCGTCCTCATCGGCGACGCCGCCCACGCCACCGCGCCCAACGCCGCCCAGGGCGCCTCCCTGGCCATCGAGGACGCCGTCGTCCTCGCCCGCTGCCTGCGCGACCTGCCGGACACCGGGCGGGCGTTCGCCGGGTACGAGCGGCTGCGGCGCGAGCGCGTCGAGCGCGTCGTCGCCCTGAGCGCCTCCCTCGCCCGCCGCAGACCCGTGACCGCCGAGGAACGGCGCGCCCGCGACGCCGAGGTGGAACGCCGCCTGGCAAGGTCCGCGCGCCCGGTCCGGGACTGGCTCACGGGTTACCGCATCGACTGGTGACCTGGTTTGTGGGCAGGCGTTCCGCAAGGGCGGAACGGGTGGGCGCAAACCACCCATCGGCCCGCACTCAGCGACGAAACGCCCGCAAAGTTGCCACCCCAGCAATGCGGGGCAAACTGGACCCATGCCGGAGCTCCCCGAGGTCGAGGCCCTCGCGGGCTTCCTCACCGAGCGCCTCGTCGGCCGCACGGTCGAGCGGGTCCTGCCGGTCGCGGTGAGCGTCCTCAAGACCTACGACCCGCCGCCGTCCGCCCTGGAGGGCCGCGAGGTCACCGCCGTGCGCCGGTACGGCAAGTTCCTCGCCCTGGCCACCGGCGACAGCGAAGGCGACGGCCCCCACCTCGTCCTCCACCTGGCCCGCGCGGGCTGGCTGCGCTGGCACGACACGCTCCCCGCCGCGCCGCCGCGCCCCGGCAAGGGGCCGCTGGCGCTGCGCGTCCGGCTGGCCTGCGGCGCGGGCTTCGACCTCACCGAGGCGGGCACCCGCAAGCGGCTCGCCGTGTACTGCGTCCACGCCCCCGAGGACGTACCCGGCGTCGCCCGGCTCGGCCCCGACCCGCTCGCGCCCGGCTTCACCCCCGACGTCCTCGCGGGGCTGCTGCGCGACGAGCGCCGGCAGATCAAGGGCGTCCTGCGGGACCAGAGCGTCATCGCCGGCATCGGCAACGCCTACTCCGACGAGATCCTCCACGCCGCCCGCATGTCCCCGTTCAAGCTCGCCGCCTCCCTGACGGACGAGGAGCACACCACGCTCTACGAGGCCCTGGAGACCACCCTCCGCGAGGCCGTCGAGCGCTCGCGCGGCCACGCCGCCGCCGACCTCAAGGCGGAGAAGAAGACGGGGCTGCGGGTGCACGGCCGCACCGGGCAGCCCTGCCCGGTCTGCGGGGACACCATCCGCGAGGTCTCCTACAGCGATTCGTCCCTCCAGTACTGCCCCACCTGCCAGACGGGCGGCAAGCCCCTGGCCGATCGCAGGCTGTCCCGGCTGCTGAAATAGCGCCCTCCCATCACATGTGATGACTTCTCCTGTGATCGAGTGATCTGTCGCGAACGGACGGCCGTGTCCTTCCGCCCGCCTCCTACGGTGAGGACGCATGGAGTACGCGCGGCTCTTGCGACAGCGCCCCGTGCTGGTCCTGTGGCTGGCCCGCAGCATGTCCGCGCTGGGGGACCGGCTGTACGCGATGGCGGTCATGTGGAGCGTGTGGGCGGGCACCGGATCGGCATCGCTCACCGGGCTCGTGGCCCTCCTCGAGTCGCTGCCCTACGTCGTCCTCGGCGCCGTCGGCCGGCGCGTCGTCGCCCGTTTCTCCTCCTACGGAGCGCTGTGCGCGGTCGACGCCCTGCGCGCGGGCGTCGCCGCGGCCCTGCCGTTCGTCTGGACGCCCGACGCCCGGGGCACGGCCCTGGTACTGGGCGGCGTGGGCGTCCTCGGGGTCCTCGGGGCGCTCTTCGACCCGAACCTCGAGGCCCTGGTGCCCGGTCTCGGACGGGCCGGGCAGATCCAGTCCCTCACCGGGCTGTTCGACCTCACCAGCAGAGTGGCCCGCACCACCGGGCACGCCTGCGCGGGCGCGCTGCTGCTGGTGATCTCCAAGAGCGAGCTCTTCACCTGCGTGGGCGCCGCGTTCGCCGTCTCCTCGGCGGCGCTGGGTGCCATGGCCCGGCGCCTGCCCCCACCGCCCCGGGCCGCCTCCGCCGCACGGGGCCCCGCCGTGCGCGTCACCGCGCTGGTACGGGAACGGCCCGACATCGGCCTGGCGATCGGAGTGCACGGCGCCCTGCCGCTGTGCGTCGCCGCGACGACGATCGGGCTGCCCGCGCTGCTCGCCCACGGCCACGACACCCGCGCGGGCGCCTACGGGCTGATCACCGCCGTCTCCGGCATCGGCGCGCTCATCGGCAACCCGGTCGCCGGCGGCCTGCGCCCGCGCGCCTGGCTCACCGTCTGCTGCACCGCCTGGGCCGTCGACGGCCTGGCGACCGCCTGCATGGCGGCGGCGCGTTCCGACCTGGCGCTGGGATCGCTGTGCCTGCTGTCGGGACTGGCGGTGCCCGTGGGGACCGTCACGATGCGGGCGCGCCTGGGCACGTACCCACCGGCGGAACGGCTGCGGCTGATGGCCGTCGAACACACCGTCACCCGCGCGGGCACCGTGGCCGCGATACTCCTCCTCCCGCCACTCGTCGACGCCTCCCCGGCGGGCGCGTTCCTCACGGCCGGCACGGTGGTGGCCCTGCTCACGGGGGCGGTCGGCCTGTCGGCCCCGGGCGGTCGGCGTGGCGGCGCCCCCGCCCCGGTCGGTCCCGCCGAATCCCGTTAGTCCTGCGGAATCCCCCGCGCGTCCGCGTGCGCCAGCTCCGAGTGCCGGTACGAGTAGCTGAAGTACACCGCCAGCCCGATCACGAACCACACCGCGAACCGCACCCACGTCTGCCACGCCAGATAGGTGATCAGCCAGATCGACGCCGCCACCCCGATCGCCGGCACCACCGGCACCCCCGGGCAGCGGAAGGAGCGCGGCAGGTCCGGCCGCTTGTAGCGGAGCACGATCACCGCCGTGCACACCACCGCGAAGGCCAGCAGGATGCCGATGTTGGTGAGCTCCGCCGCCTCGCCGATCGGGATCACCCCCGCGATCAGCGCCGACGCGCCGCCCACGATCCACGTCACCCGCGTCGGTACGTGCCGCGTCGGGTGGGTGTGCGCGAACCACTTCGGCAGCAGCCCGTCGCGGCTCATCGCGAACCAGACCCGGGTGACTCCCAGCATGAAGGTGAACATCACCGTGAGAATGCCGATGATCGCGCCCACCGCGATCACGTCCGCGATCCCCTCCAGCCCGACCGACTTGAAGGCCGTGGAGAAACCGCTCGCCTTGTCGATGTCCTTGTAGTTCTGCATGCCCGTCAGCACCAGGCAGGCCAGCACGTACAGCACCATCGAGATCACCAGCGAGTAGATGATCGCCCTGGGCATATGGCGCTGCGCGTCCTTGGACTCCTCGGCCGCCGTCGACATCGCGTCGTAGCCGAAGACCGCGAAGAAGACCGTGGCCGCGCCCGTGAACGCGCCGCTCAGCCCGAACGGGAAGAAGGGGTGGTAGTTGGCGCTCTTGACGTGGAAGAACCCCACGACGACCACCAGCAGCACCACGAGGATCTTCAGGCCCACCACCACGGTCTCGAACCGGGCCGCGTTCTTGATGCCCAAGGTCAGCAGATAGGCGATCAGCAGGCACAGCACCATCGCGAACAGGTCCACCCGGTGCCCGTGCCCCGTCCCCGGCGCCCCCAGCATCCAGGCGGGCAGCTGGGCGTTCGTCTCCCCGAGCAGGAAGTTGATGTACCCCGAGATGCCGATGGCGACGACCGCCACGATCGCCGTGTACTCCAGCAGCAGGTCCCAGCCGATGAACCAGCCGCCCAGCTCGCCCAGGACCGCGTAGCCGTACGTGTACGCCGAGCCCGCCCGGGGGATGAGCCCCGCGAACTCCGCGTACGAGAACGCCGCCGCCGCGCTCGCGATGCCCGCGATCAGGAAGGAGACCAGCACGGCCGGGCCCGCCACCCCGTTGGCGATGGTGCCCGCCAGACTGAAGATGCCCGCGCCGATGATGCCGCCGACGCCGATCGCGGTCAGCTGCCACAGCCCCAGAGTGCGGGACAGCCGCTCGCCGTGCGCCTCCGCCTCCTCCGCCTCCTCGATCGTCTCGATCGGCTTGCGGCGCAGCACACCGCGCCCCATCCCGAGCCCGGCCATAGCCTCGTCCTCTCGTCGGCCTGGAGGCGGCTCGCCCCACGGGCGCACATTGGCGTCATCATGGCCGAGCGCGGGCGGCGACGGAAGGCGCCGCCCCGCACCGGCCCCCGGGGATCAGCCGATGGCGGGCGGCACCGCCGCCGCGCCCGTGCCCCAGTCACCGGGCCGCGGCCCGACCCGGAAGTCCAGCCGCTCGCCCTCGCGGATCGCCTCCGTCGTCACATACGTCCGGTCGTACACCTCCCCGTCCAGCCGCACCGAGCGCACGTACCGGTCCGTGTGCGAGGTGCCCGGCGCGCTCACCGTGAACCGCCCGCGCGGATACCAGCGCCGGTCCAGCCGCAGGTCCACCCGTTCGAACACCGGGGTGCTCAGGCCCCATACGTCCGCCCCCGGCTGCACCGGGTACACCCCGATGGCCGACAGCACCATCCACGCCGACATCGTCCCCAGGTCGTCGTTGCCCGTCATCCCGTCCGGGGTGTCCGTGAAGAGCGTCAGCGCGGCGTGCACCACGTCCGTCGTCTTCCACGGCCGGCCCGTGGAGAGGTAGGTGTACGGGGCGGTGAGGTCCGGCTCGTTCTGCGGGTTGTACTTGTCGGCGCTGTAGTAGTCGTACGGGCCGTTCACCCACACCTCGCGGGCGGTGCGCGCGGGGTCGGCCAGCAGCTTGTCGTAGGCGAAGAAGGAGTCCAGCCGCCGGTCCGCCCTGTCCTTGCCGCCGATCAGCTCCACCAGCCCCGGCAGGTCCTGCGGCACCAGCCACTGGTACTGCCAGGCCGTGCCCTCGTGGAAGCCCGGGCTCTTCGCCGGGTCGGCGGACCCCGTGAACGCCCCGTCGGCCCCGCGCGGCCGGAAGAAGCCCGTGGCCTTGTCGAAGAGCGTCCGGTAGTTGCGGGAACGGGCCGTGTAGCGCCGCGCGTCCTCGCGGTGGCCCAGCGCCCGGGCCATCCTCGCCAGCGCCCCGTCCGCCAGCGCGTACTCCAGGGTGGCGGAGGCGCCCTCGCGGAAGTCGGAGTCCCCCGGTTTCGTCTGCGGCCGGTCCGGCAGGTACGGGACGTAACCGTTCTTGAGGTACTGGGCGTTGCCCTCCCGGCCGACTCCCGGGTTCGTGGGCGGAGGCACCCCGTCCGCGTTCTTCCTCAGCACGCGGTACGCGTCCTCCTCATGGCCCGTCAGCAGCCCGTGGTGGAAGGCGTTGGTGAGGTACGGCGTCACCGGGTCACCGGTCATGATGTTCGTCTCGACCGTCCCGTAGCCCCACTTCGGCAGCCAGCCGCCCTCGGCGTCGATCCGCAGCACCGACAGGGCCATGTCCCTCGCCTCGCGCGGCGCCAGCAGCGCCAGCAGTTGCGCCTGGGTGCGGTAGGTGTCCCACAACGACCAGTTCTGGTAGTAGGTGAAGCCCCGCGTGCGGTGCGTCTTCTGGTCCCAGCCGGTGTAGCGGCCGTCGGTGTCGCTGCCGATGTTGGGGGAGAGGAAGGAGCGGTAGAGGGAGGAGTAGAACGTGCGCCGCAGCGTCCGGCTGCCGCCCTGCACCTCCACGTCCCGCAGCCGCCGCTCCCACGCCTCCTGCGCCGCGTCCGCCGTGCGGTCGAAGTCGTCCTCCTCCGCGCGCAGATTGCGCTCCGCGCCCGCCGCGTCCACATAGCTGATCGCCGTGGTGGCCTCCACCTCCCGGTCGTCGGTGGTGTCGAAGCGCACCCACGCGCCGTTGCGGCCCGTGGCGGCGGACGAGGAGCGGGAGTTCTTCGTCACCCGGTCGTCCTTCCAGGTGCCGTAGGAGTGGAAGGGGCGGTCGAAGCGGGTGAGGGTGTGGAGGGTGTACGGGCGGGTGTCCTGGCAGAAGCCACGGCCGGTGATGGTGGTGCGGACGGTACGGCTGTCGACGACCTGGACAGAGCTGGAGACCGGCCGGTGCAGCGACTGGCCCGCGTTGAACAGGACGTTCGCCTTTTCGGTGGCGGGGAAGGTGTAGCGCTGCCGCCCGGTGCGGGCGGTGGCCGTCAGCTCGGCGGTGATCCCGCCGTACGAGCCCAGCCGGACCCGGTAGTAGCCCGGGCGGGCCGTCTCGTCCCGGTGGCTGAACTCGGCGGCGTAGCGGGCGTTGTCGGTCTGGCTCACCTCACCCGTGGTCGGCAGCACGGGAAGGTCGCCGCCGATGCGGCAGCCGACGCCTGAGAGGTGGACGGTGCTGAAGCCCCGGATGTGGTGGTCCTTGTAGTCGTAGCCGGTGTTGTGCCCGGTGTCGGGGGAGAGCTGCACCATGCCGAAGGGCACGGCGGCGCCGGGGAAGGTGTTGCCTTCGTTCTCGGTGCCGATGAAGGGGTTGACGAGGCTGGTGAGGTCGCCGTCGGGGGCGGCGGCCGTTGCCGTCGGGGGGCTGCCGGCGACCAGCAACGCCGCCACGGCGAGCGGCGCCGTCACTCTCCTGGCTCTCCTGCGACCCCTCATGTGACCACGACCCCTCAGGCGACACTGGTGTCAGCGCCGAGGCTCGCGTGGGCGGGTGGGGGAGTCAAGGATGCGTCGGATGGTGGGCGTGGTGTTCAGGACAGGCCCGTCCGGGTGACGGGGGCGGCGTCACTACCTCGTGGCTGCGGTTCCGGGTGATCGGGTGGGCGGGTGGGGCAGAACCGCGCCGAAGGCGCGGAAAAACCCACCGGCGGTCAGCCGCACGACAACGGAAACTGACGGTCGGTCACGCCGCGTCGCCGTCCAGCAGATGCTGCGGGACGGACCGGAAGGACCAGACGTTGTTCCGCCGCGTGAGCACCCAGACCAGGTCGAACCGGTCCGGCCAGGATTTGGGCACCCCGTGCGCGGAAGCCGCGCCCAGCGCCTTGACGATGTCCGCGATCCTGGAGTGCTCCCAGCAGATGAGCACGGGCTGCGGCGATATCAGCGCGGCGGCGGCCAGCTTCGCCTCCTCCGTCTCGGAGAAGGAGGTGTTGACCGGCAGCTTGAGCTCCTCGGCCAGCGGGGTGACGGTCTGCCGCATACGGCGGGAGCCCGCGTTGGGGCCGTAGTCTGCGGCGGCGAAGAGGGTGGCCGGTCGGGGCAGCGCGGAGGCGCCCGCCATGGGGGCGAACAGCTTCGGGAGGGAACGGGCCCGCTCCCAGCCCCGCTGCGTCAGCGACTTCTTGTCCGGCTCGCCGTTCTCGTCCATCCCCCGCACAGCGCCGCGCGGCTTCTCCCCATGCCGGATGATCATGATGGTGGCGTCGGGGCCGGACCGGGCGCCCGGTGGCGGCTCCGAGGGCTTCGCCCCCGGCTTCGAGCCGCTCCCGCAGCCCGTCACCGGCAGCAGGGCGGCGCCGGCCAGGACGGCCAGCACCCGGCGGCGGCCGATGCGGGCCGGGCCGCCGCCGCTCGTGGTGGTGCTCGTGCTCGTGGTCTCGGTCGTCCCGCTCACCGACCCCCCTGTCCCCCGTGAAGTCGCTCCGGGCCGTGCGTGTCGCCCGGCCCAGGCCGCAGCGTAGCCGCTGCGGCCTGCCGCGTCGCCGGTGGGTTCGGGGCAGAAGAGGCCCCGAACCCACCGGACGGGTGCGGCGGTGCGGGTCTCACCCCGCCGCGTACACGTCCTCGACGTACCGGCCCGCGTCCGTCAGCTCGCGCAGCCACGCGTCGGCGGCCCGGGCGTCCGCGCCCGTCCGGCGGGCGCAGAGGTCGCGCAGCGCGGCCCGGACGCCCGGCGCCATCCGGGCGCCGTCACCGCAGACGTACACCCGCGCCCCCGCCTCCAGCAGTGACCAGACCTCGTCGCCCTCGGCGGCCAGCCGGTGCTGGACGTACGGGCCGCCGCCCGCCTCCGGGCGTTCGCTGAACGCCGGGCGTACGGAGACGGCTCCCGCGTCCTCGGCGGCGCGGAGCTCGGCCGAGTGGAGGAAGTCCGCTTCCGGGGCGTCACAGCCGAAGTAGAGCAGCGCCGGGGCGGGTTCGGTGCCGGTCGCCGCGAGGGCGGTGCGGTCGGCGATCGTCCCCCGGAAGGGGGCCAGCCCCGTTCCGGCAGCGATCATCACCACCGGCGTCCGCTCGTCCATCGGGATCCGGAATGCCTCACGGCACGGCTGGACCCGGGCGAGCACCGTGTCACCCGGCCGCAGCGCGGCCAGATGCCCGGACGCCGTTCCCTTGAACACCCCCCGGCCCGAGCGGGACGGCGCCTCCAGCACGGACACCATCAGATCGGCGTGACGGGCGTCCACGGCCGGGGAGGAGGAGATGGAGTAGGTACGCGGCCGCAGCGGCGACAGCAGCTCGGGCAGGGCCGCCGCGCCCAGGGCGCCGCGCAGGGCCGGGTGGTCCTCGATCAGCTCCAGGAGCGTACGCGGGTCGTCGGGGGAGAGGGACTCCAGGGCGGCCCGCTCGGGTGGGCAGGGGTTGCGCTCCGCCAGCGCCGCCACCTGCCGGGACGTGGGGCGCTGGGCCAGTTCCAGGTGGTGGGTGAGGAGTTCCCGTACGGTCAGCGGGCGGTCGACGGGCAGCGTGTCGCGCCCGGCGCGGCGCGGCCGCAGCGACAGGACCGCGTCGAGGTCCGCGCCGAAGAGCGCGGCGGCGCGTGCGACGAGCTCCGGGGCGTTGGCGGGCAGCACGGCCAGATGGTCGGCGGTGCGATAGGTGATGCCGTCCGGCAGCACCAGCCGCAGGAAACGCTTGGTGCGCGGATGGGCCGGGTCGGTGAGCTCGTACGCCTCGGTGACGGTCATCGGCAGCATCCCGTGCCGCTCGGCCAGGGCGGTCAGCGGACCGCCGGTGACCTCGGCGACCTCGTAGGCCGGACCGTCGACGGCCTGGGGCGCGGCCGTCCCCGCGCTCTCCGGGTCGCCGTAGCGCTCCAGCAGCGTCCGGCACAGGGAACGGGTGAAGTTCTCGACGGATCCGGTGAGATCGCCGGACGCGTCGGCCTCGGCGCGCGGCAGCAGCCGGGTGCCGCCGAGCGCGGCGAGCCGCTCGTCGAGGAGGGTGGGAACGCGCTGGTAGGTGGCGGCCCAGTTGCGGTCGCCGACGCCGAGGACGGCGTAGTGGACGCCGTCGGCGGCGCCCGGCCCGGCCGTACGCTCGGCCCACTCCATGAAACGGGCCGCGTCGTCTGTCGGCCGCCCGTTGTACGAGGCGGCGACGAACACCACCGGCGAGTCCGTGGGCAGTGCCCCCGTCCGCTCGTCGAGCGGGGCGGCGGACGCGTCGAAGCCCAGCCGCGCGGCCTCGTCGGCGAGATCCCGGGCCAGCTCGCGGCACGTGCCGTAGTTGGAACCGTGCAGGACCAGGAGCCCGGTGCCGGTGCGGGCCCGGGTGGGCCCGCCGTCGCCCTTCTCCGCGCGGACGGTCTTCGCGCCGGCGGTCTCCGTGCGCGCCGCCCCCGGCAGTGCGGCCCGGTTCACGGCCCGGTCGGCCGCCGTGCGGCGGCCGAGGGTGAGGGTGAAGCCGTCCGGCTTGAGGGTGAGGGTCTCCTTGATCCGCAGCCGGTATCCGGTGGAGCCGGTGGAGCCGGCGGTGTCGGCGAACCGGTAGCGGTGGATCAGCATCCCCAGCAGCATCGTCGCCTCGTGCAGCGCGAACTGCCGCCCGATGCAGGCCCGTTCCCCGGTGCCGAACGGCTTGTACGCGTGCGGGGAACGAGCGGCTTCGACGGCCGGGTCGAAGCGCGTGGGGTCGAACAGCTCGGGGTTGTCGCCCCAGACCGGGTCCCGGTGGAGCATCGGCGTGAGAACGGCGACGCTCTCACCGGCGCGCAGCGGATAGCGGCCGGCGAGCACCGTGTCCTCCCGGGCCTCACGCGTGAACGCCGCCGCCGTCGGCCACAGCCGCAGCGCCTCCAGCAGCACCTGCCGGGTCCAGCGCAGCCGCCCGACGTCCTCGAACGTCGGCTCGGGGTTCTCGGCGTCGCCCCACAGCTCGTCCGTCTCCCGCTGCGCCAGCCGCAGCGAGACGGGGTCCTTGAGGAGGTGATGGAGCGCGAAGGACAGGGCGCCTGACGTCGTCTCGTGCCCGGCGATGAGGAAGGTGATCACCTGGTTGCGGATGTTGGCGGCGTCCAGGGTGGTCCCGTCGGACGGATGCGGGGCACCCAGCATCAGCCCCAGCAGATCGTCGGTGCGGGTGTCACCGGACGCCGTACGGGCGGCGATGACCTCGTCGACGACCCCGGCCAGGAACGCGGCGTCCTCCCGGAACGCCGCGTCCTCGGCGGCGAAGTCGGCGTCGGGATCGCGGCCCAGCTTGTTCATCGCCCAGTCCAGGCAGCGCACCATCGCCCCGACGAACGGGTGCGGCTCGGGGCGGGCGAACGACTCGAAGTCGTAGCCGAATCCCGCGAGCCCGATGGTGTCGAGCGTCATCCGCGTCATGTCCTCGGGCACGTCGACGGGGGTGCCCGAGGCCAGGTGGCCGTCCCACGCGTCGATCAGCCGGCGGGCCACGCGCAGCATGGCCGGGTGGTAGGCGCGCATCGAGCCCAGGGCGAAGGCCGGCATCAGGATGTCGTGCGCCTTCGCCCAGTTCGCCTCGTGGTTGTAGGCGGTGAACAGCCCGTCGGCGGTGAACTCCCGGACGTTCTCCAGCGCCGGACCCACGGACTTGGTGAACCGCTCCTCGTCCGCCAGCTCGGAGACGAGCTCGAGGGAGGTGACGAAGAGCCGGTCCGCGCCGTGCAGCCGCCGGGTGAATATCGGCCCGTGGTGCCGGGCCAGCCGCATGACCTGCTGAAGCGGGGTGTCGCCGGCCCCGACGGCGGTGATGTCGACGAGGGGGATGTCGGTGGTGAGGGACGTCGCTGTCATGACTTCAGGGTCACCTCCCCGAACCGAACCGTCGGTACGTTCCACTGCATGATTGTGCAGTGACCAACGGCGTGTCGCTCTTGCGCCGACGACGGTCACCGTACGAACGAGGGGGACCGGGAACCGTGGACAGCGCGGAGCACGAGGCGTACTTCACGTGGCGCAACTACTTCATGATGCTGCTGGACCGGCTGCCCGTCCCCATCGCCATCTGCCGCGCGAACGGCGAGGTGACCGCCGTCAACCCGGCCATGGCGGCCGAGTGGGGCCTCGCGCCCGGGCAGGTGCGCGGCCGCAACCTGCTGGACCTCTTCCACCCCAGCGACAGCGCCGCCCCCCAGATGAACCGGCTCATCGAGGCCCTGCGCCTGGGCCGCCGGTCCCGCTACACCATCGACGTGCGCTGGACGGCGGCGGGCGATGAGGGCGCGAGACGCGAGGGCGAGCTGATCGTCGAACCGGTCGGCGACGCCTCCCCGACGTATCCGGCGCTGCTGACGGTGCTGCACGTTCGGCCAGCGGAAACCTTGACGCCGTCGGGCCCGCAGACGGAGGTGAGCGCTGTGGAAGCGCGGATTCTGGAGCTCGCCGCCGCCGGGGCCACGACGGCGGCGATCGGCAAGGCGGTCGGACTGACCGTCGACGGCGTCAACTACCACCTCACCCGCCTCAGCCGCCGCTGGCGGGTGCCGAACCGTACGGCGCTGGTGGCGAAGGCGTATGTCCTCGGCGTACTCGACCCGGGGAGCTGGCCGCCGGCTCAGCGGCGCCGGGCCGAGTGACGCGGCGGGTGCCGCAGCACGCAGTCGCCGCACATGCCGCCGCCGGGCACGCGGTAGTAGAGGCAGCAGGTGCGGCGGACGAAGGTGGCGCTGCCGCTCAGCTCGCCGGTGTCGCGGAGGAGCGGGTCGGTGAAGAGGTCGCGGGTGAGGGCGACGGCACGGGCGGCGTCCTCGGCCCGGTGCCGGTGGAGAAGCCAGGTGTGGAGAACGCGCAGGGATCCCGCGAGGGAAGAGCCCGCGTTGCCCCAGAGGAGAGGGGAAGAGATGGGGGTGACGGTACGGACGAGGTCGTGCAGCGGGACGAGCAGCCCGTGCAGGACGGCCGTGCGGAGGTCCTCACCGGACGGGGCGGCGGGGGAGGGCGACCACAGGTCGTCGGGGGCGGTACGGGCGGTGTCCCAGCGGAGGCCGCCCGTGGCGAGATCGGGCACCTCGCCGGTCAGCACGGCGGAGCCCAGGCCGATGGACAACAACCGCCCGGCGATGCCCTGGAAGGCGATGGACGCGGCGACCCGGGTGTCGTCGGTGCCCAGCCGCGCGGCGACGGTCGCGACGCGCTGCCGCACGGTCTCCTCGTGGAGGAGCGGAAGGCCGCCTTCGCCGGTGCGCAGGGTGAAGAACGGTCCCACGTCGGCGAGCTCGTCGAGGCGCATGGGCCGGGCGGTTCCTTCGGTCGTCGTACCTACGGGGGCGATCGCACCCTATCGCCCGGGCCACCCGGGCCGCCCTTGTCCGGCGGCCCTTTGGCGATCCGGACGGCAGCGACGAGAATCGGCCACGTGATCGAGAACACCGCCCCCGCGCTCGCCGACGCACTCCTCACCACCGTCGCCCCCCTGCCCTTCCCCCAGCGCGTACGCCACATCGCCCTCTGGGCCCGCGAGCTCGGCGCCCGCGCGGAACTGGGCGCGGTGCTGGACGAGCTGTCGGGGCGCGGGACGTACGAACGGGGCGTCGCCGCCATGGCCGCGACAGCCGGCCGTGACGTCGCCTGGCTGCGGGACCGGCTGACCGACCCCGACCCGGCCGTCCGGGGCCACTCCGTCGCCGCCGTCCGCCAGGGCCTGATCCCCGACGCCGCCGTCACGGCGGCGCTGGACGACGCCCCCATGGCCATCCGCCGCGAGATCGCCCGGGCCGTCGTCGCGGGCCGCCGCACAGCCGTCGCCGAGGCCCTCGTCCGGCCGGTCCGCGAGCGCTGGGGCGACGCGGAGGCGGCAAAGCTGCTGCCGGCCTGCGGGCCCGCCACCGTCGCGGAGCTGCTCCCCGCCCTCTTCCACACCACCGTCCCCTGGCGCGGGCTCGCCGACCGCCACCCCGACGCCGTCCTCGACGAGGCGGAACGCCGGCTCACCGCACTCCCCGAGGACCACCGCAGGAGGTGGTGGCAGGCGTACGGGTCCATCGTGGCAGCCGCCGTCGAGGCACGGCCCCTGAGGGTGCTCGACCTGCTGGAACGACTGTGCCCGGGCGCGCTGCCCGAGCGCGTCCGCGGGCGGCTCGGCCGGCTGGCCGCCGCCGGCCCCGGCGCCACCCTCCGGGTCCTGCTGGCACCGGGGCGCGAGGACAGCGAGCTCCACGGCCTGAAGCCGTCCGTACTGCGCGTGCTCGTACGCCACCGGCCGCCCGGCTTCGACGCGTTCGCCCGGGTGATGGGCCGTGACGACCGCGCCCTCGCACGGCTGCTGAAGACCATGGCGCCGTCGCGGCGTGCCGAGTGCTACGACCTCGCGATGAACGGGCGGAGCACGAGCCATTCCGCCCTGGCCCACGGCATCCTCGACGTGCTGCCCCGGGCCCGGCGCCAGGCCGAGGCCCGGCGCATGGCCGAGCAGGCCCGCGAGTACGGCGGGAGCTGGCAGACGATCCTGTCGGCCATGGCGCACCTGCTGGTGGCGGAGGCCCGCCCGGAACTGCTGGCCGCCACCCGCCGCTCCGAACCCACCGAGCGCGCCTACGCCTACAAACTGCTGGTGCGCAACGCGGCCCTCACCCGCGACCCCGCCGCCGTCACGGAACTGCTCGCGGGCCTGGACCGGCTGCGCAACGAGCAGCAGCCGGTACGCTCCGCCGTCCTGGCCGCGCTCGCCGAGCTCCGGCCCGCCCTGTTCGCCCCCGAAGCCGCCCCCCACCTGGAGCGCATCACCACCGACACCGTCGAGGCCCGGGACTTCTCGTGGCCCGAGAGCCACGCCCTGCGCACCCTGGCCCGCCGCCTGCTGCGCGAGGCGGGGAAACCGGCGGGACCGGCGGAAGCGGCGGAACCCACGGGCTGGGCGCTCCGCACCGTGGCCCGGCTGCGGGGCGCCGTGCCCTCGCGCGAGGACCTGCGCCCCGGCCAGGAGCACGAGGTCTTCGCGGCGCTGCGCCCTTCCCTCGAAGCCGCCGCCGACAGGGCCGACTTCACGGAGACCATCCGGCTCGCCGACTCGCTCCAGGAGCTCGGCCACGGCATACCCGGGCTGCAGGCCCTGCTGCGGCGCGCCATCGAGCACGGCACACCCGATGACGGACAACAGGCCGCCGCGCACTGGCTGGACGCCCCCCGGACCCGGGACGCCCGGCTGACCGAGCTCCTCGCGCTGGAACCGTCCGCCGCCACGTTCTCCCATGTGCAACGGATACTCGTGCGCCGTCGTACCGATCTGCTGGACGTTCTGCTGGGCGACACGCCTCCGTACGGCCGGTTCCTGATCGAGGGCAGCCACTGGCTGCCGCCCGTCTGCCGGGACACCGCGTCCTGGACGCCGCGCCAGCAGGCCGCAGCCGCACGGCTGCTGGCGCGCGCGGCGGCGGACGACGGCCTCACGACCCACCAGCGCGTGTCCGCTCTCCGGCTGGCAGCGTGGATCCCAGGACACGGCACCGAACTGCTGCTGCGTTACGCCGACAACAGTGACGTGCCGCTCGCCGAGGCCGCCCTCGCGGCCCTCGCCCGGACGGACACCCCGGGGCGGCATCTGCGGCTGCTGCTCTCCCACGCCGGCGGGGACCGGGCCCGGGTCGCGATCCCGGCGGCGTCCCGCGCGAGCCGGTTCGTCGCGCCCTCCACCCTGGTGGGAGAGCTGAGGGGACTGCTCACCGGGACGAGCGGGACGAAGGTGACCAGCAGGAAGGAGGCCGCCCGGCTCGCCGCCACCGCGCTCGCCGCGCCGGAGGCGGTGGCACTCCTGGCCGAGACGTGCGCGCTTCCGGACCAGCACCACGACGTGCGGGCCGCGTGCGTGGCGGTGGCAAAAGGTCTGCTCGCGCACGAAGCGGCCTGGGCGCTGCTGGAGACGGCGGCGACCGGGCGGAGCGAACTCCGCAAGGCCGTCCTCGCGAGCCGTCCCCACGACCTGCCCGAGCACCACCGGCCCCGTTACGCCGCACTCGTGCGGGCCGCCTGCGACACCGACGACCCCGAGGTCGCGCGCCTGGGATACCCGGCCCTCGGGACCTGGTCGCCCTGGTCCCCGGACGCCGCGCGCGTCCTGGAGGCCGCCGTCACCGACCTGGAGAACCGGACGAGCTGGCGCCAGGCCGCCGACGCGCTGTGCGACCTCGTCGCCCTGGCCCCCTCCGGCTCACCCGACGCCGCCCCCCTCCTGCGTACGCTCACGGCCCTGGCCGAGGCCGACGCCCTGCCCGGCACCCCTGACGCCGAGCCCGACCGCGACCGGCCCGCCCGCCGTCGCGTCCGGCACCTGACCGCCGGCCTGGCGGCGCGGAGCACCTGGCAGCCCCGCGCCGTACGGGAAGCGGCGCCCGAGGTAGCCGAACTCCTCGGCCGGCTGGGGGACGGGGGCTACGCGCCCGAGGCGGCCGACCTGCTGGCCCGGACCCTCGACCCGCACGCGGCACCGGAAGCGCTGACAGCGCGACTCGAGCACCTCGCCCGCTGCCACGACGGCAGGCCCGCGCTCGCCGCCCGCACGGCCGCCTCCCTCACCCAGCGCCTGGACAGGCGTACCGGCGACGAGGCGCTCGCCCACGCGGCCCGCGCCCTGACCGCCACCGGGAGCCACGCCGCCGGGCTGTTCGCGGTCGCCCTCACCACGATGGGAGGCCGCCGCACCCACTGGTCGCCCTCCTGGCGCGAACAACTGCGGGCCCTGCGTCGCCACGCCCACCCGGACGTACGCGACGAGGCGCTCGCGACGGCGACTGCGGAGGAGTGACGGTCACGCGGTGAGCGTGGCCGGTACGACGGACCGGGCACGCTCGTGGAGATGGCGGGCGTGGGGGTTCTTGAGGTGGGGACGGATCATTCCGAACATGGTCCTCATGCGCTGGTCGACCTTGGAGCTCTGCACCAGCGGATATTCGTCGAGAGCCCCGTTCCAGGTGGCACACGCCGCCTCCAGATGGCCCGTCTCCATCTGGAATTCGGCGAGAGTCGCCCGCTCCTTGATTCTCGACCGCCGATAGATTTCGTGGCACAGCTTGTCGGATTCCTGCATCGCTTCGACCGCGCCCGGCACATCGCCCAGCTCATGGCGGACATGACTGATGTGGTAGTGGAGCGACGCAGGGTCGTAGGAGCCGAACGCCTTCTCCCGGGATTCCGCCTTGTCCATGGCGATTTCCGCTTCCTTGAGGTACAGCAAAGCGCTGCTGCGATCACCGGTCTGCGCGGCGGCGTGCGCCTGCTGACCCGCGAGGAACGCCCGCATACGTGGCCCGGCCTGCGGCGACGCGGCAGCAGCGGCATCGGCCAGTCGCATGGCCTGCGGGCCGTGGCCCAGGTCGACGGCCTGGACACTCATGCCTCGCAGCGTCGTGCAATAGGTCAGGTGGTCCTCCGAAGCACCCGCCAATTGCAGCGCCTTGACGTAATACTGCTGCGCCAGACCGTGAAGTCCTTCATCGACGGCCATCCATCCGGTGAGGTAACAGAGGTCCGACGCGGCCGACATCATCGCTTTCCGTACGTCGTCGGGCGCATCGGTCCGGAGATACGGCGCGACCGTATTCACGAGGAACGCCGCTGCCATCGGGCGTGCGTGCCGCCCGCCGAACTGGTCGTCGAGCTCCGAGACCCGCTCGGTCATGGCGATGACCATGCCGACCTCGGGCATGCCTATCCGCTGCGTACGCCCCGTCTGCGCCGCCTCCATCCGCCCCACCACATCCGGCCAACCCGGAACCGTCAACGCCACGGAGAACAGGCTGTACCCGAGGACACTCCTCCGGGACGGGTCCATGTCCTGCCGACCGAGGTCGACGAGCCCCTCCACCGTGCCGCCACCGGACTCGTCCCCGGCCGGGGACGGAAACCCCGCCTCCGCGTACGTCACCGGGCGGTCGAGGCGCCGGGAGAGCGCCTCCAGGATCAGCGGACGGACGTCCTCCCTCGGCACATAGCCCCTCAGCCACTGGTGGACCGAAGGCTCCTGGTACCTGAGCGGGGTGCCGCGCTCGGTCCCTATGCGGTTGACCTCGCGGGCGAACTGCCGCAGCGTCCACGTGGTCTCGCGGTACAGCCGCTCCAGACCCGTATTCGGCTCTCGCTTCGTCAAGGCACTCAACTCCTCGCCCATGGCCCCCGTTTAAAGGGTTTAAGTCCGGCCACCGTGGCCCACAGTACCGCCGCCCACTGACAACCGGTTGCCTGGAGTGCAGGAAAGATCACCGAACGCGACAGGAATCGAGGGCCTGGCCATGGCTTTCCGCATCGGCGACATCGTCGTGGACGCGCGCACCGGCAAGATCGGTCAGCTGATGGGGCGCGAGGGGCCGGACGTCCAACTCCGGCCCGTTCGCGGGGGGCTCGAGTGGGACTGCCCGAAGGAGGCGATCCGGGCCCCCGAGCCCACCGAGCTCCTCGCCCGCCCCGCCGGGCCGCCCGCGCCGCGCTGCGCCGTCTGCGCCGCCATCAAGGACCAGCGGCGCGAGGCGGAGGTGCAAGGGGACGCGCGGCGCATGGGCGACGCAGCCGCCCGCATGGGCGTTCATCAGCGGCAGGCGCACGCGCACGAGTGACCGCCCCTACCGCTGGTATCACCGAGAGTGGCCGAATAGTCACTCTCCACATGATCCCCGCAGCCGACTACTGTGCGTCGGCGCGGGGGTCAGGTCGGCTCGGACAAGGGGCTTGCTGCGTGTTCTACTACTTCTTCAAGAACGTGGTGTTGATACCGCTGTTGAGGTGGGTCTTCCGGCCGAAGGTCGAGGGCCTCCACCACCTGCCGGCCCACGGGTCGGCCATCATCGCGGGGAACCATCTCTCCTTCTCCGACCACTTCCTGATGCCGGTGATGGTGAAGCGCCGGATCCGGTTTCTCGGAAAGATGGAGTACTTCACCGGTCGCGGCGTCAAGGGCAAGCTCATTGCCGCGTTCTTCCGGGGCATCGGGGCGATCCCCGTCGACCGTTCCGGCAAGGAGGCGGCGCAGGCGGCGCTCGACACGGGCCTCGGCGTGCTGGGCTCCGGCGAGTTGCTCGGCATCTACCCCGAAGGGACGCGCTCGCACGACGGGCGGCTGTACAAGGGCAAGGTGGGGGTGGCCGCGATGGCGCTGAAGTCGGGGGCGCCCGTCATTCCGTGCGCGATGATCGGCACGTTCGAGGCCCAGCCGACGGGGAAACTGCTGCCGCGCGTCGTCCCCATCACCATCCGCTTCGGGGAGCCGCTGGACTTCTCGCGGTACGCGGGCATGGAGGACCACCGGGCCGTGCTGCGGGCCGTCACGGACGAGATCATGTACGCGATCTGGCGGCTGTCCGAGCAGGAGTACGTGGACACGTACGCGTCCGAGGCCAAGGCGGCCCTGCGGTCGGTGGACGGCGGTGCGCGCCCGGCGGCCGCCGTCGCAGGGCCGAGCAGCCGCGAGCAGGCGGCCGTCGGCCGGTCGGCGGCGGCCTGAGCCCCGGCCCGGGAGGGCGCCCCGCGCGAGGCGGTTAGGCTCGGCTGTCATCGCCGTCTCCCGGAGAGAACGATCAGCATGCACACGTGGGGCAGGACGCTCACCACCGCAGGCATCCATGACCGACGTCTGCGTGACGACTACACCCGCCAGCGGAGACTCGTGGCGGACTACAAGCGGAACGCCTATGTCGCCGTGCGGCTGTTGCTGCCCCCCGAGCTCGTTCCGCACGTCATCGCCGCCACGGCGTTCATGCACCACACCGATCTGCTCGCCGAGGAGAGTTCCACCGATCCGGCGGGCGGTGACGACCGGTTCACGGTCTGGGAGAAGGAAGTGCGCGACGGGCTGGCTGTCGGTGACAGCACTCACCCCGTGCTCCGCCCGTTGCTGCACACCGCCTCCGTCCATCCCGGCCTGCGCGAGCACGCCGAGCGGTTCCTCGCCGGGGCGCCGATGGACAGGGACTTCGCGGGGTTCGCGGACGAGGCGGGCTATCAGCGGTACGTCGACGGGTACTCGCTTCCGGCCTTCATGCTCGTGGCGTGCCTCGTCCTCTCGGCCGACGCCGACCCCGAGGAGAGCCGTGCGCTGTGCCGCTCCTACATCGACGGCAGTCAGCGTCTGGATTTCGTCAACGACCTCGCCGAGGACCTCGGGGACGGCCGGCTCACCCTTCCCGAGGAGACCCTGGCGCGGTACGGGGTCTCGCGCTCCGATCTCGAGCGGAAGCGGGACACCGCGCTCTCCCGCGCCCTGCTCCGGGACCTCCTGGAGCAGAGCCGCCGGGACCTTCTCGCCAGCCGTTCGCTGCCGGAGCTGGCGCCGCCCGCTCACCGTGCCTTCGTCCGGGCCTTCCTCGCGCTGGAGCTCCTCACGAACGAGGCGGCGCTGGCGAAGGGCGGCCTGGTCCTGCGCGAACCGGCCGGCCCGTCTCCGCGCGCGGCTCTGGGCGTCCTGCTCCGCGAGTACCGGCGGCGCGGCCGCTGACGGGGGCCGGGGCGGGCCGGTGCGTCAGGTGTCCTCCAGCCGGAAGCCCAGCTTGATCCCGACCTGGTAGTGCGCGATCGCGCCGTTCTCGAGGTGACCGCGGACCTCGGTCACCTCGAACCAGTCGAGTTCCCGGAGGGTCTGCGAGGCACGGCTGATCCCGTTGCGGATCGCCGCGTCCACGCTCTCCGGCGAGGAGCCGACGATCTCGGTCACCCGGTAGGTGTGGTTGCCCATGCCCCCCACCGTGCCCCAGCGGCGGCGCGGGCGCTAAGCGGGTGGGCCATCGGAGGCACGCGCCTTGACTTGGAGTGCGCTTCAGCTCCTAGCCTCCCCCGCATGATCACCAAACAGCAGAGGCTCGGCACCGGCTTCGGTGCGCACAGCACGGCCGACGACGTGCTCGCCGGCGTCGATCTGACCGGCACCACCGCCCTGGTCACCGGCGGGTATTCGGGGCTCGGCCTGGAGGCCACGCGCGCCCTGGTGCGCGCCGGGGCGCGGGTCGTCGTGCCCGCGCGCCGGTCCGGGACGGCCGAGGAGGCGCTGGCGGACCTCCTGCCCCGGGCGGAGGTCGATGTGCTCGACCTGGCCGACCTGGACAGCGTGCGGGACTTCTCCGACCGCTTCCTGGACTCCGGGCGCGCCCTCGACGTCGTCATCACCAACGCGGGCGTGATGGCCTGCCCCGAGACCCGCGTGGGCCCCGGCTGGGAGGCGCAGTTCGCCGTCAACCACCTCGGGCACTTCGCGCTCGTCAACCGGCTCCGCCCCGCCCTCGCCCCGGGCGCCCGGGTGGTGTCCCTGACATCGGCGGGCCACTTCCTGTCGGACATCCGCTGGGACGACATCCACTTCCGCACCGGCTACGACCGCTGGCTCGCGTACGCGCAGTCCAAGACCGCCAACGCCCTCTTCGCCGCGCACCTCGACCGGCTCGGCTCCGCGAGCGGCCTGCGGGCCTTCTCCGCGCATCCGGGCAGCATCCTCACGCCGTTGCAGCGCCACGTGCCCCGCGAGGAGTGGCAGGCGCTCGGCTGGATCACGCCCGACGGCCGCCCGGCCGACGGTTTCAAGACACCCGAGCAGGGCGCGGCGACCGCCGTGTGGGCGGCGACCTCACCGCTGCTCGACGCCCACGGCGGCGCCTACTGCCAGGACTGCGACATCGCCGAGCCGGCGGCGTCCGACGACATGCTCGTCGGCGGGGTCAAGCCCTGGGCCGTCGACCCGGAGGCGGCGGCACGGCTGTGGGAGCTCTCCTGCGAGCTCACCGGGGTGAGCGCGTACTGATCTCTTTCAGCCAGTCGTCGACGGTGACGATGTCCGCCCACTGCGGGAACAGCCGCTCGACAAGGGCCCGGTGCAGCTCCGGGTCGAGGTCCAGGCAGCCGTCGGAGAGGACGGTGAGGCCGAAGTCCAGGTCGTTCGCCTGGCACACGGTCGACAGCACCACGGCGCTGGTGGCGATGCCGGTGAGCACGAGATTGTCGATGCCGCGTGCCCTCAGCACCACGTCCAGGTCGCTGCCCGAGAACGCGCTGGCCCGGCGCTTGGTGACCACCACGTCGCCCGGCCGGGGCGCGACCTCGGGGTGGATCTCCGTGCCCGGGGCGCCCTCGATGAAGAGGCCGGCTTGTGCGATGGCGGCCAAGGGCTTGTTGCGCGTGCCGACTTCCGGGAAGCCGGGGCGCAAGGCGATGACCACGTAGATCACGGGGATGCCGGCCGCCCGTGCCCCGTCGATCGCCCTGCGCAGCCGTGGCAGGTAGCCGGAGCCGTCGTCGACGATGTCCACGATGGCCTGTTGGACGTCCATTACGAGAAGGGCGGTGTTGTTCATCGCCCGACTTTAGCTACTCCGTGGGCAGCTTCGAGGAGTGGTGGTTGATGATCAGCCACCTGTCGCCGCGCAGCTTGTAGACGAAGGTGTAGCGCGCGTCGACCTTGGACCTGTGGCCCTGCTTGTCGGTCAGCGTGAACTGGTAGAGGCCCGTGTCGATGGCGCTGGTGCGGCCCAGGATGTTGATGACCCGCTCCTGGATCCTGCCGACGGGCTTGTTCTCCAGGAAGTGCTTGAAGTAGTCGACCCTCGCCGCCCGGGTCTTGCGGATCTCGGCGGAGACGGTCGGCAGCAGTACGGCGTCCGGGGCGTAGAGGTCGGCGACGCGGTTCGCGTCGAGGGTGCCCAGGGCGGCGTTCCACCGGTCGAACAGATTCCTGATCTCCCGCTCGCTGGGGAGCCGGCGGCGGTGGTCGGCCGCTTGTGCCGCGCCCGTTCCGGCGAACAGGACGGCGACGGTGGTGACGGCGGCTCCGGCTGCGTACGTGTGTCGCCCCATGGGGCGCCTCCCGTGTGGTGTCGGTGATGGGGTGGGGGTGTCACCTCAGCCTCACCCGGCACCGCCGATCCGGCACTTCGGGATGGTGCTTACGGCACCACCGTCACCGGCCACCGCCCCGCCTTCACCAGACGGACCGCCACCGAGCCGACGAAGCGGTGGCCCGCCTGCTCCGACGCACCGACGACCACCGCGTCCGCCTTCAGCTGGTCGGCCGTCTCCACCAGCCCGGTGTAGGGGTCGCCGCGGAAGGTGTGGAACTGCCAGCGGACCTCGTGGACACCGCGCAGCCGCTCGGTCGTCTCGCGGATCTCCGCCAGCAGCTCCTCGGCGACCCGCTCGGTCGTCTCGGCCACCGGGGCGCCCAGGGCGGCGCCGCCCACGAGGAGGGGCTGGACGTAGACGACGGCCAGCAGGGCGTTCTGCCGGCGGGCCAGGCCCGCCGCGTAGGCGGCCGCGCGCCAGGACGTGTCGGAGCCGTCGACACCGACGACGATGACCTTGGGGCCGTCGGTGCCGCGCTCGAAACCGGCCGGCAGCGGGGCGCTCTGCCCCTCGTTCGAACCCTCGCTCAGGTATTCGCTCACACGGGCAGGCTAATACCGTGCCGCGCGGGGCGTGCTCAGGGCACCGGCCAGATACGGACGGTGTCCCTGCCACCGGAGGAGGCGCCGTGGCTGAGCCCCACCGCGAGGGCCTTGCCGTCCGGGCTGAACGCCAGCGCCGTGACGGAGACGTGGGCGTCGAAGGTGGTGGTGACCTGCCCCGATGTCGTGTCCCACAGGAAGACCTTGCCGCCCATGGCACCGCCGGCCAGGATCCGGCCACCGGGGTGGAAGGCCACGGCCTGGATGAGTTCCCCGTCGCCCTTGAGGGTGGCGACCTCCTGCCGGGAGGCGGTGTTCCACAGCAGGACGGTTCCCCTGTTCACCGCGGCGAGGAGCTGGCCGTCCGGGCTGAACGCCGCGATCCTCCCGCCGTCGGTTCCGTCGATGGTGAGCAGCGTCCGGTCGTCGGGCATCCGCCGCAGCTGGAGGGGGCTTCCGGTCGCCAGCGTCTTGCCGTCCGGGCCGAACGCGGCCGGGCCGTTCTTCACGTCCTCGTGGACGGCGAGTCTGCGGCCCGAGGGTATGTCCCACAGGTACAGGCCCTGCGGGGTGCTCGCGGCCAGGGTCCTGCCGTCCGGGCTCACGTCCAGGGAGTTGACGAAGCCGTCCTGGAGCCGGTAGTTCGTGACGCCGGTGAACGTGCCGGTGGTACGGCCGGAGGCCACGTCCCACGCCAGGATCCGGTTCTCGTCCGCCCGGAAGAGGGTCTTGCCGTCCCGGGTGAACACATTGGCCTGCTCGTACTTGGCGATGCCGATCCGTGAGGTCGTGCTGCTCCGGGCGGCCAGGTCCCAGCGCCAGATGGTGCCGTCCCCGGCGGAGACGAGCAGCGTTTTGCCGTCGGCTCCGTAGGCGAGCTCCTGCGCGCTGGAGGCACCGTCGAGGGTGGCGCCGTCCGCCCCGGGGGCGGACGGGTCGCCCGAGTCGTCGTCGAGCAGGACGACGGGGACGGCGATGGCGGCGGCGGTCGCGACGACGGAGAGGCCGCCGATGAGAAGCGCACGCCGGGACACCCTGGGGCCTCCGGCCGGGGTGGGGGCGGTCGGGGCCGGCGCCGTTGGGGCCGCCGGGCCCGCGCCCGGGGCGGCGCCCGCGCCCGGGGCGTACGGGTTCGCCTGTGTGGCGGCGC
This sequence comes from Streptomyces sp. NPDC001678, assembly GCF_042892945.1. Classification (NCBI taxonomy): domain Bacteria; kingdom Bacillati; phylum Actinomycetota; class Actinomycetes; order Kitasatosporales; family Streptomycetaceae; genus Streptomyces; species Streptomyces sp. NPDC001678. The sequence goes on along the minus strand of NZ_JBIAUP010000007.1, from coordinate 83,037 downwards.
CCGTGCCCTGGGGCGCACCTGGGCCTGCGTCCGGCGTCGCGCCCGCGCCCGCATGCGCGGGCTGCGCCGGGCTCGTTCGGAGGGCGGCGTACGGGTTCGCCTGCGTGGCGGCGTACGGATGGGCGGGCGCCGCCGGGGCGGCGCCCGCGCCTGGGGGCGTACCTGGTCCCGCGCTCGGGGCCGCGCCCGGCGTCGCGCCTGCGCCCGGGTCCGCCACCGTCGCGGGCCAGGGCCGCCCCGCGGGGGCGGCAGGCCGCGCCTGGTCCCCGGGGGTCAGGGGCGTGGTGCGCCCAGGGGTCAGGGGTGTGGTGTGTTCCCCCGGGCGCGACGGCGCGCCGTGCTCCGCCGGAGGGACCGGCATCGTCGGCTCGGCCCGGGTCGGCGGCATGCCGCTTTCCCCCGGCGTCGAGGCCGCCGTCCGTTCCGGCGGCACGGCCGCCTCCTCATCCGCCGCGGCCGCGAACCGTTCGGGGAGGCCGGTGACCGGCGGGCGTTCCGTCGGTTCCTTGGCGAGGCACGCGGACAGCAGGCGGCGCAGTTCGCCGTCGACGCCGTCGAGCGCGGGCGGGTCGTCCAGGATGCGCTGGACGACCGTCAGCAGCGTGGGCGCGTCGAACGGGCTGTGGCCCGTGGCCGCGAAGCCCAGCACCGAGCCGAGCGCGAAGACGTCGCTGGCCGGGCCCGCCCGGTCGGCACGGATCTGCTCGGGCGACATGTACGCGTACGTACCGATGACAGCGCCGGTGGCGGTCAGCGAACTGGCGTCCACCGCACGGGCGATGCCGAAGTCGATGATGCGCGGGCCGTCCTCCGCGAGGATGACGTTGCCGGGCTTCAGGTCGCGGTGGACGAGGCCGCACCCGTGGATGGCGGCCAGCCCTTCCGCGAGCCCCGCGCCGAGCCGCAGGACCGCGTCCGGCGTGAGCGGGCCCCGCTCCCTGACGACCTGGTGGAGCGTCGGCCCCGGTATGAACGCGGTGACCAGCCAGGGGGACGCCGCGTCCGGGTCCGCGTCGACGACCTGGGCGGTGTGGAAGCCGCCGACCTGCCGCGCCGCGTCGACCTCGCGCTTGAAACGGGCCCGGAACTGCGGGGTGTCGGCCAGCTCCGGACGGATCAGCTTCACCGCCACCCTCCGGCCGCCGGGCGACATGCCGGCGTAGACCTGTCCCATGCCACCCGCGCCCAGCCGGCCGTCCAGCCGGTAGGGGCCGACCGAGCGGGGGTCGTCGGGCAACAACGCGTCCATGGATACCGTCCGTCGAGAGGGATCAGGGGAGACCGGAGGAGGTCAGGGGAGTTTCCAGAGCTGGATCGAGGTGGCCTTCTCGTCGCTCGCGCCGACCTGGTTGACACCGGCCGCCAGCAGCTTGCCGTCCGGGCTGAACGCCAGCTTCGAGATCGAGGTGTCGCGCCGCGACTCGGGCATGACGGCCTTCAGCGTGGTGGTCACCTGCTTGGTGGTCACGTCCCAGAGGCTGACGGTCTTGCCGGTGCCGTCCTTGATGTTGGGCTCGCGGACACCGCCCGCGCCCGCGATCACCGTTCTGCCCGGGCGGTACGCCGCCGTCGCCAGGTACGGGTGGGCGTCCGTGAGCGTCGCGACGCGGTCGCCGGTGCCGACGTCCCACAGGTGGACGCCCGTGCCGGAGGCCATGACGGTCCTGCCGTCCGGGCTGAACGTCACGGAGGAGAAGGGCTTGCCGTCGGTGCCGGTGAAGCTCTTGATGCCACGACCGGTGCCGGCGTCCCACAGCTGGACCACGCTGTTCGCCCTCGTTTCGGCGGCCACGCTGGCCACGGACCTGCCGTCGGGGCTGAACGCGATGCCGTGGATGCTGCCGGTGTGCCCGGTGAAGGTGACGGTACGGCGGCCGGTGGACGGGTCCATCAACTCGACTCTGCCGCCCACGCCCACGGCGAGCGTCGTGCCGTCGGGGGAGAGCGCCAGGCAGCCGACGCTGTCGAACTGGCCGTCGTACGAGGCGACGTCGCGCGGCAGGCCGCTGCGCACGTCCCAGCCCTTCAGCGCCTTGTCGAAGCCTCCGGAGTACAGCGTCTGCCCGTCCCGGCCGAAGACCAGGGACATGACCCACCCGGTGTGCCCCTGCCCCTTGAACGTGGTGATCGCATTGCCGGTGGCGACGTCCCACAGCCGCACGGTCCCGTTGAAGTCGCCGCTGGCCAGGGTCCTGCCGTTCGGGCCGAAGGCGAGGCTCTCCACCTGACTGGTGTGGCCGGCGAGGCGTGCGACGGGCAGGGCGGGGTCCTTGCCGTCCCCACCGGACCCGCCGCCACCGGACCCGCTGTCACCGGGCTTTCCGTCGCCGGACCCGCCGTCACCGGACTTCGGCCACAGGAAGTACCCGGGTATCGCGACGCCGACCGCGGCCGCCGCTCCGCCGAACAGCACCGACCGCCGGGCGAGCGGCTTGCCGGGCACGACGGGCACGACGGGCACGGTGCTCGGCGGAGCGGCGGGCGAAACGGAAGGCGGCGCGACGGGCGGCGCGATGCCGGGGCCCGTGACCGACAGCCGGTCGAGGACGTCTGCGGTGGACGGCCGGGCGGCCGGCTCCTTGGCCAGGCAGGCGGCCACCAGCTCGTACAACTCGCCCGGCAGGCCGTCCAGGTGGGGCTCTCCGCTGGTGACCCGGTGGACGATGGCCGGCACGGACGTCGCGTCGAAGGGGCCGCGCCCGGTGGCGGCGAAGGCCAGCACCGAGCCGAGCGCGAACACGTCGCTGGCGGGGGAGACGGCCTCGGCGCGTATCTGTTCCGGCGACATATAGGCGTACGTGCCGATGACCGAGCCCGTGCGGGTCATCGTGTCGCCCGGGGTGTGGGCCACGCCGAAGTCGATGATGCGGGGGCCGTCGTCGGCGAGGATGACGTTGCCGGGCTTGAGGTCGCGGTGGACGAGGCCGCAGCGGTGGATGGCGGCGAGCCCTTCGACGAGCCCGGCGCCGAGGCGCAGCACGGCGTCGGCGGCGAGGGGGCCCCGCTCGGTGACGGTCCGTTGCAGGGTGGGACCGGGGATGAACGCGGTGACCAGCCATGGCGACGCCGCGTCCGGGTCGGCGTCGACGACCTGGGCCGTGTGGAAGCCGCCCACCCGCCGCGCCGCGTCGACCTCGCGGGCGAACCGGGCCCGGAACTGCGGGGCGTCCGCCAGCTCCCGGAGGATCAGCTTCACCGCGACCTTGCGGCCCGACGGCGACGCGCCGAGGTACACCTGCCCCATGCCGCCCGCGCCCAGCCGGCCTTCCAGCCGGTACGGGCCAATACGCCGGGGATCGCCGGGGCGCAGCGGCTCGACCATGCGCTACTCGAATCTGCGGGGGGCTACGGGCGGTTTCACGCACGGAATTGAACCATGCCCCGGCGCGCCGGTGCGATGAGATGGTGATCTCACCGGCACCGGCGGATGCAGACCCCTCCCGTCACACGGGTACCGCCAGGGACAGGGCGAAACGTCCCGCCCGGTCCGTCCACCAGTGGGTGAGTTCGAGACCGGCCGCCGCCAGCTCCCGCCGCACGCCCTCCTGACGGAACTTCGCCGACACCTCCGTCCGCAGCTCCTCGCCCGGCTCGAAGGTGACGGCCAGGTCCAGCCCCTGGATCTTCGCCACCACCGGGCCGCGGGCGCGCAGCCGCATCTCGATCCACTCCCGCCGCGCGTCCCACAGCGTCACGTGGTCGAAGTCGTCGGGGTCGAAGTCGGCTTCGAGCTCGCGGTTGATGACGGTGAGGACGTTCTTGTTGAACGCGGCGGTCACCCCGCGCGCGTCGTCGTAGGCGGGCACCAGCACGCTCTCGTCCTTGACCAGGTCGGTGCCCAGCAGCAGCGCGTCGCCCTCGGCGAGCCCGGCGCGGATGCCCGCGAGGAAGACCGCCCGCTCGGGCGGCAGCAGATTGCCGATCGTGCCGCCGAGGAACGCGACCAGCCGCGGCCCCGGAGCGTCCGGCAGCGTGAGCCCGTACTGGAAGTCGGCGACCAGCGCGTGCACCGTCAGTGACGGATGCTCGGCCAGCAGCGTCTCCGCCGCCCCGGTCAGGGCGGACTCGCTGACGTCGACGGGGACGTACACCTCCAGCGACGACAGCTCGTCGAGGAGGTGGCGGGTCTTGTCCGAGGAGCCCGAACCGAGCTCGACGAGCGTACGGGCCCGGGTCGCGGCGGCGATCTCCCCGGAGCGGGCGATGAGGATCTCGCGCTCGGCACGGGTCGGGTAGTACTCCGGCAGCAGGGTGATCTCGTCGAACAGCTCACTGCCCCGGGCGTCGTAGAACCACTTCGGCGGGAGCTCCTTCGGCGAGCGGGTCAGACCCTCGGAGACGTCCGCGCGCAGGGCGGCGGCCGTCGCGTCGAGGGGGAGGGTACGGGTGAGGACGAACGGACTCACTGAACGGGCTCCTTGCGCGGGGAATCCGGGAAGCGTGCGGTGCGTGATGTGGGTGGGGTGAGAGAGGAGACGGACACGCCTCCGCGGTCGGCCGTCAGCAGCGACCGGTCGGGGACCTCGGCCCAGCCGGGGGCGTCGTCGTACGGCTCGGAGGCCACGACCGTGCGCTCCCCGGGCCCGGCGCGGTACCAGAGCGAATCGCCCCACGCCGTGGCGGCGATCGAGGCGCCGTCCGTGAGCAGCAGATTGAGCCGCGAAGTGGGAGCGGCCCGCGCCAGGTCCGTGACGGCCCCGGCCAGCGCCCGGCCCAGCGGCTCGCCGCCCAGCAGCCGGTGCTCCACCAGCGCCCAGACGAACGCCGAGTCGCAGCGGGCGGCCAGGCGCAGCAGCGCGCCCGGCGGCAGCAGCGGGACCAGCGCCTCCGCCGTGTCCGGCCAGCCTGCGACGGCCCCGTTGTGGCTGAACAGCCAGGGGCCGCGCGCGAAGGGCGCCGCGGCGGCCTCCCCGTCCCCGCCGGCGAACGTCGCGTCGCGCACGGCGGCGAGCAGCGCCCGGGTCCGTACCACCCGGGCGATGTCGGCGAACGACTCGTCGCCCCATATGGGCCCGGCCCTGCGGTAGCGCGCGGGCAGCGGGTCGCCCGGCGCGTACCAGCCCACGCCGAAGCCGTCCGCGTTGACGGTCCCGTTCCGCTGGTGACGCGGCGCCCAGGACTGGCGCACCAGCGAGTACGGCGGATCGGCCAGGCTTTCGGCGAGTGGGGCGTCGGGGCCCAGGACCGCGATATGACGGCACATCAGACGGGTTCCGCGTCGCGCGCCGTACGGAAGCCGGAGAAGATCTGCCGGCGGACGGGCAGGTCCCAGTTGCGGAACGTCCCCCGGCAGGCCACCGGGTCGACGGCGAAGGAACCACCGCGCAGGACCTTGTGGCCGTCGCCGAAGAACACCTCGGAGTACTCGCGGTACGGGAACGCCCGGAACCCCGGGTACGGCAGGAAGTCGCTCGCCGTCCACTCCCAGACGTCCCCCATCAGCTGCCGCACCCCCAGCGGGGAGGCGCCCCGCGCGTAGGCGCCCACCGGCGCCGGACGCAGATGGCGCTGGCCGAGGTTGGCGTGCTCGGGGGTGGGATCGTCATCGCCCCACGGATAGCGCCGGGAGCGCCCCGAGGCCGGGTCGTGGCGGGCGGCCTTCTCCCACTCGACCTCCGTGGGCAGCCGCCGCCCGGCCCACGCCGCGTAGGCCGCCGCCTCGTACCAGCTCACGTGCAGCACCGGCTCGTCGGGCGGCACGGGCTCGCTCACCCCGAACCGCCGCCGCACCCACGCGCCGCCCTCGCGCCGCCAGAACAGCGGGGCGGAAAGGGAATGGCGGCGCACCTGCTCCCAGCCCTCCGGACGCCACCAGCGCGGATCCGTATAGCCGCCGTCCTCGATGAAACGCAGATACGCGCCGTTGCTCACCGGCAGCGTGTCGATGAAGAACGACGCCACCAGCCGGGGATGGGCCGGGCGCTCGTTGTCCAGCGCCCAGGGCTCCGTGGACGTGCCCATCGTGAACGGACCGCCCTCCACCAGCACTTCCGCCGGCAGCAGGGCCGTATCGGGCGCGGCGGGCGGCGGCTCGGGCGCCGTCAGCGCCGCCGGGCCCGCCCGCAGCTGGTGCGTGATGAGCATCGTCTCGTCGTGCTGCTGCTCATGCTGCGCGATCATGCCGAAGGCGAAGCCGTCCGCGAGCAGCGGACCCCCGCCCTCCATGGGCACCCGCTCCAGCACGTCCAGCACCCTGCCGCGCACATCGGCCGCATAGGCGTGGGCCTCGCGCGGGGGCAGCAGCGGCAGCGACGGCCGCTCGGCCCGGGGATGCTCGAAGGCGTCGTACACCGGGTCGAGCTCGGGGCGCAGCGCCTCCTGCCCGGCCACGGCGCGCAACAGCCACAACTCCTCCTGATTGCCGATGTGGGCGAGATCCCACACCAGCGGGGACATCAGCGGGGAGTGCTGGGCGACGAGCTCACGCTCGTCCACACAGGTCGTCAGCGCGCGGGTGCGCGCGCGGGCGGCGAGCAGGGCACTCGCGGCGCGCTCCCGCAGGGCGGCCGGGCCGGACCCGGGGGCGGGCCTCACGACCCGCCCCCCTGCCGCGCCCCGACCAGATCCAGCAGATCGTCGGCGGGACACCGGCCCCGCTCGACGTACCGGCCGGTGAACTCCTCGACGGCATCGAGCACCCGGGGCGACGCCCCCAGCCGGGGCAGCGCCTCCCGCGCGGCGGCGAAACAGGCCACCGCCGCCGCGTGGAGCTCGGGGTCGGCCAGCCCGTGCCGGGCCGCCCGCCGCCACAGCGCGTTCCTCGGCGGAGGCTGCCGGCCCGGGACGTCACCCAGTCCCTTGACCGCCCGGTACGCGGTCTCCGCCGCCGACGGGTCGTCGAACAGCGCCGCCGTCACCGCCAGCGGCACCATCCAGCCGTCCTCGCCCGGCTGCGCGTCGATCATCCGCAGCTCCAGATGACCCCGCGGCCTTATCGGCGGGAACAGCGTGGTCAGGTGGTAGGCCACGTCGTCGGCCGTGACCTGCCGGGGGGATCCGGTGCGCGTCCACTGCCGCAGCGGCAGCCCCCGCTGCACGGCCCACGGCTCGCCCTCGGACCGTACGAACATCACCTTCGCGTCCAGCGCGTACGCCGCCCAGGCCGCCCGGGGGTCGTGCCAGTCCGGCGGGGCCAGCGTGCGCCCCGGGTCCATCCGCGCGTAGCAGGCCTGCCGGCTGGAGCGCCAGCCACAGGGACGGCCGTGCAGCAGCGGAGAGTTGGCGAACGCCGCCGACAGCACCGCGCCCAGCAGATGGGCCAGCCGCCAGCGCCGCAGATACCCCAGCGGCCCCGGCCCCTCGTACCCGGCGTCCACACAGACCTGCACCGACGCCGTGCGGCACATGACATTGCGCCCGGCGCCGTTGATACGGTCGTAGTACACCTCCATCGCGTTGTAGCGGGGGGTGCTACGGACCCTCGGGGGCTCGTACCACGGCTCCTTGCCGTACCCGGCCAGCGTCAGGCCCAGGGTGCGCAGCTCCGCGCGGGCGAGGGAGAGATCGGCGGAGACGTCCGTCACACAGGCGGTGAGGGACTCCGCGGGCTGGGAGCTGAACTCCAGCTGGCCGCCCGGTTCGACGGTGAACAGCGACCTCAGCGGCAGTGCGCCCACCCGGTCGGCGGCCTCCGCCAGCCGGTGGGCGGCGACGGGGCGGGTGGGGTCGTGCAGATCGTGGACGAGCCATTCCAGTTCGACACCGAGAAGGCGGGGCGGTCCGGTCTTGAAAGAGATGCCGCGCACATACGCGTCGGCTTCCGATTCACCGACCGGCCGGGTGAGGCCTTCCCTGTCAGCAAAGCAGTCGGTCACGCTCTCTACCTCCCGTCCGTTGCTCAGTACCCCCAAAACCGCGGCACCAGTCGACGCGTGGGGAACCTAGCTCCGAACCGGTCATTCCGGGGTGCGACCCGGCGCGCGCGGCCGCCGGGAGCATCCGGACAATTCTCCTGGCCCCTTGACGGGCCCGCCAGCCGACGACGTACCGTCCGGCCCGTGAGCGCACATCAGACGCACCCCGGGGCGCCCGCCGGCCCCGCCGCCGTGTTCGACCCGGCGACCTACGCCCGCGGCGTCCCCTACGCCCTCTTCCGGGAGCTGCGCGACCACGCCCCCGTCTGCCGGGTGCCCGAGACGGCCGTCGGACCGTGGCCGGCGGGCCCCGGCTACTGGGCGGTCTTCCGGCACGCCGACGTCAAGCAGGTGCTGCGCGACACGGAGACCTTCTCCTCGCACCTGGGCGCCACCCAGATCCGTGACCCGGACACCGACGCCGACCTCGCCTTCGTCCGCGCGATGATGCTCAACCAGGACCCGCCCGCCCACGTCCGGCTGCGCCGCATCGTCGCCGCCGCCTTCACCCCGCGCGCGACCCGGGAGCTGGAGACCGCCATCGAGGCCCGCGCCCGCGATCTCGTCGAGGGCGTCGCCGGACGGGGCGAGGCCGACTACGTGGAGCTCGCCGCCGACCTGCCGATCTGGACCCTCGCCCACATCCTCGGCGTCCCCGAGGAGGACCGGCGGCTGCTCTACGACTGGTCCAACCGGGTGATCGGCTACCAGGACGCCGACCACGCCGCCTCCAGCACCGCCGACCCCGACACCCTCAGCCCCCTCGGCCGGGCCGCCCTCGCCCACCGGCCCGCCACGCTCCTCAAACCCGACGGCACCCCGCTGAACCCGCGCTCGCCCGAGGCGCTCACCGACATGTACGCCTACGCCCACGCGCTCGCCGACGCGCCCCGGCCCGGCAGCGTCATGGCCCGGATGCGCGAGGGCGGGCTCACCGGCGACGAGTTCGAGACCATGTTCTTCCTCCTGGCCGTCGCCGGGAACGAGACGCTCCGCAACGGCATCCCCGGCGGCCTCCACTCGCTCCTCGACCATCCCGAGCAGTACGAGGCGTTACGCCGCCGGCCCGAGCTGACCGGCTCCGCCGTCGAGGAGGTGCTGCGCCACTGGCCGCCCGTGCTGGACATCCGGCGCACCGCCGCCCGGGACACCGAGCTCGGCGGGCAGCTCATCCGGCGCGGCGAGAAGGTCGTCGTCTACCACGCCTCCGCCAACCGCGACGAGCGCGTCTTCCCCGACCCCGACCGCTTCGACATCACCCGCACGCCCAACGACCACGTCAGCTTCGGCTTCGGCCCGCACTTCTGCCTGGGCGCCCACCTCGCCCGCACCCAGATCCGGGCCATGCTGCGGGCGACGCTGGACCGGCTGCCCGGCCTGGAACGGGCGGGCGAACCGGTCCGGCTGACGTCCAACTTCCAGAACGGCCTCAAGCACCTGCCCGTCAGATGGAGAACAGTTCGCTGAACGGGCCCGCCGTGTCGACCACTTGATGGCCGAAGGGCGAGTTGAAGTCCCAGATGAGGAAGAGGAGGAAGGCGATCAGCGCGCTGTAGAGCCCGGCGAGCAGCAGTTCGCGCGGCGACCGCCGGATCTGGAGCGTGAAGATCAGCCCCACCGCCACCAGCGCCCCCGCGATCAGCCCGAACCAGACCACGCCCGGCATCGTCGGCCCGGCGTTGGCAGCCCGCGCGTTGCGCGCCGCGTCGGCCGCGCCGATCTGGTCGAGCAGCGGCTGGTACGACTGGCCCTCGTGGTCGTCGCGCGGCTGGTACGAGGTGAGGTCGGCGCGCACCTTCTCGAGCAGCTCGGCGCCCTTGTCGTTCAGCTCGCCCGACTTGAGCATCGACGGCCACTCCTTCTTGACCGTGTAGCTCACATAGGAGTTCACGTCCGCGCGCACCTGCTCACGGGCGGCCGGGGAGTACGCCTGGACCCGCTCGCTCACCTCGTGGAGGGCCTGGGCCTCGGCCCGGGCGGTGTCCTGCGCGCCGTTGCGCGCCTCCCAGACACCGGCGATGGCCAGGCCGAGCACGATGGCATAGACCACCCCGACCATCATGGTCATGTACTCGATGACGTCGGGGGTCTCGTGGGGGTTGTCGTCCACACGGACCCGGCGCTGCTTGAGGACGGTGATCGACAGGACGACCGCGCACGCGGCGGCCATGGCGAGGGCCAGCATCAGCCACTCGGACAAGGGTTACCTCCAAGGAGGGTGGGTCGGCGGGTCGGAACCGGGCGGTCAGCTTCCGCCCCCGGTGCCGCCGCCACCGCTGCCGCGCGGGCGCAGCAGGGCGGCGGCGAGCACGGCGGGAGCGGTGATCACCAGCGTGAGCGTGACGAGCGAAGCGCCGTTCTTGGCCGGCTTGGCGACGGCCTGGTGGTACGGCCGCGCGATGTGCGGCGTGGGCGCGGGAGCCGGTGGCGGCGGGGTGGGCGCGGGCGCGGGGCGGGCCGGGGGAGCGGGCGCCGGCGGCGGGGGCTCCTTGCCCGGCGGCGGCTCGGGTGACGCGAGCGGCGCGGCCGGGGGCGCGGGCGCGGCCTTCGGCAGGAGCGGGGGCGCGGGCGTCGGGGACGGCGACGGGGGAGGGGGCGGCGGTGGTGCCGGGGTCGCCGGGCAGAGGGCGGCGAACGCCACGCCGAGCGTGCCCTCCGCGCGGGCGATCAGACAGCCGGGCCCGGCGTGCACGAAGGTTTCGGCGGTGCGGGATTCGACGAGCTCGTCGGTGACGACGATCCCGCTCGAGGGCCCCGCCGCGTCGGGCGGCTCCGGGAGCACCCCGGCCCCCACCGTCGCGAAGGCGACCACCAAGGTCGCGCATCCGGTCCGTCCCGCTCGGCGCCATCCATTCACGTCGGGGATCTTGCGGGGGTGGTGGCCCGGATTTCCACCTGTCCGGCGGAATTACTCCGATCGGGTGAGGGTGGGGGTGGCCCGGCTGCCGTGACACCCGGTGTTCGGCAGCGTTCGACAGCGGCGGAGGCCCAGCGCACGATGGAAGGGACGGAGGGTTCAGGGCCGATCGGCAAGGGCTGAGGCACCATGAACTACGCCATCAGACATCCCAAGGGAAAAGTCGCACCGCCGAGCAGGCCGCCCCTGGTCCGGGTCCGGCGCGGGCTGCGCCGCGTGGCCGGAGCCGTCGAGCGGTTCGTCCGAAGACTGCGGGTCCGTATGGCCGCCCGCAGCATGGTGGCGCCGGCCCGGCGCTGGTGGGCGAAGGTGTCGATGAAGACGTTCGTGCAGCGTCTCTCCTACCTCGGCGTCCTGCTCCTCCTGGCCTGGGTCGCCGAGGGCGCGTACGGAATGTTCACCCACCGCAAGTCGCCCATGCAGAGATACTGCGAGCAGCCCCCGGGCAACAGCGGCTGCATGGTGGTGTACGGCTTCCTGGCGCCGTTCCTGAGCATCGGGCTGGCGACGTGCGTCTTTCTGGGCGTGCAGTACCTCCTGGTGCGCAGACCGCTGAACAAGACGGCCAAGAAGAACGCCCGCCGTCTGGTGCCGACGGCCGGTCCGACGATGGCGGATGTGGTCGGGCGGAAAGAGGTGTGCCTCATCATCGCGCGGGCGTTGCGCGACCGGCGCACCAGACGGCCCTACCTGCTGGTCGGCGGTGTGGGCACCGGAAAGACGTCGGTGCTCGTCCAGCTCACCGAGCTGCTGGCCAGGAAAGGGGCCACCCCCGTGCCGGTACGGCTGCGGGACGCCGAGCTGGACGGGTCGCGGCTGGACTTCCACGAGTTGGGCATGAAGCGCTTCGCCGAGCTGGTGGACCGCGGTGTGCTGTCCAGCCATCAGAGCGAGCGGGTGTGGCGGCAACTGTGCATCGACGACAAAGTGGTGATCCTGGCCGACGGCCTCGAGGAGACCTTCGCCGAAGGGGAGGAGCAGAAGGAGCGGGACATCCAGATCCGGCACGCGATCGAGCGGGCGCGGCGTCAGAAGCTCCCCCTCGTCATCGCCTCCCGGCCGCACTCGCCACTGGAGAACACCCAGGCGGCGATCATCGATCTGGAGCCGCTCAGCGAGGAGGCGGCGCTGGAATATCTGGAGCGGGACAGCGTCGACCCGGACGACCACCGGCTGGACTGGATCGTCGAAACGGCGTGCGTGGCGGAATCCCCCCTGTACCTCCAGATCGCACGGCAGCTGCGGGACAATCACCTGCTCGACCACCTCGGCGGAGCCAAGGGTTCGGAGAAACTGGACACCCGTGACTCCGACCGGGTGGGCTTGCGGCTGCAGCTGCTGGAGACCTGGCGGAGTGCCCTGAGCACGGGGCATGTCCGGGGCAATATCGCGCTGTCCTCCGAGGACCGTGAGACCACCATCGAGGTCATTTCCGCGCTGGCCGGGATAGGTCTGCTGCGGGACCGGCTGGAGGTCCGGTTCGATGAACTGATCGGGAAGGACAACGACGCGGAATCGAGATTCCCGGGGGTCTGGGAACGGCTCTCGGAGAGGCTGGGAGTACGTTGCCCGGTGCACGGGGATCTGCGCCGGTGCCGGGTGCTCCTGGCCCTGTGCGCCACCCAGGGCGAACAACTCGGCCTGGTGGAGGCGCACGGCAATCGGGTCCGCTTCCCGCACAGCATCGTCCAGGCCTATCTCGGTGCCGGATATTTCGACGTCTCCTGCCGGGAAGCCTTCTCCAGGGCGCTCGAAGAGCCGGGGCCGGGCCGGGAGCTGCTCATCGGGCTCGTCCTCAGGTCCCGGGCGGACCGGCACACCACCCGGTGGGGAGCCGTCGACTGGGCGGACGTCGTCCGGCGGCTGCTCCGCGCGGCCGAAGGACGCACGGATCCCAAGGCGCTGGAGATGTACGCCGCCGCCCTCGAAATCGATCAGGTCGGCAAGGGCGCCGATCTCCAGGCCATCGCGCGGTCCGTCCTCCGGCGCTGGAAGTGGATCAGGTCGGGCGACCCGAGGACCATCGAAGGGACGAAGCTGACGCTGGTGCACCGGTTCGGCGAGGTCCTCCGGGCGATCGCCGGGGCCGGTTCCGGCGAGGACATCGCCGACCGGGTCCGGAACGGCTACGGCTCCCTGATCTCCCTCGCCACCGTCGAGCCCTCGTACCCCATCAGGCTCGCCATCGCACAGGAGGTGGGCGCGGGGGGCGATCTGGCCTTCGACGCCATTCGCAATATGTTCCCGCTGCCGCCCAAGGAGGAGATGTCCCGGGACGACGACCCCTGGGTGCAGTACGGGAGGGAGACCCGGGACGAGTCGTACACGGAACACCGGACCCGGGAGTTCTATCTCCGGCAGATGGCGGGCAACGATGAAGTCCGCGTGCAGTACGCGAAATTCGAGAAGGACAGCGTCGAGCGCCGGGCCGAGATCTGGCGGAAGTTCGTCATGCGGGCCTGGCTGGTGCCGCTGATGACCGAATCCGTCGGGGAAGCGCACCGAAGCCAGGCGAAGGAGAGGGTCCGGCTGTGGCTAGGCCATCTGGAGCCGGAGCACACCCACTCCCGTCAGGCGGACCTGCCGCTCTCCCTGGAGATCGCCCTGGCACAGGGCTTCAAGAGCGCCGCCAACCGGCGGAAGCTGCACCCGCAGGTGAACGAGGAGGCCCGGGAATTCCTCATCACGCAGGCGGAAGGGATGCTCGCCCACGCGCGTTCCTGGTTCGCACAGCTGATACTCATCCAGGCGCTGTGTCTGTGGGAGCTCCCGGACAGCTCGACGAGAAACCGGACCGGGCAGCCCGGCCGTACCCACGCGTCGGCGAAAGCCGATCCGGTCCAGGCGGTGCGGCGCTGGCTGGAGATGGCGGGCACCAAACAGGACCCGCAGGGCCGCGCTCAGGACGAGGACCGGACCCCCAAAGGAGACCGGCTGCATCCCTTCGTCGCCGAAGCGGCGAACCTGGCGGTGCTCGCCCTGCAGAGCGGCCACCCCGAGCGGTTCGTCTGGATCGACGAGATGGGGACGGTCGGCAACATCGGCTCCTCACCCGCCGAACCCGGCGCGTACCGCAAGCACAGCCTCTGGATTCCGCCCTCGGTGGGATGGTCCACCCTCCACCCCCGGGCCCAGCAACTGCTCGCCGACGTCATCCTTCTCCTCAACCTCACGGAGCGCGACACGGAGAACGTGGACGAGCTGGAAGCACGCCTCAAGCGCGTGAACAGGACCGCGCTGCCGCCCTGCCTCACCAAGGACCGCCGGCCCCTGGACCCCAAGCGGACCGTCGGCATGGCCGAGAACGCGCCACCGGGCAGCGCCTGCCTGCGGGACTGCCCCTTCGAGCTGTGCCCCTACCCCGCCATGGGCTCCCTGCCGCGAGCGGAGGTGCGTGAGACGTTCTGCCGGCAGCAGCAGGCGCTCCTGCGCCCGTACCGCCGGCTGAGCCATGCGAACCCCCTGTCCTGGGTGCGACGCAAGCGCGCGCCCTGGCAGGGCGTGACGTGCAAGGAACTACGGGACTTCTGGGAGGACATGGCGGCCAGATCCCGGATCCCCGCGAGCAATACGTTCTCCCTGCAACGCAAAGGAGCCGACATGGCTGACCGGGAAAGGACGCTCCACGTACGCGTGACGGCGACGGACGACAAGACGCTGCACACCACGCTCCGGGAGGAGCGGCCGGACATCGGCGGAGGCCCGTGCCGCACCGGTGGCCCGGGGGACGAGGTGAGCATCGAGGCCTATGTCACCGAACGGAAGGCCCTCGAGATCGACGGGCGTGACGGCGTCACCGTGCACGTCCTGAAGGACGCGACCGCCACCGGCCGGGCCCGGCAGGCGGAAGTGGGCACCGGCAACCGGTTCGCGGCACCCGACGCGGTTCCGCACGGGCTCGGGGAGAAGACGAAGGACGAGAGGCGGGAGCGTTGAGATGACGTACCTCAACATCGCCGAAGTCGACTCGGCGGCGGTGAACCTGTCGCACGCCTACCCCGGTCTCTGCGAACTCGTCGAGCTTCCCGAGACATCGATCGAGGGAGTCGCCTGCCACGCGCTGCGCATGGGTGTGTCCTCCGACGGCGACCGTGACTGTGCCGTACTCATCGGGGGAGTCCACGCCCGGGAGTGGGGAAGCTGCGAGATCCTCGTCGATTTCGCCGCCGATCTGCTGGAGGCGTACAAGTCCCGGTCCGGCCTCCGCTACGGCCGCAAGAGCTTCACCGCCGCCGAGGTGCGTACGCTGCTGGAGGACCTGAACATCGTCGTCTTCCCGCTGGTCAATCCGGACGGGCGCCGTTACAGCCAGACCGTCGAACCGATGTGGCGCAAGAACCGCAACCCCGCCCACGCGCCCGCCGGTCATAACGGCGACTGCGTGGGCGTCGACATCAACCGCAATTACGACTTCCTGTTCGACGCCGCCAAGGCGTTCTCGCCCACGGCGGGCGTACGTGTGTCGAGCGATCCGTGCGACCCACAGGTCTACCAGGGGCCTTACGCGTTCTCCGAGCCCGAGACCCGTAACGTCCGATGGCTCCTGGAAAAGAAATTCCCGCACACGCGCTGGTTCGTGGACGTGCACAGCTATTCCCAGGACATGCTCTACGCATGGGGCGACGACGAGGACCAGTCCGACGACGATTCGATGACCTTCCGCAATCCCGACTACGACGGAAGCCGAGGCCTGGCCGGGGACACCGGCTACCGTGAATACATCCCCAAGGAAGACCTCGACAGCGCGACCGCGCTCGCGCGGAGCTTCAGTGGCGCACTGCACGACGTACGGGGCACCGAGTACACCCCGAAGTCGAGCTTCGACCTCTACCCGACATGCGGGACCAGCGACGACTACGCGTTCTCCCGGTACTTCACCGACGACAAGAAGGAGAAGATCCTCGCCTACACCATTGAATGGGGCACGGAATTCCAGCCGCAGTGGGCCGAGATGGAGAAAATCATCAAGGACGTGAGCGCGGGTCTCCTGCAGTTCTGCCTCAGCGCCGCCGCCGTCGCCCGGTGAAGCGGGCCACCCCCTCCGCCGCCTCCGGCAAGGCCCCCACCCCATGGGTGAGTTCGACGCCCAGCGCCCGCTCCTCCTCCAGCCCCTCCTGGTCGAGCACCGACGCCCGGTCGCTCCGCAGACACGCCTGCGGGAAGCGGGCGATCTCCTCCGCGAGCGACTCCGCCGCCGCGCGCGAAGTGCCCGGCGGCACCAGGCGGTTGACGAGCCCCATGGCGTACGCCTCGGCGGCCGGGACCGGGCGGCCGGTCAGGATCAGGTCCATGGCCCGGGAGGTGCCGATCAGGCGGGGCAGCCGGACCGTGCCGCCGTCGATCAGGGGGACGCCCCAGCGGCGGCAGAGGACGCCGAGGACGGCGTCCTCCTCCGCCACCCGCAGATCGCACCAGAGCGCGAGTTCCAGGCCGCCCGCGACGGCGTGCCCGGCGATCGCCGCGATCACCGGTTTGGCCATCCGCAGCCGGGTGGGGCCCATCGGCCCGTCGCCGTCGGGCGCCACGCGGTTGGCGCGGCCGGTGCCGAAGGCCTTGAGGTCGGCGCCCGCGCAGAACGCGCCGCCCTCGCCCCACAGCACCGCGACCCGCGCCGCCGGGTCCGCGTCGAACGCCCGGAAGGCGTCCGCCAGGGCGGCGGCCGTCGGGCCGTCCACCGCGTTGCGCACCTCCGGGCGGGAGAGGACGACGGTGGTCACCGGGCCCCGGCGCTCGATGCGGACAGCTGTCGGCACAGGAGTCACGGGGTGTCCTTCGGGCGGGCCCGGTCGAGGATCTGCCCGAGGTCGCTGCCCGTCGGCAGGGTGCCGAAGGCGTTGCCCCACTCGCCGCCGAGCCGCGAGGCGCAGAACGCGTCGGCGACGGCCGGGGTGCTGTGGCGCACCAGCAGGCTGCCCTGGAGGACGAGCGTGAGCTGCTCGGCCACGCGGCGGGCGAGGAGCTGGGCGCGGTGGGGGTCGGAGAGCTCGCCGAGCAGGGCGCGCAGCCGGGCCGTGGCGGCGTCCAGCCGGGCGTCCGCGCCGGCGGCGAGGCCGACCTCGGCGAAGTAGGCGTCCAGCGAGGCCGGTTCCCGGGTCAGCGCCCGCAGCACGTCGAGCGCCGCCACATTGCCCGAGCCCTCCCAGATGGACAGCAGCGGCGCCTCCCGGTAGAGCCGGGGCATGCCGGACTCCTCGACGTAGCCGTTGCCGCCCAGGCACTCCAGGGCCTCGGCGGCGTGGGCGCTGCCGCGCTTGCACACCCAGTACTTGCCGGCGGCCAGCGCGAGCCGGCGCAGGGCCGCCTCCCCCTCGTCGCCCGCCTCCGAGCGGTCGAGCGCCGCCGCGAGCCGCAGGGCCAGCGTCGTCGCCGCCTCGGACTCGACGGCGAGGTCGGCCAGGACGTTGCGCATCAGTGGCTGGTCGATCAGCTCGGCGCCGAACGCCCGCCGGTGCGCGGTGTGGTGGAGCGCCTGCCGCAGTCCGGCGCGCATCCCGGCGGCCGAGCCGATCACACAGTCGAGGCGGGTGATGTTGACCATCTCGACGATCGTGCGCACCCCGCGCCCGGGTTCGCCCACGGGCCAGGCCAGCGCCTGCTCGTACTCGATCTCCGCCGAGGCGTTGGAGCGGTTGCCCAGCTTGTCCTTCAGCCGCTGGAGGCGCATCGCGTTGCGGGTGCCGTCGGGCAGCACTCGCGGCATCAGGAAGCAGGTCAGGCCCTCCTCCGTCCGCGCCAGCATGAGGAAGACGTCGCTCATCGGCGCCGACGTGAACCACTTGTGGCCCGTGACCGCGTACGAGCCGTCGCCCGTGGGCTCGGCCCGGGTCGTATTGGCCCGGACGTCCGAGCCGCCCTGCTTCTCCGTCATCGACATGCCCGCGATCAGGCCCCGCTTGCCGAGCGGCGGGCGCAGCCCGAAGTCGTACGTCCGGGACGCCAGCAGCGGCTCGTACACGGCGGCCAGCTCCGGCTGGGCGCGCAGGGCGGGCACGGCGGCGTACGTCATCGACACCGGGCAGCCGTGCCCGGCCTCGGCCTGCGCCCAGGCGTAGAACTTCGCCGCCCGCACCAGATGCGCGCCGGGCCGGGCCTCGGCCCAGGGGGCGGCGTGCTGGCCGCTCCCGACGGCGGCCGCCATCAGGTGGTGCCACGCCGGGTGGAACTCGACCTCGTCGATGCGGTGGCCGTAGCGGTCGTGGGTGCGCAGGACCGGCGGGCTCGCCTCGGCCGTCCGGGCCCACTCCGCCACCTCCTCCGAGCCGGCCCGCGCCCCCAGCGCCCGGACCTCGGCCTCGCCCCGGCCGCCGCCGTCCCGGCGCAGCGCCTCCAGCAGCGCGGGCTCGTCGGCCGTGGAGAAGCCGGTCAGGGGCGGGGCCTGGTTGAACACGTCGTGCGTGGCGCTCACGGTGACCTCCGGGGGACACGGTCCGCATGGCATTACACTTTCATGATGCGTGATGTGGAGCTGTAATGGATAGGGTTTCGTCAGTCATGGACACCACCGATTCCCTCGCCCTGCGGCCGCTGACCGCGCGCTCGGTCGTGCTCTCGACGCTCCTGGGCCACCACCCGCCCGCCCTCCCCGCCCGCGCCCTGGTCCGCGTCGGCGAGCTCTTCGGCACCGCAGAGGGCACCGTGCGCACCGCCCTGACCCGGATGGTCGCCGCCGGGGACCTGGAGCAGCGCGACGGCACGTACCGGCTCACGAGGCGGCTGCTCGCCCGCCAGGCCCGGCAGGACGACAGCCGCGCGCCCCGCACCCGCGCCTGGTCCGGCGGCTGGGAGATCGCCGTCGTCACGGCCGAACGGCGCCCCGCCCCGGAGCGCGCCGCGCTGCGGCAGGCGATGGCCGCCCTGCGCCTGGCCGAGCTGCGGGAAGGGTGCTGGACGCGGCCCGCCAACCTCGTCCGCGACCCGGCGTGGCCGCCCGTGGTGGCCGGACAGTGCGCCCTGTTCACCGGGGCGCCCGAGGGGGACCCGGCCGCCCTCGCCGCCGGCCTGTGGGACCTGACGGGCTGGGCCCGCCGCGCCCGGGCCCTGGAAGCCGCCCTTGAGGCGCTGCCCGGCGGTCCGGACCGTCTCGCCGAGCGGTTCACCGTGTCGGCGGCGGTACTGCGCCATCTGCTGGCCGACCCGGTGCTGCCCGCGCCCCTGCTGCCCCCCGACTGGCCGGGGGAACGGCTGCGGCAGCGCTACGAGGCCTTCGACCGGGACTTCCGGTCCTTGCTGCTGCGGCACATCGGGGTGTAAGGGACAGGGGCCGATTTATGAGGAGTCGGTGACAGTTCCGGCGGGAGTGAGCCCCCGGGCGCGTTCGCGCACACGAACGACCGATACTGGTCCTCATGTCACGCGTGCTTCTGATCGAGGACGACCGGGCCGTCAGGGAAGGGGTCACCCTCACCCTGCGCCGCCGCGGCCACGAGGTCGAGGCCGCGCCGACCGGCGAGGCCGGGCTGACGGCGCTGGAAAGCTTCCGCCCCGACCTGGTGCTGCTGGACCTGATGCTGCCCGACAAGAGCGGCTTCGAGGTCTGCCGGCGCATCCGCGCCACCCAGCAGATACCCATCATCATGCTCACCGCCCGCGGCGACGACATCGACGTCGTGCTCGGCCTGGAGGCCGGGGCCGACGACTACATCGTCAAGCCCGCCCGCGGCGAGGTCCTGGAGGCCCGCATCCGGGCCGTCCTGCGCCGCGCCGCCCCCGTCGACGGCGGCGGCCCCGACCCGGCCGTCCCCCAGGCCACCGCCGAGACCCACGGCGACCTGACCATCGACCGCGCCGGGCTGCTCGTCTCCAGGCACGGCCAGGACCTGCCGCTCGCCCCCTCCGAGATGAAGCTGCTGCTCTACCTGTCCGCCACCCCCGGCCGGGTCTTCAGCCGCCAGCAGCTGTTGGAGCACGTCTGGGAGCACAGCTACCACGGCGACGCCCGCCTCGTGGACGCCTGCGTCATGCGGCTGCGCACCAAGGTCGAGGAGTCCACCCGCTCCCCCCGCTACATCCAGACCGTACGGGGCTTCGGCTACCGCTTCGGCCCCGTGTGAGCCCCGGAAAACCCCTCCCCACGAGCCCCCTGGAATGAGCCCTCTGAACCGCCCGGTCCACCTGCGCCGCCCCACCCTGGGACGGCCGGCCCTGCGCACCTTCTACCGGGGCCTGCGGGCCCGGCTCGTGGTGGCGTTCCTCCTCGTCGCCGCGCTCAGCGCGCTCACCACGGCCGCGCTCACCTTCCGCGAGGCGCGTACCGCGATCCTCAAGCGCACCCAGGACACGGCCGTCTCCGCGCTCCGCGCCCAGGTCAACTCCCAGGTCCCCGACCTGCGCTTCCCGCCCGGCCACGGCGACCTGGTCAGATTCACCACCAATCTCGCCCGGGCCGGCCAGGCGCAGCACTGGAACATCTACGCCCGCTACCAGGGCGGCGCCATGGTCCCCCCGGCCCGCCCCGGCGCCAAGGGCATCCCCGACGGCGTGCAGCAGAAGGTCCACGACGGCATCGCCGCCTTCCAGCGCGTCGACATAAACGGCGAGCCCTGGCTCGCCATCGGCCTGCCCGTCGCCTTCAGCGGCGAGGACGGCCGGCTGTCCGGCCTGGAGGTCTACGCCCAGGTGCCGCTCCGCGAGGACGAGGCGAACGTCCAGGCGCTGGTCGACGCGGCCCAGAGCGGCGCCCTGCCCGCCGCCGCGCTGGCCATCGTGCCCGCCCTCCTCGCCGCGCGCGGCGTGCTGCGGCCCGTACGCGAACTGCGTCGCGCCACCCAGCGGATCACCGAGGGTGAGCTGGACACCCGGCTGAAGGTCACCGGCAGCGACGAACTCGCCGACCTCTCGCGTACCTTCAACGACATGGCCGCCGCCCTGGAGGAGAACGTCGCCGAACTGCGCCGCATGGAGGCCAACTCCCGCCGCTTCGCCGCCGACGTCTCCCACGAGCTGCGCACCCCGCTGGCCGCGATGACCGCCGTCGTCGACGTCCTCGACGAGGACGCCGAGAGCCTCGACGAGGACACCGCCTACGCCGTCCGGCTCATCAGCCAGGAGACCGGCAAGCTCGCCCGCATGGTCGAGGACCTGATGGAGATCTCCCGCTTCGACGCCGGCGCCGCCGCCCTCCACCTCGACGAGGTCGACGTGGCCGAGACGGTCCGCAAGACCCTCCAGGCACGCGGCTGGCAGGACAAGGTCACCGCCGACCTGCCCGAGGGCGTACGGGCCCGGCTGGACCCGCGCCGCGTCGACGTCGTCGTCGCCAACCTCGTCGGCAACGCGCTGCGGCACGGCGGGGAGCCGGTCGCCGTCGCCGTCCGCACGGAGGTCCGGTACGACGGCGGGGAGCACAGCGGGGAGCGGCTGCTGATCGAGGTCGCCGACCGGGGCGAGGGCATCGACCCGGAGGTCCTGCCGCACGTCTTCGAGCGGTTCTTCAAGGCCGACGCCGCCCGGGTCCGCTCCGAGGGCAGCGGCCTCGGCCTCGCCATCACCCTGGAGAACGTACGACTGCACGACGGGACCGTACGGGCCGCCAACGGGCCCGGGGGAGGCGCGGTGTTCACCGTCGACCTCCCGCTGCGGCGCGGAGGTGACGAGTGATGAGGCGACGGGTCATGAGGCGGCGAGGTATGGAGAAGCGGCGCGCGGCCGCCGCCGCGGCGCTGTGCGGCGCCATCGCGGGCGTCCTGGCCGGGTGCGGCGTCGAGCCCACCGACGTCATCGAGGTGGGACAGCCGGCGCAGGGCGCGAAGCAACCCGGCGCCCCCGTGCGGGAGGTCCGGTTGTACTTCGGCTTCCCCGGTGGCCTCGAACCCCGCTCCCGGCCCGCCGCCGGCGAGGTCGGCGCGGAGGAGGCGGTGGTCCTGCTGCTCCAGGGTCCCAACGAGGCCGAGCGGATGCAGGGCCTGTTCACGGACCTGCCGAAGGTGCCGCAGGGCTCCGTCGGCGTGGTCACGCTCCCCGGCACCGTGACCATCCGGCTGCCGCTGGACCCCACCCGCTTCAGCGCCATCGCCCGCAACCAGCTCGTCTGCACGGCCTCCCACAACGGCGTGCCCGACGACCGCCGGCCCGAGGACGTCAAGGTCGACCTCCAGGGCAACGGCAAGACCCTGAGGAACCTGGTCTGCGACAACGAGCTCCTCACGCCCCGGGTCGGCAGCAGCCCCGCCCCGGCCGCCTCGATCACGCCCGCGCCCTGACCGCCGTGCGGTGCACTGGCCCGCGTCGCGCTCATGTCGTCCGGGCACTTCTCCCGCGGCTTCCGCGCCGCGTTCGGCGAGAGCCCGAGCGCGTACCGGGCCCGCCGCCACGAGGCGGGCGCCGGAATCCCGGCGTGCGTGGCCAAGATCTGCACACGGCCGCTCAGGATCGGAGAAGCGGATCCGGCCGTCGCCTCGTAGCGTCGAGGGCATGACCATCAAGCTTTCCCAGTGCTTCATCGCCGTCGACGACCACGACAAGGCCCTCGCCTTCTACCGCGACATCCTCGGCCTGGAGGTCCGCAACGACGTCGGGTTCGAGGGGATGCGCTGGGTGACCGTCGGGTCGCCCGCGCAGCCGGACGTGGAGATCGTCCTCGAACCGCCGCTCGCCGACCCCAACGCCTCGCCCGCCGACCGGCAGGCCATGGCGGAACTGCTGGCCAAGGGCCTGCTGCGCGGCGTGATCTTCTCCACCGACGACTGCGACGCCACCTTCGAGCGGATCCGGGCCGGCGGCGGCGAGGTCCTCCAGGAGCCGGTCGACCAGCCCTACGGCGTCCGCGACTGCGCCTTCCGCGACCCGTCCGGCAACATGCTCCGCTTCACGCAGCCGCGCCCGTAGGGGCGCGGGGCAGTGCCGTCATGCGGCTACCGCCGCGTGGGCGCGACCAGCCACGGACGGCCCGCAGGTGTACGACGGCCGCTCAGGGCTGGAGCCCACCCAGCCGCCCTTCAAGATGGACGAGCAGCGCGGCAAGCGTGTCGGCGAGCTCGTCCTGCCGGTCCTTGCCGAGGCCCGCGAGGAGCGCCTGTTCGTAGTCCAGCTGGCGCGGGATCAGTATGTCGATGAGCTCCCGGCCGGAGTCGGTCAGCGACAGGTGGGCCACCCGCCGGTCGCGGCCGTCCGGGCGGCGCGCGACCAGGTCGCGCTCTTCCAGCACCCGCAGCCGCTTGGTGACGGCCGCGCCCGAGGCGAACGTCTCCCGGGCGATCTGCCCGGGCGTCAGCTCCCGGCCCGTGCGCCGCAGGGTGCCCAGGATGTCGAACTCCGCCCGCGTCAGCCCCTCGCGCACCAGCGGGGCGTCCGTGGCCTGCTGAAGCAGGGCCGCGCACCTGTTGAGCCTGCCGATCACGGCCATCGGCGCGGTGTCGAGTCCGGGATGGACCTGCTGCCACTGGCGCAGCACGCGCGCGACGATGTCCTCGGCGTCCTCGGCCACAGTTCTCGATCCTCTCCAGTCGGTGTTCCCCGGTAGATTCTGCCGCGCGGGGCGCGGCCGGATCCGTCGAGGCCCGCCGGAGGGCCGTGTGCCGTCAGCCGGCGGCGGACGGCGCGGGGGTGTGGAGGGCGGCCAGGGCCCGGTGCCCCTCGCGCTCCTCGTGGGCGGCCCGTGCGGCGATCCGCGCCTCGGGCAGCGCGTGCCGCCGCCGCTCACCGGCCGCGACGTCCACCGCCGCGCGCAGCTCCAGCAGCGCCGCGCCGAGCCGCTCCCGGGCGCGGGCGGCGTCCTGCGTGCCGGTACGGGCGTCGCGGACCTGGAGGAGAGCGTCCTCCACCCGGTTCATGGCCCGGCCGTCGGCGAGCACGACGCACACCAGCACCCCGATCACCACGCCCCCCACCGTGTCGGCGCCCCGGTCCGCCATCGTCCCGCCCGCCGGGTGCGCCCCGGCGAACTCGCCCAGGAGCAGGGCCATCGGCGTCACGAACACGCTGCCCAGCCAGTAGTTCCGGGCGATGGTCGCCTCCGCCGCCACCTGGAGCGCGAGCGCGACCGCCACCATGACGACCTCACCCGCGCGGGCGACGGGCAGCAGCGCGGCGAACAGCGCCAGCCCCACGACATTGCCGATCACGCGTTGGGCGCCGCGCTGCCACGACGCGGTGGCATGGGCCTGGACGACGGACGCGGCGGCGACGACGGCCCAGTGGGGATGGGTGCTGCCCAGCGCGAGGGAGGCCCACCCGGCGAGGGCGGCGCCGAGCGCGACGCGGGTCGCGGCCAAATACAGCCCGTCCGGCGTTTGAGGACACCGCGCGTCAGCGCGGAACGGGGGCCCGGGGGCGAAGCCCCCGGCATCGGGAAGGGGCGGGACCGGGGAATTCCCACGGCGCAGCTCCCGCGCCACCTCCCGCAGCCGTTCCGCCTCCGCCTCCGACGCCCTCTCCGCCCACGCCACGAGCGCCGCCAGGGCGGGCTCGCCCGCACACGCCCGGTGTGCCGCCTCCGCCGTCACCAGCACCGCGTGCCGGTCGCCCCGGGCCGCCGCCTCCAGGGCCCGTGCCACGGCGATCCGCTCCGGCCCGCGCGGCCGGACGAGGCCCGGGGCCATGCAGATCAGCCAGGCCAGCGCCCCGCTCGCCGCGACCAGCCCCAGATGTCCGGGCACCTCCGCCGCCCGCTGCGGGACGAAGAACGCCGTCGACGTGACGAACGTCAGTACCACGTTCCCCGGCGGTCCGATCCGCGCCGCGTCGCACACGGCCTTGTGGACCGCCGCGACGAGCGCCGCGAGCAGGACCAGTAGCGGGGCCGAACGGACGAGAGCGGCGCTGGTCAGGGCCACGCCCATGCCCGCGACCGCGCCCAGGACCACCCAGGCCAGCGTCCGGGCGCGCCGGGCGTAGGGCCGGTCGTGCCCGTACAGCGCGCAGAGCGCGCCGGCGGCGGTGTAGAGGGCGAGGTCGAGGCGGCCGAGCGCGAGGAGCGTCACATCGGGGACGGCCATCGCGGCGGCCGCGCTCAGCGCGGGCCGGGGCCAGATGTCCGCCGCCGGCCTCAGCCGGACCAGACCGCGCAGGGGCAGGGGAGGGAGCTTCACCATACAAAGACATTAGCAGGTGTTTTACTCGCGAAAGAGTTGGGAGGGGAGTTCCAGGACCTCCCGGCGGCAGTCCTCCGGCGACCCCCACGCCTGCCGCAGCGCCCGCGCCTTGCCCAGCCACAGCGACAGCTCGTAGTCGGACGTGTAGCCGATCGCGCCGTGCACCTGGAGCGCCGTGCGTGCCGCCGCGTACGCCGCGTCGCAGGCGGCCGCCTTGGCCGCCGCCACCTCCGCCCGGACCCCCGGGGAGCCCGCCGCGAGGGCCACGGCCGCGCCGTACAGCAGCGGCCGCGCGAATTCCAGGCCGATCAGCACGTCCGCCAGCCGGTGCTTGACCGCCTGGAACGAGCCGATCGCCGCACCGAACTGGACGCGCCGCCCGGCATGGGCCACCGTCCGGTCGAGAAGCGCGTGCCCCACCCCGAGCGCCTGCGCGGCGGTCGCGAACGCCGCCCACAGGTGCGCGTGCGCGGTCGCCTCCCGCACGGCGGGCCCGGCCGCCAGCCGCTCCCCGCCCGCCGCCGGGACGGCCAGACGCCGCGCGGGGTCGACGGACGGCAGGACCGGCCCGTGGCCCGGCGCCAGCCACAGCCCGGCCGCCGCGTCCCCGGCACCGCTGGTCACCACGAAGACCGCGTCCGCCGCGTCCGCGTCCAGCGCGTACGGACCCGCTGCCGGCGCCGCCAGAGTCACCCGTGCCCGGCCCGCGCACACCCTCGGCAGCCACTCCTTCGCGGGTGCCGCCTCCCCGGCCTCCGCCAGCCGCGCCAGCAGGGCCGTCACCGCGACCGTCTCCACCAGCGGGCCGGGCACGCAGTGCCGGCCCAACTCGACGAAGGCGACCCCCAGTTCCACCGGCAGCGGCCCCACCCCGCCGAACGCCCCGGGCGCCGCCAGCGTGAACACGCCCGCGTCCGCCGCCCGGCGCCACAGCGCCCACCCCGGCCCGTGCTCGCCGCGCGCCCACGCCCGTACCGCCGAGGGCGTGTCCGCCGCCGCGAACATCCGGTCCAGCGAACGCCCGAAGGCCGTCTGCCCGTCGTCCAGCGCGAACCTCATCCCCGGCGTCCCTTCGGCAGTCCCAGCAGCCGCTCCGCGATCACATCCCGCTGGATCTCGTTCGTCCCGGCGTAAACAGGCCCGGCCAGGGCGAACAGCCAGCCCTGCGCCCAGGTGCCGTCCGAGAGTTCACCCTCCGCGCCCAGCAGATCGAGGGCCGTCTCGTGCAGCGCGAGATCCAGCTCCGACCAGAACACCTTCGTCAGGCTCGCCTCCGCCCCCGACGGCGGACCCGGCCGCGACGCCTGCGCGTAGGCGTACAGCCGGTACGCCCGCGCCCGGATCACCGCGTCCGCGACCCGGTCCCGCAGCGCCGCGTCACCGGGACCGGGACCGGCGGCCGAACGCCACAGCTCCACCAGCCGACCGGCCGCCGCCGTGAACCGGCCCGGGGCGCGCAGCGCCGTCCCGCGCTCGCTGCCCGCCGTGCTCATCGCCACCCGCCAGCCCTGCCCCGGCTCCCCGACGACGTCCTCGTCGGGCACGAAGACCTCGTCCAGGAAGATCTCGGCGAAGACGGGCTTACCGTCGAGACGCCCGACGGGCCGTACGGTCACCCCGGGCGCGTCCAGCGGGAACAGCGCGTACGTCAGCCCCCGGTGCGGACGGTCCGCACCGGGATGGCTGCGGAACAGCCCGAAGGCCCGGTCCGCGAACACCGCCCGCGATGACCACGTCTTGTTCCCGCTGAGCAGCCACCCGCCGTCCGTGCGGACGGCGACGGAGCGCAGCGCCGCGAGGTCGGAGCCTGCCTCCGGCTCGGACCACGCCTGGGCCCAGACCGCCTCGCCGCGCGCCATCGGCGGCAGGATCCGGGCCCGCTGCTCCTCGGTGCCGTGCGCGAGAAGGGTGGGGGCGAGCAGGGCGACGCCGTTCTGGGAGATCCGGACGGGCGCGCCCGCCGCGTGGTACTCCTCCTCGAAGACCAGCGACTCCACGGGCGAGGCGCCCCGGCCCCCGTAGACGACCGGCCAGGAGACCGCCGACCAGCGGCCCTCGTACAGCGTCCGCTCCCACGCCCGGTGCTCGGCGAAGCCCCGCGCGGTCTCCGGCGGTTCGAGGGGGACGGCGGGCACGTGCTCCGCCAGCCAGGCCCGCACCTCCGCGCGGAAGGCGGTCTCCTCGGGAGTGAGGTCGAGGTCCACCTCAGGACTCCGCTCTCGTGCTTCCGGCGTCTTTCATGCTCCTGGCGTCCATCCCGGCGAGCGGATCCCCGGACGTCTCCGCGTTGTGCGCGTGCGCGAGGTGGTGGAGGGCGAAGGCCGCATCCAGGCCGCTGTGCAGCCCCTGGAGGTCCTCGGCCTGATTGACCGCCCGTTTCGTCAGCGCCAGGCCCATCCGGGGCATCCGGGCGATCCGCCCCGCCAGGGCACGGGTCTCGGCGGCCAGCCCGTCCCGCGGCACCACACGGTTGACCATCCCCACCTCGTACGCGCGCCGCGCGCTCATCCGGTCGCCGGTGTAGAGGAGTTCCTTGGCGATCCGGGGCGGCATCACCCACGGGTGGGCGAAGTACTCGACGCCGGGGACGCCCATCCGTACGACCGGGTCGGCGAAGAACGCGTCCTCGCTCGCCACGATCAGGTCGCACACCCAGGCCAGCATCAACCCGCCCGCCACACACGCCCCTTGCACGCTCGCGATCAGGGGTTTGGGCAGCTCGCGCCAGCGCCGGCACATCCCGAGGTACACCTCGGACTCGCGGGCGAACCGCTGCTCGGCGCCCGGCTTGCCGCAGTGGTCCCACCACAGCCCGGCCCGCCGGGGGAACGGCAGATGCGCGTCACGGCCGGGCGAGCCGATGTCGTGCCCCGCCGAGAAGTGCTCGCCCGCCCCGGCCAGGACGACGACCCGGACGTCGTCGTCGGCCGCCGCCTCGGCGAAGGCCGCATCCAGGGCGTAGGTCATCGTGGAGTTCTGCGCGTTGCGGTACGCGGGCCGGTTCATGGTGACCGTCGCGACGGGGCCGTCGCTCTCGTAGCGCACGACAGGGTCAGTGGTCGGGTCAGTGGTCATCAACCATCCTTCCCTAACAAGTGTTTGGTAGGTTAGCGTGGGGCCATGAGCAGCGTCGAGAGCTCCGGCCCGCCGCCCCCGCCACCCGGCCACGACCTGCTGACCGGCCGCACCGCCGTCATCACCGCCGCCGCCGGCACCGGCATCGGCGGCGCCACCGCCCGCCGCTTCCTGGAGGAGGGCGCGAACGTGGTCCTGGGCGACGCCCACGCGTCCCGCCTCGCACATGTGGTGGAAGGACTCGCGGGGGAGTTCGGGGCGGACCGCGTCTCCGGGACGCCCTGCGACGTCACCGACGAGGCCCGCGTCGCCGCCCTCCTCGACCTCGCCGAGGAACGCCACGGCACCCTCGACGTCCTCGTCAACAACGCGGGCCTCGGCGGCACCGCCGAACTCGCCGACATGACCGACGACCAGTGGCACCGGGTCCTCGACACCACCCTCACCGGCACCTTCCGCTGCACCCGCGCCGCCCTGCGCCGGATGCGGGCGCGCGGCACCGGCGGTGCCGTCGTCAACAATGCCTCCGTCCTCGGCTGGCGCGCCCAGCGCGGCCAGGCCCACTACGCCGCCGCCAAGGCCGGCGTCATGGCCCTCACCCGCTGCGCGGCCCTGGAGGCCGCCGAGATCGGCGTACGCGTCAACGCCGTCGCCCCCAGCCTCGCCGCCCACCCCCACCTCGCCCGGGTCACCACCCCGGAGCTGCTGCAACGGCTCGCGGAACGGGAGGCGTTCGGCCGCGCGGCCGAGCCCTGGGAGGTCGCCAACGTCATCGTCTTCCTCGCCAGCGACTACTCCTCGTACATGACCGGGGAGACCGTCGCCGTCAGCAGCCAGCGCGCGTGAACGACAATGGCACCGTGCCGACCAGCAAGAAGACCACCCCCGACAAGGCGGCCCCCGCGCGGCGCGCCGAACTGCTCGCCACGGCCGCCGAGGTCTTCGCCGAGCACGGCTACCGGGCCACCACCGTCCGCCGGATCGCCGACGAGGCGGGCATGCTCGCCGGAAGCCTCTACTACCACTTCGACTCCAAGGAGTCGATGCTCGACGAGATCCTCACCGGCTTCCTCGACGACCTGTGGGCCCGCTACGACGCCGTGCTCGCCGCCGGGCTCGGCCCCCGCGAGACCGTCACGGAGCTCGTGACCGAATCCTTCCGCGAGATCGACCGCCACCGGGCGGCGGTCGCCCTCTACCAGAGGGAAACCCCGCACCTCGCCGAGAACCCCCGCTTCTCCTACCTCGCCGACTCCCGGCGGAGGTTCGAGGAGATGTGGCTGGGCGTCCTCCGGCGCGGCGTGGCCGACCGGTCCTTCCGCGCCGACCTCGACATCCGCCTCGCCTACCGCTTCCTGCGCGACACCGTCTGGGTGGCCGCGTCCTGGTACCGGCCCGGCGGGACGCACAGCCCGGAGGAGATCTCCCGGCAGTACCTGTCCATGGTCCTGGACGGCATCGCCCCACGACCCTAGGAGTCGTCATGGCCGAAGCGTTCATCGTCGAAGCGGTACGCACCCCCGTCGGCCGCCGCGGCGGCGGCCTCGCCACCGCCCACCCCGCCGACCTGGGCGCCCACGTCATCGCCGAACTGATCCGGCGCACGGGCGTCGACCCGGCGGCCGTCGACGACGTCGTCCTCGGCTGCCTCGACACCGTCGGGCCGCAGGCCGGGGACATCGCCCGCACCAGCTGGCTGGCCGCCGGCCTCCCCGAGGAGGTCCCCGGCGTCACCGTCGACCGGCAGTGCGGCTCCGGCCAGCAGGCCGTCCACTTCGCCGCCCAGGCCGTGCTCTCCGGCACCCAGGACCTCGTCGTGGCGGGCGGCACCCAGAGCATGTCGCAGATCCCCATCGGCTACGCCTTCCACCGGGCCGCCGAGCCCCTCGGCCTCACCCGGGGCCCCTTCGCCGGCTCCCACGGCTGGCGGGCCCGCTACGGCGACCGGCCCGTCAACCAGTTCCACGGCGCCGAGATCGTCGCCGACAAGTGGGGCATCACCCGCGAGGCGATGGAGGAGTACGCGCTGCGCTCCCACGAACGGGCGGTGCGCGCCGCCGACGAGGGCCGTTTCACCCGGGAGACCGTGCCGTACGGGGACGTGACGGCCGACGAGGGCCCGCGCCGCGATACGTCCCTCGCCCGCATGGCCGCCCTCGAGCCCGTCGTCCCGGGCGGGCGGCTGACCGCCGCCGTCTCCTCCCAGGTCTCGGACGGCGCCGCGGCCCTGCTGATCGCGAACGAACGCGCCGTCCACGACCACGGGCTGACGCCCCGCGCCCGGATCCACCACCTCTCCGTGCGCGGCGAGGACCCCATCCGCATGCTCACCGCCCCCATCCCGGCGACGGCCCACGCGCTGCGCCGGGCGGGCCTGGGCGTGGCGGACATCGACCTCTTCGAGGTCAACGAGGCCTTCGCCCCCGTGGTCCTCGCCTGGATCGAGGAGACGGGCGCCGACCCGGACCGCGTCAACGTCAACGGCGGCGCGATAGCGCTCGGGCACCCGCTGGGGGCGACGGGGGCGAGACTGATGACGACGCTGGTGGGGGAGCTGGAGCGGGTGGGCGGGCGCTTCGGATTGCAGGTGATGTGCGAGGGGGGCGGGCAGGCGAACGTGACGATCGTCGAGCGTCTGTGAGAGCCCTCAGTCGTCCGTCTTGATCTTCTTCATGACCAGGTGGGAGTCGACCCGGGTGACGGCCCGCAGCCCGATCAGCTTGGTGGTCAGGAACGTCTCGTACGCCGCGTGGTCCTCGACGGCGACGCGGATGAAATAGTCGGGCCGGCCGAAGAGGCGGTGGAACTCGACGACCTCGTCGTAGGAGGCGATCGCGGACTCCAGCTCCTCGACCGTCTGGAGGTCGTTGACGCCGATCTCCACGGCGGCCATCACCTCGAAGTTCCGGCCGGCCGCCGTCGGGTCGATACGGGCCCGGTAGCCGGTGATGATCCCCTCGTCCTCCAGGCGCTTGACCCGGCGCAGACAGGGCGGCGGCGTGAGGCCGACCCGTTTGGCCAGCTCGACGTTGGTCAGACGACCGTCCTGGCGCAGATGGAACAAAATTTCCCGGTCAGTGCTGTCCATGTAATAAAGTTTCCCACAGCGCAGAATCAAAGGAATGATCGGAAACCAAATTACGCGGCGAAAAACCTAAAATTGCCGCATGAACGCCCCGCCGGACGTGGCCATGGGCCGCGAGCACCAGGACACCACCGCACCCCCTCCCACCACGTCCGACTTCCGGTCGGCCCTCAAGGACTCCAGCTCCGTGGGCCTGGCCCTGTTCCCGCTGGGGATAGCCTTCGGCGTGCTCGTCGTCCACGCGGGGCTGGCCTGGTGGTGGGCGTCCGCGATCACCGCCTTCGTGTACGCGGGCTCGCTGGAGTTCCTCCTCGTCGGCCTCGTCGTCGCGGCGACACCGCTGGCCCAGGTCGCGCTCACGGCGTTCCTGGTGAACTTCCGGCACGTCTTCTACGCCCTGTCCTTCCCGCTGCACCGCGTCAGGAGCCGTGCCGGCAAGGTCTACAGCACCTACACGCTGACCGACGAGGCCTACGCCCTGACCACCGGGGAGTCGGCGCACAGCTGGAGCGGCCGGCGGATCGTCTGGCTCCAGGCGCTGTGCCAGGTCTACTGGGTCGCCGGCGCCACCCTCGGCGCGCTCTTCGGCGCGCTGGTCCCCGCGGAACTGGCCGGTCTGGACTTCGCGCTGACCGCCCTGTTCGTCGTCCTGGCCGTCGACGCCTACCTCGCCAAGCGCGACATCCCCACCCCCGTCCTCGCCCTGGTGTGCGCGCTGGTGGCCCGTTTCGTGCTGCCGGGGCAGATGCTGCTCGCCGCGCTGGGCCTGTTCACCGCCGGGCTCCTGGCCCGCCGCGCCTTCGCGCCGCGAGGGGAGACGGCCCGTGCCTGACAACACGGCCTACGTCGCCGCCGCCGTCGCCATCTCCGCCGCCGTCACCTGGGCGCTGCGCTGCCTGCCCTTCGCCGCGCTGGCACCCCTGCGGGCGAGCGACACCCTGCGCTACCTCAGCGTGCACATGCCGGTCGGCGTGATGGTGATCCTCACCGTGTACACCCTCCGCGACGTCTCCCTCACGACCGCCCCACCCGTCGCCCTGGCCCTCGCAGCCACGCTCGGCCTCCACCTGTGGCGCCGCAACGCGGTGCTGAGCGTACTGGGCGGCACGGCGATTCATGTGGCCTTGGCGAGCACGGTCTTCAGTCACGGCTGAACGAATTCAGCCCGTCCGGCGCTTGAGGACCGGGGGTCCGGGGGCGGAGCCCCCGGGAAACGGTGAAAGGGCGGGACCGGGGCCTCCCTACTCCTGCCCACCCCGGGGCAGCCCGATCGGGTTCGGGAACCGCAGCGCTCCCGCACACGCCGCCGCCAACGGCGCGAGCAGCGCACGCGGTTCCTCGGTGTCGAGCCCGGCCCAGACCCGCCCCGCCGCACGATCCGTCGCCTCCTCCGCCACCGCGAGAACACGTCGGCCCTCGTCCGTCGCCGTGCCCCCGGGCTCCAGCAGCCCCCTCTCCACCAGCCGCGCCCCCGCCGCCTCCCACTCCTCGTCCGTCCAGCCCCGATAGGGCTGAAGCTCCGAGCGCGGCACGTCGATGCCCGACCGCAGCACCAGCGCCTCGCAGCCGTCGAGCCCGGCGGCGACGAGGGCCGCCACATGGCCGTCGCCCCGGTGCTCGCGCAGCAGCGTCGCCGCGTGCCACAGGCGCTCAAGAGGGTCGTCGGGCCAGGCCGTCGCCGCGTTCGCGGCGGACAGGACGCGCCCGCCGTGGTCCAGCCGGAGCGCGACGTCGGCGAGCAGCCGCCCCGCCCGTGCCGCCTCCTTCTCCCGGCCCGCCAGCAGCCGTTCCAGCGCCGCCCGCGCTCCCGCGCGCCGGATCTCCAGGGCCCGCGCGGGCGGGGTGATGTCCCAGACCGACGGCAGCGCCCGGGCGACCGTCCCCGGCGCGAAGCCGAAGAACGCCGCCGTGACCGGCTCCGGGCCCACCGGCCCGAGCGGTGCCGCCCGTCCGGCGAAGTAGCCGCGCCGCCAGCCCCGCAGGCCCGCCTCCTCGAAGGCGGTCAGCGCCTCCGGGGCGAAGTAGGTGACGGCGTGGACGGGTTCGAAGAGCTTCCACATCTCACGGGCCGCAGCGCCAGCCGTGTCGTTCATTACCCGGACCTCCGATCATCCGCCAGGTGGCGGCCCAATCCTCGCAGCACCCCCTCCGCCTCCGCCATGATCCGTTCGATCAGCGCCGCGCAGGAGGGCAGGTCCTCGATGACCCCCGCCACCTGCCCGGCGGCCATCACCCCCAGGTCCGTACGGCCGTCGACCATCGCCGCCTTCAGCAGCATCGGCGTGTTCGCGGCCAGCAGCACCCGGCCCCAGCCGAGTTCCCCGCCGTGCCGCAGGGCCCGCCCGTCGCGCAGCATCTGGCGCCACGTCATCCCCGACAGCGCCCGGAACGACGCCGCGTGCCGCACGGCCCGGACGAGCGAGACCGTCCGGCCCGCGCGCTCCAGACCGGTGACGAAGGGGGTGCGCAGCATCCGGTGGGGGAGGCCGTCGACGCGATCGGTGACGGTGACGTCCTTGACGGACGCGGCGAGGTACGCGGCCTTCACGGCCGCCGGGACCGTGCTGTCGGACGTGAGCAGGAAACGGGTGCCCATGGCGATGCCCGCCGCCCCGTAGGCAAGGGCGGCGACCAGGCCCCGGCCGTCGCGGAAGCCGCCCGCCGCGACGACCGGGACGCCGACCGCGTCGATCACCTGCGGCAGCAGCACCGACGTCGCGACCTCGCCCGTGTGACCGCCGCCCTCGCCGCCCTGCACGATCACCGCGTCCGCGCCCCACGCCGTGACCTTCTCGGCGTGCCGCCGGGCGCCGACGGAGGGGATGACGACCACACCCGCGTCCTTGAGCCGGGCGATCAGCTCCCGTGAGGGGGCCAGCGCGAACGACGCCACCCGCACCCCCTCCGCCACCAGGATCGCCGCGCGTTCGGCGGCGTCGCCCGCGTCCGCGCGCAGGTTGACGCCGAAGGGCCGGTCGGTACGGGACTTCACCTCCCGGACGGCGGCCCGCAGCCGCTCCGGCGTCATGGTGGCCGCGCCCAGGATGCCCAGGCCTCCGGCGGCGGCGACGGCCGTCACCAGCCGGGGGCCCGCCACCCAGCCCATGCCGGTCTGCACGACGGGGTGCCGGACGCCCACGAGCTCGGTGAGGGCCGTCCTCACGCCCGTACCCCCCTCACGCCCGTACCCCCCTCACGCCTGTACCTCGCGGTCGCGCAGGCCGTCCGGGTCGACGACCTCCCGGATCAGCCGCAGTTCCTCCGCCGTCGGCTGCCGGGTGCGCGGCACGTCCGCCGGCACGTCGAGGGGGAAGCCGGTGGCCGCCCGTACCTCCTCGGCCGTGACGCCGGGGTGCAGCGAGCGGACCCGTAGCGTGCGCTCCGGCGTCTCGAAGTCCAGCACCGCGAGATCGGTGACGACGCGCCGGACGCCGTGGAAGCGCGTGGCGGCGGGCCCGGCGGCGGCCGCCCGGTCGTAGCCGACGCCGCAGACCATGTCGACGCGCTCGACCAGGACCCGGGGGGAGTGCCGGGGGATCCAGTAACTGACCGGATGGTTGAGGGAGTTGACGGGCGCGCCGCGCACGCCCAGCAGCTGCCGGCCGGGACGGCGGGCGTCGCCGCCGATGCGGCTGATGTTCTGGTTGCCGTACCGGTCGAGCTGGCTCGCGCCCATCATCACATGCCGTCTGCCCCCGGTGACCAGCGCCAGATGACGGCGGAACGGCAGCCAGCCCTCGACCACCCGCGCCGTGCGGCCCAGCGCCGGCACATCCGCGATCAGCATCGCCTCGCCGTCCGTCAGCAGCAGCTCCGGGGCGAACGTCAGCCGGGCCAGCCGGGCCCCGATCGTGGGGACCGTGCCCATCGGGCTCGCCAGGATCTCCCCGTCGCCGCGCCAGACCTCCGCGCACGCCACGGCGCAGACCTCGGCCCTGCTCGCGCCCACGGATCCCCTCATGACGCCGCCCGGGTGCGGAACGCCGCGACCGCCGCCCGGTACTCGGCCTCGTCGCCGGACAGGAAGCGCGCCACGAACTCCCGCCAGGCCGCCGGGTCGGCGGCGGCCCGCGCGTACGCCGCCTGGAACGCCTCGTCGCGCCCGTAGTCCGGCGCGCACGAGGTGAAGTGCGCGCCGCCCGGCGCCTCGACGACCCCGCTCACGCAGTGCCGCTGGACGAGCAGCGTCTGCGGCCCGCCCCCGTCGGCGAACTCCTCGCTGCCGACGATCCGTTCGCAGGAGACGTACGCCTCCTTGGCCGCCTCGCAGAACAGGTCGTCGAAGTACGGGTCCGGGCCCAGGTACTGGGCGTTGCCGCCCGCGTCCGCGCGGTTGAGGTGGACCAGGGCCGCGTCGAGGGCGAGCGCGGGCACGGCGACCAGCTCCTCCCCGTCCTCGTACGGCGAGGTGACCGTCCGCAGCTCCGGGTTGAGCGTCATGACGTCCGAGCCGAGCCCCGCCCGCACGGGCAGGAACGGCAGCCGGTGCGCGGCGGCCGTCAGGCCCCACATCACCATCGACTCGTCGAGCTCCACCAGCTCCAGCCCGCCCCGCTGCCGGGCGGCGCGGAAGTGCGGTTCGAGGGGGATCGAGTCGAGGGAGACGAAGGCCGTCACCAGCTTGCGGATCCGGCCCGCCGCCACCAGCAGGCCGATGTCCGGGCCGCCGTAGGAGACGACCGTCAGATCGGTCAGCCCGGCCCGCAGCACGGCCCTGACCAGCGCCATCGGTTTGCGGCGCGACCCCCAGCCGCCGATGCCGATCGTCATGCCGTCCGACAGGCGGGCCACGGCCTCGTCGGCGGTCATCCTCTTGTCGGCCGTCATGACCGCTCCCTTCCCGGCCGGCCGGCGGCGAAGGCGGCGCGGTGCCGGTCGCCGACGCCGCTGAGGGCGGCCTCGAAGGTGAAGCCCTGTTCGTAGCGGTAGCCCCGGCGGACGTCGACGGGGTCGATGCCGTTGAGCGCGGCCTTGGCCATGCGCAGCAGCGCGCCGTCCTTCGCCGCGATCTCCCGCGCCAGCTCCAGGGCCGCCCCGGCGAGCCCGGGCCGGGACGTGACGCGCCAGACCGAGCCGTGCCGGTGGAGCTCGGCGGCCGTGACGGTGCGGGAGGTGTAGAAGAGGGTGCGCATCAGGTGCTGGGGCACGAGACGGGAGAGGTGGGTGGCGGCGCCCAGCGCGCCCCGGTCGAGCTCGGGCAGCCCGAACACCGCGTCGTCGGCGGCGACGACCGCGTCGGCGTTGCCCACGAGACCGACGCCGCCGCCCAGGCAGTGGCCGTGCACGGCGGCGACGACCGGGACGGGGCAGTCGTAGACGGCGGAAAATGCCTCGGCGCAGGCGTGGTTGACGTCGACGAGGGCTTGGTGTCCCGGTGTGCCGATCAACTCCTTCAGATCCACACCGGCGTTGAAGCCGCGCCCGGTGGCGGTGAGCAGAACGCAGCGGGAGTCCGGGTCGGCGCCCGCCGCGCGGAGCGCGTCCGCCAGCGCGTACCAGCCGCTCACGGGCAGGGCGTTGACGGGTGGGACGTCCACGGTGACGACGGCGATGCCCGGTTCGGGGCGTGCGGTGGAGATGCCCATCGGCTACCTTTCCACCAAACGTTTGTTAGGTATCGGTCCGTTGTCGACGGTAGCAGCGGACCGTTCGCCGGGGGAGGCGTCGCATGAACGGAACTCCCGCACCGGAAGCGGACGGCCGCCGGGTCGTCCTCGTCACCGGCGGCACCCGGGGCGTCGGCGCGGGCATCGCGCGGGCCTTCCTGCGCACGGGCGCGGACGTCGTGGTGTGCGCCCGCCGGCCGCCCGACGGGCCGGTCGCGGCGGCGGGACGGACGGCCCGCTTCCACAGCGCGGACCTTAGGGAAACGGTGGCTGTCCAGGAGGTTTTCAGCTGGCTCGCCGCCGAGTACGGCCGGCTCGACGTCCTCGTCAACAACGCCGGCGGCACGCCCCACCGGCCGCTCGACGCGGCGGACCCGGCCCGGCACGCCCGCGTCCTGGAGCTCAACCTCCTCGTCCCCCTCGCCGTCTCGCTCGCCGCCCGCCCCCTGCTGCGGGCGCGGCCCGGCCCGGGGGCCGGCGCGATCGTGATGATCGGCAGCGTCAGCGGCACCCGCCCCTCGCCCGGCACCGCCGCCTACGGCGCCGCCAAGGCCGGGCTTGCGAACCTGGCCCGCACCATGGCCGTCGAGTGGGCCCCGCACATCCGGGTCAACACCCTCGTCCTCGGCATGGTCGCCACCCCGGCCGCGCGGGCGCACTACGGCGGCGACGCGGGCCTCGCCGCCGTCGGCCGGACCGTACCGGCGGGACGGCTCGCCGAGCCCGACGAGATCGGCGAGGCCGCCGTCTTCCTCGCCTCGGACCGGGCCGCCTACATCACCGGGGCCGGCCTCCTCGTCCACGGCGGCGGCGAGGCCCCGGCCTTCCTCGCCGCCGCCCATGGAGGGATGACATGACCGGGATCCGCATGACCGGGATCCGCACGACCGGGATCTGCGCGGGACGCGTCGCCGTCGTCACCGGCGCCGGCCGGGGCCTCGGCCGCGCCCACGCGCTGGCGCTCGCCGCCGAGGGTGCCCAGGTCGTCGTCAACGACCTGGGCGCGGGGCCCGGCGGCGAGGGCGCCTCGGCGGACCCGGCCCGGCTGGTCGTCGAGGAGATCCGCGCCCGGGGCGGCGAAGCCGTCGCCCACGGCGGCGACATCGCCACCGACGAAGGCGCCCGCTCGCTCGTCACCACCGCCCTGGAGACCTACGGACGCCTCGACGCGCTCGTCAACAACGCGGGGTTCCTGCGGGACCGCATGCTCGTCGGCCTCGGCGAGGACGACTGGGACGCGGTCGTCCGCGTCCACCTCAAGGGCCACTTCCTCCCCCTGCGCCACGCCGCCGCACACTGGCGGGCGCTGGCGAAGGAAGGGCGTACGCCCGAGGCCCGCGTCGTCAACACCACGTCCGGCGCGGGCCTGCTGGGCAGCGTCGGCCAGGCCAACTACGCCGCCGCCAAGGCCGGCGTCGTCGGCCTCACGCTCGTGGCCGCCGCCGAACTGGCCCGCTACGGCGTCCAGGTCAACGCCGTCGCCCCGGCCGCCCGCACCCGGATGACCGAACGGGTCTTCGCCGAGGCGATGGCCGCGCCGGAGGACGACGGATTCGACGCGATGGCCCCGGCCAACGTCTCGCCGCTCGTGGTCTGGCTGTCGTCGGCGGACGCGGCCGGCGTCACGGGCCGGGTCTTCGAGGCGGAGGCGGGCCGCATCACGGTCATGGAGGGCTGGCACCCGGGCCCCACGACCGACAAGGGCGACCGCTGGACGCCGGGCGAAGCGGGGAGGGCGGTACGGGGACTGCTGGCACGGGCGCGGGCGGAGGGGCCGGTGTACGGGGCGGGCCGGCCCGGACAAGGGCTGTGATCACCGCCACATCCGCCTCCTGTCACGCCCGCCGCCCGGGCGGTGTCCTCACGGTACGAGCCGCAACGAAAGGAGCGACATCATGAGGGCCGTCATCGTGTGCACCTCCGTCTCCCACGGCAACACCAAGAGGATCGCCGACGTCATGGGCGAGGTCCTGAAGGCCCGGGTCGTCGAGCCCGAACAGATCGACACGGCCGAACTCGCCGCCTACGACCTGGTGGGATTCGGCTCGGGCATCTTCACGCAGAACGTCCACCCGCGGCTGCGCCGGTTCGCCGAGTCGCTGCCGGAGGGCCGGTACCGCAAGGCGTTCGTCTTCACCACCAGCGGACTGCCCGAACCGCCGTTCCGGCCCCACACCCGCTCCCTCGCGCGGCTTCTGGAGCGGAAGGGCTTCGACGTGAACGACATCTTCCAGTGCCGCGGGCACGACACCTGGCTGCCGTTCAAGCTCGTCGGCGGGATCAGGAAGGGGCGGCCCGACGCCACCGATCTCCAGGCGGCGCGGGCCTTCGCCGAGGGGCTGAGGGTCAGGACACTGTCCTGATCAGGACACCACGTCCTTGCCCCGGAAGTGCCGGAACGCCAGCGCGAAGAACACCACCGCGTACGCGACCGACACCGCCGTCCCCTTCACCATCCCGCCGTACTCCGGGCGCGGCTGGAGCGCGTCGGCCCACGCGTACTGCCAGTGGGCCGGCAGCAGGTCCCGCCAGTCGCCCAGCGCCGTGACCGCGTCGAGGACGTTGCCGACGATCGTCAGGCCCATCGCGCCGCCCACCGCGCCCAGCGGCGCGTCCGTGACCGTCGACAGCCAGAACGCCAGCGCCGCCGTCACCAGCTGGCCGACGAACACGAAGGCCACGCAGAGGGCGAGGCGGCCCGTCGCCGTCCCCGCGTCCAGGGAGCCCCCGGCGGGGATCCGCAACGGCCCCCAGCCGTAGGCGGCCGTGCCCGCCACGAGCGCCACCAGCGGCAGCAGCACCATCGCCGCCGCGCTGAAGGCCAGCGCCACGACCAGCTTGACCCACAGCAGCCGGGCGCGCGGCACGGGCGCGGCCAGCAGGTACCGCAGCGACGACCAGCTCGCCTCCGAGGCCACCGAGTCACCGCAGAACAGCGCCACCGGCACCACCAGCAGGAAACCCGCCGAGACGAACAGCGCGGTGGCGGCGAAGTTCGCGCCGGAGGCGGTGGCGGTGTCCATCAGGGTCACCCGCCCGTCACGGCCCTGCCGGTCGCCGCCGATCGCGAAGGCCGCGATCAGGACGAACGGCAGCACCGCGAGCACGGCGCCCATCACCAGCGTGCGGCGGCGCCGCAGTTGCCGCGCCGCCTCCACGCGCAACGGCAGGGTGCGGCCGGCCCGGTAGCCGGGCGCGGATTCGACGGCCGTGGTGCTGCTCACGCGGAGCCTCCGATCAGGGTCAGGAACGCGTCCTCCAGCCGCCGGTGCGGGCCCACGCTCGCCACCGGCACCTCCAGCCGGACCAGTTCCACCAGCAGTTCCGGCACGGTCGCGCCGTCGAGCCGCACCAGCAGCCCCTCGTCGGCCCGTACGGCCGAGGCCACGCCGGGCAGGGCGGCCACCTTGTCCACCATCACCTCCGACAGCCGGCCCTCGACGCCCACCAGCAGGGTGTCGCCCGAGCCGACGATGTCCGACACCGGGCCGGAGCCGACCAGCCGCCCCCGGTCCATGACGACCAGATGGGTGCAGGACTGCTCGACCTCGGCGAGGAGATGGCTGGAGACGATCACCGTGCGGCCGGCCGCCGCGTAACGGATCATCACCTCCCGCATCTCCCGGATCTGCGGCGGGTCCAGCCCGTTGGCCGGTTCGTCGAGGATCAGCAGATCCGGCAGGCCCAGCATGGCCTGGGCGATGGCGAGGCGCTGCCGCATGCCCTGGGAGTAGGTGCGGACGGCCCGGTCCAGCGCGGAGCCCAGCCCGGCGATCTCCAGGGCCTCCTCCAGGTGGGCGTCCTCGGCGGGACGGCCGGTGGCCCGCCAGTACAGGTCCAGGTTGGCCCGCCCGGACAGGTGCGGCAGGAAGCCCGCGCCCTCGACGAACGCGCCGACCCGCGACAGCACGGGCGAGCCCGGCCGGATCGCGTGCCCGAAGACCCGGATCTCCCCGGCGTCGGGCCGGATGAGACCCATGAGCATCCGCAGCGTCGTGGTCTTGCCCGCGCCGTTGGGCCCCAGCAGCCCCACCACCTGTCCGCGTTCGACCTGGAACGACAGGTCGCGCACGGCGTACCGGTCCGCCGACTTGGCGTACCGCTTGCTCAGCCCGCCGATCCGCAGCGGCACGTCGGCCAGCTCCGGGTCGGGCGCGGGGGCGGTGGTGCGGTGCCGCCCGGTGAGCAGCAGGGCCGCCGCCACGAGCACACCGCCGGCCGGCAGCCCCCACGTCCACCAGGGCAGGCCGGACGAGCCGGTCCGGACGCCGGGGGCGGTCGGGACGCTCAGCCCGCCGTCCGTGAGGGAGACCGTGTAGGCGGCGGGGCGCACCGGTGACGCGTAGCCGAGGTCGGTGGCGGAGAGCACGAGCCGCATCCGGTGCCCGGCCTCGAAGGTGTGGTCGATCGCGGGCAGTCGCAGCTCGACCGTTCTGCCGTCCTTGGCGTCGTCGACGCGCAGCGGGGCCACGAGCTGTCCGGGCAGCTGCTGCTGACCGCCGGGGCCGACGTCGTAGACCTTGGCGAAGAGGACCGCCTCACCGGTGTCGGAGGCGACCTTCACCTTCGCGGTCGGCGTGCCGGTGACGCGGACGCCCTCGGTCAGCGGGGCGGAGTCGAAACGGGCGTACTGGCCGGGGAAGTCGAGGGACACCCCGAGGCCGAGCCCCGACAGCTGGGACAGGCCGCCCCCGACGCCGGGCACGGCGGAGACGGCCGGGGGAGCGGCGCCCGCGGGGTTGGCGAAGGACTGCGCGCGGCCGGTCAGGGGCACGGTCCGCGCGTCGGACCGCAGCCCGGGATAGCGGGTGCCGGTCGCCGGGCGCAGCCGTGCCTTGCCGTCGGTGGTGTCGATGCCGCCGGTGCGGCTGACGCGGAAGGCCGGTCCGGTGTCCGTGGCCTCGTCGCCCTTGAGGTAGCGGTCGAACCACGCGCGCGTGCGCCGCTCGGTGCGGTCCTGCTCGTTCGCGACGCCGGTGTCGTGCCCGCCGGAGATCCAGTCGACGGCCACGGGCGCCCCGTTGCGGCGGATCGCGGCGGCAGCGGCGTCGGACTGGTCGAGGGGGAAGAGGGAGTCGTTCTGCCCCTGGACGATGAGGGCGGGCACCTTGATCCGGTCCGCGACGGCGGAGGGGCTGCGGCGCTCCAGCAGCTTCCGCGCCTCCGCGTCCGGCTTCCCGGCGACGGCCACCCGCTCGTACATCTCGCACAGGTTCCGCTCGAACCGCCCGCAGCCGGAGGCGGCCGGGGCGCCCTTGACGGCCGGGGTCGAGCCGGCGGAAGTCGAGCCGGTGGTGAAGAAGATCCCGGCCCAGAGCTTCTTGAAGACGTCGCCGGGGAAGAGGGAGTCGGCGAGGTTCCAGTAGGTGATCTGCGGGGCGATGGCGTCGACGCGCTTGTCGTACCCGGCGGCGAGCAGCGCGATCGCACCGCCGTACGAGCCGCCCGCGATGCCGACCCGTGGGTCCCCGGCCGCGTCGAGGCGCACCTCGGGGCGCCGGGCGAGCCAGTCGATCAGACGGCTGACGTCGGCGACCTCGCGGTCCGGGTCGTTGAGGCCGATCCGGCCGGTGGAGTGCCCGAAACCCCGCGCGGACCACGTCAGCACGGCGTAGCCGGAACGGGCCAGCTCCTCCGCCTCGGACCGCAGATCGTCCTTGCTGCCGCCGAAGCCGTGCGCGAGCAGCACCGCCGGGCGGCGCTCGCCGGCGGGCCCGGACGTGAAGAAGGACGTGTCGATCCGGACGGTGTCCTCGCCCCCGCCCGGACCCTCGGGCATGGTGATCGACCGGTCCTCGCGGTGTACGGGGGGATCGCCGCCGGTGGCCGACGCGACCGTCCAGGTGCCGGCACCGCCGAGCACGACGACCGCGGCCACGGCGGCGAACAGCCGCCGCCCGCGCGGGCGGGGGAGACGCAGCTTCATGTTCGAATGCTAAGCGGAGCCGGTATCCGGCTGAGCGCGGGTCACTCCCCGGCCATGTCCGCCAGCCTTGTGACGGTGTTCCAGTTGCGCGCGGTGCCCGCCGTGCCGAGCCGCCGCTCGGTGAGCACCTTCGCCAGCCGGGAGTCCCGGATGCCGTTCGCGTGGTGCGCGTACACCTCGCGCTCACCCAGCGCGAACGCCTCGGGCGCGTACTCCGCCGGGTCGAGATCCGCGACCGTGGCCGGGTCGGCAGGGCCGGCGAGGAAGGTCACGACGAACCGCGCGGGGTCGACCTCCTGCCCGGCGAACGGATTGGCGTCGACGACACGGCGTATCTCACCCGCCTCGCGCACGAGACAGGTCACGGAGAACCCCAGCTCCCGCTCGATGGCCTCCTCCAGACGGGCGGCCAGCGTCGCCTCGTCGGCGCCGGGGTGGGTGAAGACGGCATTGCCGCTGTTGAGATGGGTCCGGACGGATTCGCACCCCATGCCGGCCAGCAGCTCCCGCAGGGTCTGCATGGGGACGCGCTTCTTGCCGCCGACGTTGATACCGCGCAGCAGCGCCACATACGTTGTCACGCGGTCACCATAAGGGGAGGTACTGACAGAGGTACTGACAAGGGTCAGGGGCGTTCCCACCGCACCGTCCGGTCGCACCACCGCTCCAGCAGCACCGCGTCGTGCCCGACGGCGAGCAGCCCAGCCCCGCTCTCCCGCCGGTACGCCTCGACGACCCCCACCAGCGCCGCCGTCGTCGACGCGTCCAGCATCGCCGTCATCTCGTCGCAGATCAGCCACCGCGGCCGCAGCACCAGCGCCCGTGCCACGCACGCCCGCTGGAGCTGCCCGTCGCTCACCTCGTGCGGGCGGCGCGCCAGGAGCTCGTCCGACAGGCCGACGACCGGCGCCAGCCCGCCCACCCGGGCGTCGGCCTCGGCACGACGGCCCGTCGCCCGCAGCGGCTCGGCGATCAGATCGCGCAGCCGCAGCCGGGGATCGGCCGACTGCCGGGGCTGCTGGAAGACGACCCCGAACGCGGTGCGCTGCTCGCGCGGCGCGCGGTGCCGCCAGCCGCGGGCGGGCTCGCCGTCGATGACGACGCTCCCGGCGTCCGGCCGGTGCAGCAGCGCGGCCACGCGCGCCAGCGTGGACTTGCCGCAGCCGCTGGGACCGAGCAGCCCCACGGCCTCGCCGTCGCCG
This sequence comes from Streptomyces sp. NPDC001678, assembly GCF_042892945.1. Classification (NCBI taxonomy): domain Bacteria; kingdom Bacillati; phylum Actinomycetota; class Actinomycetes; order Kitasatosporales; family Streptomycetaceae; genus Streptomyces; species Streptomyces sp. NPDC001678. The sequence goes on along the minus strand of NZ_JBIAUP010000007.1, from coordinate 39,346 downwards.
ATGGTCAGCGACACCTCACGGACGACGGGCTCGCGCGGGTCGTAGCCGGCGGTGATGCCACGCAGCTCAAGCACGGGAAGCCTCCTCGGTGAGCGGGCGGTGCGGATGGTGGCAGGCCACCCCGTCGACCAGCGCCGGCACGACCCCGCACGCCTCCTTCGGCGTGCCGCAGCGCGCCGCGAAGGCGCAGCCCGAGGGCAGCGCGCCGAGCTCCGGCGGCATGCCCGGAATGGGGGTGAACGCCCGCTCGGGCAGCGCGTCCAGCAGCCCCCGCGCATACGGGTGCCGAGGCCCGGCGGCACCGAAGAACACCGCCGCGTCCGCGATCTCGACGATCCGGCCCGCGTACATCACGGCCACGCGGTCGGAGATCCGCTCGGCCGCCGCGAGGTCATGCGTGATCATCAGCAGCGCGTGGCCCGCGTCCGCGTGACGGCGCAGTTCGTCGGCCGTGCGGTCGACGAGCTCACGGTCCAGGCCGGTCGTCGGCTCGTCGGCCAGCAGCAACGGCGCGTCGCCGACGAGCGCGAGCGCGGTGGCCGCGCGCTGCGCCAGGCCGCCGGAGAGCTGGTGCGGATACCGGTCCAGGTGACCGGCCGGGAACGCCGCCCGCGCGGCGGCCGCCTCCACGGCCTCCGCCAGCGCGGCCCCTCGCACACCGGTCAGCTCCCGCACGGTCTCCGCCAGTTGCGCGCGCACGGTCCGTACGGGCGTCAGGTGCGCGGCCGGGCTCTGCGGTACGAGCCCGATGCGGCGGCCCCGGACGGTACGGGCCAGCGTCCGCTCGTCGGCGGAGAGCAGCTCCAGGCCGTCGCCGAGGCGCGCCTCCCCGGACGTCTCGGCGTTGCCGGGCAGCAGCCCGAGCAGCGCCGAGGCCAGGACGGACTTGCCGCAGCCGCTCTCGCCGACGAGGGCGAGGCACTCCCCGGGGGCCAGCTCGAACGAGGCGTCGCCGACGGCGGCGACATGCCTGCCGCCGGGCATCCGGAACCGTACGGACAGCCCGCGTACGGACAACACGGAGGGCACGGCCGTCACAGCGTCAGCTCCGATCGGTGCCGGGGGTTGAGCCGCGCGCGCCAGGCGCCGGCCAGGCCCGCGAGGGCGAGGGTAGGGACGATGATGAACAAACCGGGGAAGAGCGTGGGCCACCAGTCGCCCGCGAGCAGTGAGCCCCGGGCGCTGTTGACCATGTTGCCCAGGCTCGCCCGGTGGGTGGGCAGGCCCAGGCCCAGGAAGGACAGCGCCGACTCGTGCCAGATCGCGTGCGGCACCATCAGGACCGCCGCGAGCCCCGCCTGCGGCAGCACCGCCGGCAGCAGGTGCCGTACGGTCACCCGCCAACGCGACGCGCCACCGGAGACGGCCGCGTCGATGTACGGCCGGGAGCGCAGCGACAGCACCTCGGCCCGCACGACGCGCGCCGTCGACAGCCAGTGGGTGACCGCCACCGAGGCGACCACCGGCCAGATCCCGGGCCGGAACAGGGCGACGACGAAGATGCCGAGCAGCAGGTGCGGCACGGACGAGAAGAGGTCGACGAGCCGCATCAGCAACCGGTCGGTCCGGCCGCCGAGCGCGCCCGCGAGCGTCCCGGCCGCCGTGCCCACGACGGTCGCGACGAGCGCGGCCACCACGCCCACGAGCAGGGAGACGCGCAGCCCGTACACACAGCGCAGCAGCAGGTCGCGGCCGACCTCGTCGGTGCCGAAGGGGCGCGCCGGGCCCGGCGGCAGCAGCTTCGCGCTGAGGTCGACGGCCTGCTCGTCCAGCGGCACGGCGAGCGGTACGACGATGACGGCGAGGACGACGGCGGCCATGACGGCGGCGGAGACCCGCAGGGCCCAGGTGCGGCTACCCATCGAAACCGATCCTCGGATCGACCAGCCCGTACAGCAGATCGGCCAGGAGATTGCCCACCAGCACGGCCGCCGTGGCGAGCACGGTCAGGGCCGCGAGCAGCGGGAAGTCGACCTTGGTGGCCGCCTCGACCGTCGCCGAGGCGATGCCCGGCCAGCTGAAGACGGTCTCCACCAGCAGCGCGCCGGTGATGAGCTCGGGCACCCGGGAACCGATCAGGGTGAGGACGGGCAGCAGCCCGGACCGCAGCGCGTGGCCGAGGAGGACCGTCCGCTCGCGCAGCCCCCGGGCGCGGGCGCCGCGCACGGGGTCCTCCGCCAGCGCGTCCCCGACGCCCTGGCGCACGTACAGCACGAACCACGGCAACTGGGTGGCGGCGAGGACGGCCGCCGGCAGCACGAGGTGCGGGGCGACCTGGCCGGCCGTGGCGACGTCGGTGCCGGTGTCGGTGAGCCCGCCGGCCGGCAGCGCGCCGAGCTTGACGGAGAAGAACCAGACGGCCAGCAGCCCCAGCCAGAACGGCGGCGCCGCCTCCAGCGTGTAGGCGAGCCCGGTGACGGCCCGGTCGAACCACCCGCCGCGCCGCCGGGCGGCGAGGACGCCCAGAGTCGTACCCAGGCTCACGGCCACGGCGAAGGCGACGCCGCACAACAGCACGGACCACCCGACGCGCTCCCCGATGATCTGGGAAACGGGCTGGCGCAGCGCCGTCGACTCGCCGAGGTCACCGGTGAGCGCGGCACCCAGCCAGTCCCACCAGCGGGTGACGAACGGCTCGTCGGCGCCGAGGTTCGCGCGCAGCTGGTCCAGTACGTCCCGGCCGGCGCCGAGCCCGGCGGATCCGGCGTACGCCTTGGCCGGGTCGAAGGGCGAGGCCGCGGCGAGGGCGAAGACCCCGAAGGTCACGACGGCGAGCAGGGGGACGGCGGCCAGTAGCCGCCGCCCCGCCATGCGGGCCATCGGCCCCCAGGGGAGGGACCGGTGCGTCACTTCTCCGTCTGCCAGTCCTCGACGTTCCACCACGGGCCGGCGCCCAGGCCGTGGTCGTGCGGCTCGACCTGGGTGGTCAGGCCCTTCCGGTCGCCGTTCATCACGTAGAGGTGGTCGACGTGGGTGAGGAAGACATAGCCGGGGTTGTCGGCGAGAGCGCGCTGCACCGCGTCGTAGGCGGCCTTGCGGGCGGCCTTGTCACCGCCGCGCCGGCCCTCCTCGAGGGCCTTGTCGACGTCCGGGTTGCTGTAGGCGGCCATGTTGTTGAAGCCGTCGAGGGCGAGGGAGGAGTGGAGCAGGTTGTAGAGGTCGAAGTCGGGGTCGGCGGGGTTGCCGCCGCCGGCGAGGACCGCGTCCTGCTTCATCCGCGGCTCGATGACCTCCCAGGTGCCGCTCTGCACCTTGACGTCGACGCCCGCCTTCTTGGCGTCCGAGGCGAAGGCCAGGGCGTGCTCCTCGCGGAGCTTGTCACCGGCGGGGAACCAGAGGGTGAAGGCGGCGCGCTGCCCGTCCTTCTCCCGGACGCCGTCGCCGCCGGGCTTCCAGCCCGCGTCGTCCAGCAGCTTCTTCGCCCTGTCCAGGTCGTGCGGCCGCTCGGTGCCCTTCGCGAACCACTCGCTGTCGGTGGGGACGGGCCCGTAACCGGCCCGGCCCGCGCCCTCCAGCAGCTTGTCGACCATGGCGTCGCGGTCGACGGCGAGATCGAGGGCGCGGCGCACGGCGGGATCGCCGGTGACCTTGTTCGCGGTCGGCAGCGTCACCCCGCGGAAGTCGGTGGTCCGGGCGGTGAGGGTGACCTTGGACTTGTCGCCCTTGAAGCCCTTCACCAGGTTCGGCGGGAGGATCGCGCCGTCGAGGTCGCCGGAGCGCAGCCGGGTGGCGCGCACGTCGTCGTCCTTGATGATCGCCATGGTGAGCTTCTTGACCTTCGGCTCGCCGCCCCAGTAGGCGGGGTTGGCCTTGAAGGTCAGCTTCTCGCCCTTGCTCCAGCCGGTGAGGACGTACGGCCCGGTGCCGACGGGCGCCGTGTTGAACGAGCCGGTGTTGACGTCCTGCCCCTTGGCCGCGTGCTCGGGCACGATCGGCAGGACGGTCCGCTCGGCGAAGGGCGCGTAGCGGTACTTGAGCGCGAAGACGACGGTGTCGTCACCGGCGGCGGTGACCTTGTCGATCGCGGCGAGCTCGCCCTTGGCGGCGTTGTTCGTCTTCTCGTCGAGGATGGTCCGGTAGGTGAAGACCACGTCCCGGGCGGAGAACGGCTTGCCGTCGCTGAACGTCACGCCCTTGCGGAGCCTGTACGTGTACGTCCGCCCGTCGTCGGTGACCTCCGGCAGCCCGGCGGCCAGGGCCGGCTCCAGCTTCATGGCGGAGTCGCGGCGGAGCAGTCCGTCGAAGATCTTGGAGTTGCCGTCCTTGCCGTAGCCGAGGAGCGGGCTGAGCGTCTCGGGCTCGTTGGCGAGACCCACGACGAGGGAGTCCTTCCCGCCGCTTCCGGCCTTGTCGCCGCCGGGCGTCGAACAGGCCACCGCGCCTGTCGCGAGGACGCCTGCCATGGCCGTGGCGGCCACTCCCCGTATGGACCGGGCCGTCATGCCCACACCTCTTACTCAAGATCTCTTGCTATTGCGAACAAAGCGCAATTAAACAGGAGGTCAAAGAGTGGGCATGATCCGGGGGTGTTGTCGGGCGGTATGTCGCGATTATTTGGTTTCCCGCTCGAACGGTAAACAGGGCAACCCCTCGACGGCGGTTCGCGGCCGGGATGGACTCGGGTGTGCCGGTCCGTGCCGGCTCCGTTCTGTATGACTCTTTCGAGGAGCACGTCAGTGAAGCTCACCTCCCTCCGCGCCGCAGGGGTCGCCCTCCTGGTCTCGGCCGCCGCCCTCGGAGCTGCCGCTCCCGCGACGGCCGCCGCCAAGGCGCCGTTCGTGGGCGTCGACAAGATCTTCATCGGGCGGGGGAGCATCCCGTCGGTGCTCGTCTCCTTCGACTACGCCTGTACGGCGGCGACCGAGCGCCTCGACATCACGCTCACCGCCTTTCCGGCTCCTCCCGCCGGCGCCACGTACCTGAAGGCGACGAAGGCCAAGCGGGACCTGCGGTGCGACGGCGCGCGGCACACGGACTTCGTCGAGTGGACGCACAACACCCTCCGCATGGACACCCCCGCGCGTGCCGCCCTGTCGCTCCACGACAAGAGCGGCGAGCTTCAGGTGCCCATGGCGGAGAAGACCATGAAGCCGGGCGCGGGCACTCCGCCGGTCGGCATCGGCTGACGGGGGCGGCTCCACCGCCCTGCGCGGGCGGCCGGTCCGGCACGTGGGGAGCGGACCGGCCGTCCGGCGTCAGGGGCAGGGCGCTCCGGGAGGCAGGTCGGTCAGGAGGCTGTGCCATTCCTGGGTGCTGCTCAGGGCACAGACGCGGGACGCGATGTCGTCGGCGTCGAGCTCCCACAGCCGGCTCGTCCGGTCCAGGCTCGCCGTGGCCAGCACACGCCCGTCGGGCGGGAAGGCGAGGGAGACGACGGTGTCCTCGTGGCCCGTCAGGACGGCGGTCGTCCGCTGACCACCGGTGTCCCACAGGCGGACCGTGCGGTCGGCGCTCCCGCTGGCCAGGGTGCGGCCGTCGGGTGAGAACGCCAGGGCCTTGACGACCCCGGTGTGGCCCGTGAGGGTCCGGATCCGGCGACGCGTCGCGGTGTCCCACAGGCGTACGTCCCCGTCGGAGCCCGCCGTGGCGAGGAGGCGGCCGTCCGGGCTGAACGCCACCGCCCAGGTGGTGGCCGACTGCCCGGGGAGGACCGCGACGACACGACGGGAGGTCACGTCCACGAGCCGCACCGAGCCATTGGCGTTGCCCTTGGCCAGGGTGCGGCCGTCGGGGCTGAAGGCCAGCGTGACCGTCTCGTCGGTGTCCCCGGTGGCGACGGTCTCCGAGCTCCGCGACCTGGTGTCCCACAGCCGCGTCGTACGGTCCTCGCCCGCCGTGGCGAGGAAACGGCCGTCGGGGCTGAACGCGAGGGCGAGGACGGACTGGGTGTGGCCCGTGAGGGTGGCCTCCGTGCGCCGGGAGGCCACGTCCCACAGGCGTACGGCCCCGTCCGCGCCGGCGCCGGCCAGCGTCCGGCCGTCGGGGGAGAAGGCCAGCCCGGTGACGGCCTGGGAAGGCCCGGCGAGGGTGGCGAGGCGCCGCCGGCCGTCGGCGTCCCAGAGACTCACCACGCCGTTGGCGTCACCGATGGCGAGCGTCCGGCCGTCCGGGGAGAAGGCCACCTGACGGGGCGTCCGCCGCACGCCGAGCGGCGTCGTCATCCGGCCCGCCGCCACGTCCCAGATGCCGGCCGGGACACCGGCGCCCGGCGCTTCGCCGGAGGTGCCCGCGACCAGGTCCGCCCGGGGCGGGTCGAGCGCCACGGTGGCGACGCTCCGGCCGTCGGGGCTGACGTGCAGTCCGTTGACGGGCAGCTCGCTGGTGAGGGTGGCGGTCGTCTCATGGGTGGTGGCGTCCCACAGACGGACGGTGCGGTCGTGGCTCGCGGTGGCGAGGGTGCGGCCGTCGGGGAGGAACGCGGCCCGGGCCACCACCCCGGTGTGGCCGGTGAGCGTGGCGAGCGGGCGGCGGCCCGCCACGTCCCACAGCCGCGCGGTGCGGTCCGCGCTCGCCGTGGCCAGCGTCCGGCCGTCCGGGGAGAAGGCCACGGACATCACCGAGGCGGTGTGCCCTTCGAGCGTCGCGGTTTCCTTGAGGGTCCCGGTGTCCCACAGCTTGACCGTGTGGTCGTTGCACGCCGAGGCCAGCGTCCGCCCGTCGGGGGAGAACGCGAGGTTCATCACCTGCTGCTCGTGCCCGGCCAGCTCGGCCGTCTGCCGGTACGTGGCGGCGTCCCACAGCCTGATCGTACGGTCGTGCCCGGCGGTGGCCAGGGTGCGTCCGTCGGGGCTGAAGGCCACGCCGAGGACACCGCCCTGATGGCCTTTGAGGGTGCCGAGCAGCCTGCGCGTCGCCACGTCCCACAGCTTGACGCTGCGGTCGTGGCTGGCGGAGGCGAGCGTCCGCCCGTCGGGCGAGAACGCGAGCGCGTTGACGCTGTTGACGTGCCCCCGGAGCGTCGCCAGGACCTCCCCCGAACCGGCGTCCCAGAGCTTCACCGTGTGATCGTCGCCCGCGGTGGCGAGGGTGCGCCCGTCGGGGGAGTACACGATGTTGTTGACGGCGCCCCGGTGACCGTCGAGGTCGTCGGCCCGGTGCCGGGCGTACGCGCTCAGCAGACTGCTGCGGGCCTCGGCGGTGGGCGCGTGACGATAGGCCGTCAGCGCGGAGAGCATCGCCGCCTCGGGGGACTCCCGGGCGAGCAGATCCGCCCGGGCCGCGGACTCGCGCGAGAGGGCGAGCCGGTGGTTGCTCTTGGCCGACCGCCACTGCTGGAAGGCCACGGTACCGGCGGTCAGGGCCAGGACGAGGAGCGTGGCGAGCACCGACGCCAGCGTTCTCAGCCGCTTCACAGCGCGCCTCTTCGCCCGTCTCTTCGCGTCGTCGTGATGCACGCTGGCGTCCAGGAACGCCCGTGTCGCGGAGCCGAGCACGGTGTGGCGGCCCGGAGCGGCAGCCCACTCCCGCGCCGCGGCCAGCCGGCCGCCGCGGTAGAGCAGCCCGCTGTCACGGCCCTCCGCCGCCCACGCGGCGGCCGTCTCCGCCAGCCGCTGATGGACGTGGAGCCCCGCGCGGTCGTCGTCGACCCAGCGGCGCAGCCGGGGCCACGTGCACAGCAGCACCTCGTGGGCCAGCTCCACGCGATCGGCGTCGTGGGTCAGCAGCCGGGCCCTGGTGAACACCTCCAGGACGGTGGCGGTGTTCTCGGGGCCGGTGTCCGTTTCCTGTGCGAGATCCAGTTCCTGTACGAGTTCCAGCAGATCGGCCCGGCGGGCGGGACGGCCGGTCTCCCGTTCCCCTTCCCCGGCGACGTTCACCAGCTGGAGCAGGACACGACGGGCCGCTTCCCGCTGAGGAGGCGTGAGGGACAGATACGCGCGCTCCGCCGTGGACGCCACCGCACCCGATATGCCCCCGGTCAGCCGGTAGCCGGCCACGGTCAGGGCCGCTCCGTCGCGGTGCTGCCAGGTGCACAGCAGGGCGTGGGACAGGAGGGGGAGCGCACCGGGGCGCGGGGCGCCACCGTCCGGTGCGATACCCACGTCGCGCAGGAGGATCTCCACCAGCCCGGCCTCCACGGTCAGCCCGGACCGTCGCGCCGGACCGGTGATGACATCGCGCAGCTGCGCCTCGTTCATCGGCGCCAGGGCCACATGCCCCCGCTGGAGGGAGAGCGCCAGCCCGGGGTGGGTGAGGCAGTGGTGGTAGAAGTCCGCCCGTACGCCGAGGACGACCAGGGCGGGTGGGCCGCTGTCGGCAGGTGATGTGTCGACGGACAGCGTAAGCAGCGCGGTGACGAAAGCGGCTCGCTCCTCGTCGTCCTGACAGAGCGTGAACGCCTCCTCGAACTGATCGACCACGAGCACCAGGCCGGCCGGCCCGGACCGCACCTCCTTGACGAACGCCTCCGGGCCTTCCTCCCACGCGTCGGCGAGCGCCGTGTGGGCGACGCCGCTCACGGCGGCCAGCTGAACGAGCAGCGCCTCCAGAGGGCGTTCACCAGGGGTGAGGACCACCGTGGGCCAGGCGTGCGCGCCGGGCGCCGGCAGCGCGCCCCGCGCCAGCGCCGGCAGCAGACCGGCCCGCAGCAGCGAGGACTTGCCGGCCCCGGAAGGGGCCACGACCATCAACGGCCCCCCGGCACCGCCCACGAGCCGCTCGGCCAGCCGCGCGACGAGGTCGGCCACGGCCTCGTCGCGGCCGAAGAACCACTGGGCCTCGTCGGGCCCGAAGGACGACAACCCGCGGTAGGGGCAGACGCCGGTGTCCGACGACGCGGACTTCCGGGACGACGCGGCGTCCGCCGCCCGCGCGAGGCGCTCCAGCGTCCCGTCGGTGCCGAGCGCCCGGTCGCACGCCTGGGCCAGACCCAGGGTCAGCGGCTTCTCGCCGTTCTCGACGCGGCTCAGATACCCCTTGCTGTAGAAGGCGAGCCGCGAGAGCTGTACGAGCGACACTCCTTGCTCCCGCCGCAGCCGGCGCAGCAGCTCACCGGGCCGCGTTGCCCCATCCGTCACTGTCTCTTGGCCTTTCCCGATGACCAGGGCCGTCGCACATCCGCCGGAGAGTGGACGCCTGTCGATATTCGGGAGGAATCATCTCATCAGGTGTTGAGCGTGAAGAATGGAGACCCGAGGGGGTGGGCGGCCCTCGGGGTGCGACCCTGTCGTACCCGCGACGGCGGTCAGTACGGCGTGCCGTTCGCGAAGTCGGTCGCGAAGGTCGACTCGATGCCGTTGAGCACGCCCGTGTCGTTGACGATCAGGCCGAGCTCGCGGTTGTTGTTGAGGGAATTGTTGGAGAAGTTCTGCGAACCCGCGAAGACCTTCGCCGACGGCGTCCCGTAGTCGGCGACGATCGCCTTGGCGTGGATGAAGAGGCCCTCCGTCGAGGAGAAGGTGACGATCGTGCCGCCGGCCTCCTTGACCTGGTCGAAGTAGCTGCCGTACCGCTCCGGGTTCATGCCGACGACCCTCACCGTGACGCCGCGGTTCCGGGCCGCCGTCACCGCGTTCACCAGCGCGCTGTCGCCGAACTCCAGTTGCTCCAGGTCGAGCGAGTGCCGGGCTCCGTTGATCAGGGCGAGCAGGCGGTCCTGGGAGTCGGTGGGCGACCAGAGGAGATTGTCGCCGTCGGAGGGGGTGACGGCGGTGTGGGCGTAGTCGGCGTCGAAGGTCTGCTCTATGGCGGCGACGTCGGCCGCGTCGGTGTCGACGACGCCGTAGTCGCGGCCGGTCGCGTAGTACTTCGCGTCCAGGTTGCCCGTCAGGATCAGCGACTTCGCGCGGTCCACGGTGATGGTCTTCTGGTGGGTGTAGACGAAGTCGGGCGAGGAGTACACCACGCCGACGCCCGCGGCGCCGAGGGCCTGGTAGGCCGCCTCGTTCACCGAGGGGTGCTTGGCGTCGAGGATCACTCGGACGGCCACCCCGGCTCTCTCGCGGTCCACCAGCGCGTTCACGATCTCGGTGTCGTCCAGTTCGTACATGGTCACGTCCACCGACTTGGCGGCCGAGCGTATGAGGTCGCGGACCGCGTCGTGGCTCCGGTCCGGGAAGACGAGCAGGGAGTACGTGCCGGGGGCCGCCTGGGCGGTGCCCGGGGTGGCCAGTAGCGACATCGAGGAGAGGAGGAGGGCGCCGGCGGTGACGGCGATCCGGCGGAGGGGATGGGGAACGCGCATGCTGAACTCCGGTCGTGAGGGGTGTGTTTCGACCCCCATGGTGTGACCGCCGGTGTTTACGCGGGGAGGTGCTGCAGGTGAATTTTTGTCGGTGTCACGACAATCGCTCGTGGCTCCCCGGCGGTGCCGTCGACTCGCGCGCCACCAGCCGGGGCGCCGCGTCCTCCACCCACCGCGCCGGGCCCCCGTCCAGCAGGGCGATCAACTCCTCCGCCGCGTGCCGCCCGAACGCGGCCGTGTCCCGGGCGAGCGCGGCGAGGGCGGGATGGGTGTTGCGGCAGAGCGCCGAGTCGTCCCACGCGACGATCGACAGCGCGCCCGGTACGGGCACACCGCGTTCCGCCGCCATCGCCAGGCCCGCCACCGCCATCACGTCGTTGTCGAAGACGATCGCGGTGGGCGGGCGCTCGCCCGACAGGAGGCGCCGGGTCGCCTCGGCACCTTGCGCGTCGGAGTAGTCGGTGGTCACGGACGTCGCCTCGCGCAGGCCCCGGCGGGTGGCCTCCGCGCGGAGTGACGCGATGCGGCGGCGGGTGTGGGCCAGACCGGGCAGCCCGGCGATGTGCGCGATGCGACGGTGGCCCAGGCCGTGGAGGTGGCCGACGACCGAGGCCATCGCGGCCGCGTCGTCGGCCCGGACGCAGGAGATCGCGGCGCCCGGCGGGACGGCGCCCGCTCCCGGCGCGCCCACGATCACCGCGGGCAGCCCCAGCTCCGCCAGGAGCGCCGGGCGCGGATCGTCCTCGCGCGGGTCGACGACGAGGAGCCCGTCCACCCGGTGCTCGGCCCACCAGCGCCGGTAGGTGGCGCACTCGGCGGCCACGTCCTCCACCACCTGGAAGAGCAGGCCCAGCCGGCGCACGGCCAGCGCCTCCTGCACCCCCGAGACCAGCTGGAGGAAGAACGACTCGACGCCGAGCGTACGGGCGGGACGGGCCAGCACCAGGCCGACGGTCGCCGCGCCCTCGCCGGACAGGGCCCGGGCGGCGGTGCTGGGCAGCCAGCCGAGCTGGTCGGCGACACGGCGGATCCGCTCACGCGTGGCGGCCGAGACGCCCGGCCGGCCGTTGAGCGCGAAGGACACCGCGCTCTCCGAGACGCCCGCGCGCCGCGCGATGTCCTTGATGGTCGGTCTGCGGCGCATCGTTGCCTTCCACTAAAGCGCATTAGTGCCCGACGGCAGTATTGACGGAACTCCCTTGCCGGGTGCAGGTTTTGACCGGCCTCCTGCCGGCCGTCCGACCGGTCGCGACCCGATCGAAGGAGTTCGTCCGTCATGCCCAGATCCCGGACGTTCGGAACCCTCGCCCTTGCCCTCGCCACCGCCATGGCGCTCACCGCCTGCGGTTCGGGCGGCGGCGGGGGAGGAAGCGGGAATGGCGGCATCACCTTCCAGACCTGGAACCTCCGCGCGAACTTCAAGGACTACTTCGAAGATCTGGTGGGGGACTTCGAGAAACAGAACCCCGGCGTCAAGGTCACCTGGCTGGACCAGCCCGCCGAGCACTACGCGGACAAGCTCAGCGCCGACGCCGCCGCAGGCACCCTGCCCGACGTCGTCAACGTCTCCCCGGACCTGTCCTATCCGCTCGCCAAAGCGGGAATGCTGGTCGATCTCGACAAGGAGAAGGCCGCCGCGCGCTTCAAGGACGAGTACACGGCGGAGGCCTGGCAGGGCAACACCCTCCCCGGCCTGGGCGGTTCGTACTCCTTCCCCTGGTACCTCACCACCGGGCCGCTCTTCTACAACAAGGCCCTCTTCCGCTCCGCCGGCCTCGACCCCGAGAAACCGCCGAAGAACTACGCGGAACTGTTCACCACCGCCCTCGCCATGGCCGGGAATTCCGGCGGGCGGACCGCGACCCTCGCGAACACCCCGTCCGTCGAGGACTTCGGCCGCTACGGCGTGAAGCTGATGAACGACGACGCCACGAAATTCACCTACAACGAGCCCAAGGGCGTGGAACTGCTCGGCAAGTACAAGGAGCTCTACGACCGCGGCGGCCTCGACCCACAGGCCCTCACCAACACCCCCGAGAAATCCGGCCAGAAGTTCCTGGAACAGAAGGTCGCCATGAACCCCGGCGGCGCCAACGACCTGGCCACCTTCAAGGAGAACGCCCCCACCCTCTACCGCAACCTCGGCATCACCGACGCGCCGAACAACACCGGAAAACCCAACATGTATGTGATGGGTGTGGCCGTCAACGAGAAGAGCAAGCACAAGGCGGCCGCGATCGCGTTCGCCCACTACGTCACCGGCAGGAAGAACCAGGAGGCCTTCGCCCACGAGGTCGCCGTCTTCCCCAGCACCCGGGGCTCGCTCGACGACCCGTACTGGACGAAGGACGACGGCACCGACGAGGGCCGGGTCCGCGTGGCCTCCGCGAGGATGCTGAAGGGCGCCGTCAACTACACCCCCGTGGTGATGAGCGACGAGATGAAGACCGTCCTCAAGAACGAGGTCGCCAAGGCCCTCCAGGGCAAGAAATCCCCCAAGCAGGCACTCGACGACGCCGTCGCGCAGAGTGACAGACTTCTCCGGCAGAGCTGAGCCGAGGTCGTGAAGATCCCCGCTGTGAAGACGCGCGCCGGGCGCGCCGGACGCGTCGGCCGTGTCCTGAGCCCCTGGCTCTTCCTCCTGCCCGCCCTCGCCGTCGTCGCCGTCTTCAGCCTCTACCCCTTCCTCACCACCGCCCACCAGGCGTTCACCGACGCCCGCACCCTCACCCCCGGCCGGTGGACCGGCCTCGAGAACTTCCGCGCCATGCTCGACGACGAGCAGTTCTGGACCGCCCTGCGCAACAGCGTCCTCTACGTCCTCCTCGTCGTCCCCTTCACCGTCCTCCTCCCGCTGCTGCTCGCCCTGCTGGTGCGCGAGCGGCTCCCCGGCGTCACCTTCTTCCGTGCCGCCTACTACACCCCCGTCGTCGCCTCCGTGGTCGTGGTGGCCCTCATCTGGACCTGGATGCTCGACGACCGGGGCCTCGTCAACGGCATCCTGCGCGCCCTCGGCGCCGAACCCGTCGACTTCCTGGGCGACGCGTGGCTGCTGCTGTTCAGCGCCATGGCCCTGACCGTGTGGAAGGGCCTCGGCTACTACATGATCATTTATCTGGCGGCGCTGGGGAACGTCCCCCGCGAGCTCCACGAGGCGGCCGCCGTCGACGGCGCCGGGGCCCTGCGTCGCTTCCTCAGCGTCACCCTCCCCGCCGTACGGCCGACGATGGTGCTCGTCGCTGCCTTGTCGGCCGTGGCCGCGTTCAAGGTCTTCTCCGAGGTGTATCTGATGGCCGGGCCCACCGGCGGGCCGGCCGGGCAGGACACCACGCTCGTGATGCTCGTCCAGCGCACCGGCACCGGCCTCAACGGCCGCGTCGGCTACTCCTCCGCGCTCTCCCTCGTCGTCTTCGTCATCGCGCTGCTGCTGATGCTGCTCGTCCTGCGCGCCGGCAACGCCCAGCGGAAGGAGGAGCGCGACCGATGACCCGCACGCCTCCCTGGGAGAAGGCCCTGCGCTATCTGCTGATGCTGCTGGTACTGGCCATCACCGTCGGCCCGTTCCTCTGGCAGCTGTCCACCTCCCTCAAGGACACCACCGAGGACATCTACACCTCACCCCCGCGCTTCCTCCCCCGGCACCCCACCGGCCACAACTACGCCGAGGTCGCCGACACCATCCCCGTCTGGGACTACGCCCTCAACTCCCTCAAGGTCGCCACCGCCGCCGTACTCACCAACCTCGTCGGCGCCGCCATGGCCGGCTACGCCCTGGCCCGGCTGCGCTTCCGGGGCCGGAGGGCGGCAGGGCTCGCCTTCGTGCTGGCCCTGCTCGTTCCGGTGGAGTCCATCGTCATCGCCCAGTTGACGCTCGTACGCGACCTCCACCTCAACAACACCCTCGTCGCCGTCGTCCTCCCCGGCTCCGTGAGCTCCCTGAACGTCCTGCTCATGCGGAACGCCTTCGCCGCCCTGCCCTACGAGACCGAAGAGGCGGCCGTCATCGACGGGGCGAACGCCTGGCAGCGCTTCACCCGGATCGCCCTCCCGTCCGTCCGCGGCACCCTCGCGGTCGTCGCGATCTTCGCCTTCATGGGCGCCTGGGACGACTTCCTGTGGCCGCTGATCGTCCTCTCCGACCAGGACCGCTTCACCCTCACCGTCGGACTCGACTACCTCCACGGCACGTTCGCCCAGAACCCCCGGCTGGTGGCCGCCGGGACCGTCATCGCCGTCGCCCCGCTCGTCGTGATGTTCGCCTGCCTCCAGCGGTACTTCTTCCGTGGTGTCGGCGAGGGCGCCGTCAAGGGCTGAAGAGGCTGACAGGGCTGAAAGGGCTGAAAGAGCTGAAGGGATTCCCGACCGTCATGCGTTTCGGCGTCAACTACACCCCCACGCGCGGCTGGTTCCACCACTGGCTCGACTTCGACCTCGACGACATCCGCGCCGACCTCGACTCCATCGCCGCCCTCGGCCTGGACCACATCCGCGTCTTCCCCCTGTGGCCGCTCTTCCAGCCCAACCGCACCCTCATCCGCCCCCGCGCCGTCGACCAACTCGTACGACTGGCCGACGCCGCCGCCGAACGCGGACTCGACGTCGCCGTCGACGGACTCCAGGGCCATCTGTCCAGCTTCGACTTCATCCCCTCCTGGACCACCACCTGGCACCGCCGCAACATCTTCACCGACCCCGACGTCGTCGACGCGCAGGCCGCCTATCTGACGACGCTCGCCGCCGCCCTCGCCGGCCGGCCCGGCTTCCTCGGCATGACCGTCGGCAACGAGACCAACCAGTTCTCCGGCCGCCCCCACCCCGACCCCGACCCGGTCACCCCAGCACAGGCCGGCCGGTGGCTGCGACGGATGCTCGCCGCGTGCGAGGCGGGAGCCCCCGGCCTGCCCCACGTCCACGCCTCCTACAATGCCGCCTGGTACGACGGCACCCACCCCTTCACCCCCGCCCACTCGGCCCGGCTCGGCGCCATGACCACCGTGCACTCGTGGGTCTTCGACGGCACCGCCCAGCGCCACGGGCACGCCGGCGCGGCGACCGGGCTGCACGCCGCGTACACCGTCGAGCTGTCCAAGGCCTGGGCCGACGACCCCGCCCGCCCGGTGTGGCTCCAGGAGGTCGGGGCACCGGCGCCGCACATTCCGCCGTCGGGCGCGGCGGCCTTCGCGGAAGCGACGATCGAGGCTGTCCTGGACTGCCCGGACGTCTGGGGCGTCACCTGGTGGTGCTCGCACGACGTCGACCGGGCGCTGGCGGACTTCCCTGAACTGGAGTACGGGCTGGGGCTGCTGACCAACGACCGGGTGGTCAAGCCGGTGGGGGAGGTGGTCGGGCGGTACGCGGCGCGAAGCCGCCACCCGGTGGCGGAGGCGCGGCGGACCGCGCTGGTCCTGGACGCGGGGGACCTCGACGGCGCGCCCGGACGGGCGGTGTGCGCGCCGGGCGGAGCGTTCTTCGAGGCATGGATGCGGGACGCCTCCGGCGGGGGGAGGCCGGGGGTGGTGCCGGCGCAGCGCGCGGGGGACGCGGGGTATCTGGCCGCCCGTGGCATCACGGAGGTTGTCCTCCCCTGACCCGCCCCTTCCCGTTTCTTTCAGGGGCTCCGCCCCCGAACCCCCGCTCCTCGAACGCCGGAGGGGCTGAATTCTCGGGAGTACGCATGAACCTCACCCGTCGCCAGGCTCTCGCGGCCGCGTTGGTGGCCACGGCTGCCCGGCCCGCAAGGGCCGTGGCCGCCGTCCCCACCGACCTCCAGCCCCACGCCTCCTACTGGTACCCCGACACCCTCCCACCCGGCACCCCGCCCCCCGGTGTCCGCCGCAGCAGTCTCCGTACGTGGAGCGCGGCCGGCGATCCCGACCTCCCCTTCAACAGGGCCACCGTCCCCCTCGCCCCCCGCCTCGCGCCGCCGCCGCCCAACCCCACCGCGCGGCGCGACGAGGCCCGGATTTCCGCGCTCGCCGCGTTCGCGCCGACGTCCGGCAACCCCTCGCAGGGGTCGGCCACCGCCGACTACTACGCCCTCACCCACTGGGCCTACCTCGACGAACTCGTCTTCTGGGGCGGCTCCTCGGACGAGGGGCTGATCCTCGCGCCCAACGCCCCCGTCGTGGACGCCGCGCACCGCAACGGCGTGCCCGTGCTCGGTACGGTCTTCCTGCCGCCGACCGCCTACGGCGGGCGGCTGGAGTGGACCCGCGACCTCGTCCGCCGGGGCGCCGACGGCGGTTTCCCGATCGCCGACAAGCTGATCGAGGTGGCCCGGGCGTACGGTTTCGACGGCTGGTTCCTCAACGCCGAGACGGGCGGCGGGGACGCCCGCCTGGGGGCCGACATGCGGGACTTCGTCGCGTACCTGCGGGAACGCGGCGGCCCCGCCCTCCGCGTCACCTGGTACGACGCCATGGCCGTCTCCGGTGACATCGCCTGGCAGAACGAGCTCAACGACCGCAACTCCCCGTTCTTCCGCGCCGCCGGCACCATGTTCCTGAACTTCAACTGGAGCCGCACCGGCCTGGCCTCCTCCGGGGAGCTCGCCCGGAGCCTCGGCCGGAGCCCGTACGAGCTCTGGGCGGGGATCGACGTCGAGGCGAACGGCTGGGACACCCGGGTCGACTGGGACGCGATCGCCCCCGCCGGGCGTCCCCACCTCACCTCGTTCGGCTTCTACCGCCCCGAGTGGACCTGGAAGAGCCTGCCCGGAAGCGATCGCTGCCCCGCCGCGTTCCACGCGCGCGACGACCGTTTCTGGTCCGGAGCCTCCCTGGACCCCGTCCGCCCCGACCCCGGACCCTGGCGCGCCCCGGCGGCCAGTGTCGCGGACCGCTCCACCCTCACCTCCCTCCCCTTCGCCACCACCTTCAACACCGGTCATGGTCTCGGCTGGTACGAGCGGGGCGTACGCCTCGCCGACACGCCGTGGAACCACCTGGGGCTTCAGGACCGGCTCCCCGGCCGCCGCTGGGTGATCCGTACGGCGGGGGCCCGCCCCGCCGTCGGCTTCGACTTCACCGACGCCTGGCGCGGCGGCAGCAGCCTCCTCATCGACGCTGCGACAGGCGCGACAGCCGCGACAGCGGAACCCACCACCGTCGAGCTCTACGCATCGAGGCTTCCGCTGTCGCCCACCACCGTCGCCGAGCTGGCCCACCGCACCGACCCCGGCTCGGCGGCCGTCCGCGTGGAGCTGGCGGTCGCCCTGGACGAGCCGGATCGTTTCACCTACCTCCCCGTGGGCACCCTCCCCGCCGGCGGCAGCGGCTGGACCACCGCCACCCTCCGCCTCGCATCCCTCCTCCACGGCCGGGCCGCCGCCACCGCCCACGTCCTCGGCATCCGGCTCACCGCCCCCGACGGCGGAGACGTCCGCTGGCGGCTGGGCGAGCTCGCGCTGCACGACGGCCCGCCCGTCCCACCCGGCCCGCCGGACGCGCCGGCCGTCACCGCCTCCGCCCGCAACCCCGACGGCACGGCCGCCCTCCGCCTGACCTGGCGGCAGACCCGTCGCCCCCCGCACCGGGACCCCGCCCCCGTACGCCACTACGAGCTCCACCAGGTGGTGCCCGGCGGCCGGCGCCGCTTCCTCGGCGGCACCTGTGGGCATGCCTACTACGTCCCGGCGCTGCGCCGCACGGCCGACGAGGAAGCCACCCGCGTCGAGGTGCGCGCCGTGGACGAGCTGTACACCGCGTCGGCCCCCGCTTCCGTCACCCACCGCTGGTAGCACCCCTCGCGATCCCGGACCCGGACAAGGAGAGGCATGCACAACGACCGCACCATCACCGAGGCCCGGCTCAAGCGGGTCCTGGAGGAGCGCATCCGCCCGGCCGTCCACCCCGAGTCGGTGCCGCTGGAGGTCTCCGTGTGGCACGCGCCCGGCGAGCCCGTGCCCGTCGCGGTGGGGCTGGCGGCGCCGCGCACGCCGTTCGCGGTGGGCACGGAGTGGGGCCCGGCGTGGGGCACCAGCTGGTTCACCGTGTCCGGCGCGGTGCCGGAGGCCTGGGCGGGGCGTACGGTCGAGGCCCTCCTGGACCTGGGCTTCGACGAGAACATGACGGGCTTCCAGTGCGAGGGCCTGGTCTACCGCCCCGACGGCTCGCCCGTGAAGGCGCTCAACCCGCGCAACCAGTGGGTCCGGATCACCGAGCGCGCCACCGGCGGCGAGCCGGTGCTGCTGCACATCGAGGCGGCCGCCAACCCCGTCATCCTCGACTACCACCCCTTCGTCCCCACCGAGCTGGGCGACCGCGAGACCGCCGGCGACGCGCCCCGCTACCGGCTGACCCGGATGGACCTCGCCGTCTTCGACCGGACGGTGTGGGAGCTCGTCCAGGACCTCGACGTGCTGGGACAGCTGATGCACGAGCTGCCGGTGGACTCCCCCCGCCGCTGGGAGATCCTGCGGGCCGTCGAACGCGCCCTGGACGCCACGGACCTCCAGGACATCGGCGGTACGGCGGCACGGGCGCGCGAGCGGCTCACGGACGTCCTCGCCGCGCCCGCGCACGCCTCCGCGCACCGGATCAGCGCCGTGGGACACGCCCACATCGACACGGCGTGGCTGTGGCCCCTGCGCGAGACGGTCCGCAAGGTGGCCCGGACGACCGCCAATATGACCGCGCTACTGGAGGACGAACCCGACTTCGTCTACGCCATGTCCCAGGCGCAGCAGTTCGCGTGGATCAAGGAGCACCGGCCGGAGGTGTACGCACGGGTGAAGAAGGCGGTCGCCGAAGGCCGCTTCGTCCCCGTGGGCGGCATGTGGGTGGAGTCCGACACGAACATGCCGGGGTCGGAGGCGCTGGCCCGGCAGTTCACGCACGGCAAGCGCTTCTTCCTGGAGGAGTTCGGGATCGAGACGGAGGAGGTGTGGCTCCCGGACTCCTTCGGCTACTCGGCGGCGCTCCCGCAACTGGTGAAGCTGGCGGGTGCGAAGTGGTTCCTGACGCAGAAGATCTCCTGGAGCCAGACCAATACCTTCCCCCACCACACCTTCTGGTGGGAGGGCCTGGACGGCACCCGGGTCTTCACCCACTTCCCGCCCATCGACACCTACAACTCCCAGCTCTCGGGCCGGGAGCTCGCCCACGCCGTGCGCAACTTCCGGGAGAAGGGCGGCGCGACGCGCTCGCTGGCACCCACGGGCTGGGGCGACGGCGGGGGCGGCACGACACGGGAGATGCTGGCGCGGGCGAAGCGGCTGGCGGATCTGGAGGGCTCGGCGAAGGTCGTCTTCGAGAAACCGTCGGCGTTCTTCGAGAAGGCCCACGCGGAGTACGCCGACGCCCCGGTGTGGGCCGGCGAGCTCTACCTGGAGCTGCACCGGGCGACGCTCACCAGCCAGGCCCGGACCAAGCAGGGCAACCGGCGCAGTGAGCACCTGCTGCGCGAGGCGGAGCTGTGGGCGGCCACGGCGGCTGTACGCGGCGGGTTCCCGTATCCGTACGAGGCGCTGGACCGGCTGTGGAAGACGGTGCTGCTGCACCAGTTCCACGACATCCTGCCCGGGACGTCGATCGCCTGGGTGCACCGGGAGGCGGCCCGGACGTACGCCGAGGTGGCCGCCGAACTGGAGTCGCTGATCGCGGACGCGCTACGGGCGCTGGCCGGTGACGGTTCCGCGACGGTCGTCTTCAACGCGGCACCCCACGCGCGCGGTGGGGTCGCGGCGCTCGGAGCGGCGGTCGAGGAGCCGCCGACGGCGCCGGCCACCACCGTGGAGCCGCGCGAGGGCGGCGGTTTCGTGCTGGACAACGGCCTGCTGACGGTCGTCGTCGACGAGCGCGGGCTGCTCGTCTCCGTGTACGACCGGCGGGCCGGACGCGAGACCCTGGCACCGGGAGCCGCCGGGAATCTCCTCCAGCTCCACCAGGACTTCCCCAACATGTGGGACGCGTGGGACGTCGACCGCTTCTACCGGAACACCGTCACCGATCTGACGGACGTCGACACGCTGGAGCGGACGGACGACGGCGCCGTCCTGCTCGTCCGGACCTTCGGCTCCTCGCGCGTCGAGCAGAGGATCACGCTGCCGGAGGGGGAGCGCCGGGTGGAGGTGGAGACGGAGGTCGACTGGCACGAGACGGAGAAGTTCCTCAAGGCCGCCTTCCCCCTGGACGTCCACACCGACCGGGTGGCGGCCGAGACCCAGTTCGGCCATCTCCACCGGCCCACCCACACCAACACCAGCTGGGACGCAGCCAAGTTCGAGGCCTGCGCGCACCGGTTCCTCCATGTGGAGGAGCCGGGGTGGGGCGTGGCGCTGGTCGACGACTCGACGTACGGGTACGACGTGACGCGGTCCGGTACGACCACCACCCTGCGCCTCTCCCTGCTGCGCGCCCCCCGCTTCCCCGACCCGCGCACGGACCAGGGCGTCCACCGCTTCCGCTACGCGCTGGTGCCGGGGGCGTCGGTGGGGGACGCGGTGCGGGAGGGGTACGGGATCAATCTGCCGGAGCGGCGGGTTCCGGGTGAGGCGGGTGTGGAGCCCTTGGTGTCCGTGGACAACGACGCGGTCGTCGTCTCGGCGGTGAAGCTGGCGGACGACGGGAGCGGTGACGTGGTCGTGCGGGTCTACGAATCGCGGGGCGGACGGGCTTCGGCCCGCCTGACGGCGGGGTTCGAGGCGGGGGATGTGACGGTCTGCGACCTGCTGGAGCGGCCGGTCGCGCCCGCGACGACCAGTCTGTCCCTCCGGCCGTTCGAGATCGTGACGCTGCGGCTGCGGCAGGTAAATCCAGCCCCTCCGGCGTTTGAGGAGCGGGGTCCGGGGCGGAGCCCCGGGAAACGGTGAAAGGGCGGGACCGGGGCATCCTCCCACCCGGTCATCGATGCCGTACCAGCGGGAACGGGAGTGTCTCCCGAATCGACAGCCCCGTCAGGAACATGACGAGCCGGTCAACCCCGATCCCCAAACCCCCCGTCGGCGGCATCGCGTACTCCAGCGCCCGCAGGAAGTCCTCGTCCAGCTCCATCGCCTCCGCGTCGCCGCCCGCCGCCAGCAGTGACTGGGCCGTCAGGCGGCGGCGCTGCTCGACGGGGTCGATGAGCTCGGAGTACGCGGTGCCCAGCTCCGTGCCGAAGGCGACGAGGTCCCAGCGCTCGGCGAGCCGGGGGTCGGCCCGGTGGGGGCGGGTCAGCGGGGAGACGTCGGTGGGGAAGTCCTTGTAGAAGACCGGGAGCGTGGTGTGCTCCTCGACGAGCCGTTCGTACAGCTCCAGCACGAGGTCGCCGCGTCCGCACTCCGGCCGGTGCGGCACGCCCGCCATGGCGCAGTGGGAGCGCAGCGCCGCGACGGGCGTGTTCGCGTCGATCTCCTCGCCCAGGGCCTCGGACAGGGCGCCGTAGACGGTCTTCACGGGCCACGGTCCCGAGATGTCGTGCCGGACGGGCCTGCCGTGCTCGTCCGGCCGGATCGCCACCGGCGCGCCGTGGGCGGCCGTGGCGGCCTCCTGGATCAGCTCGCGGGTCAGGTCGAGCATCACGTCGTAGTCGGCGAACGCCTGATAGGCCTCCAGCATCGTGAACTCGGGGTTGTGCTTGTAGGAGACGCCCTCGTTGCGGAAGGTCCGGCCCAGTTCGAAGACTTTCTCCATGCCGCCGACGCACAGCCGTTTGAGGTACAGCTCGGGGGCGATGCGCAGGTACAGGTCGAGGTCGTAGGCGTTGATGTGGGTGGTGAAGGGGCGGGCGTTGGCGCCGCCGTGGACCTGCTGGAGCATCGGGGTCTCCACCTCCAGGAAGCCCCGGTCGAGCAGACCCTTGCGCAGTGCCTGGACGGCCGCGCTGCGGGCCCGTACGGTCCGGCGGGCGTCGGGGCTGATCGCGAGGTCCACGTAGCGCATCCGGACCCGGGCCTCGGGGTCGGCGAGGCCGCGCCGCTTGTCGGGCAGGGGGCGCAGGCACTTGGCGATGAGCCGGGCCCGGGTGACGAAGACGGTCAACTCGCCCCGGTCGGTGGTGCCCACCTCGCCCTCGGCCTCCAGATGGTCGCCGAGGTCGACGTGGCGGGTGAAGCGGCGCAGCAGCTCCTCGCCGGAGCCGTCCCGGGTGAAGGTCAGCTGGAGGTCGCCGGACCAGTCGCGGAGCACGGCGAAGGCGACGCCGCCGTGGTCGCGGACGAGCAGGACGCGCCCGGCCACGGTCACCCGTTCGCCGGTGCGGGAGGCCGGGGGCAGGCCGGGGTGGGCGGCGCGGATCGCGGCCAGGGTGTGGGTGCGGCGGGCGTCGGCGGGGTACGGGTCGACGCCCGCCTCCCGCAGCCGGTCCAGCTTGTGCCGCCGCACCCGCACCTGCTCGGGCAGGCCCGCGAGCTCGTCCGCCTCCGCCGCCCCGGCGCCCTCGCCCGGGAGGAAGCCCAGTTCGGACAGGGAGGGGAGCCCGGCCGTGGAGGCGGGGCTGGCGATACCCCGGGCCCGCCCCCGGCGCCACAGCTTCCCCAGGCTCGGCACCGCGACGAAGCCCTCCGCGATGCCCGCGGCGAGCCCGATCCGGGCCAGGGCGCCCGCGTCGGCGTAGCACAGGAAGCGGGGGCGCCACTCGGGGTTGTACTTCACGTTCGACCGGTAGAGCGCCTCCAGCTGCCACCACTTGGAGAAGAACAGCAGGAGCCTGCGCCACAGCCGCAGCACCGGGCCCGCGCCGATGCGCGCCCCCTCCTCGAAGGCGGACCGGAAGACGGCGAAGTTCAAGGAGATGTGCTTGACGCCGAACCGCCCGGCCTGGGCGCACAACCGGGTGATCATGAACTCCATGACCCCGTTGGGCGCCGCCCGGTCCCGGCGCATCACGTCCAGCGAGATCCCGTCGGACCCCCAGGGCACGAACGACAGCAGCGCGATCATCGCCCCCTCGCTGTCGAACGCCTCGACGAGCAGGCAGTCCCCGTCGGCCGGGTCGCCCAGCCGGCCCAGCGCCATCGAGAAACCGCGCTCGGTCTCGGTGTCCCGCCAGGCGTCGGCGCGCCGGATGACCTCGCCCATCTCCTCGTCGGAGAGCGCCGAGTGGCGCCGTACGCGCACGGTCGCGCCCGTGCGCTCCACCCGGTGGACGGCCTGCCGGGTCACCCGCATCTCCCGGCCCTCCAGGTCGAACGTGGCCACCTGGAGGATGGCCTCGTCACCCAGCTGGAGCGCGCCCAGCCCCGCGCGGGCGTAGGCCCTGGCGCCCTCCTCGCCGGCGCCCATCACCGCCGGCTGCCAGCCGTAGCGGCCCGCGACCTCCAGCCAGGCCGCGATCGCGGGATCCCACGCCTCCGGGTCGCCCAGCGGGTCACCGGAGGCCAGGCAGACACCGGCCTCCACCCGGTAGGTGACGGCGGCCTTGCCGCTGGGGGAGAAGACGACGGCCTTGTCGCGGCGGGTCGCGAAGTAGCCGAGGGAGTCCCGGCCGCCGTAGCGGCCCAGGAGGGCGCGGATGCGCGGCTCCTCGTCGTCGTGGAGGGCCGCCTCCAGACGCTGCGAGCGGAAGAGCGTCATCGCCGCGTTGAGCAGAGCCAGCGCGCCGAGCAGGCCGAGGAGGAAGAACAGCCAGTGCGGCGGGTGCCCGGCGAAGTGCCGCCCGCTGACCAGACCGCCGCACACCTTGTTCGCCACGAACAGCAGCCGGTTGCCGCCGCCGCGCTCCAGCGTGCCGGGGAACAGCGACACCAGCCCCCAGCCGAACAGGATCGCCACCGCCAGGCCCGCCGCCAGCACCAGCAGGGCGCGCAGGAACGCCCCGCGCCGGGACGCCGCGTAGAACTCCCGCCGGGCCAGGACCAGCAGCGTCATCGCGGCGAGGCTGAGCGCCAGCGAGGGGATCATGTCCCAGTAGCCCACGGCCAGCAGCACCGCGTCGGTGAAGACCAGCAGCGCCAGATAGGCCAGGACGAACCAGAGCGTGACCCGTTTGCGGGCGGCGGTCGCGGCGGCGAGCAGCAGCAGAAAGACGGCGTAGGCGAGGTTCGCGGCGGTCGGGATCGTCAGCAGGTCCAGGGCGCGGGTCACCGGCAGCACCGCCCGCCGCAGCGGCGGGATCAAGGCGGTGAGCGCGCAGAAGACGCCGAGCAGCCCGAAGAAGAGCGCGAAGCCGTTGGGCACCCGGTGGAGGAAGCGCTGCCACGCGTTCACCCGTTCGGCGGCCCCCGCGCTCCCCGGCGCCCCGCGCGCCCCCGACTCCCGCACCGTTGCGGCGGACCGGTCCCGGACTGTGCGGCTCATTCCGTCAGCCTAGGCATCCGCCGCGCGGTACGCCCGCCGAGGACGGCCCGCCGGGGGCGCGTGTCACGCGCGGCGCCCGCGCCCGCCGGGCGCTTCGGCGTTTCAGCAGGTGCCGGGCTTCAGTAGGTGCCGAGTCCGCCGCAGACGTTGAGCGCCTGCGCGGTGATCGAGGCGGCTGGGTCCGTGACGAGGTAGCCGACCAGGCCCGCGACCTCCTCGGGCGTCGCGTACCGGCCGATCGGGATCTTCGCCTCGAACCGCTCCAGGATCTGCTCCTCGCTCACCCCGTAGTGCGCGGCGTAGCCCTGGCGCACCCGCTGTGCCATGGGGGTCTCCACATAGCCGGGGCAGACGGCGTTCACCGTGATCCCGGTTTTGGCGAGCTCCTTGCCGACGGCCTTGGTGAAGCCGATGACCCCGGCCTTGGCGGCCGAATACGGAGCGGCCAGCTCCACGCCCTGCTTCCCGCCCGTGGAGGCGATGTTGACGATCCGGCCCCAGCCCGCGTCCCGCATCCCGCCGGACCTGAGCACCTCGCGGGTGACGAGGAAGACGCCGTTGAGGTTGGCGTCGATCACCTCCCGCCAGAGGGTGTCCTCGAGCGCGGCGGTCTCCCCGCCGCCGCCCCGGCCCGCGTTGTTGACCAGGATGTCCACGCGCCCGTAGCGCTCCACGACGGTGCGCACCGCGTCCCGTACCCGCTCGGGGGAGGTCACGTCGCAGACCGTCCCGTCCGCCTCCAGACCCTTCGCGCGCAGGCCCTTGACCAGGGCGGCCACGCCCTCGGCCCCCCGCGCCACCCCGAACACCGCCGTGCCCCGCCCGGCCAGCAGCTCGGCCACCGCGAGGCCGATCCCGCTGGACGCGCCGGTGACGAACGCGACCCGCCGTTCCGTTTCTGTCATCGTGCTCTCCCGTCGTCGGTGCCGTGCACGCCACGACGGTGACAACGCCACCTCGCGAGGCGCTCCACTCCGGATGGAGGGGCGCTCCGGGGCCACTCGCCCGAATTCCCGGCGCCGACACCGCTGGTGGACCCGGTGACCGGCGCTCCCTCCCCTCTACGATGCTCGAAGGGGGTTCACGTACGGGCGTGTCGTGCCCGTACGGCCGGGATCGGCGAGGCGGACCTCCGCGAGGCCGCACGTGGGGTGGGCATACGGGGGCGGGGCGATGATACGGATTCTGATAGCGGAGGACATGCTGCTCCTCCGTCGCGCGCTGGCCGAGCTGATGGCGCTCGAGCCCGACATGGAGGTGGTCGCCGAGCTCGCCAGAGGGGACAAGATAGTGCCGATGGCAGTCGAGCTGAACCCGGACGTCGCGGTGATCGACATCGACCTTCCCGGGGTGGACGGGATCACGGCCGCCGCCGCGCTGGGCGAGGCGGTGCCCGAATGCCGGATCCTGATGCTCACCGGGCTCTGCCAGCCGGGGACGCTGCGCCGGGCCCTGGCCGCACGGGTGTCGGGGTTCCTCCTGAAGGACACCGAGCCCGCCCGGCTGGCCCAGGCCATCAGGGACGTCGCGGTCGGCCGGCGCGTGATCGACCCGGAGCAGGCGCTGGCGGCCCTGGAGGAGACGACGCAGCCGCTCACCCCCCGGGAACTCGAGGTGCTCAGGCTGGCCGCGCAGGGCGAGGACCCCGTGCGGATCGCCACCCGGCTCTTCCTGTCCCCGGGGACGGTGCGCAACTACCTCAGCAGCACCGTGATCAAACTGGGGGCCCGCAACAGGATGGACGCGGTCCGTATCGCCCGCGAGGCCGGCTGGCTGTAAAGGCCGGCCGGTGCGCGCGGGGGCCGGGCTCAGGCGACGGTCGCCGAATCCGACACTCCGGTCGCGTCGTCGCAGGGCGACACCCATGGGGCGCCCAGGGGCACCGTCGCCGACAGACGGAACCACCCCCCGGCCCGCACCTCGGTCTCCAGCCGCCCCTGGAACGCCTCCATCCGGGTCCGCAGGTTGGTGATGCCGCTGCCCCCCGAGACGGCCACGCCGAAGCGGGCCCGCGCGGGCCTGGCCACGCCGTCGTTGGCGATGCTCAGCCGCACCGACCGCTCGTCCCGGCGGAGCTCGATGGCGCAGCGGCGCACACCGCTGTGCCGGAGCATGTTGGCGACGCCCTCGCGGACCACCGTCGCGAGCGCCGTCTCCACCGGCCGTGACAGCGGAACGTGGTCCACGCACAGGCTGACGCGGACGCCCGCCGCGGTGAGCGTGGACTCGGCCGCCGCGGTCTCCGCGTACAGCGACAGGTCGCGGTAGCGGTGCGAGACCGCCCGCACGTCCGACAGGGCCTGTCGCGCGGTCTCCAGGATCTCGGTCAGCTCCTGCTGGGCCCGGGTGTTCTTGGCCGGCAGCAGCCGGCGGGTCAGCTCGCTCTTGTAGGCGATGGTGGCCAGGCTGTAGCCCAGCAGGTCGTGGAGGTCGCGGGCGAACCGCTGGCGTTCCAGGCCGACCGCCTCGTCCGCGAACTCCCGGCGCGAACCCCGCACTTCATGGATCAGACCGGTCAGCCGGGAGAGCCCGTACACGACGAGGCCGACGAGCAGGGCGGTGCTGGTCACCCAGCCCAGCCGGTGGGCGTCCCAGCCGCTGTGCACCGCCATGAGGGTGGCCGAGGCGACCGTCGCCGCGAACGCCGGCCACGCGAGCAGGGCGGGCAGGACCAGCAGCGCGGATCCGGCCAGGAAGCCCGGGATCGCCAGCCAGGCCTCGCCGAACGCCGGATACGGCAGATACGTGAGCAAGGCCTGGAAGCCCAGCGTCCAGTAGCGGTGGCGCGCCGGGCGGGCGGCCGGCGGGGGCAGGGACTGGAGGAGCTGCACGCCGAAGACCAGTGGCACCAGGGCCAGCACGGCGCCGAGCGCCGACGGTTCCGGCCGGCTCGCGATCACGTAGCAGACGGTCAGGGCGAGGAAGCCGCCGAGCACCGCGGTGACGATCAGCGTGGGTGGGTCCGGGGCGATCCTTCCGCGCCATGTCGCGCACCGGTGCGCGGGAAGGTCATGGCCGTCGGAATTCCGCATCGATTCCCCCGTACGCCGAACAGCACTCGTGAGAACGCAGTATCGATACTAGGGCGTAAGTGCGAGATTTGAGCCATGCCCGGCCGTGGAGCGCGCGCCACCCGTTGACGGGACCGCGCCCCGCCCCTTGGGCATCGTCCGTCGTCGGCGCGGGAGCGCGGTGACGGCCTCATGTCCCGGGTGTGAGGATTTCACAGGGGGCCACGGCAGCATTCACGGCCCGTTCGGGTTCATGGCACTGGCTGCGGCGGGAGCCGCCCGGAAGGCTCGGGGACAGGGGGCGCACGAACGAGAAAACGCGCCCCGTGGGATCGATGGGGGAGAAGCCTTGGAGATCAGCCTGCTGGGACCGCTGACGGCTGAAGTGCGGGGCGCGTCGGTCGTGCCCACCGCCGCCAAGCCGCGCCAGATCCTCGCGTTACTGGGCATCCACGCCAACCGCGTCCTGCCGGTCCGGACCCTGATGGAGGAGATCTGGGACACCGAGCCACCGCACAGCGCCCTCGCCACCCTCCACACCTACATCCTTCAGCTGCGCCGCCGGCTGACCACCGCGATGGGGCCGGACGCGCCGGTCGGCGCGAAGGACGTCCTCGTCACCAAGTACGGCGGCTACGGCTGGGAGGCGCCCCCCGGCACCGTCGACGTCACCCGGTACGAGGCGCTGGTCGCCGCCGGCCGCGCCGCCTCCGAGGCGCACCGCCACGAAGTGGCGTCCGGCTGCTTCCGTCAGGCGCTGGCGCTGTGGCGGGGACCGGCGCTGGTGGACGTCCGGATCGGCCCCGTCCTGCGGATCGAGGTCGCCCGGCTGGAGGAGAGCCGGCTCGGGGTGCTGGAACGCTGCCTGGAGGCCGATCTGCGGCTCGGCCGCCATGTGGAACTGCTGGCGGAACTGGTCGAGCTGATCGGGCGCCACCCGCTGCACGAGGGCCTCCACGCCCAGTGCATGACCGCCCTCTACCGGGCGGGCCGTCCCTGGCAGGCCCTCGACGTCTACCAGGGGCTGCGCAGGCGCCTCGTGGAGGAGCTGGGCCTGGAGCCCTCCCCGCGGCTGCGGCGGCTGCAGCAGGCGGTGCTCGCCGCGGACCCCGTGCTGGACGAGCGGGAGGCGCCGGCACCGGCGGGCGCCGGGACGCCCGGCCTCAGCCGTGCTTGGCGGTGAACTCCCGCACCGACTCGACCATGTAGTCCGTCATCTCCTCGGTGATCCCCGGGTAGACCCCGATCCAGAAGGTCTGCTCGGTGATGACGTCCGAGTTGGTGAGCTCGCCCACGACGCGGTGCGGCGCGTCCAGATAGGCGGGGTGCCGGGTGAGGTTGCCGCCGAACAGCCGGCGGGTGCCGATGCGTCGCTCCTCCAGGAAGCCGACCAGGTCGCGCCGGGTGTAACCGGCGTCCGGCGACACCGTGATCACAAAGCCGAACCAGCTCGGATCGCTGCCCGGTGTGGCGGTCGGCAGCAACAGGCCCGGGACGTCCGCGAGTCCGTCCCGCAGCCGCTGCCAGTTCCGCCGCCGGGCCGCGCCGAACTCGGGCAGCTTGCGCAGCTGGCTCAGCGCGAGCGCCCCCTGGAGGTCCGTCGCCTTCAGGTTGTAACCGACGTGCGAGAAGATGTACTTGTGGTCGTACCCCCTGGGGAGGGTGCCCATCTGGTAGTCGAAGCGCTTGAGGCAGGTGTCGTCCTCCCCGGGCTCGCACCAGCAGTCCCGCCCCCAGTCCCGCAACGACTCGACGATCCGCGCCAGTTCGAGGCTGCGCGTCAGCACACAGCCGCCCTCCCCGGTGGTGATGTGGTGCGCCGGGTAGAAGCTCACGGTGGCCAGATCACCGAAGGTCCCCGTCAGCTCGCCCCGGTACGTCGACCCGACGGCGTCGCAGTTGTCCTCCACGAGGAACAGCTCGTGCTCCTCGGCGAGCTGCCGGATCTCCGCCACGGGATAGGGGTTGCCGAGCGTGTGGGCGATCATGACGGCCCGGGTGCGCTCGGAGATCGCCGCCTCGACCCGCTCCACCGTGGTGTTGTACGTCCCGAGCTCGACGTCCACGAAGACCGGCACCAGGCCGTTCTGCACGATCGGGTTCACGGTGGTCGGGAAGCCCCCGGCCACCGTGATCACCTCGTCGCCGGGGCGCAGCCGCTGCTCGCCGAGCCGGGGCGAGGTCAGGGCGGAGAGCGCCAGCAGGTTCGCCGACGAACCGGAGTTGGTCATATGGGCCTTGCGCAGGCCGAAGTAACGGGCGAACCGGCTCTCGAAGGTCCGGGCCCGGGCCCCCGCGGCGATCCGCAGGTCCAGCGCCGCCTCCACGAGCGCGACACGGTCCTCCTCGTCCAGGACGGCCCCCGAGGAAAGGATGCGCGTCTCTCCCGGCCGGAAGGCACCGGCCCGCTGTTCCCGGTGGTACTCACGGACCTGTTCCAGCACCAGTGCCTTGGCGTCCGACGTCATAGCCGTCCCTTCCCTACGGGTTGCCTCCCGTCATGGTGACGGCGGCCGGTCGAGGACGCGTGGAGTCCGTGACGGCAGCTGCTCCAGCGCCCTTCCACTGTTCCTGGACCCGTTCTGCGGAAGGTGGGACGCGTCCTTCCACGGAGAGGTGGCCGATGCCCGAAGAGCGACCGGGAGCCGTACTGAGGATGGGGGTCCTCGGCTGTGCCGACATCGCGGTGCGCCGGATCCTGCCGGCCCTCGCCGGGCCCGGGCCGGCCCGGCTGGTGGCGGTGGCCAGCCGGGACCGGGCCAGGGCGGAGCACACCGCCGCGCGCTTCGGGTGCGCCGCGGTGACCGGCTACCGGGCGCTGCTCGCCCGCGACGACGTCGACGCCGTCTATGTGCCGCTGCCGCCCGGCCTCCACCACGAGTGGGTCGCCGAGGCGCTCGTCGCCGGCAAGCACGTCCTGGTGGAGAAGCCGCTGAGCACGGCCTACGCCCACACCGCCGAGCTCGTCGCCCTCGCGGACCGGCTCGGCCTGGTGCTCACCGAGAACTTCATGTTCCTCCACCACTCGCAGCACACCGCCGTGCTGTCCCTGGTCCGCGACGGCGAGATCGGCGAACCCCGCGTGTTCTCCAGCTCGTTCGGGGTGCCGATGCCACGCCCGGAGTCGTTCCGGCACAGCGCCCGGCTCGGCGGGGGAGCCCTGCTGGACGTGGGGGTGTACCCGCTGCGGGCGGCCCAGCTGTACCTGCGGGGCGAGCTCGAGGTGGTGGGGGCCTGTCTGCGGGTCGACGGGTCCACCGGGGTGGACGTCGCCGGCAGCGCGCTGCTGTCCACCGCCGACGGGGTCACCGCCCTGCTCGACTTCGGCTTCCAGCACGGCTACCGCTCCACCTACGCCCTGTGGGGCAGCAGGGGGCGGATCGGCGTGCGCTGGGCCTTCACACCGCCCCGTGAGCACAAGCCGCTGGTGCGGATCGAACAGCAGGACAAGGTCACCGAACTGGCCCTGCCCGCCGATCACCAGGTGGGCAACGCCCTCGACGCCTTCGCCCGGGCCTGTCTGTCCGGGGCCGGGGCCGGGCGGCCGTCGTTCGGGCCCGCGCTGCTCCGGCAGGCCAGGCTGGTGGAGCGGGTCCGCGAGTCGGCGCGGGTGGTGAGCGGCTGAGACCCGTACGCCCCCGAGGGCCGGCACCCCCGGTACGGCGGGTGCCGGCCCTCGGCGTGGTGACGAGGCGTGGCGACGAGGTGTGGCGACGAGGTGTGGTGAGGGCGCGTGGTGAGGGCGCGTGGTGACGGGGCTCAGCCGCGTCCGGCCGGCTCCCGCCAGTGGCCGGGGTTGCGCCGGTACCAGGCGACCGCGTCCCGCAGCCCCTCGTCGAGCGACCAGCGGGGCGCGTAGCCCAGCTCCTCGCGGATCTTGGTGTCGTCGACGGCGTAGCGCAGGTCGTGGCCCTTGCGGTCGGGCACCCGGCGGACCGAGGACCAGTCCGCGCCGCACAGCTCCAGCAGCCGGGCGGTCATCTCCCGGTTGGTGAGGTGGGTGCCGCCGCCTATGTTGTAGATCTCGCCCGCGCGGCCCCGGGTGAGAACGGCGTGCACGGCCCGGCAGTGGTCGTCGACGTGCAGCCACTCCCGGACGTTGCCGCCGTCCCCGTACAGCGGAACGGTCCGACCCGCCAGGAGCCGGGTGACGAACAGCGGGATGAGCTTCTCCGGGTGCTGCCGGGGCCCGTAGTTGTTCGCGCAGCGCGTGGTGCGCACGTCGAGCCCGTGGGTGCGCCAGTACGACCGGGCGATCAGGTCGGCACCGGCCTTGGAGGCGGCGTAGGGCGAGTTCGGGCGCAACGGCTCCTCCTCGGTCCACGTCCCTTCGTCGATGGACCCGTACACCTCGTCCGTCGACACATGGACGAAGGTCCCCACCCCGTGGCGCAGACACGTCTCCAGCAGCAGCTGGGTGCCGAGCACATTGGTCCGGACGAATTCCGCGGCGCCCGCGAGCGACCGGTCGACGTGGGACTCGGCGGCGAAGTGGACGACCGCCTCATGGCCGGGGACCAGGCGCTCCAGGGCCTCGGCCTCCCTGATGTCGGCCCGGTGGAAGGCGAGGCGGGGATGGTCCATGGGCAGGTTTCTGGTGGTGCCCGCGTAGGTGAGGGCGTCCACGACGGTGACCCGGTCCGGCCGTGGCCCGGGCAGGCTCCCGTCGAGCAGGGAGCGGACGTAGTGGGAACCGATGAAACCGGCTCCACCGGTGACCAGGATGCGCATGCTGATGAAGCACCTCCGGCGGGGAAGGGTGGGGAAGGGTTCGGACGGTGGCGGTTCGGGCGGCGGCGGGGCGGGCGTCAGCCCGTCGCCCGGTGCTGGGCGGTGAGCCGCTCCAGCACGGGCACCACCGCGTGGGGGCTGGGATCGGCGGCCCCCTCGGAGCGCAGCCGTTCGGCCGCCGCGCGGAAGGACGGCTCCCGCAGGATCCGCAGGAGCCGCTCGCGCAGCCCGTCGGCGGTGACCTCGCCGGAGGGCAGGTACAGCCCCGCGCCCAGCTCCTCCGTGCGCCGCGCACGGTGGATGGCGTCCCAGATCCAGCCCAGCGAGAGCTGCGGGACGCCGTGCGCGACCGCCGTCGACCAGGTGCCCGCGCCGCCGTGGTGGACGATCGCCGAGCACGTCGGCAGCAGGACGTCCAGGGCGACGTGCTCGACCAGCCGGACGTTGTCCGGCACATGGGGCAGCAGCTCGCGCTCGGCCCTGTCCAGGGTGGCCACCACCTCGACGTCCAGGTCCTCCACGGCCTTGAAGAGCCGGTCGACCGGGACGGCGTTGGGAAAGCGCGAGGTGCGCGCCGTCAGCCCCAGCGTCACACAGACCCGGGGCCGCTCCGGCGCCCTGCGCAGCCAGGGCGGGACGACCGCGGGCAGGGGGCCGTTGTACGGCACGTACCGCATCGGCACGGTGGGCCCATCCAGCGGGATCCGTACGCCGCGCGGCACTTGGTCGACCGACCACTGGCCCGTGACCAGCTCCTCGTCGAAGGAGTGCCCGTAGCGGCCCGCCGTCCAGTCCAGCCACTCCGCCAGGGTGTCGTCGACGTGGTGGACCGGGCCCGGTTCCAGCAGGCCGAGCAGGGACCGGCGCAGGGAGAGGAACAGGTCGGGGAAGGACAGCACCCGGGCGTGCGCGGCGCCGGTCACCCGGGCGGCCACCGCCCCGGCGAAGGTGAACGGCTCCCACAGCACGAGGTCGGGCCGCCAGTGGCGGGCGAACTCCACCAGGTCGTCCACCACGGGGTCCGCGCCGATCTGGGAGAAGAACGTGGCCGTCATGACCGTGTTCCACCCCTTGAGGAACTCCGCGTCCGGTGGCCGGGACCCGCCCGTGGTGAGCTCCTGGTCCACGTACTGCGCCAGGATCCGGTCCCCGACGGCGCTCATGATCGCGTCCAGCCGGTGGTCCCGGCCCACGGGCACGGCCGTCAGCCCCGCCGCGGTGACGCTGCCCGTCAGCGCGGGCTGGCTCGCCACCCGGACGTCGTGCCCCGCCGCGCGCAGCGCCCAGGCCAGCGGCACACAGCCGTTGAAGTGCGCGTCCATGGCGAAGGACGTCACCAGCACCCGCATCGCGCTCACCCCGCCGTGGTCACGGGGAACCGCAGGAAGCCGCCCAGCACGGGGGAGCGCATCCGGCGCGGCGCGTCCCCGGCGGACTCAAGGCCCGGGCGCAGCTCCCGCAGCGTGCGCACCGCGACCTCGGCCTGGAGCCGGGCGAGCGGCCCGGCGAAGCCGGTGTGCGGGCCGGCCAGGGACAGATGGCGCTCCTTCGGGGCGCGCGTGATGTCGAAGCGGTCCGGGGCGAGGTAGACCTCGGGGTCCCGGTTGGCGGCGCCGACGTGGACGACGACCTGGCCGCCGGCCGGCACCTCGTGGCCGGCGAGCTCGAGGTCCTGGGCGGCCACCCGGCTCTCCAGCCGCACCGGCGGCGCGTACCGGAGAACTTCCTCGACGGCGTCGGCCGCCGTCCGCTCGCCGTCGCCGAGGAGCTGCCACTGGCCGGGGTGGGCCAGCAGCGCCTCGAAGGCGTTGCCGATCAGGACCGTCGTCAGCTCGACGCCCACGACGGCGGTCAGCATGCCGGCCGCCAGGGCGTCGTCCTCCCCGGCCGGTCCCGGCGGCGCGGCACCGAGCACCGTGCCGAGCAGGTCGTCCCCCGGGGTGGTGCGCCGGGTGGCGACGAGCCGTCCCAGCAGGTCCCGCAGGGCGGCCACCGCGTCGAGCAGGCGGCGCGTCACGGGCAGCGGCTGCGGGCACAGGACGGCGTCGAGCGCGGGGGCGGCGTCGAGGCACAACCGCGCGAAGCGGTCGCGCAGTTCACCGGGGACACCGAGCAGCGCGGCGGCCACCTCGACGGCCGCCCGGCGGGCGAAGTCGGCCGTCAGGTCGAACGTGTCGTCCAGCTTCTCCGCGATCTCCCGCTGGACGCGTTCGACGAGGTCCCGGTGGCGCTCCGCCGCGCGCTCCCCGGACACGGGCGCGCAGGCCCGTGCCACCCGGTCGTGGTCGGCGCCGTCCAGGTGGAGGAAGGCGTCGTCGAGCGGGATGACGTGACACAGCCGCGGATCGCTCCAGGCGTCCGAGAAGACGTGCCGCTGAGGGCCCGGCAGGTCGTGGTGGCGCAGCCCCAGCCGGGGGTCGGCGAGGACGGCGGCGCCCGTGCCGTGCCGGCCGGTGACCCAGGCCCCGGTGGCGCTCCGGTGGAGCGCCCCCTCCTCGCGGATCCGGCGGGCCAGCGCCGGCGGGTCGTCGGACTCCGCGCGCAGCGTCAATGCGTACGGGTCGCCGCCGGTGCCGTAGATCCAGTGGAAGCCCCGGGCGGTCAGCAGATGGCGGCCCAGTTCGCTGTCGGTCTGTTGGATTTCCACAGTCTGTTGGATTGCCACAGTCCCCGTCCTTCTTCGGTGTGCGCGCACCGCGGCGTGCGGCGGCTTCAGGTGAGTGACAGGCCGCCGTCGACCGCGACCACGGTCCCGGTGGCGTACTGCGCGCCCGGGTCGGCGAGCCGCACGACCCACCAGGCGATGTCCTCCGGCCGCCCCACGCGGCCCGTCGGCACGCGCTCGGCGATCCCCTTCAGGAAGGCGGCGTAGTCCTCGTGGGACATGCCCATGCGCTCGCCGATGCCGGTGTCGACGACGCCCGGGGCGAGGCCGGTCACCCGGATGCCCCGGGGGGCGAGCTCCACGGCCCAGGTCCGGGTCAGGAAGTCCAGGGCCGCCTTGGCGGCGCCGTACACGCCGTTGTGCGGCCAGGCCCGCCGGCCCAGCGAGCCCGACGAGGTGATGTTCACGACCGTGCCGCCGCCGTCGGCCGCCAGGGCGTCCAGCGCCCCGTGCGTCAGGAGCAGCGGCGCCAGCAGGTTGGTGGCGAACTGGGCCCGTACGGCGTCCGGTTCGGTGCCGGCCAGGGACCCGGCGGCACCCGTGGCGGCGTTGTTGACCAGTACGTCGACGCGCCCGAAGGCGGCCAGCGCCGCGTCGGTGATCCGCCGGGGCGCGTCGGGCGCGGTGACGTCGGTGGCCAGGGTCCGGACGGTGGCGTACCCGTGCGCGGTCTCCGCCAGCGTCTGCGGTGTCCGGCCCACCACGAGGACGCCGTCCCCGAGGGCGGCGAAGGCCCGTGCGACGGCCCGGCCGATGCCGGTGCCACCGCCGGTGACGATCACCCCGCGCGGTGCGGCCGCGCCCGGTGCGGTATTCGTGTCGCCCGCTGCGCTCATGGTCCCCGCTACCTCCGGTCGTCCCGGGTGACCACGCGCTCCCGGACCAGCAATTCGCCTTCCTGGCGCACGAACACATCGGTGCACGTGCACATCAGGTGCAGCCGAGGGCCCGCTCCGGCACGGACCGCCACCACCTGCACATAGCTCTCGGCCACCAGGGAGCCGTCCTCGCCCGGCCGGACGGCGACCATGCCGACCCAGTGGCGGTGGGTGTCCCCCTCGGCGGCCAGGGCAGCGAACGCCTTGCGCGCCCCCTCGGCCAGCGCCGCCCGGCCGCGCACCGGCTCCGGGAGCGAGGGCGGCGCGAACGAGCCGTCCTCGGTGAAGGTGGCCGCCCAGGCGTCGGCCTCCCCGGAGTCCAGCAGCGTCATCTGCCGGGCGTAGAAGTGCTCGACCTCGGCGCGGTCGCGATCCACGGTGGCGTTGGCGTTGGCGTTGGCGTTCGCGAGAGTCGTCATGACGTCGTCCCCCTCCTGTCGCTCTCTCCTGCGGGCTTCCGGGCCGACCGTCCCACCGGCCCGTCGATTTCCGCTGGAGCGAGTGGCCCGGTGAACCGTCCAGCGATGCTCCAACGCTCCTCCAGCCACGCTCGCCAGCATCGGGACGGCCCGCATCCACCTGCCGAGGAGGCACTTTGTACGGACGAGAACTCGCCGAGGTCTACGAGAGCGTCTACCGCAGCCGGGGCAAGGACTGGGGAGCGGAGGCCGAGGACATCGCCCGGACCGTCCGCGAACGGTGCCCCGGCGCGGACACGCTGCTCGACGTCGCCTGCGGCACGGGAGCGCATCTGAGCACTTTCCGGACCCTGTTCGCCGAGGCCGAGGGGCTGGAGATCGCCGCGCCGATGCGCCGGCTGGCCCGGCAGCGGCTGCCCGGGACGCCGGTGCACGCCGGTGACATGCGGGACTTCACCCTGGGCCGCGCCTACTCGGCGGTCGTCTGCATGTTCTGCGCCATCGGCTATCTGGAGACGGTGGCGGACATGCGGGCCGCCGTCCGGTCGATGGCCCAGCACCTGGAACCCGGAGGGGTCCTGGTCGTCGAACCCTGGTGGTTCCCGGAGCGGTTCATCGAGGGGTACGTGGCGGGCGACCTGGCCCAGGAGGACGGCCGGACGGTCGCCCGCGTCTCGCACTCCACCCGCCAGGGCCGGGCCACCCGCATGGAGGTGCGCTTCACCGTGGGGGACGCCGCGGGCATCCGTCAGTTCACCGAGACCGACGTGCTGACGCTCTTCACCCGGGAGGAATACACCGCGGCGTTCCTGGACGCCGGCTGCACCGCCGAGTACCTCGAGGGCGGGCCGACCGGCCGCGGCCTCTTCGTCGGGGTCCGCGGCACCGGCTCAGCCGGCTGACCGCCCGGCCGCGCTTCCGCCGAATTCCCGGGCCACCGACATCACATATTTCCCGTAGTCGGCCGAGGCGAGTTTCTCGCCGAGCCGGTGGCAGGACTCCGCGTCGATGAATCCCATGCGGAGCGCTATTTCCTCGACGCAGGCGATGCGCACACCCTGGCGTTCCTCCAGGGTCCGGACGTACTGGCCGGCCTGCAACAGGGATTCGGGGGTCCCGGCGTCCAGCCAGGCGAATCCCCGGCCGAGATCGATCAGTTTTGCCCGGCCCTGCGCCAGATACCGCCGGTTGACATCGGTGATCTCCAGTTCGCCGCGGGCGGAGGGACGGAGGTTCTTGGCGATGTCCACGACGTCGTTGTCGTAGAAGTACAGGCCCGTGATGGCGAGGTTGGACCGCGGCCGCGCCGGCTTCTC
Organism: Streptomyces sp. NPDC001678; assembly: GCF_042892945.1. NCBI lineage: Bacteria > Bacillati > Actinomycetota > Actinomycetes > Kitasatosporales > Streptomycetaceae > Streptomyces > Streptomyces sp. NPDC001678. The sequence goes on along the minus strand of NZ_JBIAUP010000007.1, from coordinate 1,927 downwards.
CTCCAGGGCGATCAGACGGCCGCGGTCGTCGGTCTCCCCGATGCCGTAGCGCTCCGGGTCCTCGACGGGATAGCCGAACAGGACACAGCCGTCCACGTCCCGGACGGCGTCCTGCAACAGGTCGTAGAAGTGGTGGCCGTGGAAGATGTTGTCCCCCAGGACCAGGGCCGCGTCGTCGTCGCCCACGTGGTCGGCGCCGATGACGAAGGCCTCGGCCAGGCCGTTGGGCCGGTCCTGCGCCGCGTAGTCGATCCGCATGCCCAGCTGCGAGCCGTCGCCGAACAGCCGGCGGAAGCCCTCCAGGTCGTGCGGCATGGAAATGATCAGGACATCCCTGACGCCCGCGAGCATGAGGGTGGAGAGCGGATAGTAGACCATCGGCTTGTCGCCGACCGGAAGAAGCTGTTTCGAAACCGAGATCGTGATGGGGTGCAGCCTCGTTCCGGCGCCGCCCGCGAGAATGATCCCCTTCATGGGAAGCCCCCTCTTTCGAATTGGTCTCATGCTAACGAGACGATTTGACGGGGCGCAAGGAAAGCAAATTCCATTCGATGGCGAATCGAGCGGAAATAGAGCGACGGAAAGGGTTGTGGCCGCCCGCGGCGATGTGCTGTGCTGTCGGGCGATGCCCACACCCTGTGATTTCGGCATCAACGCATGGGAGGCGGAGGGCAGTCATGGCCACTCTCGTATGGGACTACCTACCTGAATATGAGAAAGAACAGGCCGACATTCTGGACGCCGTGCGGAAGGTCTTCGCCTCGGGACGGCTGGTCCTCGGCGAGAGCGTGCTCGGCTTCGAGCGGGAGTTCGCCGGCCATCACGGCGCACGGCACTGCGTCGGTGTCGACAACGGCACCAACGCCATCAAACTGGCCCTCCAGGCGCTGGGCGTCGGCCCCGGCGACGAGGTCGTCACCGTGTCGAACACCGCCGCGCCGACCGTGGTCGCCATCGACTCCGTCGGCGCCACACCGGTGTTCGTCGACGTGCACCGCGACAGCTACCTGATGGACACCGAACAGGTCGCGGCGGCCATCACCCCGCGCACCCGGTGCCTGCTGCCCGTCCACCTCTACGGCCAGTGCGTCGACATGGCACCGCTCCAGCGCCTCGCGGCCGAGCACGGGCTGGTGCTCCTGGAGGACTGCGCCCAGGCCCACGGCGCCCGCCGGCACGGCCGGCTCGCCGGCACGTTCGGCGACGCGGCCGCCTTCTCCTTCTACCCGACCAAGGTGCTCGGCGCCTACGGCGACGGCGGCGCGGTGCTCACCTCCGACGACAAGACGGCACACGACCTGCGCCGGCTGCGCTACTACGGCATGGAGGACCGCTACTACGTCGTGCGGACCCCGGGCCACAACTCCCGCCTGGACGAGGTCCAGGCGGAGATCCTGCGCCGCAAGCTGCGCCGCCTCGACTCGTACATCGAGGACCGCCGCGCGGTCGCCCGCCGCTACGAGGAGGGCCTCGGCGACACCTCTCTCGTCCTCCCGGCGACCGTCCCCGGCAACGAACACGTCTACTACGTCTACACCGTGCGTCATCCGCGGCGCGACGACATCATCGAGCGGCTCAAGGAGTTCGGCATCGAGCTGAACATCAGCTATCCCTGGCCCGTGCACACCATGAGCGGCTTCGCCCACCTCGGCTACGCCAGGGGCGCGTTGCCGGTCACCGAGGAGCTGGCCGGGCAGATCTTCTCGCTGCCGATGTACCCGGCCCTGCCGCCCGGCGTGCAGGACGAGGTGATCGGCGCCGTCCGCACGGTGCTCGCCGGCCTGTGAACCCCCGAGGCGGGGCGCCCCGCCCCGGGCGGGGGGGGCCCCCCCCCGCGGGGGGGGGGGGGGGGGGGGGGGGGCCCGGGGGGGGGGGGGGGGGGCCCCCCCGGCCCGGCCCGGGGCGGGAGCTGGTTTTTGAGTGGCCC